>CAZBOU010000001.1:0-214508 GCA_964493625.1 uncultured Caldisericota bacterium
GAAGGGAGGTTGAACATACGTTAAATGTTGTTTACACACTTAATTTGACAGACCCGTATTTCAAGGACTTTTGCCTTGGGTATACCAATGGTCTCGCCCAAATGAACAGATTCGGATAAAGTAGCCATGAAAGACCCTAAGCATAAATTGTTAACAACCTTCATTTTTGAAGCAAGGCCTGGTTCAGCAAGATAATAAATATGCCTAGAAAGAATGGAAAGAAGGGGTCGAATTGTTTCATATGAATACTCATTCCCACTTACTAAAGTAGTTAGCATACCTTTGGAAGCAGGAATAACGCTACCTAGTACAGGGGCTTCAATATACGCAACTTTTCTTTCTTTACACATGGAATGAAAATCAAGTACTTCTCTGTAGTGATTTGTTGTTGTGTCAATAATAATGCGATCCTGTTTACAACTCGGGAGCAATTCAATAAGAATTTCTCGAACGGCCTTGCTATCGTAAACATTGATAAAAATATGTGAGCATTCTTTGCCTAGGGAGGGTAAGGTTTTTGCTACAGGTAAGTGACTACCCCGTAATGCATCCATTGTCCGATTCCATAGCAAAAGAGGAGTATTCTTTTCAGATAATCTTTGAATCATGGCCTTCCCTAAGTTTCCGTATCCGATAAAACCAACTTGATTGTTCATAGTGCCTCCTTGGTCATTTATAAAAGGTTTATGCTTTTTCTAAAGTTGCTTCCCCCGTTTTAAACAATGCATATTTTGCAAGTAGGGGTCCAACAATCTGGCTATAAATAACATTTGCTACAACAATTGTAAGAATAAAGTCAAATTCTGGAAAAATACTCTTGACAGTTAAAGCAAATCCTATGGGTACTCCAGCTTGGGGTAACATGGCATAGCCTAGGTATTTGCTAATTTTGGGGGGAACTCTGGCAATTTTTCCTGCCCATTGAGGACTCCATATTTTTCCAACGGAACGAAGAATAATGGTAGCAAGACCGATCCATCCAACCGATGGAAGAGTGGTAATATCAAGATTTGCCCCTGAAACAATAAAAAACATAAGCATAATGGGAGGAGAAAAGCTTTCTATGGCAGAAAACACCTCCGAGGAGTTTTGGGAGAAATTTGACATTGCTCCACCTAGTGCCATACAGCATAAAAGGTAGGATAAGTTGAAAGTTACGCACAGGCCCGTAGCAAATAAGAGCATAACCAATGTGAACAAGAGATAGTTGGACTTTCCATGAATGCGTTGGCAAGCATATGCCAAAAGAAAGCCTAAAACAAGGCCCAAGCCAACCGATAAAACAATGTCAACTAGGGGGAAAAGGATGGAGAAGCCAATGCTAACCGTAGTGCCTCCCAACATCAATCCGCTAACTACGATCATGGTGTTGAACAAAATGATGCCTACTACATCATCTATTGAAACAGCTGCTAGCAAGAAATTTGTGAAAGGTCCTTTCGCTTTGTATTCGCGAATGACCATAAAAGTACTAGCTGGGCCAGTAGCAGCTGCAATAGTGCCTAGTATAAGAATGGCCGGGATAGGCAAACGAAACCAGGAATTGAGAAGAAGCAGTCCGATCGCAACAATAACGGCTGTAAACACAGATTGCAGGATAGAAAGAACAGCTCCTGGCTTACCGACTAGTTTTAGATTTTTTACTGAGAATGTTTCGCCAATAGAAAAAGCAATGAAAGAAAGGCCAATTTGTGCAATCAGGAAGTCATAGGACATAAGCGTAGGGCTAATGATATTCAATAGGGAAGGACTAACAAGCATCCCTATCACAATATACACTAAAACAGCCGGGTAATTAAACTTTTTTAAGAGCATTGATCCTGCTAATGCAATGCTTCCAATTACACCAATGTTTAATAGGATATTGGAGGAAATCAGTTCCATAGGAGTGCTTTTAGTTTTCCAATGAGGCTTCTCCGGTTTGGAACAATGCATACTTGGCAAGGAGAGGCCCGACAATTTGACTATACACAACATTTGCTACAACAATGGTTGTAATGAATTCAAATTCTGGAAATGTTGTTTTTACAGATAAGGCAAAACCGATTGCTACTCCTGCTTGTGGTAACATGGCATAACCAAGGTATTTACTAACCTTTGGTGGCAATCCTGCAATTTTGCCAGCAAGTTCTGTCCCCCACAACTTCCCAATGGTCCGAAAAACGATTGTAGCAAGGCCAATCCATCCAACGGAAGGAAGGATGGTAACATCAAGATTTGCTCCAGACACAATGAAAAATAGAAGCATAAGTGGTGGTGAAAAATTTTCAACAACAGAAAATATTTCTGTTGACTTGTTTGAAAAGTTTGAGAATGCACCACCTAAAGCCATACAACATAGAAGAGGGGACAAGTGAAAAGAAGAACAAAGCCCAGTAGCAAAAAGAATCATCCCTAGTGAAAAAATAAGGTAAGAAGAGTTTCCCCGAATTCTCTGGGTAGTATATGCTAGGAGAAGTCCTAAAATAATACCCAAACCTAACGAAAGAACAATGTCAATAACCGGAACAAGGATAGAAAAGCCTACGTTTACCATGCTTTTCCCAAGCATAAGCTTACTAACAACAATCATGATGTCGAATAAAAGAATACCAACTGCATCGTCGATAGAAACAGCTGCTAACAAGAAATTTGTGAAAGGGCCTTTGGCTCTGTATTCGCGGATAACCATAAAGGTGCTTGCTGGGGCTGTTGCTGCTGCAATAGTGCCAAGAAGAAGAATAGAGGGAATAGAGAGCTTGAGCCATGTATTTAAAAGAAGAAGTCCTCCTGCTACGATACCTGTAGTAAAAACAGCTTGTAAAATTGAAAGAACGACCCCTGGCTTTCCTACGTATTTAAGGTTTTTTATTAAAAATGTTTCTCCGATAGAAAAGGCGATCACCGAAAGCGTGATTTGCGTGATAGTCGGACCATACGATAACAGGGTAGGATTGATCAAATTAAGAACAGATGGGCTGATAAGCATTCCGATGACGATATAGACAAGAACTGCAGGGAAACTATATTTTTTTAAAATAACAGCTCCAAGCAATGAAACAACAGTAATAAGGCCAATGTTTAATAGTAGATTTGACGTAATCAAATCCATATGATCTCTTTTTCACATAACAATTTGCTGATACCGTAGTGCTTCATTACGATACCTCTTCTTTTTTCAACGGATTTGCTAAGCCGTGGATCTGCAAGACGGGAAGAACAAACATGATACCAGAACCTTCTTGATTTAGATTCAATTCGTTTTGTATTTCCTTGATTGCCATGTTAAGGGTTTCTTCTGTTCGTATTACAGACATGATCATATGGTTTTCTTGTGTGTGATCTGCCCCTGAAATAAAACGTCTAAGAGGATAAAACATGGGCATATCATCGCTTAACAACTGCCCCATTCCGTGAGAGTTGATCACGGTAGCTCCTCGTACATCAATTTCTAGAAACTTTGATAAAACTGCATTTACACTTCCGCGGTTGTTTAAAACAATAATTAAAAGAAACATTTCATCCTCTTTTCTGTAAAGTTGTATAGGAGACAGATATATGCTTAAATTCTGGATTCCACTCTACGGATGTTCGAAACACTTCTGAAATGAAACGCAACGGAACCAATGTGCGAGAATTTACAATCATAGGGGGGGCATCTAGCTGCATCGTAGTAGAAATACCAGCTTGTTCGACAATGGCTTCTTTTTGTCCAATATGTAGAACAACCTTTTTTTCACTTTGATATAACGTGATTTTCCGTGTTTTTGGTTCCCATTCTATCTGGACTGCCAGAGCATCTGCTAAAAACCGAAGCGGTACCATTGTACGATTGTTGTAGATGATGGGAGGGCTCTCAAGAGATATGGAATTCTCATTGATAAATGCCCAATAATTACCAATCCATAGGTTTACCTCGGTAACATTTGTGAATGTAATGAAGCTACGAACTTGCGCAAACTGATTATCCTTCTGCACAAGCCACGCAAGATTGTTATTGCGTCGGCTGGAAGAAAAATGACTGATAAAACTACTTTTGCCAGTTTTATCCAAGAGTATTTCTTCGCCATCTTCAATAAACCATATCTTGTTTCCATTGGTACTACCTTCGCTAAAGTAAGATCTTTTGGGGACTTTTTCATACAATGGAATGTCTGGTCGGATATAAAGACCCAAATCTGAAACTGTGATTCTGCTGCTATTGGTTTCAAGAACATGGGCATTTTGGTTGGGGTTCATATATATAGCTTTTTTTAAATCTAAAGTTGAAAATCCATTCTTCAGGGTTTTAAATGTAATGGAAGCAAGAATTCCATTGCCATTCATTCCGCTTCGCTTTCGCTCTCGAGAAACAGTTAAGGAAAGAATATTGTCTTGTTGAGATTTTCGAATTTTGGGAATGACACCATCTTGGGAGAAAAATGATCCATAATGGACTTGATTGGATTGCATTTCCAAAAAAGTTGGATCGTACAGCAATTCAAGGATTGCAGAATCAGCGTTGAGAAGGTTTTTCCCAAGGATATCCACCGTGAAATAGGTATTCTTTTGCAAGTGCCATTGGGAAAAGTTAAGAAAAGCTTTTTGACTCTCTCCATATGGCAATATGGTAAATCGAGGGCAAAGAAAGACTGATTTGTGAGGACTCATTAAATGCAGGGAAACAGTATATGTGCTAGGGTATATTGCAGGCTTTGGTGAAATCTTTACTATGAATTCTCCAGGAGTAGGTACTGTTTCGGGATATACTGAAATGCGAAAAGAATCGGTGTTAAAATTTCCAGGAGTGAGAGTAATGGAATCTGCAAAACCAGCGCTTTCTACCGATACTGTAAAGTAAATATTTTCTCCAAGAACTGCTATTTTGTGGGACTCATCCAGGGACGCAGAGAAATCTCTTCCAAAGGAAGTATTGAATCGTGATGCAGGATCTCCATATAGATTGAAGGAATAGAAGTTTGCATAATCAAAACTACCCAACACAGAATATTTGTTTTTGCATTCTTCAATGGCATTGTATAATGCGTCTCCAAAACTTTGATTACGAAGAGTAATATTGCGCACAAGTAGATACAGGAGTGTTTGATTTCCACCATCTTGTAAGGATCTCCAATCAATCGAGTACCAGTTTACAGAAGTACCTCCAATAAAACAGCTAAAACCATTTAACAAAGCCGTTTTCCCCAGATTGGACTCGGAACTAGGATACAAATTTGAGCAACAACCTGAAATAAACAAACCATGGTCTTGCGTCATGTTATTGAAAGAATGAACATCAAGAACGGTTTCTTCAACCAATTCTTTTCTTTCAGCTTTTTGATTGCTATTCTTATCCTTTTCCCATATTTTTGAGAGAAGCTCTGTATGAGATCCGTGTCCTTCCCACAAAACCATATCAAAAACATTTTTTTCTAACAAAAATTCAAAATTCTTTTTCTTGAGAGCATATTCAGCTGGAAATACAGATGGCTGTAGTCCTCCTTTTTCTCCCATTCGAGTGGAGCTATAATTGAGAGGTTTTAACAGGTCTTGCACAATAGATTCTGTTAAGGAAGCTCCGTCGGTTCTTTCTTGAATAAAATCCATTTGATCTGTTTCTTCCATGGAGTAGTTTAATATGGTTGAGCTAAGCAGTGCTTTTTTTTGAGGGGGTCTGTTTTCCATTCGTATAATACGGTTGATTACAGTGGAAACTTCTTGGGAGGTGTTAAAAGGGATTCTTCCTACTCGTACTTCCGCATGGAAAGAAATATCTTTATCTCCAATAAACTCTCCGGTAAAACCATTTTGGTTTATGTCTAAATCAGAATCCAAAGAGGCAAAGAAAAAATCGCTTTGAATAGTATTGTGCTTGTATATACCGGAATCTCTTGGGTAAAAAGGATAAAAAGTCTCATAAGGGATATTTTTTTGATCTCCTACAAGAACTACGTAACGGAGGTTCCATGATTCATATTTACTAATTAGGAAGTTTCGAATTTGATCTTGCTTTGTTGTGCCTGCGTATTGATTAAAAATTTCCCCAGTTTCATAGAAGGCTGTTTGAAATCCTTGTTTTTGCCGGTGTTTAATGAGAGGGTGTAGGACTGTTGTAAGTCCAGAAGAAGCAATGACCAAATAGTCAACTTGTTCCTTCAATGCCCCTTTTGCTTGTGGAATAGGAAAAAGTGCATGAAGAAATAGGATTCCACAAAGGCATAGTAACAGGCATTTATTTTTCATGAATACTATTATCCATGGGTTTTATGTGGATACAATAAAAACTTCAAGAACTCGCTTGTATTGTTCGCCGTATAATCTAAATCCTGTGTTTACAAATACATTGTCAAATTGGACATAGGGTAACTTTGCTTTGGGAACCGTTTTGGCAACCCACTCCGAAGCTTTTACAGGGTCGCTCTCTGTGCGGAAAAGAGTAGAGGCAAAACTAAGATAATTCGAAGACAGTTTGTCAAATGAATAATCTTGGGGGAGTTTTTGCGACTGCGTTGCATCTGCTTGAAATACAACGCGATATACTTCGTAAGGGTTTTTTAAGTACAAACGGCATGTTAACTCCGATTGTGTGTCATCGTCAAACATTTTGCCATCAATCACCCAATTGCCAGTGGATACCATAGTAGGATCTTGAAAAGTAAGGTGGTACGATTCACGGAGTTGATTCTGAAACTCCTTTACTTGAATCCCAGGCAGCACATTGGAGTGAGTAATTTTCATTTGATCAATCATTTCTTGGGCTTTAGGATTAAGAACGATCATCTTTTCAAAATCCCGCATTGCTTTTTCAAAGTCGTTGTTTTGAAAGAAGTATTCTCCTCTTTCGAAATAGGCATCGTTTAAAATTGTGTCAATTTCGGGTGTGGATTTGATCTTTTTTGCTTCCAATAGTAGGTCGATTCCAGCTGTTAGATGGTTTTCTTCAATCAGCTGAGTGCCTTCTTTGAAAAGAGTATCAAATTCTGAAGATAACTCACTAGTTTCATTTGTAGGAGCAGGATTAGACTGCTTTGAAACCACAAATTTCCCTACGAGAAAGACGAGAACAACAAGCAAAAGGATAAGCAGAATATTGAAAAATAGATTTTTCTGGAGTTTTTTTGTGGGCTGAAGTTGCTTTGGACACGTATGCACAATGGTAGAGATGGAGGGTACTGATAGCAACCATCGATGGAGTCGAGTTACATAGGAGGGGTGTACTTGGACTGCTAGAAATTCTTTTTGCGATCCTTCTATATGCAGGCGGATGATTTTATGTTTTTCTCGAAGGACTTCCGAAAAAAAGATAGACTGTACTTCCTTGAGCGGAATGGTAATTTCCTTTTTCCCAATCCAAACAAGCAGAGTTTCGTTGGAGGTTAGCTGCAATCTACATTTTCTTTTATTTGATCGAAAGGTAAACGTTTTCATAGTTATTCTCTTTCATGGTATTGAAACATCTTCATTATACTCTAACATAGAGGTGTGCAAAATAAAAGTCCATGAATACTTGAGAGGTATATTATGAAAGGCATTGTATTAGCTGGCGGTATAGGAACAAGACTTTTTCCTTTAACAAAGGCAACGAATAAAACGCTTTTGCCCATAGGAAGATATCCAATGATTTATTACCCTATTATGAATATGAAACAGTGCGGCATTACTGAAATGATGGTTGTGACAAACCAACAGCATATTGGGGATTTTGCTTCAGTTTTTGGCTCCGGTTCTGAGTATGGTGTTCATATCGTGTACGCTGTGCAGGAAACAGCACTGGGCATTGTAGATGCTCTGAAGGAGGCAAAAGATTTTTGTCGAGGAGACTCCATGATGCTTTTTCTTGGGGATTGTATATTTGAAAAACCCATCCGGTATTTTCATGAGGCCTATCTACAGAAACAAAATGAAAAAGGGGCCCGAGTCTTGTTGTATGAAGTACCCGATCCGGAAAGATTCGGCGTGGCAACCATTGAAGGAGATTTAATCACAGAAATTGAAGAAAAACCATGCCATCCCAAGAGCAATTTTGCAGTGGTGGGTGCCTATTTGTATGATCAAACCGCATGGGATAAAATTCCACATATTACCCCATCTGCACGAGGAGAATACGAAATTACTAGCCTGAACAATATGTATATTCAGGAGCGCACTATGCAATACGACATTGTGCAAGGCAAATGGTTTGATGCGGGTACATTTCAAACGTTACTAGATGCTGGCAATGTAATGATGAAAGTTGATCATGACGAAACAAAAGTGGAGTAGCAAAAAGAGTTGGATTTCAATTGGACTCCTGCTTCTTAGTATTCTTTTCCCTATTCATTCGTTGTTTGCCAATGAAAGCAAACTATTTCTTCGAATGGAACCCATTGTGTTGGGTTTTTACACGCAAGGAAATGAGGTAAAAGTAGCGCTTTGTTGCGATAAACTACCGAGTGATATCCAAGAGATTGAAGCAATGATTCAATATACAAATCTTGCTTTTCAAAAATGTGATCCTGGAACTATTTATCAAGGCCTTGATACGCCGGTTCTTGATACCAAAGTGACTGACAATCAGATTCAATTGAACATCAAAGGCAATGGTCGGTATTCTTCGATGGCAAACATGAACAGTATTGCAATTTTTACGTTTACCGCTGAAACCGAAGGTACTGCTAGATTTTGGATGCCACATGGTTTGATTAAGGATATGCAGGGAAAGCATCTTTCATTTCATTTCTTACCCTCTTCCCTACAGGTCCGAGCACCCAAAAACCAAACCATCCAATTGCAAATTGGCTCTAGAAGGTATATGCTGGGGTCAAAGCGAAAAGTATTTTCTCTTGCTCCCATAATCGTACAAGGACGAACCTTAGTTCCTCTACGTTCCATAGCAGAAGATATGGGGGCTACAGTAGAATGGAGTCAAAAAGATTCCATGGTACAAATTCTTCTCGATTCTGTTCTCATTGAAATGAAGATAGGTAAGATGATGGCAATCATCAACGGCAAATCCAGATATATGGACGTTCCCCCCATTCTTTACAAAGGAACCACCATGATTCCTTTGCGCTACATTGCAGAAACATTGGGTGGAAAAGTTGGCTGGAATGCAGAGAAACGACACATTACGATTGATTATTGAACAACCTTTTTTGCCACATTTTTTTTGATACTTTCACATCGAGAGAAATATTGAAAAACTCTTGACATTTTCATAATTGATACTACATTGAAAATAACGTAAATTTTTTATATTTCCGAAGGAGGCCTTTTATGAATTTTTTTAAAGATGAATCCGGACAGACCATTTTAGAGTATGCATTGATTATTGCGGTGCTAGTGTTAGTTATTATTGCTGCTGTGCCTAATTTAAGGAATGCTGTAACGGGAGTATTTACTGGTGTCGAAGATCAATTGGTAGTACCAGAGCCAGTAGAGTAATCTGGAAAACCTTACAGAGGTATTGTAGATTAAAAGAAATTACCGGGGAGATTTCGATCTCCCCGGTTTTTTTATGAAAAACAGGGGTATGTATGCGTATTTTTTCATGGAATGTGAATGGTATTCGTGCGGTTATAAAAAAGGGATTTTTCCAGTGGATGGACAAAGAAAACCCTGATATTGTCTGTTTGCAAGAAATCAAAATACATGGCGATCAGGTAACTCCCGAAATAAAGGACAAGGAAGGGTATCAATCCTATTTCTTCTCTGCCCAAAGAAAAGGGTATAGTGGAGTGGCTGTGTACTCGAAAGTACCTCCTCAGGAAGTTCACTATGGATTTGGAGTGCCTGCGTTTGATGATGAAGGGCGCGTTCTGCACTTACAATATTCTGATTTTCACCTTGTCAATGTGTATTTCCCCAATGGAAAAAGAGATGATATACGACTGCAATACAAATATGATTTTTATCAGGCATTGCTTGATTATTTGCGTCCATTTCTACAAAACAATGAAAAAATGATTGTTTGTGGAGACTATAACACGGCTCACCAAGAAATTGACCTGGCGAGACCCAAAGAAAATAAAAACATCTCTGGGTTTTTACCCGAAGAACGGAAATGGCTTGATCGGTATTTATCCGAAGGCTTTATTGATACATTCCGGTCATTGCATCCAACAAAAATACAGTATTCTTGGTGGAGTCATTTTGCACGGGCAAGAGATCGAAACATCGGATGGAGAATTGATTATCATTTCGCCTCCTTGGCTTTACAGAAAAAGATAAAAAAAGCTGAAATTCACGACATGGTGCAAGGGTCAGACCACTGCCCTATTTTGCTGGAGATCTGAACGAAGGAGCTTGGTTGAACTGGCTACGGAATAATTCTTGGATATATATTGTGAGTTTGATTCTCATTTTCTGTATTGGCTTTTACTGCGGAAAAATGGAGCAAATTGCTGCCCATAGACAAATGATCCAGCAAAATAATAAATGGAAAGAAACAGATGTTATCATTCAGCAGCGATTCTTCATTACCGGAGAAGTGCACCAGCCGGGTTTGTATGAGTTTACAAAAGAAATATGTTTGATGGATGCCATACAGATGGCCGGAGGGCTTACCGATAAGGCCGATTTACAATCTGTCAATCCTGCTCGCACTATTCGCAACGGAGAAAAAATTCAAATTCCACCACATGTGGATATACACCAGGATATAGCAAAAAAAAATACCACGCCGCAAATACAGCCATCACAAACACCTTCTAAAATCAACATAAACACTGCTACCTTGAATGATTTGATGCAGCTTCCTAATATTGGAGCGACACGGGCTCAAGATATTTTGGACTATCGAGAAACCGTGGGCTTGTTTGTCAGTATTGAAGAGATCATGCAGGTGTCAGGGATAGGCCCCAAAACATTTGCTTCCTTTCAAGACTTGATTTGTATTGATGGATCCGGATAAAAGAACGGTTCCAATTTTTTTTCTAAGCCTCTTGACGGGGATTGCTTTTGCATTTATTCCTACCATATCTATCGCGATTCCTATATTGTCTACTCTTGTACTGCTCTATCTATTTTTTCATTTTTTTTCTCATCCTTCATTGACTCTACGAAGAAGAGTTGGTTTGTTTTTTGTTCTTTTGTTTCTTTTTTCCTATGGATTCGTCATGATAAAGAAGCCCTACTCCATGGAAACAACGTTGGTCCCAGGCCAAGAGGTATGTATCGAAGGGAAGATTGTTGAACATCCCATTCATTATTCCAATCAATCACGGCTAGTTGTAAAAACATCCGATACAAGACTTTTAGTAAAGCTATATTCACCATCTACCCAACTAGTAGAGCAGCTATATATTGGTGCTACCATACAGTGCGAAGGAGTGGTTGAAGATATCTCTCGATATCTTCAACCAAAAGAAACAGAGGATTTCTATCGAAAAAAGAATAACATTGCGGGGATCCTACGGGTAGAATCCGAAGATGTAGAACAGATTCAAATTCCAGAAAATCTTTTTATGCAATGGATGCACAAAAGTAAAATTGCAATGCGTACCAATTTGGAAACTGCTACGCGAGGAAATTCTTCTTTGCTCCCCTTATTAAAGGCTATTGTATTAAATGAAAAAACAGATCTTCCCAGAGAATCTTATGCGGAAATTGGGCTTTCCCATCTTCTATCTATATCAGGGCTTCATTTTTCTATCATTTCCTTGCTTTTGCTTTTATTTTTACTGTGCTTTCCGATACCTCCTTTTGGGAAATTTTCTCTTTCGCAGCTCTTTATGTATTTGTACCTTTTTTTTATTGGATTTCCTATTCCCGCTGTAAGAGCCTATATCATGGTTACACTATTTTCACTGTCCTTTCTGGTGAAAAGAAAGTCTGATCCTTTTTATGCCTTGATGACTGCAGGATTTTTACTCATTCTTCTATCTCCTCATACGGTGCTGAGTATTTCTTTTTGGTTTAGTTTCATGTGTACAGCAGCATTGTGTATACCTGGTTCATGGATGCAAAAAGCTGGTTTGTTGTTTTTTGTTTCCTCCTTGTTATCTAGTGCATTTTTTCACATGATGTCGATGGTAAGTGTTTTCAGCAATGCCATTTTCTCCCTTTTTTTTACACCATTTTTCCTTTGGGGATGGATTAGTCTATGCATTCCTGGTTTGTCCAGTGTGTTATTGTACCCCATTATGAATGGATTGTTTGAGGGTCTTCAGTTTATAGCAAAAGCACTGCATTCTCTTCCGGGTTCTTACCGGTATGTATCGGTTGCATCACAAGAAATCAATATTTTCTTTGTAAGTATTGTATTTCTTCTATTCTTTGTTGCTTACTATCACCTTTTTCAAAAAGCTATCAAACGGATCATTGCAAGTATTCTTTGTATAGCAATGATTTTTCTGTTTGTTCCTACTCCTTCTTCAACAGCTAGGATTACTTTTTTCCACGTGGGAGAAGGAGACTCTGTTTTACTAGAGTTTGATCAACAGGTAATCCTTATCGATGCCGGAGAAATGCCAGCTAGAAATGACTCGGGGTATTATCCAGCCAAAAATGTTATTGTACCCCATCTCAAAAAGAGAGGTATTAACAGAGTTCATCTCATTGTTCTTTCTCATTTCCATTCGGATCATTATGGGGGGATTCCTTGGATTCTTCAACATATCCCTACCGTAGATGCTTTGTGGATACCATCAACAAAAAGTAAGGAGAAAAAAGGATTTACGGAATATATGAAAAGAAATGCTTTTTTCTATCCATATACAATGCAAATATCCAGGAATAGACAATGCCATTTTTCTGCTACGTCATCTCTTTGTTTGATTCCAATGAATACCTATTTACCGTCTTCTATTACAGAAAATGAGAACAACCAGTCTATGATGGTACTTTTTACGTATGGAGAAAAACGGTTTCTTTTTACTGGCGATATGGAGTCGGAAGCCGAAAAGCTTGCCATAAGAATTGTAGGCAATGAGTTACGGGCCGATGTTTTGAAAGTTGCCCATCATGGGAGCAATACATCTTCTACCGAAGAGTTTTTGCGATGGGTACACCCTTCTATTGCAGTGATCTCATGCGGAGATTATCGTATACACCGGCATCCTTCACCGCTAGTAGTGGATCGATTGTTAGATCAGAACAGTATTGTTCTTACAACTCACGATGAAGGTACTATTGTTCTGGAAACAGACGGGACCCATATCTGGGAAGTAGATGAATAGAAGGGATCAGCCGAGGGATTTGGTTTGAAAGCCATACTATTTTTTAGTTCCAAAAAAGAGAGAGTAATGCTCTGGATACCATCTCCATAAGAAGCAACTTGATAAGGATCAAACGTAACAAGCAATCCCTGAGGAGTAATGCAAATGTTTTGGTAGTTGTCAAGAATAGGCTCGGTACCTTGTTGTATCCATTCAGGATCTACGGTGTTGTTGTTTTTTTGGAGCTTTTGGGGGAGCTTTGACCGAACTAAAGACGAAATTGTCTTCAAATAGTTGGATTGGGACAAAAAAAGATCCTTTGTATTCATTTTCGTTCTTTTTTGAAAATCAATATTGAGTGCTTTGGAGTATTCATGAGGGTGAGCACCTCCTAGATCAATACTAAAAAATAGTTGTATACTACAGTGCTCTCTGCTTAGGTAGTGCGGTTTAAAATCAATCCAAAAGACAGCTTTATTAGGCATGCCATCAGCTGGTAAATTTTCAGAAACGCTCTGCTCCCATTTTAACTTTTCCTTGGAGAGAAAAGCTTGAACAATCTCATTGATGGTAGAAACTGGTTGGGAATCATCTAAATTAACAAAGGTGGGTATGGAACCTTGTATTTGATAGCGACCTTCTAAAAATGTTTCGTCAAGTGCTTCCCCATGGATTGCATACAAGGGGGGTACTGTATCTTGGGGTATTCTGCAGTTGGATCGAGAACAGTGTGAACAAAATAAAATGCACAGAGAAAGTGTTACAAACAAATGAATATATTTTTTTCTCCTGATGAGTCTATTCATGAAAACCAACTCCTCGTTATGTAGAATTCATGTAGAATTGTACCATGAAATGGTTCATTATCGAATTGACAGGGCAACTGTGTTGCAGTATGATAAAGTTCATATGTCTATATACACTGGAGGATTTTCATGAACAAAGAAAAATCATTGATAGAAGAAAAGAAAGAAAAACTTTTTTTTCAGAAAAAATTTGTTTGGAAAGCATCAAATAGCGATTCTATCCAAACGTTTGCTAAAGAATACAAAAAGGTTTTAGACCTTGGAAAAACAGAACGTATTTTTACACAACAAGTAAAAAGCATTCTGCTTTCTCACGGATTTGAAGAACTAAATTCGCAAACACCTCTAAAAGGCAAAAAATATTTCCGAGTGGTAAACGAAAAAGGAATATTTGCTTTTGTGCCAGGGAAACAGAACATCTCCAATGGAATGAATTTCATCGCTACTCATATCGATTCACCCAGGCTTGACGTAAAGCCAAATCCACTGTTTGAAGATACGGGAATTGCTTTTTTGGATACTCATTACTATGGAGGTATTAAAACATACCAGTGGATGAATATCGCATTGGCTCTTCATGGTGTTGTTACCAAAACCAACGGTGAAGTGATTGAAATTCATGTTGGGGAAAAAGAAGAAGACCCTATTTTTATGATATCGGATATTCTTCCACACTTGGCCAAAAATTACAAGACAAAACCTGTGGGAGAAGTGTTTAGCAATGAGAATCTGGATGTCATAGTAGGAAGTTTACCATATGAGTTTAACACCGATGAAAAAGACACCATAAAACTTTTTGTTCTTGATTATTTGCATGAAACCTATGGAATTGCAGAGCAGGACTTTTTTAGCGCAGAATTGGAATTTGTACCAGCATGTACCGCAAGAGATGTAGGTTTTGACCGAGGATTGATGGCAGGATATGGTCATGATGACCGCTGCTGTTCTTATCCCGCGATCAAGGCATTGGTGGATGCAAAACCCCCTGAAAAAGCAGCCGTTGCACTTCTTTTTGATAAGGAAGAAATTGGTTCTGTGGGAACAACCGGGGCCATGACACATTTAATGGAAGTTTTTATTGAAGACCTTATGAAACAAGAAGACGATCCTGTTTCGTTGCACAAAGTTTTATCTCTTTCTTCCTGTCTATCAGGAGATGTGGGTGCTGGTTTTGACCCGCACTTTAAAGAAGCATTTGAAGCAAAAAATGCAGCGGAGCTTCACAAAGGCGTTATTCTCACAAAATATACCGGCTCTGGCGGAAAAGGGGGAGCAAACGATGCCCACTCTGAATTTTTAGGAAACGTACGATCCGTTTTTGAAAATCACAAAATTGCTTACCAAGTAGCCGAATTGGGAAAAGTAGATATTGGTGGCGGTGGAACGGTAGCTGGGTATTTCGGCAATCGAGGAATACAAACGGTAGACGTAGGAATACCGGTCCTTTCCATGCACTCCCCTCAAGAAATCATTGCCAAAGATGATTTGTATGAGTTGTATCGAGCCTACAAAGGATTTTTTGAAGAGTACAAATAAGCTTACATAGACTTTTGTAGCTGTAGCACGGACACGTAAAATCCCCCCGCCAAATCTAGGCGGGGGGATTTTTTTATGAGGATTGCTTTTCTGCAAAGTCTTTAAAAAAGTCTTTGATGCGGGGGAAAAGAAGGGAAAACAAAATGCTGTTAATGCCCGAATGCAGAATATTAAAAGGGACAATGGCTGGGAGTAGCATATTCTTTACTACTTCTATGGGAGCATTAAGGTAAATGGGGGTAATAAGCAAATTGGCAGGGATCATGATACCAGCACGTGAAAAGGTTCCCAGGAGCAAACCAATCCAAATACTCCCCTTTTTTTTGCTGCGTGCAATAGCCGAAAAAACCACAATAAATGTGCTTGAAGCAATGAAGTGCATAAGCATTCCCCACAAACCACCTTCTCCTCTGAAAAAGATGAAGAGGATGGCTTTTATAGCAGAGCCAAGAATGCCAAAAAGAGGTCCGAAGAAATACCCGATGAACAAAAGAGGTAGATCGCCTGGAGAATACAATAAAAAAGGTGCACTGGGAAGAATTGGAAATGCAATCAGTAACTCAAAAACAACTGCCAAAGCGATTAAAACGCCAATAACGCTAAACAATTGAACCGATTTTTTCATACATCACCTCGAAGTATTTTTACTTCAAGGGCTATTTCGGGAATGCCTTCTCCCGTCCAGACTATACTGTCGGTATCGGAATTTCACCGAATCATGCTTATGAAAGCTCGCGGACTTTTACCGCCGGTAGGGACTCTCACCCTGCCCTGAAAGCATTCCTATCATAGTACATTTTAAGCAAGAATTCAATACTTTATTGAAATATTGAAACCTTACGCGCCAGAGTTCTTAGATTCACCACATTGATCACAGTTTGCAGAACATTCTTCATCGTTTTTTGCAGAATCATCGTCGGATTCATCATCGGGCATTTCAAAGGTTTCTTCTTTTGCAGGAGTCATGAAACCAACGATTAAAACAATAATGCCTGCCATGATAACGAAGCAGATAGCAACTCCAAGTAAAAATGGCCAAAAAATAAGCCACCAATGGACTCCCATCCATATGCCAACAATCGTCACAATGAGGCCTGCTAAGATGTACAACCATTTTTTCATCTAAATCCTCCTAAAAAATAGAAAAATCAAAATCAATTTGAGTTTATCACAAAATGCGATTTTTACTATAATCATTAAATGGCTAAAAAAAACCAAGTGAGGACAATATGCAAAAAAAAGACTTTCCTTTTAAACAAATTGATGAGAAATGGCATACAAAATGGGAAGAAGAGGGTCTATTTCGGGTAGGCGTTGATCACTCAAAAAAGAAGTTTTACATATTGGATATGTTTCCCTACCCATCAGCTGCAGGTCTTCATGTAGGACATCCCGAGGGGTATACAGCTAGCGATATTGTTGCTCGGTACAAAATGATGCAAGGATTTCAAGTATTACACCCAATGGGTTGGGATGCCTTTGGCCTACCAACAGAAAATTATGCAATTCAAAAAAAGATTCATCCTGAAATTGCAACAAAAGACAATATTCAGAATTTTAAGCGGCAGATCTCTCGCTTTGGTTTTTCTTATGACTGGTCTCGTGAAATTACAACATCGGATCCCTCTTACTACAAATGGACGCAGTGGATTTTTATCAAACTATTTGAACACGGTTTAGCCTATGAAAAAGAAGCTCCCATCAATTGGTGCCCTTCCTGTAAAACGGGATTGGCCAACGAAGAAGTTGTTAATGGAAAGTGTGATCGGTGTGGGGCGATCATTGAAAGAAAGTACCTTCGTCAGTGGATGCTACGGATTACTGCATATGCCCAACGATTGTTGGATGATTTAGATATTGTTGATTGGCCACAAGATGTAAAGGCTATGCAAACCAATTGGATTGGCAAATCATACGGTGCTACTGTTTTTTTTCCTATTGTAGGAACGGATGAAAAAGTCGAAATTTATACAACAAGACCAGATACTATTTTTGGCGCAACTTATATGGTGCTATCTCCTGAACATCCTTTACTTGACCAATTGGTAACTGGAGAATATAAAAAGAAAGTAATGGAGTATCGAGACAGTATTCAATCCAAAAGTGACTTGGAAAGAACTGAGTTAAATAAAGACAAAACAGGAATTCATACCGGTTTGTATTGCCAAAATCCTATGACCGGAGACAACATACCCGTTTACGCTGCAGATTATGTGTTAATGAGCTATGGCACCGGTGCCATAATGGCTGTACCTGCCCACGATCAAAGAGATTTTGATTTTGCACAGAAATATCACCTACCCATCATCCCTGTTATTGAACCTAGCGATATGGATATGCCAACCGACAAAGCTTTTGATTTGCCAGGAAAGATGATTCATTCTGGTTCTTTTAATGGCATGCCTTCAGAAGAAGCAAAAAAGTTGATCGTGCAATCGATGGAAGAACGACATATTGGAGAAGCTTCTACGCAGTATCGCCTACGAGATTGGATTTTTTCTAGACAGCGTTTTTGGGGGGAGCCTATCCCGATTGTGCATTGTGAAAAGTGTGGTTGCGTACCGGTACCAGAGGATCAATTGCCATTGACACTTCCAAAAGTAGAATTCTATGAACCTAGTGGAACTGGCGAGTCACCTTTAGTAGAGATAAAAGATTGGGTACAGACAACATGTCCAACATGTGGGGGGCCTGCTAAAAGAGAAACGAATACTATGCCACAGTGGGCAGGTTCTTCCTGGTATTATATCAGGTATGTAGATCCTTCTTGTCAAAAAGGATTAGCCTCTGAAGAAGCTTTGCAGTATTGGTTACCTGTTGACACTTATATTGGAGGAAAAGAACATACCAATTTACATCTATTGTATGTTCGATTTTGGCATAAGTTTCTTCAAGATATTGGCATTGTTCATTGTCCAGAACCATTTGTAAAATTACGAAATCAAGGGATGGTATTGGCAGAAGATGGAAGAAAAATGTCGAAATCTTTGGGCAATGTGATCAATCCAGATGAAGTTCTTGATCTCTATGGAGCGGATGTTATTAGAATGTATGAAATGTTCATGGGACCTTTTGAACAAGAGTCACTTTGGAATACACAAGGCGTAGAAGGGATTAAAAGGTTTATTAACAAAGTGTGGTCTCTTGCTACAGAAGGTACTATACGAAATGAAGAAGCATCTGATGAAACTTTACGACAAATGCACAAAACCATAAAAAAAGTGACAGAGGATATTGATGACTTTTCATTTAATACCGCCATATCCTCTTTGATGATCTTTGTGAATCATATGCAAAAACTATCGACTCTTCCAGCTGTGTCTATGAAAACTTTGTACCAACTTCTAGCCCCTTTCGCACCGCATATATGTGAAGAATTATGGCAGCAGATGGGCAACAAAGACTCCATTTTTCAATCTTCATGGCCACCCTTTTTAGACGAATACTGTGAAGACCCCGAAATTGAAATTGCCATTCAAATAAACGGAAAGGTTCGAGACAAAATTGTTGTTCCTTCTGATATTGATGAGAATTCTTTGAAAGAAAGAATAGTACAGAGAGAAAAAGTGCAGGATTATACGAAGGATAAAACCATTCAAAAATGGATTGTTGTTCCTTCAAGACTGGTGAATATCATTGTTAAACCATAATAACAGAAAGAGGGTATATGGGGCCATTAGACGCAAATAATATTGCTTTTATCATTGGCGGTTTAGGTGTTTTTTTATATGGTTTGTTCACTTTTAGTGAATATTTAAAGGATGTTGCAGGGGATCAGTTAAAGAGTATTCTAAATTCTGCTACAAAATCACCCTGGATTGGCTTACTTACAGGTGCTCTTTTGGCTTCCTTGGTGCAATCATCTTCTGTGGTTACTGTGATTACGTTGGCGTTTGTTAATTCTGGACTATTATCGTTTGAGCAGTCTCTAGGATTGATTTTTGGAGCTAATATTGGTACGACTATTACAGCTCAAATCATTGCATTCAATATCTCTCAGTGGGGCTTCTATGTTATCCCCTTGGGTCTTTTAGTGGTTTTTGTTGCGAAAAGACGAAAACCAAAAGCTGTTGGTAACTCAATTGTTTCTTTCGGGTTTTTACTGATGGGGCTAAACCTCATGACTTCGGGTTTGAAACCCTTGCGCATATACGAACCTTTTGTACAAGTCATGGCAAATTTCGGAGAATCCCCCATTCAAGGAATTATTGCTGCTACACTATTTACGGGAATTGTTCAGTCCTCTTCTGCAACCACATCCTTGGTTGTAACTATGGCGAAAGAGCAACTGTTAAATATCAAAAGTGCCATTCCCTTGGTTTTGGGAGCAAATATTGGAACAACCATTACGGCAGCTTTAGCTTCTATCGGTGCAAACAAGAATGCAAAACGTGTTGCCATGGCCCACTTTATTTTTAACTTATCGGGAGTTATTGTCATATATCCCTTTATTGCGAATGGTTGGTATGCAGATCTTGTAGTAAACTTGACGAATTATACTACAGGCGGTCATTATACCTTGCAAAGACTGATAGCTAACAGCCATACTGTATTCAATGTAGCATGGTCTGTGTTTTGGTGTTGGCAGATGTCACTGTTTGCTCGTGTAGTAAAATTCCTTATTCCTGGTGAGATGCAGAAATTTGCATTAAAGTCGTATTTAGATAAACGATTGATTGGAACGCCATCATTGGCGCTGGAAGCATGTAGAGAAGAGCTAGCAAGAATGGCTGGATTAGCGTACGATATGGTCGAAGGACAGATGTTAGTGATTTTAAAAAAGAAACCCTTTAAGGATGCCAAAGAAGTTTGGGAAATAGAGAAAGTTGTGAACCAAATTAACCGAGATACTATTGTGTATCTAAAAGATTTGTATAACAGCAATTTAACGGAAGAAGAAAGCAAAATTGCCTTAAACTATATGCATGTATCATCTGATTTGGAAAGATGGGGCGATCATGCAACGAATATTTTTGAGGTAGCAGAGCATATTTTTGAAAACAATACAGATTTGTCCAATGAGAATATTGAAAATCTAGAAAAACTTTTCCATATTGTTCAAGAAAATATGAAAATTACGAACTCCCTCTTGTCTTTTTCTCGGGAACATTATCAGATTACAGAACTGGATGGAATGTATGCTAAGGCCCGAAAAAGAGAAAAGGAAGTAGATTATTTATCAGAGAGTATTAAAGAAAACAATGTGAATCGCTATATGACTTCTCACGCCGATAATCTTAGTATAGATAATGCTGTCGTGGTTACTGATCTACTGACGAATTTAGAAAGAATTGGAGATCATGCTTACAATATTGTGAAGTACTTCACGATACCAAAAGAAAAAGATAAGTTTGCTGGAACCTCTCAGTAAAAGCTAACTGATAGTTGAAAAAAGAGCCAAGGGTGTATCCCTTGGCTCTTTTTTGTATTCTATGGAAGCTGTGAGATTATTTTGGATGCAAGCTCAGTGAAACTAGTGGCCGAAGGAGAATCCGGATATTGTACTACAATTGGCTTTTGATTGTTCCCGCAAGTTCCTACTTGTTGATCAATAGGTATTTTGACTAGCAGGGGAGCTTTCATAAGGTCAGCCATCAACTGCCCTCCTCCTTCGCCAAATATGGGGTAGATATTTCCTGTGTCGGGGGCCTTAAAAAAGCTCATATTCTCAATAATGCCGGTAATAGGAATCTGGAGTTTTTGAAAGGTTTTAAAGAACCTTGTGGCGTCATCTGTGGATACCTTGGATGGAATAGTTACAACAAGGCCTGAATCCAAAGGAAGAGATTGACCAACTGTTAGCATTGCATCACTTGTGCCAGGGGGAAGGTCAATCAAGAGATAATCCAATTCTCCCCATTGTGTCATAGTGTATAGTTGTTGAATTGCATTGGAAATCATAGGGCCACGCCAAACAATAGGCTCATTGCTTCCTTGCGTAAGGAATCCAATGGAAATGATGCTAACTCCATATTGCTTTATGGGTTGGATGGATGTGTCACTTCCAACGGGATGTTTTTGTGTATTGAACATGACAGGAATATTGGGTCCTAAAACATCTGCATCCAATACACCTACCTTTTTCCCTTGTTTTGCTAGTGCAATAGACAGGTTTGTAACTACAGTAGACTTGCCCACACCCCCTTTGCCAGATCCTATTGCGATAATTCTGCGAATTTTGCCCTTTGGGAGGATATGGGGACCTCCCATTCCAATTGCTTCTTTTTCTTTTTGTGTTAATTCGGCAAAACGTATGGTGACATTTTGTACTCCAATGGATTGAAGAACTTTTTTTGCATCATCCGCCATTTTCTGTTTCAAAGGGCACTTAATGGTTGTCAAATGAAGTTCGAACGAAACATTTTCCTGATCTATTTCGATATTCTTGACCATTCCTAAATCAACGATGTTTTTGTGTAGTTCGGGATCCATTACATTTTGTAAAGCTTTTAAAATTTCTTCTTTTGTTGTCATAAGGTATCATTCATCTCCTAACGTAGTTTAAGTTTAGTCTAGAATAAAAAAACAGAGTTGCAACATAAAAGGCTACAGTGATTACATATGAATTGCCATGTTTTCAGCCATTTCAATGGATTCCCCAAAAACCTCGGAAAAAGTAGGATGAGGAAATGTTATAAAGCCTAGATCTGACAAGGGAAGCTTTTTTTGAATGGCCATTGTAGCTAGGGTAATCATATCGGAGGCATGAGCTCCGAAAAATGTACATCCAACCAGTGCATTGTCATCAACAAAAATCTTTACAAAACCATCTCGTATTCCACTGGCTCTTGCTTTGCCATTTGCACTGTAGGGGAAAGTATACGTCTTATCAGCAAGCCTTTTTCCAACACCTGCTAATTCAGGATGTGTGAACACAACGCTAGGCTGCAGTCCATAGTGAATCGGAGGTGTTTCTTTGTGGAAAATTCGAGCAGCTGCAATCATGCCTTCTCTGCTAGCAGTATGAGCTAGCATCCATTTGCCATTCAAATCACCTATGCAATATACATCGGGATGATTGGTTTCTAGGTACGGGGTAGTAACGACTCCCTTGCGAGAATATTCAATTCCAAGAGGATCCAATAAAGAAGGGATAATGGTAGGGTGTCTACCAATCGCCATTAAGACAATATCTGTTACCATTGTGTTGGTTTTGTCGTCTTGATTCCATTCAACATGTACAGAGCCATTTTTTTGAATAGCTGATGAAACCATACTATGACAATGGATTTTTATTCCACTCGATTGTAAGCTTTTCTGTAAAGCATGAGCAGCATCTGTATCTTCACAGGGCAGAATTTGGCTTTGTCCTTCTAATATGGTGACATTTGTGCCCAATTGGTTGTATATGGTGGCAATTTCGCATCCAATAACTCCACCACCAATAATGACCATATTGTTTGGGATTTCTGAAAGAGTAAGAGCTTGATCACTAAAAATGATTTTTTCTTGATCAATTTCAATGCCTGGTATAGTGCTAGAAGACGAGCCTGTTGCCAAAACTAATGTATCAAAATCAACAGAAATTTCATCTTGCTCTTTTAAAACGGACACTGTATGGTCTTTAACTTCAATAGCTCTACCATGTATCCATTGGATATTGTTCTTCTTTAGCAAGTAGTCGATCCCTTGTCTCGACATCTGAATAGCTTTTTTGGTATGCTTTACAAGTTTTTCCACTTGAATGGATGGTTTTGAACCTACAAGCCCCATTTTTTCATATTGAGACCAATGAGAAAGAGGTTCAATCCCTTTGAGAAGTGCTTTCGTTGGGATACAGCCAACATTGACGCATGTTCCTCCCAAATGTCCTTCTTCAATCAATGTAACGTCGCCACCATATTGAGCGCACCGAATTGCGGCAACATAACCACCAGGACCTCCACCAATAACGGCTATCTTCATATATATACTCCTTGTTGTGTAAATATCTGTTGTAAACAACTATCTTCACATTATAACAAATGGTAAAGCAGGGTGGTTCAAAAAATGTAGAAACTGAGATGTTTGATCTGAGAACAACAAACGACTTTTAAGATGCACAAAGATTCTCACTAGCGTATGAAAGAAATTGCATTTCCTACATTCTTCCATATGATCATTTCTATGATTGGAATACACCTGCGATTAACAAATGATATAGAGTCCATCCGTAAGTGCATAGATGAGCTACAAATTGATTGTTTTCAGCTGTTTTTTGAACCCTTTCATGGTCTATCAATGAAAAGGAAACTTCATTATCGCGCCATTTTTTCTCGACTGAAAAAAGAAAAAATGGTTCGAAAAATCTTTGTGCATGCTCCAGATAACACCTCTTTGCGAGTATCGAAGAACAATACAACGATTCCGTCATGGAAGAAAATACGATACCGATTGCAAGAAGCTGACGATTTGGGAGTTGATGGACTGGTTGTCCATGTAAATATTGATCGAACCTTTCCTTTGCAAATGATGGCTGAAGAAATGAGTGAAGTTCTATATGATATTGATGTCAAAAGTGATTTGCTACTAGAGAATACTGTTATGCAAAACAGTATTAGTTCTGATATGCATACTTTTGACCACATGACACAAATATTGCACGAAAAGTATCCAATCAAAATTTGTCTTGATACAGCCCACCTATTTTCTGTGGGGTATTCTTTCTCCTCAAAAGATGAGATGAGAGAATTGATAAGAGAGTTTCCTTCTATCTTTCGGCATACAAAATTAGTCCACATGAACGATTCTGCAGTTGCATGTGGTTCTTTTATAGATCATCATGCTCATCTAGGGAAGGGCTTTTTGGGCTTAGGATCTTTAGGGGCTGTTGTTTCTGTGTTTTCTCGCGATATGCCCTATATTACAGAAACACCGAAATGTGATTTTGATGTTCAGAAAGAGAATATTGTCACTTTAAATCAAATTGTGGCAGGTAACAAATTAGACCTTGATGAATTAGGATCACATGTTAAAATGGAAAGAGTATTTTATTTCTAAAAAAAAGATATAAAATAGATGAATGTTTATTAATTTACACACCCTTTTACGTGGGCTTTTGTTCTCCTCAACGAAGTTCTATGTAAGAGGAATTGGAGGATATTGTGCTTACAAAAGAGGAAAAAGCTACCATTATTGAAGATTTTAAGACCCATGATGGTGACAATGGATCCCCAGAAGTTCAGATTGCCATTTTGACGAAAAAAATCCAGGTTTTATCTCTACATTTACGCGAACACAAACATGATCATAGTTCTCGTAGAGGTCTTTTAAAAATGGTAGGACAACGCCGTAGATTACAAAGATATTTGAAAAAGACAGATGTTGAACGTTACAAAACGCTAATTCAACGTTTGGGAATTAGAGGATAATTAAACTTCATGAAAGAACAAAAACCAATGTTGTTTGAACGCACCTTACATGGTGTCCATTATAGTTTTGAGTTTGGCAAACTGGCAAAGCAGGCTGGAGCTTCCATTTTGTGTACAGCAGGAGAAACCAAAGTTTTGGTAGTAGTCACAATGACCAAAGAACCAAAAGAAGATATTGATTTCTTTCCTTTAACTGTAGATTATTCAGAAAAACTCTATTCTGCTGGAAAAATTCCTGGAGGCTTCTTTAAAAGAGGGGGTCGACCTTCGGACAAAGAAATATTGCGATCTAGATTGATTGATAGACCCTTGCGACCATTGTTTCCCAAATATATGCGCCATGGTGTTCAAATTATCGCTTATGTTCTTTCTTTTGATGGTACTAACGCCCCCGATATGCTAGCCATTAATGGAGCATCTATTGCTACATGTCTGTCCAATGTTCCTTTTGAGGGACCTGTTGCTACTACCAGATGTAGCATGGTAGAGGGTAAATTTGTAGCAAATGTGTCTAGTGATGAATCTGAAAACGGTCTTTTAGACTTGGTTGTCGCTGAAACTGAGAAATCCATCATGATGGTGGAGGCAGGTGCTTCTGTTATAACAGAGGATGTTATGTTAGAGGCTTTTCAGTTTGTTCATGATTCTAACATGGATATGATTGCCTGGCAAAAAGAAATTATTGACGCCATGCCCAAAAACGAGAAAACATTGGTTGAAAAGCCAATTGCTTCTCCTGATGCTGTGAAAGCAGTGAAAGATTATTTAGACGAAAGAATTGAAGATGCTCTATTCAATCCCGACAAAACTCAAAGAGAAGCTGCCGAATATGAGTTACGCTCTGCAATGCATTCCCATTGCGATCCTTCTTTCGAAGAGCGAGAAAAAGAATTAGATTTAGCATTTGACGACTATGTTTCTACCTATGTCCGAGATAAGATTATCCATGAAAATCGTAGACCAGATGGTAGAAAAGAAGATGAGATCCGAAACCTTTCTATGGAGGTAGGATTTCTACCTCGAACGCATGGAAGTGCTGTTTTTACAAGAGGTCAAACACAAGTTCTTTCCGTAGTTACCCTAGGTGGTAAAGGAGAAGGACAATTAATCGAGAGTATTGATGAAGAAATGACCAAGCATTTTATGCATTACTACAACTTCCCTCCATTTAGTGTTGGCGAAGTAAGACCTTTACGTGGTGCTGGGCGAAGAGAAGTAGGTCACGGCGCTCTTGCTGAAAGAGCTATTCTTCCCGTAATTCCTCCTGAAGAGAAATTTGCCTATACTATCCATGTTGTATCCGAAGTATTAGAGTCGAATGGATCTAGCTCTCAAGCCTCTATTTGCGGCAGTATTTTAGCGCTTATGGATGCTGGAGTTCCCATATCGGAACCAGTAGCAGGTATTGCAATGGGTTTGTTTGCAAGCGGTCCGAAGTATCGAATTTTAACAGACATCCAAGGTGTCGAAGATTTTTCTGGTGATATGGATTTTAAAGTCGCGGGATCTCGAAATGGTATTACCGCCATCCAAATGGATGTTAAAAAACAAGTTGTTACTTTGAAGATTGTAGAAGACGGCCTAGAAAGAGCAAAAGCTGCTAGAATTGATATTTTAGATCAAATGTTTGAAACTATACAAACCTCTCGGCTAGACCTTTCCAAATATGCTCCCAGGTTAGAGATTGTTCAAATTAGTACAGATCGAATTGGCGATCTGATCGGACCTGGCGGGAAAAATATTAAGAGAATCATTGAAGAAACTGGTGTGAAAATAGATATTGAGTCAGATGGACGCGTCTTTATAGCTTCTGATGATGAAAATGGATTAAAGTCTGCCCTCAAAGAAATCGAAGATATCACACGAGAAATTGAGCCCGGCCAAGAGTATTATGGAAAAGTTGTTCGCATCACTGACTTTGGTGCTTTTGTTGAGCTGAAAAAAGGAACTGATGGCCTCCTTCATATTTCACAAATTTCTTCGAAACGTGTGAACCATGAAAATGGGAAACTAGTAGCGGATGGCGAGGTTCTTGTTCAGATGGGGCAAAAGATTAATGTCAAAGTGGCATCTGTTGATCCTGAAAATGGTAGAGTGAGTCTTACCATGAAAGGTGTTGATCAGCAGAAAAATGAGTAGACTTTATGAAGCAAACAATTCATTCTGTTAATTGGAAGCAAGAAGTTGCTGACAAGTTGCGAAAACAGATTGAAACCTGTCAAAAATGTGATTTACACTTAACACGAACGAATCCGGTTCCAGGAGAAGGCTCTCTAGATACTGATCTGGTGTTTATCGGAGAGGGGCCTGGAAAAAATGAAGACTTGCAAGGGTCACCATTTGTTGGTCAAGCTGGAAGAGTACTCGACCGATTGTTAAATAGTATTGGACTGCAACGCAGTATGATTTTTATTGGAAATACGGTTAAATGCCGGCCACCAGCTAATCGAACGCCTACTTCTTTTGAAATAGAAACCTGTAAACCTTTCTTGGTTTCACAAATAGAGCTTATACAACCCAAACTTATTGTGATTATGGGTAGTGCGGCTCTTACTTCTTTGCTAGGTTCTGGGCGTTCCATCTCAAAAGATAGGGGAATTCTTATCGAAAAAGATGGAATGCTTTATTTTCCTACCTATCATCCCGCAGCAGCATTATACCGACGAACTAGCTTAGAATATATACAAAATGATTTTTATCAAATAGGAGACATCCTACAAAAACGAAAGAAAGAGCATATATGAGAATTAAAGTAAGTTTTCTTGGTGGATTGAACGAAATAGGGAAAAATATGACCCTATTTGAGTTTGACAACGAAATGATTATCCTTGATGCTGGGTTTGAGTTTCCAAGCGCAGATTTATTGGGAATTGACAGAGTGATCCCCGATATTACGTATGCCTTGCAGAATAAAAAAAAGATTAAAGCAATCATATTGTCCCATGGTCATGCTGACCATATTGGAGGTTTGCGATACTTTAGTAAAGATCTAGGATATCCACCCATTTATGCAACAGCCCTCACCATAGGGATTGTAAAATCAGAACTACCGTCCTATGTATCAAAAAATTTGCAGTTTCATGAAGTATCACTACCTTCGTCCATCAAAATAGGGAAAATTAAAATTGATTTTTTACGTGTTACTCACAGCATACCCGATGGCATGGCGACCGTGTTTCACACACCTCATGGCAATGTGTTTCATGGAGGAGACTTCAAAGTTGATTTGACTCCTATTGATGGGAAACCAATTGATTTACAAGGCATTGCTCATGCTGGAAAAGAAGGAACCCTTCTTTATCTAGGTGATAGTACAAATGCGGACGAGCCAGGTTTTACTGCCTCCGAAAAAACAGTAGGGTTAAAGTTGGAAGACTTGATTCGAGCATGCAGTGGCAGAGTGATTGTAGCAACTTTTTCTACGAACCTGCATAGGGTGCAGCAAGTGTTTGATATAGCTGAAAAAGTGAATCGAAAAGTATTGGTAGATGGACGATCCATGATGAATACTATTCAAGTTGCCAAAGAACTAGGCTATTCTTCCATTCCAAATCATTTGCTAGTGAAACCTCAAGAATTACAAAACATTCCCGATAAAAAACTCATTGTTTTGACAACGGGTACCCAGGGTGAACCATTTTCCGGTTTAACAAAAATGGCACACAAACAGCACGATATATTGAAGTTAAAAAAAGGGGATAAAGTTATTATTTCGGCAGATCCAATACCAGGAAATGAAGCTTCTGTGACAAAGAATATTAATAGTTTAATTCGTCTGGGGGCTGATGTAGTTTATCGAACCGAAGGAATACATGCATCGGGACATGGTTCAAGAGAAGATTTGCGATTGATGATGTCCCTGATTAAACCTACTTTCTTTATTCCGGTACACGGGGAGTATCGACAGATGTTTGCCCATTGCAAAATTGCGCAAGAAGTTGGTGTGCCAGAAGAAAATACTAGAATATGCGACAATGGAGACAGCATTGCTTTAACGAAAACAACAATGAAACACGTTGGTAGAGTACCAGCAGCCCCCATATATATTGATGGACGCAATATAGGTGATATTGGTCAATCTGTCATCAATGAGCGGAAAGTATTATCTCGCGAAGGGGTGTTGAACGTAGTTGTGATTGCAGATATCAAAAAACGCACGATGACGACCTCTCCCCTGATCGAAACAAAGGGATTGATCTCGTCAGATTTTTCAAGTGATTTGTATGAAAAAGTTACCCATGGTATCCAAGAAATTGTGAAAAAATGGTCTCGTCAGAACGGCAAAGGGTCTGATCTTGAAATTATGATTAAGGGTTATTTATCAGGGTTTTTCTCTTCCGAAGTTCACCGTAGACCTGTTATTTTTGTCTCTGTCATCGAAAGCTAGAGAACCATGGTAAAAAGAACTCAAACAATCCAATGGATTCGTGGTGCCGTTATTGGCTCTTTATACTTCGTATTAACGGTAGTTTTTCAAGCTTTCTCCTTTGGACAAGTACAAATTCGAGTATCTGAAATTCTAACCGTCCTACCTTTTTTCTTTCCAGAAGCTATATGGGGTCTTACGATTGGTTGTTTGATTGCCAATTTCTTCTCTCCATTTGGTCTTATTGATATTGTCTTTGGAACACTTTGTACATTCATTGCCGCTTTTCTAACATACCTATTTCGCTGGATTCCCAATAAACGCGTTGGAGCCTATCTGGGAATATTGCCACCCATTCTTATCAATGGTTTTGGAGTGGGTTTCTATGTATCCTGTTTGTCTACTAGTGGAATTTGCTCCTTGCAGCATTTTTCCTTTCCTGTTTATATAGCTATAGCTGGTTCTATTATGTTAGGAGAATTGGTTTCGGCAGGACTAGGAGGCAGCATTTTGATTACCTACTTACTAACAAAAGGAAAGCACTTGTATTCACTTCCAAAAAAGACGATTTTAGGAGGCTGATTTGAAAGTTGCACTAGCACAAATTGTTCCCATTTTTGGAAATTGGGAGGCATCCTTTTTAAAACACAAAGAATATGTGGAAAGAGCAATTGAGCAAAAAGCATCCTTGATTGTTTTTCCTGAAATGTCTCTTACGGGCTATAACTTGCAAGATTTGACTCCAGAAATGTCCATCAGGGCTACCTCAGAAAAGTTAAAAGAAGTGGCCAGACAATCAATGCAGATTGATCTTGTAGTTGGATTTCCTGAAATCGATGATCATTTCCGCTCCTATATATCTTGTGCTTATTGTTCAAAGGGTGAAGTGCTCCACATATACCGGAAAATATTTCTACCCATTAATGGAATGTTTAACGATTCCAAAGACTTTACGCCTGGTCATGAGCTCCTTTCCTTTACCGTAAATGATTTTCATATGGGAATGTTACTATGTCGTGATATGTGGCATGAAGAAGCCATCGTGTCGTATGTTAAAAAAGATGTTCAATGCCTTTTGATCCCTTCGAATATTCCACTTCGAAATATTGATGAATCCGGTCCCGCCATTCATAAATTTGTGGAAAGAATGGTGCGGGGATATGCAGAAAGAAACTCCATATACGCTATTTATGTGAATCGAGTTGGATTTGAAGAAGGTACCTGTTTTTACGGAGGAAGTATGATCGCAGATCCATTTGGGAAGGTTATTGTCCAGGCTCCATTTGTGGAAGAATCCCTTGTGTATGCTGAAATTTCTACGGATGTTATGAAACGAAAGCTTGCATCCTTTCATCTACATAATGATCGAAGAGATGCCATTGTTCGAAAAGCTTTTGCGGGAGAAGAGAGATGAATAGTATTGAAAAAGCGATAGAATTACACTCTTTGGAACCGCCGTTTTTTAATCAAGATGTTTCTTTTCTGGAAAAAGTTATCGTCCAATTCATTCAAACAGAAATGGAAAAATATCATTTTGAAAATGCAGCCATAGCCTTGTCGGGAGGATTGGACTCTACAGTTGTTACTTATTTGGCTGCTCGAGCTTTAGGAAAGAAACGAATAAAACTTTTGTATATGCCCTATGGAGAAAGCACTACAAGCCTAGATCATCTTCGTTTGATAACAACGGATTTAGGAATCGAGATTGAAACGTACGATGTTTCAGAAATTGCTGATTTGATTTTTTTGGAAAGAGCAATTCAGAATCCACTCAGAAGAGGAAATGTACTGGCACGGCTGCGTATGGTAAACCTCTTCGATTTGAGTGCTAGAGAGAAAGCATTGGTTATTGGAACCTCGAATAAGTCAGAACTTTTAATTGGGTATAGTACTTGGTATGGTGATGGTGCTGCCGGTATTATGCCAATTGGAGATATGTACAAAACGCAAGTTAGAGCTATGGGTCAATATCTGGGGATTCCCAAAGAGATCTTGGATAAACCTCCCTCTGCTGAATTATGGCCAGGACAAACAGACGAATCGGAAATCGGCATACCCTATGAAGTACTGGATCGTATCTTGTATTATTGGGTTGACATGAGATTCTCAAAAGAAGATATTTTGAAAATTGGTTTTGCTGAAGAAATTGTAACAAGAGTCATGAAGATGTCTTATCGATGTTTGTACAAACAAAAGCTACCTATTGTCGCCAAAGTATCAGCTCGAACCGTTGGTGTTGACTATAGGCTCAGTAAAGAAACAGGAAATGTCTCTTCCTGATTTCCAGATATTGCGTAGAACAACGGTAATTTACAAAAAACGATGAGTTATTATTCGATTAGCCGAATCCAAATGTATAATTCATGTCCTCAAAAATATAAATATCGCTATATTGACAAAATCATTCCGCCCAAGGGAGAAGTTCATCTTAATGCCTTAGTAGGGAATTGTGTTCACAAAACTCTAGAAGCTATCTATAGAGACTACATGCGTACAAACAAATGGCCCGATTACAAAGAAATTGAAGCAGTCTATTTTGATGTGTGGCGAGCTCAAAATGAAGACAATATTGTCATTGTTCATTTATCACAAGATCCCGACGAGTTTAAGCAAGAGGGTTTACAGATACTAAAAGAATATTACGACAAAGAAAACAAAGAGAAAAAAAAGGATCAAACGATCGCCGTAGAACGACCCTTTTTTGTAACCCTTGGAGAGTATCGTTTAAAGGCTATTATTGATCGAATTGATTACCGGAAAGAGGATGTTTTCATTATTCATGATTACAAAACAACCTCTCATTTTCCAGAACGTAGAAATCTTGAAGAAGATTTTCAATTACCACTGTATCAAATTGCTGTTGAGGAAACCTATCCTGCTGGTAAAGAAATTGTGCTGACATGGCATTTTCTTCGTTTTAACAAAACCATCACTATAAAAAAATCTGAAAGTGGCATTGAAGATATTAAGAAGAACATAGAAGACAATATTCGAGTGATTGAATTGGACCGTGATTTCCGTCCACAGCAAACACCTCTTTGCGAGTATTGTCCGTATCAAGATGTTTGTTCTGCACATCGCCACCGTTTTTTAATTGAATCAATGGAAGATCAAGCAGCTGATACTGGCTACCAGGTTGTGGAAAAACTGGAGGATATTGCTTATCAAATCAAAGAGCACAAATATGAAATCAAGAAGTTAGAGGATGAAAAAAGTGATTGGGAAGCTGAGGCCCAAAGTTACGCGCGCGCTAACAATATGACAACCCTAATAGGGAAAAACCATGTGTTAACGATTGAAACGAAAAATGAGATTTCATTTCCGGACTCAAAAGATCCAGCAAGAAGTGCTTTAGAGTCTTTTTTAAAGAAAGAACATTTATGGGAAAGGGTGTCCAATCTATATGGACCGAAGGTCTATAATTTGGTGGCAGATACGTCTCTTGAGAAGAGAATCCTCGACGAATTAATGAGCTTTTCTTATATCAAAGAGAAAATTACTTTTCGATTGAAGACAAAAAAAGATTAGATTAGACAATCTTTGTGTTACACTAGTATGAAGAAAATTTACGTAGGGAGATGATGTATTAATGAAAAATAACTATATTGCTTTGTTTGTTGTTCTCGTTGTTTTAGTAGCGGGTATTTTCTTTATTGTTCGATACGAAGGAATATCTGTTAATACACCTGATGCAACAACAAACACAACGGAAACACCAGACAAAAAAGAGAATTCAGAACTACAGGATTCGCAAAATTATTCAGCTGATGATGTGAGTGATCCAGAAACCGTCGTATGTACTATTGGAGATGATTTGTACAGCTTCACAATGGATGATTTTATTGGTGAAATGTACCGAATCATGCCACGTGATTTTGAACAGACTATGAGTCAACTATCAGCACCAGATCAGAAGATTCAAAGAAAACAACTCGAAGAAAATGTGATGAATTTTCTAATCGAGACTGGCTATGTAACTCTCTATTTCCAGAATAGTGGATTGGAAATTACCGACGAAGAAGTACTTTCCGAAGTTGAAAAAATCAAAGCTAATATAAAACAGCAAAGCGGTCAGCAAGACTTTGATGTAGATGGCTATTTAAGTGAAATTGGTGTATCTGAAGAGATGTTGCGCGAAGATATGTATAACCAACTCATGTTCCAAAAAGTTTTTTCGCCTCTTATGGACCCTGTTACTGTGACAGATCAAGAAGTTCAAAAATACTACAACGATAACATTTCACAGTTTGAGCTACCAGATCAGATAAACATTGATGTCATTCTTACCTATGATGAAAATGAGATGCAGGAAATCATCAAAAAGTACCATGAAGGGCAAGATTTTAATGATCTGGCTGCAGAGTATGCCAAAGATCCTCAGATTCAAGAAAATCGTGGTAAAGTAGGATGGGTATCTGAAAAAGACTTACCTCAAGAAATGTCTCGTCATATTTTTAATGAAGAAGAATATGGAGATAGTGACATTGTTTTCTTCAACATTGAAACAGCCTACTATATCGTTCGCAAAAATGACCTTCGCCAAGCTCATACACAGTCTTTCGAAGAAATAAAAGAAGATGTTGAACGGATGGCTTTGGAAAAGAAAAAAGAAGCATTGTATCAACAATTTATTGATGAGCAAAAGAAAGAATTTGGAGAACCTTCTATTAATCCCGATATAGTATTTCCATCCGATGTCGTTGTATCGAATGTTCCACCCAATACTCTTCCAGGTATGGAAGGTATGGTTGAACAATATATGGATCAACAGCAAGATACACAAAAACCATAAAATAAGGAATCCACACAAATCATTGAAGAGGGTTTATCTAGACATAAACTCTCTTTTTTCAACCCAAAATTTCTTATGCAATGCATAAATGATGGAATCTGGAATACATAGTCCTACTAGGGTAAGCAGTTTTGTTTGTAAACCTGGTAGGACTATTGTTTTATTCTTCTGCAATCCAAGAATAGACAGGCGAGCAACAAAGCCAGGGGAAGAATAGAAACGGCGCAATGAGCAAGGAATAGGAAGTGCAGAATTCGTATCAAAACAGGTATTTGTGGCTCCTGGAAGAGAACACGTTACAAAAATATTTCTTTTTTTTAGTTCATAATGAAGTAGTTTTGAGTATTGCAATATGTATCTCTTAATAGCACTGTATGTTAACGTTGATGCAGCAGGAGTATAAGCGCATATTGAAGAGATGTTGAGAATATAGCCTACTCCTCTTTTTACCATATCTCGAGAAAAGAGACTTGATAGGACAGTTATCGTAGTAGTTTGCAAAGTAATCATACGCTCTAGTGTCGAAGAATCTTGAAATTCTCGCTCAGTCGCCATTCCAAACCCGGCATTATTGACAAGAATATCAATCTGAAGGGATTGATTTTGACAAAATTCATATACTTGGATAGCAGATTGTGCATCCGATAAATCAATAGATAAGGCATACGCTTGAATACCATAGAGGCTTATTAGATCTTTTTGTAGTTGCTGCAGTGCGTTTGTATTTCGGCCAACTAAAAGAACATTTGAACCTTGCTTGGCTAATTCAATGGAAAGTTCTTTCCCAATACCACTAGAAGCTCCTGTTACTAGGGCTGTCTTCCCCGCATAAAAATGTGTTTTCGTGTACTTGTTCTTCATTTTACCTACTCTTTGAAGGGTAAAAAAAAAGACCAGGCCATGTTTAAGCCTGGTCTTGTAGGTTTTAAATCCTATTTTCTAGAAAGAATCTTACTTTTTCCAATACCACCAAGCTGTATTCCATGTGATTGGGGAGCTTGTACCTGTAGGTTGGAAGTTGACAATATTCTTGTGCTTGGAACTAATGTCTACTCGGTAGAACAATGGTAAGGAAGGAATATCTCTTGTAAGCTCTGCTTGAACAAGACGAAGATTGTTGTAGATATCTTGCTTATCAAGCATTCTTAAGATATCCGAGGTAAGTTCATCGACAAGTTCGTTTTTGTAAGCTGTGTAGTTTTGACCACTCCATCCATTTTTCTCGGTAGGAATTTGTTCGGAGTTAACTATGGAGTATAGGTTGGAGGTGGGACCCATGATCCATGCATACATAGCAGCAGAAGGTCCATTAAATTTTCTTTCTTTTAAAGTTGCTGTGAAAAAGCTAGTTGCTTGTTCATTTTTAAGGTTGACTTTAATTTTTAAGTTTTCTTCCCAACCTGAACTAATAACGGCTTGCACTTGTTCTCTGGCCTTGTTGGCTGCAGTTGTCATGAAGGTAATGGTGAACTGTTCTCCATTTTCATTCACCATTTGAGCATTTTTGCCTTCTCCTTCAATATTCCAGCCAGCCTCTGAGAATAATTCAATGGCTTTATCAAGATCATAGTCCCACTTGGTGATACTTTCATCATTAAAAGCGGGATGTTTTGGAGGAAGCCAAGCATGAGCAACAGGTTGTTGACCTTCAAAGAATTGATCAGTGATTAATTGTCTGTCAATACTGGAAAGCAACGCTTGTCGAACTCTGGGGTCAGACAAGTATTCGTTATCGCAATTCAAATCGCAATGTTCCCATGTTAAGGAAGGAGTAAAAATTGGTACTTGATCTTGGGTTTGCTTTTCCAATTGTTTTGCTTGATCAAATGTTAAACCTGTAAGGGTCATGTCAACTTGGCCAGCAATTGCGGCAGCAAGAAGTGTATCGGTGTTTTCAATGGTGCGGAAGATGATGTTATCAAGCAAAGGTTTGCCATAAAGGTAGTGTTCGTTGGTTTCTAAAATGATCGTTTGTCCACGTTCCCAGCTTTTGACTTTATAGCATCCAGCATGGACAGGATTTTTACCATAAGCATTCTTAGAATCTCCCTTGGTGGCTTCTACGATGAAATATGCATCGTCTTTGCATTTTTGTGAAACATAGGCTTCATTGTCTTGTGTTACGGGATCATCTGCATCGAAATCGTAGTACGATTTGTCGTTGATGTTGTATGGTTCTAAAACATAGTCAAAGTTTTCTTCAAACCAATGAGCAGGCATTAGCCCAATACCCCCGTTAGCGTATAGGTAAGGAGTATTCCATGTTACCTGAACAGTATAGTCATCAATGGCAACCATATCATCAATCCAGAAATCCGTTTCATTGTGAATTACAGGTGCCGCAGGGTGGTTGTAAAAATAGAAAGAGAAAAGAGCGTCTTTGGCTGTGATTTCAGTACCATCAGACCACTTTAATCCCTGATGAAGATGATAGGTGACGATCATTTTATCGACTTCGCCTTCTTCATCGTAGAAAATTTCCCAATCGCCATTTTCTTGTGTAGGCATTTTTTTGATCATCACTGGGAAACGACCCCAGAATTCATCAAAACCACCTGTAGAATTTTCATAGATCAAGGAAGTAACTTGTGTCATGGCACTCATTTGGTCAAGACCACTAAACAAGGTAGTAGGTTCTTGAGACTGACCAATAGTTAAGTTGCCACCGCGGACAGGTGGATTTAACAACATATAAACACTGTAGCAAGCTTCAGAAACTAACATAGAAGAATTGGGGCGAATATAACGGAAATCATCCCCAATTAGCCATCGGTAATACATTAGTTGATAGTCAGGAAGAATGCAAACACTTAATGCGTTTGCCACTTCGTTGCCCATTGCAAGAGTTTCTTCCCAGCCATCTTGTGCAGGAATGAGAGGTTCAAGAATCTTGGATGCATGTTCTTTGGCTTCTTCTCCCTTGGCATTGATAAGCCAAACAGCAGCGTCTCCTCGAAGAAGTTCTTCGTCAGGCATAAATTCATCTGTTTGCTCAACAATACCATTTTGAGCGACTGTAGAAATTGCATCAGAATATGGATGCTCTTCAGGTACATCACTGAAGCTATATCCTGTATCTGTTTCTAATTCTAAACCTTTTACAATCCAATTAACAAATTGTCCTCTTGTGATTGGTTTGGTCGGGTCTTCGAGTTCAATACCACTAACGATACCAACTTTTTGTAATTGTGCCATTGGTTCTTCAGTGTATCCATAATACTCGACTTTTTGACCATCTGGCAGTAGACTCCAGTCATATGAAGTTACGACCTCGTGGTTTGTAGGATCCCCATTTTGTGATGTATCACCACAACCAAATAAAACGGAAGAGGAAAGAGTTACAACTAGCAAAGAAATAAGAGCTATATGTTTTCTCATTATACCCCCTAGGAATAATAGATTTTCTACTTTTATTATACGATAAAATTAACATTAATGAAGAGAAGGAGAAAGGAACTTGAAATTTATTTTACTCTGTGAATTGACGAAATTTTCCATTGACTACCGATATGGGTGAATAAGAAAAGAAACTCTTGACCCTCCAGAGTTCCAATTTGTATCTGAGCATGAAATTCATCAATTGAATCATGGGAGACGATGTCCCATTCTTGTTTTAAAGGATTTTGGATAAGCAGTTCAATATCCAACTCAGATACAATCTCTCTATCGTCAACTAGTTGGAAAGCTTTTTCATCTTGATGGGTGCTCAAGCGATAGATAAAAGCAACCAACGTGCTATAAGGACTTTCCTCAACTCTTTTGGTGACACATTGGAAACTGTGGGTGCTTGGGTTGTATTCCCATATGTCTCGAAACGTTCTATACAAAGAGTTCATGCTTTCAACAAACAATTGATTCGCAGCATCATCATTGTCTAGGGATGTACCAATGGTCTCAAATTGGTTTTGTGAAGGGGAGATTTGTAGAATTCCGTTCTGACCCCTCCATTCTTGTTGTTTCGGATACCATTCTACCAACCATTGATCTCGTTCCTCATTGTGTCGGGTTAACAAGATCATAGGATTGTCTTCATAAACAAACATGTAGAGATTGTGTTGGGAATCATATGTCAATATTTGAGCAATCCTACTTCTTTCATTGAGAGGCCACGAAGATTGGAGTGGTTCTGTTAACATCTGAAGGGTGTCTTCCCTTCCATTGTTCCAAAGTATGGCATGGTGCAGTAAACCATTATCAATTCCGTTCATAAAGTAAAATTCGGGTTGAATATCACTAAAATCTATCACCTTGCAACTTCCTAGTATTGGGTGATGGAATGTTTTAATATACACATGCAATTCGCAGTTTTGATTTGGATAGACGTCACTTGTGACAACCATGACATTATGTCCTTCCGAGAAGTCTGGAAGATTTTTACGAAGATGTTTGTAGGAGAAGTATGTTTGTGCTTTTTCTTCAAGAACATGGAAATCAACCCTAGAAACAAAGACGTCCAAAGGGATTTTTGATATTTTTCTGGGTTGGGATTGGGACTGAAATACGGATTCAAGATATTCCTGTGCTTTTTGTACGAATTGAAATGCCTGGGTAACATTGTCTTCATGAAGAGATATCTCAGATAGACACAAGTTGGCTTGACACAGAATATTGTTTTCTCCTACAGAGGTCGTTTTTTTCTCGCGAAAGTAAGATTGGATATTTTCAAAGTGTGTTTTTGCGGTAGAAAAATCTTGCAATTTGATAAGAATTTTGCCATGAAGATACATGTAGTCATAGGAAAATGGAAAGGAAGTAGCATGTTTGTTTGAAGCGATCCCCTTTAGGCAGGCATCAAGAGCTTTTTCATATTGCCGGGAATACAATAAAGAAAGACTGTAGTAGTACCAGTAGGCTGTTTGTTCTGGATATTTTTCAACAAGAGGATGGTAATAGCTTACAACAGATTTAAAATAGTGCGGATAGTATTCGTTTAAAGGAATTGGCTCAAGAGTATATTGAGTGAGTGTCATAAGGTCAGAGAATTGGAGAATATCAACGGAATAGGAGTTCTCTACTTCTTTTTTCCATATGATAACTTCGGGTTTGTCATTGATGTTTTCCTTTTCATGCAATCCTATTAAGTTGCGAATTTCAAGAGATGAGTAGGCTGTTGAAAAACTTCTTGAAGTTTCAAACGATATCATATCGACAAAATAGTAAATATCGAGCCCGTTTTCCAAACCTGTCCCACTTGCCCAGCCAATGATTATCTCGGGCACACCATCGCATGTAAGGTCTTGTAGTGTTAAAAAATCAATCCCAGAGGCTATAGTTTTAGACTTCCAAACCAATCTCCAACCTTTTGGAAATTTTTTTGCAAGAGCAACTTGGACCGTATTTCGTTCGTTCCCTCCTTGCAAAAACTGACTAGCGAAAAGGATTTCATGTTGATTGTTACCATCAATATCGTATGTTTGATAAGAAGATGAGGTTGTCTGATTGTCGAAACATAGGATTGTGGAATCTTTTGGAAGAAGGGATTGAATAATATCAAGGATTGGATCTTGAATAGAAGGACTCATTATCATCTCTGATGGAGGAGGAAACAGGGAGCAACCTTGGCATACAAGCAAGATACTTGTAACAATACACAATAGTCTTTTGTTTTTCCAGAAACATCTAGACATTTTTGGCCTCCAATGGAAATTCAAGACAGATTTTTGCTCCTTGGGAGGGGAGGTTTTCTATAATTAAACGACCTTGATGTAGTTCCATAATACTGTCACATATTGCAAGACCCATACCCGACCCCGTTTTTTTATTCGATCCTTGATAAAATTTCAATTTGACGAAAGGGAGGTCTTTAGAAGGAATACCCTGCCCAGAATCTACGATACAAATATGTAATTTATTGTTGAAAGAATGCATTTGAACAAAAATTTCATTGTCATCACCAGAGTATTTGATGGCGTTGTCTAAAATATTGTCAAACGCTCGTTTTACGTAAAAAGGATCAATAGAAACGATAACGGGATGAGTAGGAAGGGATTTTTTTATCTTGATGCCATGTTTTTTTAAAGAAGGTTTTACAAACGATATCGAATCTTCAAGGATGCCTCGAATATCTGTTGGAACCAGTCGAATATTGTTTGTTTGTAGATTCAATTTTGAAAAATCTAACAATCGATTTACCATTTCAGAAAGCCTATCACATTCTTTTTCAATAATATCCAACCCCTCCTGAATCTCAGGGTTTTGTGTTGTGTCTGGCGATTGCAAAGTAATAGCCCATCCTTTGATGGAGGTTAGTGGAGTTCGAAGATCATGAGAGATAGAAGAGATAAAGTTGTTCTTGATTTCTTCTCGATCTTGGATTTCTTTTGCCATATGATTGAATGTGGTGCCCAATTGACCGATTTCATCTTTTCTATTTTCTGTAATACGGACAGAGTAGTCTCCGTTGCTCATTTTTCTAGAGGCCTGCGTAATTTTGCCGATAGGATCTGACAAGCTTTTTGAAATCTGAAAACCTACGCCTACACTTAAAAAAATGGTTACCATTCCCAATAAAACCAAGAATGAAGAAATTTGCAGAATACTCTGATTCGTTCTTTGTAGTGAAGTGATGAATCTTGCATATCCAATAAAATCAGAAGAAGAATACAGGGGAATCGTAACCCCTAGAATTGGTTCATTGGATTGCAGAGTTCGAGATTGCCATACGATGTATTCTTGGGATTTAATAGACTCAATATCATTAATGTATAAAGGAACGATATTTGTAGCTGCTAAAGTATCCGCAAGGATATTTCCATTGGATTCAAAAAGTTGTACTTGTGCATTTGAATTGGCCGAAAAACTTTCCAAAATTGTTTGTCTTTGTGTAAAAATATTGGGATTCTCTATATATTCATGAAAAAACATGGAGGAAAGAAGGGCTTGGTTTTTTACAATATTTGTTACACTGTTTTTGTAGTAATAGTGAATGGTTGCAACGAGAGTAGTTAAAAAAAACACAATACTAAGGCATACTACAATCGTATAGCCAAAAACCAAACGCGCACGAATGCTACGAAATTGAAAAAAGTGCATTATCGTCTCCAGCGGTAGCCTACTCCCCAAACTGTTTCAATAAGGTCTGGCTTGGCAGGGTTGTCTTCAATTTTTCCACGGAGCCTGCGAATGTATACGTCAATGGTTTTTGGTTCAGTAACAACATCATGCCATACTCGATCCATGATTTCATCACGGGAAATGGCAATGCCTGCATTTTCCATCAAAAGACTTAAAAGGCGAAATTCTCTTTGCGTTAAATCAACTGCAGAGCCATTTTTGGTGGCTTCTCTTGTTCGCAGATTGATGGTTATACCATGGGAAGTGGCATAGCCAGCATGGTAGTTATTTCCTTCGGTGGTGCGTTTTAAAATAGCTTTAATTCTTGCAATCAATTCAAGTGGGTTAAAGGGTTTTATAACGTAATCATCTCCGCCACTTTGAAAGCCATGGATTTTGTCTTGATCCTGTCCTTTAGCTGTAAGCATGATGATTGGAACGTTAGGGTTGATTTGCCGGATCGCTTCGCAGGTTTCAAAACCATTCATTCCTGGTAGCATTACATCCAAAAGAATAAGATCAATAAATTCGTTTTGTATAATTTCCAAACCATCTTCCCCTGAACCAGCTTCAACTACCTCAAAGTCATTCCTTGAAAGATTAATAGCGGTGAACTTACGGATTGGGACTTCATCTTCAATAACTAAAATTTTTTTGTTCATTTTCATCCTCGGTAACAAAATTCAATTGATCCAATTTACATTTTTATTATACTAATTCATCGATATGAATAAGACAATGCTCATCCAAAATTTTAAGAATATCGAGATAAAGCATCGAGATCAAATTCTTGTAGCTCTTTCATCTATTGGTATCCAACCGAAATGTCTACGGTTTTACCATGAGGCCTTTACCCATCGGTCTTTTAAGATCGAAAACGATTGGCCTTATCAAGATAACGAACGACTAGAATTTGTAGGAGACTCTATTCTCCAAAGTACAGTTTCTTTGTTCCTTGCTGACCGGCATTACAATGCTACTCAAGGAGAATTAACCGTTCTTCGATCCGTGTTTGTGAAAACAGAAACTCTCACCACTCTAACTATGAAATATAATTTACACAAAGCTTTCTTGATGTCAAAAGGAGAGCAATCTACTCTAGAAAAGTTTTCTCGGTTATATGAGAAGGCGCAACCCTATTCACAACGGTATGAACCGTATTGTGGTTTGTTTGAAGCGGTGGTTGCGGCTATTTACTATGATTGTGGCAGTTCCTTTACCACGAAATGGTTGCATCGGATTTTTTTAGAAGTTGCTCACGATCGAAAAGAAGAAAAATATGTGAAAGACGCCAAAACACTTCTTCAGGAGTTAACTCGAAAGATCTATGGCAGTGAACCCGAGTATCAAACTCGTCTGCTACCAGAAAGCCCTAAACTTGGATTTTATGCCATGGTTTTTGTAAATGATAAATATCTGGGCTGCGGTTATGGGAAATCCAAGAAGGAAGCCCAGAAATGCGCAGCCCAGAGCGTTCTGCAAAAAAAAGAGAAGCTTATTTAGACTCTAAAAGAGTGTTTGGATCAAGAATAAAGTTTTGTCCTGAGGGCAAAATGATAACTTTGATATCGTCGGCTAACTTTTCAATCATTGTATACTGAAGGATTTCTGAGCTCAACGATTCAGAAATCAATCGATTGGATTCTGCTTCACCCTGTGCCCGAGTAATTCTCTGTTCAGCTTTATACTTTTCTTGTTTCACAATTTCTTGCTCTTCCAATGCTTTTTGAGAAGCAATTTGTTTTAGCTCGATGGCGTTTTCAAATTCACTGCTAAAAGTGATGTTCTCCAGAAGAACGTCTACCACTTCAATAGAGTAGCTTTCCAAATCATTTTTTAAACGATCTCGTATGGATATGCGAAGCGCTTCTCTACTGGGAGCTACCTCAATTGCTTTGTATTTCACTGTTTCATCTTTCACAATTTGAGGAATCTTTGGGAAAATAATTACTTCAAAATATCTAGGACCGATATTTCTGTAAAGATCTTGAATGATATTCGGGGAAACTTTGAAATTTAAGGTTAAATTCATTGTAATGTTTTGAGTTTCTAGCGAGAAACATTCCAAATTGGTGAAAGTATATTTCTGAATGCGAACGTCTGCAAGCTTCATTTCATTCCAAGGGGGAATCATTTGCAAGCCTTCTGATTTTTGATCAACAATACCACCAAACTGATAAATGATGCCCACATTGCCCGTTGGAACAATTTTCATAGAGGACCATAATGTCACGACAATGAAGATTAAAAGAACAATCCATGGTGTGGATTTTTGGTAGGAATTGACAACCCTGCTTTTTTGATAATAAAGAAGAGAGCCAATGAAAACTAAAATCAATACGAAACTAAACCCTATATACGTCATGTTTACTCCTTTGTTATTGAATATAATGTAGCAACAATCGTAGTGTGTGTAACAGTCCTTCTTGGTGAGTTCTTTCATATCCATGAGAAGAAGATACACCCGGGCCAATAAGTCCATGTTTGATCAGATACCCCGCTCTAAGCGAAGCCTCTACATCGGAACCATAGTAAGGGAACACATCGGCAGAGTAGGCAATACCATAGTTTTTTGCTATTCGAATAAGGTGGGAAGTTATGCTGTAGTCGTAGGGACCACCACTATCTTTAACACAAATAGATACTTTTTCTTCGCTGCCTGTTAAGTCACCACCAACAGCTCCCATGTCAACTGAAATCATTTCTTGGGTGTCGTCTGGAATGCCAGAGGATCCACCATGACCAACTTCTTCATACGTTGTAAAACAAAGATGAATACGTCGATGAACGGCAGTAGGATTCTCTTGTATCCATTTGGCCAATGCTAAAAGAATAACAGATCCAGCTTTATCGTCTAAATGCCTACTTTTAATGTAACCAGAATCGGTAATCGTGAATCGTGGGTCAAATGAAATGAAATTGCCTACTTCTACTCCCTTGTTGATCGCATCTTCTTTGGTTGTAATTCTTTCATCAATAACCACCTCAATATCTTCTTCTTTTTTTTCTTTTGCTACTGATTTTGAGGTGTGTACCGACGAGTCAGCATACTGAATTGTGCCCTGCAATGTGGCACCGGTGTAGGTGTGTATTGTGCAGTTTTCACCAGATACGGTATTTTCGGACCAACCCCCTATTTTGCTAATGCGAAGTCTGCCGTTGGCTTTAATACTTCGTACGATTCCACCAAGGGTATCCAAATGGGCTGCTAAAGTGAGTGGTTGATTTGGTGGACCCATGGAACACAGAATCCCATTTTTACAATTCTTTTCAGGAGACCATCCCATTTCTATAAGAAGTTTGCAAACGGTAGTAGATATGGCATCTGTATATCCGGTTGGGCTAGGAGTATTGCACAGTTTATTTAAAACATCTAACATCCATTGTGTGTATTCTTCTGAATGTAACATAAAACCTCCCAACGATAACATATGTTTATCATACCAGAAAAACAGTGGATATAAAATGATCTCACGAGAAACTACTGAAAAAAAATACGAATATGGTATACTGAGTATCACCTCGAGTAGGAAAAGCAATTGCTGACAATGTCAGAGGAAAGTCCGGGCTCCATAGAGCAGGGTGCTAACTAACGGTTAGTGGGGGTGACCCTAAGGAAAGTGCAACAGAAAATACACAGCCTGTTTACAGGTAACGTTGAAATGGCGAGGTAAGAGCTCACCAGCAACCGGGTGACCGGTTGGCTATGTAAACCCCACCTGGAGCAAGACCAATAACAAACGTTTGTAGGTTGCTCGCTGAGTTTGTAGGTGTGTCGCTTAGATAGATGATTGCTATCCTTTTTGGATACAGAACCTGGCTTACTGATTACTCGAGGTGGATACTCTAGTAAGGAAGAAGATGATACACCATATACCAGTTTTTGGAAACGATATTGTTCAGTTGCTACAAGTGAAGCATGACGCAGTTGTTCTGGACTGTACATGTGGCGAGGGGGGTCATGCAAGTATGATTCTTCCTCATATGCCACATGGTCACTATTATGGCTTTGACAGGGATCCTCAAGTTCTATCAATTGCCAAGGAAAGACTATCTAAAATAGCCCCTAACTTCACTCTGTTTTTAGCGAATTACACAGATTCTATTCCTCGAATCCAAAACCAAGAATTCCCTCAACCCAACGTTTTGTTAGCAGATTTGGGAATTTCGATGTTTCAATTAAAAGAATCCCAGAGAGGTTTTAGTTTTTTATCTGACGATCCTCTTTGTATGAGATTTGATTCAAATGAACAAGAAATGCAAGCCTACGATATTGTGAATCGATATCCTGAAAAAAAATTAGCTGATATTATATATGAATACGGAGAAGAAAGGGCTTCTCGAAAAATTGCAGCCTACATTGCTCGAAGCCGCCAAAAAAAACACATCGAAACGTGTTCTGAATTGGCTTCCATTGTGGCAAGAGCAAAAGGCTATCGGAGTCGAAATCGGGGTATTCATCCTGCTACTCAAACCTTTCAAGCTCTTCGTATAGAAACCAATCAAGAAATGAAACATTTGGAAAAATTGTTACTACATTTGCCAGAAATCATTGCTCAAAAAGGGATTGCAGCTTTTATCTCCTACCACTCCATTGAAGATCGAAAAGTGAAACATTTTTTTCGAGACTCCCTTTATTTCGAACGATGGAACAAAAAAGTAATAAAACCCTCCGACGAAGAAATACGTCAAAACCTAGCTGCAAGAAGTGCAAAATTACGTATAGGAATTCGCAATGAGAGCATTTCGTAGTCTTATTGTTTTGTTTTTTTGTTTGATGTTTGTGGGGATAACACATACATTGTTATGGATGGTAGATAAGAAGATTGAGAATACACAAAACTTGAATCAAGAATTACGTATTCAGATCAGTGATTTGCAAAAGGAATACGAAAATTATGTCAACGTAAACGTTGTGATAGAAGAAGCAATGAATCGAAAAACCTTACAAATGATTAAACTTCAAAAAGATCAACAAGTGGAGGTGTTTACTATTGAGTTTTCTGAGTAAAAGAAAAAAACATCGTATCGGCAGTATCCAATTTTTAGGATTTGTTATGGCTCTTTTCTTGCTACTTGTTTCCGGATGTCTTTTTTGGAGGGGATTTTTTGATGACAGAGTTGCCGCTCTTAAGTATTATCCCTCAAGCACTCCAGATGTTATATTGCCCATGAGAGGAAAAATACTGGATCGCAATGGAAAAATACTCGCCGAAAGCAAAGAAGCTTTTAACCTCCAATGCAACCGTCATCAGATGGAGAATCCTGAGCTGTTTATGAACCAAATTGGACCCATCTTAAATATCGATGAACAAGTTCTTCTAGAGGACTACCAAGAAAGAATCAAAGACCCGGAAGTGGTTTGTGTCATGATTTCAAAGAAACTAACAGAAAATCAAAAAGAAAGAATACAAAAGCTAGTACAAGATTCCCCTATCTGCAACTATGAATTTGTTACAGATCAAAAAAGAACCTACCCAAAAAGAACATTAGCCGCTTCTTTAATCGGATATGTGGGCGATGACAATTATGGATTAAGTGGCATTGAAAATGCCTATAACAGTTTGTTGTCGGGTATTCCAGGTAACAAAATCTACAACCGAACCTTCAGCGGAAACAAAGTCCCAGGATCTGAAGAACTTTTGAGTGTACCCGAGAATGGGAAAAACTTGATTTTAACTATTGATGAAAAGATCCAGTCCAAAGTGGAATCCATTCTAGAGTTACACACGGAAAAGGCCAATGCTAAAGGAGGGGTGGCGATCGTTATCAATCCCGAGAATGGAGAAATCATAGCGATGGCTTCTTATCCATCGTTTGATTTAAACATGGGGCATGAGTATATTCAGCAGGTAGCATACTCCAACAAAGCAGTTGCCATGAATTATGAACCAGGTTCTGTTTTCAAGTCAGTCACTGCCTCGGCAGCACTAGATTTAGGCTTTATAACACCAGAAGATACCTATACGTGTGAAGGACAGATATGGGTTGAAAACAAGCAAATCCAGTGCATCATACCACACGGAACCCAAAAACTGGCAAGTTACATACGAAATTCTTGCAATGTGGTTTTTGCTCAGATTGGACAAAAAATGGGTACTCATTTGTTGGATTTTGTGGAAACTTTTAACTTTGGATCTCGATTGCCCTTTCCACTAGCGGAACAGGATGCTGGTATTCTTCCGGTTCGGGAGTGGTATTCTGATCTTGAGGCAGCAAATATCTCGTTTGGGACATCCATTTCTGTGACCCCCTTGCAAATGATTTATGCATATGCAGCCATCATTAATGGGGGAGACTATTTAAAACCTATTATAGTGAAGGAAGTACAGGATTTTGCAGGAAAAACAATACAGACATTTGAAAAGGAAGTTTTAAAAAAAGTAATCTCGGAAGAAACATCTTCTACTATGGTTGCGGTGCTGCAGAATGTTGTTCAAGATCCATACGGATGCTCGCAAGCAAAAATTCCTGGAGTGCCGGTTGGCGGAAAAACAGGAACATCCTACAAAAGTTTTCAAGGTAAGTATCAAGATGATAAGGTCATTTGTTCTTTCGTAGGTTTTTTTCCTGCTGATGCTCCTCGTTATCTTGTTTTAGTTTCTATTGATGAACCTTATCCAAGTTACAACGCCTACGGTTCTACAATTGCAGCTCCTGTTTTTAAAGATATTGCTGAGTGGATTCTTCGAATAGAGGATCGATCAAATGCTTTTGAGTAAGATCGAAACGATTCTGCCATGTAAAAAAAAAAGACTTTGCAAAGACTTTGCCATACATGAAATACAAAGGGATTCTCGATGGGTGGTTGAAGGCGATATTTTTGTATCCATTATGGGAACACAAACGGATGGACACCATTACATAGAGTCGGCCATAAAAAATGGTGCTATAGGAATTGTATTGTCCGATGAGTACGATGTTTCTACTCTCCCAAAGCATCTGTCATACTGGACAGTTTCTTCTCCTGCCCAGGCTTGGAGTTTATTATCACAAGCTTGGTTTCAGTATCCTGCCTCTCAATTAAAGATGATTGCTATAACAGGTACATCAGGAAAGACAACGACGGCACATATACTCTATAAAATGTTCCTCAATATGGGACAAAAGGCAGTTTTAATTGGAACAGGGGGTGTTTTTATAGACGATCAACCCATGAACTATACTATGAAGGGGGCTGTTACAACCCCTGACCCAAAGGAATTACACTATATACTATCTAAGGCGATAGAAAAAGGGTGTTGTTATGGTGTAGTCGAAGCTAGCTCTCATGGTTTGTCGCAAGATCGTCTTTTTGGAGTGGCTTTGGATGCCGTTTTTTTTGTATCCCTTTCACCTTGTCACCATATCGAATATCATCAATCCGAAGAAGAATACATCCATGCAAAAGAAAGGATTTTTTCAACCGTAAAACCTGAAGGCATTGTTGTAATCAACAAAGACGCAGAACTATATCAGAAAATGACTATTCCAAATTCTTCCTCCTATATCACAATTTCTTTTTCAAAAGATGCTGATTATCAGTTGTTGCCAATTAGTTTGCACCATGATTCTTTACAGAACCCCTTGAAACGTTTTGCTTTGCAGGGGAAAAGTCAATGTTATCATCTTTCTACAAGGCTACCCGGAGACTTTCAAATATACAATATTGGAGCTGCTTTTTTGATTGGAACACATTTTGGTTTTGAATCGGATCGATTGAAAGATGCTTTGCAGAGTATTCATCAGATACCTGGGCGATGGCATGTAATTCCTACTTTGTTACCAATTACTGTTGTCATCGATAAGGCCAATGTGCTTCTAGCTCTTCGAGCAATTCATAAACAAATTGAAAGCAGTCCCTATACAAAGAGGATTTTGGTTTTTGGCAATGTAGGAGGAGGGCAGAAATCTTCCAGAGCGGATATTGGTAAGTTTTTTTGTTCGTTTTTTGATGAAATAGTTTTAACACTGGACGATCCTGAAACAGAAGATCCTGTTCTAGGCTTTTGCCACTTCATGTCATCCCTAACAAAAGAAGAAGCCGAAAAGGTTTGCATCATAGAAGATCGTAAAAAAGCGATTCAGAAATCTATTGATTTAGCTCCCAAAGGGTCTATTGTTGCAATTTTAGGAAGAGGGAATCAAAAAGAATTCCTAGTGCAAGGATCTGTACAAATATTTGATGATGTTGAAACAACAAAACAGATTGTTCACGATAAGGAGAGCCATGTTTCTTGTGACAAACCACACATTGACGAAAATAACTAAAGGATCTATGGTACATGGAGAAGAAACTCATTTAAATGAATACCCACTTCATCTTGCAATTGATTCTAGAAATGTGCAGCAAGGGGATGTATTCGTTTGCCTAAAAGGGGAACGAGTGGATGGGCATGAGTATGTAAAACAAGCTCTTGCTAAAGGGGCAAGGGGGATTATTGCCCAGAAACCTATTCCTTTTGTAGACACCACAGATTCATTTCTCCTTTTAGTGGATGATACTGCTCAAGCTTTATTGGATATTGCTTCGGAGATTACAAAAAAATACGACTCAATTCTAATCACTGGTTCTGCTGGTAAAACCACCACGAAACAAATTCTTGCAAAACTATTGCCTTCTTCTTATGCTACTTTTGGAAACTTCAATACTCCTATCGGTCTTCCCGTTGCACTGACGGGTATTCCAATCAATACAAAGTGGATTATTTCTGAGTTAAGTGCTTCCTATCCTGGTGAAATTGAAACTCTTCTGCCTCTTTTCCCGTCTTCTAAAGGGGCTATCTTAACAGGAATTGGCTATTCTCATGCTGCATTTTTTTCTTCTACAAAAGAAATCTTACGCACCAAAAGTTTGATCTTTCAGAATGTATCCAATCCAGAAACCTGTTTTGCAAATGGTCACTTGGGTGGTCTGGAAAAAGACTTAAAAAGGGCTTATCCTCAAGTTCAATTCTATGGTTTTGATGACAATTTGGATATACCAATATTGATTGATTCTATGAACACAGAAGGAACGACCTTTTCATTTACCATCAACGCAGTGAGGTATACGTTTACAATTCAATGTTTTGGAAAACACTATGTACTAAATGCCGTCGCTTGTATTTGCTTGACTTTGCAGTTGTATCCCCATCTAGACGAAATTGAACTACAGAAAAAGCTACAGGGGTTTTCTCCCGGAAAAGGTAGAGGGCGTTTGATATGCCTTGTGAATGATTGTATTTGTATTGATGAGTCGTACAACGCAAATCCTCTATCCATGAAACTGTCATTAGATGCTTTTAGGGCTTTTCCATATTCTTCTAAAGTGTTGATTCTAGGGGATATGTTAGAGCTGGGAAGTATTTCTGAGAAAGAACATGAAGAGATGGGTAGATTGGCTAAAGGATGCAAAACAAAGAAGGTATTTTATATAGGTCAATGCGGACCCTCTTTTCGAAATGGATACGGCGCTTCAGAGGATGTCTCATATTGTGATTCACTGGATCAGCTGTGGAAAGAACTTCAGATCTGGATCAAAAAGGGTACTGTTATTTTTGTAAAGGCTTCTCATGGAGTAGGTTTACACGCTATTGTTGATAAACTGGAATCAATGGAATAAGAAAGGAAGACTTGATGAAATTGCAACCATTTTTATTTTTTTGGAGCAGTTTTTTGCTTGTTACTTTTTTAATGCCCTTCTTTATACAAATCTTGAAGAGACAACAGATAGGGCAAATTGTCCGAGAGGAAGGACCTAAAGATCATTTATCGAAAACTGGCACACCAACTATGGGTGGTATACTCTTTATTGTTGTCGGTACTCTTTTGTTTGGACTCTATATGTCGACGCAGCCATTTGCTGTACAAAATCTTTTACCTATCTACCTTCTCCTTTCTTATGCAAGCATTGGTTTGTTGGATGATGTCCGAAAAACAATTCTCCGATCCCCCTATGGATTGAAAGCAAGAGAGGACATTGCTTTGCAGATTATAGCCTCTATACCTGTTATTGTGTGGGTATATTTATTTTCGAATAGTACGTTTATGATCCTAGGTTGGATTGTATTTGAAGTGTTTTTTATTCTATCTGTGGTCAATTCTGTCAATTTGACGGATGGTATTGATGGATTGCTAGGGAGCATTTCCATTCCAATTTTCCTTTTTTATGCCATCATATTATACTCACAAGGACATTATGCGGGAGTCATTTTTTCTCTTATTATGACCGGAGCTCTTCTTGGATTCATGATTTTTAACGCGTACCCTGCCAAAGTGTTTATGGGTAATGTTGGATCTTTTGCCATTGGGGGAGCCATTGTTGCCTTGGCCATTCTTTCTCATACTGAATTCTACCTCTTATTGGTAGGACTTTTATTTGTTTGGGAAGCCTTATCGGTTATCTTGCAAGTCGGATGGTTTAAATATACGAAAAGAAAGTTTGGTGAAGGGAAGCGTATTTTTCTCATGTCACCGTATCATCACCATTTAGAGTTAAAAGGTTATTCAGAAACACAAATTGTTGTTTTGTTTACCAGTCTAGAGATCGTCTTATGCACCTTAGCAGGTGCAATTTATTTTTTGTAACTTTTTCGTAAAATGAAGGCAATGAAAAAAACACTGGAACTGAAAGACAAAAAGATTACAGTTTTTGGCTTGAAGAAGAGTGGCAAAGCTGCCATTGAATTGTTGCTATCAAAGGGGGCATCTATCTTTGCATCAGAAGCTTCTGCAAGCATTGACCCAAAGACTATCATATGGTTAGAATCGATGGGAGTTGATTTTGAATTAGGCTTTCATTCTGAAAGAACCTACGAAGGAAAAGACTTTATCGTTCTTTCACCAGCAGTTCCTAGGCGGATTCCAATATTGGTAAAAGCAGAAGAACACCATGTGCCAATTATTGGAGAAATTGAACTAGCATACCAATTCACGGAGTCTCATTTTATTGCTATTACGGGCACATCTGGGAAAAGCACCTCTGTTGAACTTACGGGCCATATTTTGCGATATCATATTGCTCCTGTTTACGTTTGCGGGAATATTGGAATTCCTATTTCTGAAATTGTCCATAAAACCAAAACAGCCACTTTGGTGGTAGAGGTAAGTTCTTTTCAGCTAGAAACCATCCAGGAATTCTCCCCCCATATAGCAGTTTTTCTTAATTTTTCTGAAGATCATTTGAATCGCTACCAAACAATGCAAGATTATTTTGCAGCCAAACTTCGTATTTTTGAGAATCAAGCCGAACAGGACTTTTCTATTCTTAATGGAGACCAGGAGTGTCTTCGCAGTATTAACGTAAACAAAGCAAAAAAATACTTTTTTTCAATGAAGCAAAAGGTAAATCCCGGCTGTTGGTATGACCACGATACAGACGAAGCAGTTATGACAGTGAATCAAAAAGAAATCAGAGTTTCTCTTGCACATATGCGAATCAAAGGACATCATAACAAACAAAACGCAATTGTTAGTATCTTGTCTGCCTATCTATATTTGCAAGATGCTTTTTCAGTTGATTTGTGCCAAAAAGCACTGGTTACTTTTCAAGGTCTTCCTCATCGATTTGAATGGGTAGGCAGGTTTAACGGTATTGGATTCATTAATGATTCGAAATCTACAAAACCTTCCACTACCATTGTAGCTATACAGTGCATGACAGAACCATTTGTCTTGATGATGGGAGGTAGCGATAAAGAAAGTGATTTTCATGAAGTTGCAAAGAGAATTTCAACTCACCCGTTTATCAAAATTGTTATTTTATACGGGAAAACAAGGAAGAAAATTAGAAATGCTTTGGATGGAGTTGGATTTAAAAACTATAAAATGACTCCTACATTTAAAAGTGCTTTTTTTGAAGCCACAAAGAAAGCTAAAGCAAGCAATTTCATCCTTCTATCACCGGGGTGCGCTAGTTTTGATGAATTTAATAATTTTGAAGAAAGAGGAAATGCATTTAAGAAAATGATTTGGCGCACATTTAATCACTCATGATTTCACCAAAAAGATTGCACGCAAATATTTTAACTCTCACGATTCTGCTTTGCTTGATTGGCTTGTTAATGGCATTTTCTACAACGTCTACTCATTTCTTTAAGGATGGGGGTCAAGGAAATCCATTTTTTGGTCTATTGCACCAGTTTTTATTTTTGTTGCTTGGGTTTTTTGTTTTATTCTTTTTCCGGAAAATATCCCAACGATTTTTAAAACGATATGCCTACTTGTTTTACTATGTTTCACTCATTTTGCTGTTTTTTGTGTTGATTTTCCATACTCCCATAACAAATGAGGTTGGAGAAGTAGCAAGAAGATGGATTTTTATTCCAGGAGGTTTCACCATACAACCTTCTGAAATTGCAAAAGTATCGATCATTTTTTATATAGCGACCTATTATTCTCAGTTTAAAAAGAAAATGGTACTTAAGGATCATTTTCAACCCTTATTTATGATTGCTTTTGGGGCAGTACTCATTGCAATTGAACCCAATGTTTCAGCAGCTGTTGTTTTTGCTGCCATTGGTGCCGTCACTATGGTGTTGGGGGGGTTTCCTCTTCTTGCAGGTTTTATAGGGGCGTCCTCGGTTTCTGTTCTATTTTATGTTGTAATGTCAAAGATTCCTCGCTTGCAAAGGCGACTAAACATTGTGCAAGAAGTTTTTGTGAGTCCTGATGCTTATCAGCTTCGACAGGGGCTTCGGGCGATTGTACGAGGAGGACTTGTCGGTCAGGGATATATGAAAAGTTCTCAAAAATTTGTCAACTTGGCATTTTCATCGACTGACTTCATCTTTGCTATCATATGCGAAGAGTTTGGTTTGGTATTCGGGTGTCTTCTTCTATTTCTCTATTTTCTGTTGTTCTATTATATGTTGCAAGTAGCTAGATTGGTAAAAAGCCATTTTTATTCCATTCTTGTTGCGGGAATCGCTTTTCATTTGTTGTTTCAAGCTCTTCTTCATGTAGCTGTTACGTTGGCCATATTTTTGCCAACAGGAATCCCGCTTCCCTTTATTAGCAAAGGCGGCAGTGCATTGATTCTCAATCTTTTTGAGGTGGGAGTTGTGCTGAATATTGCTGCAAGACTTCCTGTAAAAAAAGACAACTCAAAGGAATTTTCGATTGTTGCTTGATCAAAAGCATATCTATATGACGGGTATAGGAGGAGTGGGAATGACACCTTTAGCTCTTTATTATAGGGCAAAGGGCTATTGCGTAGAAGGTTCAGATCTGCAATCGTTTCGAATGGAAGATACTTTGCGGAAACACAAGATTGCAATCCACACCGAACAAAACATGGAAAATATTCACACCGGCATTAGTTCTTTGGTATATTCTGCAGCAATACCAATGACCAATCCTGAAATCGTCCAAGCACGTCGCTATGATATACCCTGCATTCATCGAATAGACGCATTAAAAGAAATTGTTCAATCGAAAATTTTATGTTCCGTAACCGGTAGTTATGGAAAGAGCACCACAACAACTTTTCTGTCAAATATGTCAGAGCAATGCGGACTGCAACCTTCTTGGCTGATAGGAGCAGATATGTTGCATTATCCGTGTGCTCGATATACAACAAGCGATTACTTTGTTTTAGAGACCGATGAATCCCAACCATGCTTTTTAGACTTTCATCCTACGTATTTGATAGTAACAAATATTGGCGTGGACCACTTATCAAACTATGAGAATGATCCAGAGAAGCTAAAACTAGCAATGCGTTCTATTGTTCAAAACACAAAACAAAGAGTGATTGCTCCTTATTCAGTTAAACAAACATTGGACAGTCAATCTGTACTCAATTCTTGGATAACCTGTGGTTTGAACAAAGGGGAGTATCGAATTTCTCAACATCGTACGTTTTTTGATGGATCGCAATTGCGAACCACCTTCCATCTAGATGGGAAGTATTCGTCTTTTGATGCCGAAATTCCAATGCCTTCAATACGAAACGTTATGGATGCCGTACTATCTTTTGCTCTCATAGAGGATATCGTTGGTCCCATTAGCAAACCCTTTGAATATTTTTATTCTCTTCCTCCGGTGGAGAGACGATTCCAGTTTATTACTACCGATTCTAGTGCCCTTTTGATTGACGATGAGGGCGATAGCCCCGACGTCATCAAAAAAGTGATAGAAGATGCCAAACTCTATTTTCCCCATCACCATGTAATTGCTTTCTTACAACCTCACCGGTATTCTAGATTGCAAAGCTTGTTCTCAGATTATGTACAAGCCATGCAGTTGGCCGACGAGGTCGTTATCTTGCCGGTATATCCAGCAGGGGAAGAGCAGAAGAATAGAAAAAACAGCATGGATTTATTCGAAGCTCTTCAAGAATGTCATCTAGGTTCTGTCCATTATGCTCCTACAATAGAAGAAGGCTCATCTCTTCTTGCTTCCTTTCTCCACGAACCCAATGCAATTGTCACATTAGGGCCTGGAGATGTATGGAAACTTTATCAGGATATTCATAGATGAGTACCCAGGCAATCAATCTTTCTTTTTTTTCAGGGACCATTTTGTACAATGAATCGCTACGACCATATAATACATTTGGTATTGGAGGACATGCGAAGATATTGGTGCAACCAAATACTCCCGAGGATGTTGCTCAAACCATTCTCGAGTGTACTTCTTTACATATACCTTATATCATTATTGGGTGCGGATCCAATATTCTTTTTTCTGACGAAGACTACCCGGGCGTTGTCATTCATATGAAAAGTCACTTAACCAAAATACATCTTCATTCGAACCGTATGGTATTTGTTCAAGCAGGGGTACTGATGCAAAATGCAATCCAATGGTTTCTTCAACACCAACTTACAGGATATACATACCTAGCGGGTATTCCTGGAACGATGGGGGGCTGTATTGCAATGAATGCAGGAACCAACCGAGGTCGAATCAACCAAATTGTACAACGTGTTCAGTATTTTAACGGACTGCATATCCAAGAAATGGAAGGAAAAGAGCTTCAAGATTCTTTTCATTACAGGAGTAGTATTTTTTTGGAACAAAAATGGTGTATTTTATCTGCTTTGCTTCTACTAGAAGAAGGAGATATTGAAAAAGAGAAAAAACAATTACAAAATTATCTTCAGAAACGTAGTACTTCTCAACCACTACAATTCAAAAGCGCAGGTTGCTTTTGGAAAAATCCTCCTCAGCGGTCGACAGGAAAAATACTAGAAGAGTTAGGTTTGAAGGGCTTAAAGATAGGAAATGTGAAAATATCTGACTTGCATGCAAATTTTATATTGAACATGGGAGGAGGCACATGCAAAGAGGTATTAGCCCTAGCAGAAAAAGTGGAAGATATTGTGTATCAAAAAACAGGAATTGTATTGGATAGAGAAGTACAACACGTAACCGGTATGTTGCATTGAAAACAATGTTTTATATAGTTGTAGTATATTTTTTTACACAACGTTTACATAACAGAATCAACGATACTCTATGAGTATCTTAATATAGGTATTGTCTTGCAAAAATGTATGTGTCATGGAAGGCGGTAGACTATGTGGCAATATGTAGTTAGACAAATGATACAGAGGTTTTTTATCCTGCTGATTATATCGTTTATTGCTTTTATTTTTCTGAATACGATGAGTGATCCGGTAGACATTATCAAGTCTATGGACCCTCATATTACGCAACAGCAGATCGATGTATACAAGCGTCAACAAGGTCTTGATAAGCCTGTTGTCATCCGATATGGCTATTGGTTCGTGAATGCCTGGAAAGGTGATTTTGGAATTTCACGAGCGTACAAAGAGGATGTTTTTCCCCTCATAATGAATCGAATTCCTAACACGATGTATATGCAGGCGATTGTCATTCTTATCATTGTTTTTGTTGCTATTCCGTTAGGCATTTTTTCGGCCGTTCATCAGTATTCAACATGGGACTATATTCTCACATTTTTTACATTTACCGGGGTTTCTTTGCCAATGTTCTGGGTCGGCCTAATGGTTATTTTGTGGTTAGGAATTGGTGCTGGACTTCCTTTTACTGGGATGTATTCTGATATTGTTACCTATGGGGGGCAGACTATGCCCTACCTAGAGGCTCCCTGGTTTGTAAAACTAGGGGATCGTATGATGCACCTGATTTTACCAGTCATCACAATTTCTTTGATATCCCTTGCGGGTTTAATGCGTTATACACGATCTGCCTTGTTGGAAGTTATCCGTCAAGACTATGTTCGAACTGCCCGTGCAAAGGGAGTTTCACAAAAAAAGGTAATTTATCATCATGCTCTTAGAAATGCAATGATTCCGATAGCAACCATTCTCATTCAAACGATTCCCACCCTTTTTGCGGGATCCCTTATTGTTGAGCAAATATTTGGTTGGCCGGGCGTAGGAAAAATGGTGTACGATGCTGTAATGCAAAAAGATTACAACTTAGCCATGATGAATTTAATGTTCTTGTCGTTTCTTACTGTCACTTTTACATTAATTGCAGACATATCGTATGCATTTCTTGATCCAAGAATTACGTATCGGTAAGAGTAACATTTTAAAGGAGCAAAGAATATGAGCAATCAAGATAATAAGAGAAAAAATCCATCTTTGGACGAAGAAGAAGTATTAATTCCTAATGTTGAATCTGGAGAACCTACTTTAGTGCCAACATTTGATCAAGACGATATTCAAGGCAATACGAAGCAGTATTCTTATTCGCAGATGGTTTGGATCCGTTTTAGAAAGCACAAAATGGCATTTATTGGAGCGTGCATCATTATTATACTCCTCTTAGGTGCTATTTTTGCACCATGGTTTTCAGGAGGACAAAATCCTCGATTTGCTGACATCAATATTCGATTTTTACCACCCTTTTCACCAGGGCATTTTTTAGGTACCGATGATGTAGGAAGAGATGTATGGACACGTCTTTTATATGGTGGCAGAACCTCCTTACTTATTGGCTTCCTTGTAGCAATACCGGCAGGTTTATTCGGAGGAATCGTTGGATCCATTTCTGGTTATTTTGGAGGATGGGTAGATTCTTTCCTTATGCGACTAGTTGAAGTCTTCTTTTCCGTTCCAACGTTACCCATATTGGTTACACTATCTGCTTATTTCGGGGCTAGCGTCTTTATAATTGTAGGCCTTTTGATATTCTTTGGATGGGCACCAACGGCTCGATTGATTCGAGGCCTTGTTCTGCAAATTAAACAATATGAATTTGTTGAGGCCGCTAAAGCTATTGGTTGCTCCGATACCCGCATTATTATGCGGCATATTTTCCCCAATACCTTTGCTATTCTTATTGTCCAAATGACCCTTAAAGTTGGTGGAGCTATTCTTTCTGAATCTACTCTTTCCTTTTTGGGTTTGGGTGTAAATCCAGCAGATCCAACCTGGGGCAATATGTTATCCAATGCTCAGAATTTCCTGTGGAATGCTCCCCATCTTGTTATATGGCCTGGTCTCATGATTTTTCTCACCATTTTGTCCTTTAACTTTTTAGGGGATGGTTTGCGCGATGCTCTTGACCCAAAGTTAAAACAGTAAAAAGCAATAATATAGTCTGACTAAGGAGTTGAAAATTATTTCTGATTTTCAACTCCTTTATAGCGATGAAAAGAATTCTAATCGTAGAAAACGGAAAAGCATCTGTCCAGATTAAGAAATCTTCTTTTTATGCGTATGCTGTTCCTATTCAATCAAATGAGGATTTCGTTACCTTTCTATCTACTACAAAAAAAACCCATAAGAATGCAACGCATTATTGTTATGCTTATCGCATTCAAGACCTTACCAATCATACCCTAGAAAAAATGTCTGATGATGGCGAACCATTTGGTACTGCTGGAATCCCTTTGTTGTCTTTGCTACAGAATCATTGCATTGCCAATGGAGCCATTGTAGTGGTACGTTTTTTTGGTGGTATCAAGTTGGGCAAAAAGGGACTATATTCCGCTTATTTAGAAGCAGCTAAGCAAAGTCTAAACGATGCAAGGGTTGAAGAGTTCATTCCTAAAGAAATTCTTGATGTAACTGTACAGTACACTATTTTTGATTTGTTTGAAAAAATCTGTGAAAGGTTTGATTCTCAATGTATACAAGTTGATTATGCAGAAGATGTACATGTGAAAATTGAAGTTGCATCAAAAGACAAGATGGCACTACTGGAAGCATTTTCTCAAGCAAATATCACGAAGTATGTTATAATACGATAGTTTTGGAGGTAATGATGAAAAAATTGAAACTTGAAATTCAAGGTATATTGCTAGATTCAAACCACGGACAAACAAATTGCAGAGAATGCCAAACCCCTTGTAAATCTGCATGCAAGACCTCTTGTACTATTGGCAATCAACGTTGTGAAAAAAGAAAAAAACCAAACCCACGATGGATTTGGTAAAAGATCTTATTCAACAAGGAACCCTTCATTGTTTTATATGGAACAATGAAGGGTTCCTTGTTGATCCAACATCCAATTCAGTCTTTTCCTGCTGTGCAAAGGATGTTTTGGATATTAAAAAAGGACAACCCTCTACAGATATCTTAAAAGATATTGAAGAATTATATAACAAGGGCTTTTTCCAAGAAGAACCAGTACAATTTGAAGACAATCGAATAGTAAAATCACTTTGTTTGATCATGACAAGGAATTGCAATTTTCGTTGTCCCTATTGCTTCGAAAAGGGGTCATCCCATTTTTCTGAAGAAGTAATGCAACCTTCTGTTATTGAAAAAGCTTTTGAGCTTTTAGTGAAACAAAGCGGTGATCGACATGTTCTAGAGTGTGATTTTTTTGGGGGAGAACCCTTGTTGGCATGGGATTCTATACTGTATGCTATTTCTTTGTCTCAAAAAATTGAATTGGAAACAGGCAAACGATTTCGATTTTCTTTGACAACCAATGCCTCTCTTCTTACCCCTGAAATGACGGATTTTCTGTATCACCATAATATCAGTTTGATACTCAGCCAAGATGGTACTCCCGACAATCATAACCGCTTCCGAATCTCTTCCAATGGAAAACCAACCTATGAAACAGTGATGCAAGCGATTCTTCCGATTGCTCAAACGTGGAAGGAAGGCTATTATGTGCGAGGAACGTATACAAAAAAGAATCTACATTTTGTAGAAGATGTTCAACATCTGTATTCTCAGGGGATCCAGAAAATCTCGTTTGAGCCAGTAGTGTCAGAACAAAATGACATTGGTTTTTCTTCTCAAGATCTTCCTATTTTGAAAGAAGAATACCAAAAACTCTCTTCTTGGGTTTTGGATGTCCTTGACAGGGATCCTAATTTTTCTTTCTATCATTTTGAAATGAACTTAAAACATGGTGCTTGTAAAGAAAAACTTATGACAAGTTGTGGCGCTGGAGTAGAGTATTTATCTGTTTCTCCTGAGGGAGATTTATATCCATGTCATCAATTTGACGCCAATCCAGATTTTAAAATAGGAACCGTATGGGATGGCATTACCAATCCTTCCATTGTACAAACCTGCAAACAATGTACGAATTTACTATTCAAACCAGCATGTGAAAAGTGCTGGTCTCGATACATTTGTGGGGGAGGTTGCTCTGCAAACAATCTTCGAATGACGGGGCAGTTAAGAACCCCATGGGAGCTAGGTTGCGAAATTCAAAAATGTCGGATCGAAGCAGCGTTGTATGTGCAGGTGAAAAGCCAAAAGAAGACCAAGCCAAATACATAAAACGCAAGATCTCCTACTGGCCTTAGCTTTTATTGACCGATATCGCTTCGGTGTGTTTTACCTTCAAACTCTATGAAGTCAGCAAATTCATAAGCTTTTTTTGTGGATTCTTGGAGGCTTGTTCCCAGTCCAACAATATTGAGAACTCTTCCTCCTGCCGTTACTGTTTCTTGGTCTTTATTCTTCGTTCCTGCATGAAAACAAATACAGTCTTTGGTTTCTTTGAGAGTGTCTAGGCCATGAATAGGAAAACCTGTTTGGTAGTTCTCAGGATAGCCTTTTGAAGAAAGGACTATACAGGTTGCAGATGTATTCTTTTTCCATTCCAAACGATAGGATTCCGCAATTTTTTTGTTTTGTGCAATTTCAATCATCAGAGGCAGAAGATCGCTTTCAAGAAGCGGTAGTAAAACTTGTGATTCAGGGTCTCCGAACCGTACGTTGATTTCTAGCACAGTGGGTTGGTTATTTTTGTTGACGATAAGGCCAATAAACATCACTCCGGAATAAGGATTGTTCTCTTTTTGGAGTGCTTTCATCAGGGGTTTTACTACTTGGTGGCGGATGTTATGCAGAATATCATCTGTTACCCATGTAGCAGGAGCAACACTACCCATACCACCAGTATTAGGTCCTCGATTTTCATTGTATGCCTTTTTGTAATCTTGCGTAGGAAGGCAATCAAAATATTGATCTTGATTTACAATTACTTGATAGGACAATTCTTGCCCCTCTAAAAAGTCCTCTATCAGAATCTTCTCTCCTGCTTGCTTGAATTTCTTATGCTCCATCATATCTAGGATAGAAGCTAAAGCTTCTTCTTTGTTGTATACAATATCCACTCCTTTTCCTTGTGCTAAGCCATCGGCCTTAATAACAATGGGATATTGTTGAATAGATTCGAGATGGTAGATAGCATCGTCCTTGTTGAAAAAAGTTTCATAAGAAGCAGTAGGGATATTATATTTTGCTAATAAATTTTTGGTATAGATTTTACTACCCTCTAGCGTTGAGGCATGTTTAGATGGACCAAAAACCAGAACAGTAGTATCTGCGAAGAAATCTTTGATTCCATTGACCAGAGGTTGCTCTTTTCCCACGACAATCAAGTGGATTGAGTGTCCTTTACAAAAATTTTCCAACGAGGGAAAATCTAGAATATCAGGTTGAGAATGGATTTGGGCAATTTCTTGTATTCCTGCGTTTCCAGGAATACAATGTAAATCTCCCATGAGAGGGCTTTGTGCAAGTTTCCAACAAAGAGCATGTTCTCGACCACCACTCCCTAAAACTAAAACATTGTATTTCATATCCAGCTCCTTTCTTTACGAAAGATGGTTAATGGAGGAAGTGTCTTTGCCCGGTAAAAACAAGAGTTATACCTTGTTTGCGTGCTTCCTCAATGACCTTTTTGTCATTGATGGAACCTCCTGGTTCTACTACAATTCGTACGCCATAGTCAGCTGCTTCCTGTATCGAATCAGGGAAAGGAAAGAACGCATCGGAGCACAACATGCTCCCTGATAGTTCATGGGGGAATCTTTCTTTGGCATGAGATAAAGCAATTCGGCAGCTATCAATTCGATTTGGCTGACCCCCTCCGATCCCCAAAACATGTAGGTTGTTACAGAGTAAAATAGCATTTGATTTAACATATTTTAAGGTTTTCATCCCAAAAAGGAGATCCTTTTGTTCTTTTGTAGATAAGGGATTTCCACATACAACTTCCATCTGTTTTACAACTTCTTGGTCTTTATCTTGTATCAATATCCCATTGGAGGCATCTCGTAGGTGATAAGGAAGGGAATCATAGATTTTGTGCTCCAAAAGCCGAATATTTTTCTTTTTGGTAAGGATTGCAAATGCCTCTTTGGAATAAGAAGGGGCACAAACTACGTCGACAAAAATGGATTGTATGTGCTCTGCTATCGGGATCGTGATCTCTTGATTAAAGATGAATACACCACCAAAGGCAGAGACGGGATCGCACTGGTAAGCTTTGGTATAGGCTGTTTGTATATCATGGGCTACAGCTGCCCCGCAAGGATTCGTGTGTTTCAAGATAATACATGCGGGTAGGTCTTTTCCATATTCGTTCAGTAGGTCCAAACCTTGAGAAACGTCTATAAGATTGTTGTAAGATAGACTTTTTCCATGGCGTTTTTCGCACCCTAAAGGAAGAGATGGTTGTTGATATGCATTGGAAAGAAGGCTAAAAAAACCAGCTTTTTGATGAGGGTTCTCTCCATATCGAAGAGCAAGATTTTTTTGTAAAAACAAAGGCTGAATACTTTCATCAGAAAAAGTCTGTGCGATATGGGCATCATACATGCTTGTGTGCAAAAAGGATTGAACCATACATTTCGTCGAAAACTCGTCCGAAATGCTCCCGTTTTGTTGCGTAAATTCGTCTACAAAACTAGAATATTGGGAAGGATCTGACAGCGTCACACATTCCAGATAATTTTTGCCAGATGCACGAAGAAGGGAAACTCCTCCAATATCAATCAAATCAAGTTTTTCTTCAAGGGGTGTCTGGGGGGAAGTGTTTTGTGAGAATGGGTACAAATTAACACAAACCAAATCAAATTTTGTAATTTGATGCTGTTTGTTTTCTTCTACTTCTGAAGGTATTCGGGATCTACCCAAAATACCTCCGAAAATTTTTGGGTGAAGTGTTTTTACTCGACCATGTAAAATAGGAGGAAACTCCGTATATTTCTCCACTTTTTCACAAGTATAACCCATTTTGGCAATAGCAGACTGTGTGCTTTCGGTTGCATACAAGTGAACACCAGCATTGGAAAGAACATCAACAAGGATTTTGAGATCCGTTTTATTAGATACAGAAAGTAAGGCATTTTTAATTGTTATCATCGTAGACTAAAACTCTCCTTCCCATGATTTCATAATGGCCATCTATGACGATTTTTAAAACTTCTGGCAGTAGGATGTGTTCTCGCTCAAGAATACGAAGAGACAAAGATTCTTCAGAGTCATCATTGAATACGGGAATAATTTCTTGGGCAAAGATAGGTCCTGCATCAACATTGTCTGTAACCAAATGAACGGTGCATCCAGCAAACTTTACCCCATATTCCAGAGCTCTTTTTTGAGCATTTAACCCTGGGAAGGCAGGGAGAAGTGCAGGGTGAATGTTTAGAATGGGTCCTGCAAACTGTTGTACAAAGTGAGAAGAGAGAATCCTCATAAAACCTGCTAATACAATAATATCAATAGCATGTTTTTGAGTCACTTCTAGCAGTTTTTCTTCGTACAAACCGCGAGAAGAGAAGCATCGATGATTCACTACATATGTTTGGATCTGATGATCTTTGGCGATTTGAAGACCTTTTGCATCTTTTCGATTAGCCAAAACAAAAGGAATATTGCAATCCAAAAATCCCGTGTCCCTTTTCTTTAAAATAGCCTCTAGGTTGCTACCTTTTCCTGAAATGAATACTGCGACATTCTTTTTTGCCATACTTACCTCATTGCAAATAGTGAGTTAATGATTGTTGATGTAATTGTTCTATTGAAGAAATAGAAAGCTCCATGACGTCTTCTATGATGAAACGGTTTTCAATCGTTTTTCCAATAATATCCAAAGGGGCAACACCTTTAAGCTGGTTTTGAATGCGATCAAGATATTCAGCTGGAAAGGTAATGAGATAGCGACTATTGGATTCGCTCATCAAATAGGAGGCAGGAGTAAATTCGTGGAAAATCTTGTGAATATGAAGCCCAATATGTTTGGGTAGCATGGATTTAACAATCGCATACCATAACCCACCACGATCTACACTTATACAGCTTGAAACATGCGATTCAAGAACAAATTCTCGAATGACATCTTGCGTCTTTTTTTCTACCAAGATATCGATACGCGGAATCGAATCTGTTTGGAGATATTCTTTTTTTGTTTTTCCAACAACGGCACAAATCAAGTCACTTTTGGGAAAAGAAAGAATTGGTTTTGTACGAAGAGTTCCTGTTCCAATCATTCCTATTACAGGAGTAGGATAAATTCTCTGTTTTTCGCCTTCGTTATAGAAACTTACATTGCCAGACACTACAGGGGATTTCAAAACAGACAACGCATCGTTCATCCCCTTGATAGTTTCGGAAAACTCCCACATTGTATGTTCTTGTGTAGGATCTCCGAAGTTCAAACAATTGGTAATAGCTGCGGGGGTAAGACCAAGAGAAGTAATACGCCTTGCAGCAATAGCACAAACTGTTTTTGCTCCTTCATAGGGATCGATAGAGCATAGTTCTCCTCGGCTTAGAAGAGTCATGCCCACAAAATGGTCTGTCTCGGGGATATGAATGCAACTAGGTCCAAGACCAGGTTTTTCTATTGTACTTGCATACAATGTAGAATCGTATTGGTCATGAATCCAATTTTTTGATCCGAAATTTGGATTTTTTAGTTGCTGGCATAAAAAAGATTCAGTTTGGTCTACCGGAATATTGGATGGGACATTGGGTACAGTTGTTTTGATTCGTGGATTACGGATTGGTTTTGTTGTATTTTCTGGCGGATCAAGAAGCAGCTTGATAGGAACATTACAGTGGCACGTATCATCGGTAAAAATTTCAATACACCCTGTTTCTGTAATGACACCGATTTCAGCGTAATCAAGTTCCCACTTATCCAGTATTTCTTGTATACGACCTTCTTTTCCTTGTTTTGCTATCAATAGCATTCTTTCTTGTGATTCTGAAAGCATGATCTCTATGGGAGTGATCCCTGGTTCTCTTCGAGGAACTTTTTGCAAGTCAATGCGAATTCCCAGTTCTCCCTTGCCTGCCATTTCAACAGAAGAGCTTGTTATACCGGCAGCACCCATATCTTGAATGGCTTCCACAAGGTCTTCCTGAATGATTTCTAAGGTGGCTTCAATAAGTAATTTTTCCAAGAAGGGATCTCCCACTTGAACGCTTCCCTTTCTTTGTTTACGATCCTCATCCAAAACACCAGAGGCAAAAGACGCTCCATGCAAACCGTCTCTCCCCGTTTTTGCTCCAAGGTAGATAACCGTAGCGCCAGGAGTTTTGGCAATACTCCTTCGAAGGTTCTTTTTATCTAGTATTCCAACAACCATAGCATTAACCAAAGGATTTTCGTCATAACAGGAAGCAAAATGTGTTTCTCCTCCTATAGTGGGAACACCAACGCAGTTTCCATAGAATGAAATTCCTTCTACCACTCCATTAAGAAGATAACGAGATCGAGGAGAGCTGGGATAATCAAAATGAAGAGAGTCCATACCTGCAATAGGTCTTGCCCCCATGGTAAAGATATCTCGAATGATACCACCTACGCCTGTAGCGGCACCCTGGAAAGGCTCAACGGCAGAAGGGTGGTTGTGACTTTCCACTTTGAATGTAATATAAAGGGAGTCGGTTAATCGAATAACCCCTGCATTTTCACCGGGACCTTCGATGACTTGTTCCCCTTTTGTGTAAAGTTGGGAAAGGTATCTTTTGCTGCTTCTATAACTGCAATGTTCGCTCCACATGGCTGAAAACAAACCAAGTTCAACAAGTTTAGGTTCTTTTTTCAACCGACGGACAATCTCGTGATAATCACTAGGATGGAGATTTAATTCTTTGAGCAATTTAGGATTCATGGTTGTGCCTCCAAATGTGCGAGCAAGGATTGAAACACCTGCAAACCGTCCGATGTTCTGATCCAATCGGACAAAGCTCTTTCAGGATGAGGCATTAGACCTACGACATTGTGTTCTTTATTGGAAATGCCAGCAATATCCCAATGGGACCCATTGGGATTATCTGTATACTGAAAAACAATTTGATGATTTTCTTGGAGAGTATGTAGGGTTGCTGGATCCGCTTGATAGTTTCCGTCTTTATGTGCAATGGGTAGAGTGATTCTTTGACCCATTGCGAAATGTTTTGTAAACGGTGTTTGGTTGGATGTAACGAGCAAAGAAATATCTTGGGAGATAAAACGGGTCGTTGTATTTCGAAGAAGAGTACCTGGCAAAAGACCAGATTCTGTTAGAATTTGAAAACCATTGCAAATACCAATGACAGGACCTCCATTGACTGCAAATCTTTTCACTGCTTGCATAATGGGAGAATGAGAGGCAATAGAGCCAGGTCGCAAATAATCACCATAAGAAAAACCTCCTGGCAGAATGATTGCATCTGTATCAATGGTAGCATCTTTATGCCACAGAGGAACTGCTTTCGCGCGCAATCCTATTTCAACAGCTCGGATTGCATCAAGGTCGCAGTTCGACCCAGGGAAAATGACGACTCCAACTCTTAACATGGTTCAACGTTGACGGTGTATTCTTCAGTTAAAGGATTGGCTAACAAGTCTTGACACATTTTTATTCCAATGTCATAGGCTTCTTCTTTAGAATTTCCGTCTAGTGTGATTACAATATGCTTACCAATACGCACTTGTTCTGCATTTGTATATCCAAGGTTCAAGAGTGCATGTTGCACTGCTTTGCCTTGTGGGTCTAAAATATCTTTCTTAGGATCTACATTAATGGTTACTTTATACATCGATGCCAGTCCTTTCGTATATATAATTTACATTTTTCAGATACGGTGAAGCAGAAAACATGGAATCTATTTCTTTGGATGATATGTACGGTTTGATTTCAGATGAATTCTGCAAGATGTCTTTTAGAGAAGTCTTGTTTTGAAAGGCTTGAAAAGAAAGCTTTTGAACAAGCGCATAGGCATCTTCTCTTGAGAATCCCTTTTCAATCAACAAAGTAAGTACTTTTTGGGAGGCGAACACCCCATACGTTAACCACAGATTTTTTTCAATCTGATCCTCGTGCAAGAGCAGCCCATCAATGACATGTGTAAATTTTTGGATCAAATAATCAAGGGCAATGCTGCTATCGGGAAGGATAACTCTTTCCGCTGAGGAATGAGAAATATCTCGCTCATGCCATAGGGCAATATTCTCAAAGGCTGTCAGAGCATATCCTCGCAGTAGCCTTGCTAAGCCGCATACACGTTCAGAAAGGATAGGATTTTTCTTATGAGGCATAGCCGAAGAGCCCTTTTGACCTTTTCCGAAAGGTTCTTGTACTTCAGCTACCTCACTTCTTTGTAAATGCCGTATTTCGGTTGCAAACTGTTCGAAGGAGCTGCCAATTAGGGCCAGGGTAGAAACATAATGAGCATGAACGTCTCTCTGAATGATTTGTGTAGCAACAGGGGCTGCAACTAAATCGAGTTCTTTTAAAACAAATTCTTCAATCCCAGGGTTGGTATTAATGAAATTTCCTACCGCTCCGGATAATTTTGCCTGGGTAACTTCTTTTCGAACTTCCTTTAAACGGTGTATGTTTTGCAATGTGACGGAATACCACAGGGCAAATTTTAATCCAAAAGAGGTGGGTTCTGCATGAATTCCATGGGTTCTACCAATAGTAAGAATATCCTTGGTTTCAATGGCCCTTCTTTTACAGACTTCAGCGAAATGGTTCAAATCTTCTAGTAGTCTGTCGACAGATTCTCTTAACTGAAGAGCCAGTCCCGTGTCCAAAATATCGGAAGAAGTTGCACCCATGTGTACATACCGACCAGCTGGACCAATATTTTCTGCAACATTTGTAACAAAAGCAATAACATCGTGATGGGTTACTGATTCAATCTCTTGAATACGATCCAATTGAAAATCTGCTTTCTTAAGAATGAGCGCAAGATCTTGATCAGAAATTTTTCCTTCACGGTTCCAAGCTTTGCATATGGCAAGCTCGACCTGCAGCATTTGGTGTGTTTTGTTTTCATCTGACCATATACGAGCCATTTTTGGGTATGAATATCGAGGAATCATTTATGAATTGTCTCCTTTTCTCCAGGACCAACAGAGATAATATTGATAGGGCATGCAATTGTATCTTCAATAAACTGAATGTATTTTTTTGCATTGGGGGGAAGATCTTCCCACGTTTTACAGTCCCTTGTAGACTTATTCCAGCCAGGAAATGTTTGATAGATTAATTCGGATTCAGAGAATGTGGGAGAAAACCCATGTTTGTATCCTGTGCAAATAGATATTTCAGAAAAAGAGTCCAAGACATCCAATTTCATAAGTGCTATCGAAGTAGCGCCATTAACGTTTATGGCATATTGTAGGGCAGGAAGATCCAGCCAACCACAGCGTCTTGGACGGCCAGTTGTGGCACCAAATTCATGACCTTCTTTGGCCAGTTTTTCTCCTACATCGTTCTTTTGTTCTGTGGGGAAGGGTCCTTCTCCTACTCTTGTTACATATGCCTTTGCGATGCCTAGTACATGACGGATACTAGAAGGTGGCACCCCAGCTCCGGTTGCAGCCCCGCCAATAGTGGTAGGGGAAGATGTCACGTATGGGTAGGATCCGTAATTAATATCAAGCAGTGTTCCCTGAGCTCCTTCAAAAAGAATGCCTTTTTCTTTTTTGATGGCATCTCTGAGGATTGAGCCAGTGTCTGCAATCATGGATTGTAGATTTTTAGCATACATCAAGTAGTCATCACAGATTTTTTGTGCATCCAATCGAACGGGTTCTTGGCTAATTTGGTTAAGGAAAATTTCTTTTTCTTGAATAGTTTCTTTCAATTCTTTCAAAAAAGTTACAGGTTGTAACATGGATCGCATTCGGATCCCGGTTCTATTGATTTTATCCCCATAAACAGGACCTATACCTCGTTTTGTGGTTCCAATTTTGCAAGAACGGTTTTTCTCCAAAATTGTATCCATTTCTATGTGCCAGGGAAATATTATGTGAGCGTTATCACTGATATAGAGACGATTTTGGACAGAGTCCGTAAGGTGATTTGCTTCTTGAATCTCTTTCCAAAGAATTCGCGGGTCAACGACAGTACCATCTCCAATAATGCCTATAACAGAAGGATGAAGAATGCCCGAAGGAAGGATATGGAAAACAAAAGATTGGCCGTTTTGTACGATGGTATGACCTGCGTTATTGCCACCATTAAAACGAACAACATAGGCAAAATCGCGAGATAGTCGATGTACAATTTTCCCTTTTCCTTCGTCCCCCCATTGCATACCAACAATACCCAATGTATTACACATCATATTCACTCCTTGTAAAATCAACTACACCTACTAGTATATGAAAGGAGGGAGCGATATAAAGCATAATCCGTAACGGAATTGTTGTTTTTACATTTGACAAATGAAGTGTTAGGATACAATAGATTTTTGTTAGGATTTCATTTATGGCAAACAAAATATATTGGATTTTAATCATTTTATCAGTTTTGTACGGAATTTGTGTCACCTTACTCGCTAGTAAGGTTTATTATAAGGCTATGCAGCGGAGTATTCAGCGGCGAAAAATGAATCCACTGTTTCAGCTGTTGTTTCCCCTTATTAGCTCATTGCTATTGTTTTTGCCTGGCTTGCTCCACAGTCTGTACTGGATCCTTTCTTTTGCAAGTTCTATTGTAACGGTAGCGGTACTGTTGATACGCCTTAAGATTCAAACAAGAAAAAAGGATTCTAGACCATGAAAGAATCACTCCAAGAGATCATTCAGCATTCAATTCGTCCGATATTTCAGATCCACATAGGCGAGTTTGAGCTTTGCTTTTCCTCTACACTTGTTGCGTCTTTTATTGCAGGAGTCATGTTTTTGACCGTTTTTGTATGCATTGCTGTTGCTGTTCAAAAAGGGAAGCCCAAATCTTTAGCCATCGTGGGTGAAATATTATTTCTCGCCCTGCGATCTTTTATGAAATCTATTGTAGGGGACCGAGGAGATCAATTTGCACCCTTTATTGGCGCTCTCTTTGGATATATCCTCTTCTCTAATCTTCTTGGTTTATTCTCTCCTTTAGGAGGATTGGGGCTACACTGGATTGTTTCTCCCAATATTGACCTAAGTTGTACATTAGCCTTGGCGACAACTGGCATATTGTATGTTCACACCGTATCTGTTCGAAATGTAGGATTGAAAAAATGGCTTCATCACTTTATTGAGCCATATGTTTTCATGCTACCTATCAAGATTATTGAAGAAATTGTGAAACCAATATCCTTGTCTGTTCGTCTTTTTGGGAATCTATTTGGAGAGCATGTTGTGTATGAAATTGTGTTCTACTTAATTAGTTTTGTTGTGCCAGTGCTACTTATCTTTTTAGGAATGTTTACAGGCATTGTGCAAGCATATGTTTTTTCTTTATTGGTTCTTATTTACATCAAAGAAACCATGGGCGTTCATACCTAGGAGGTAGTCATGGACAATGTACTTGCTTTTTACTCAATATCTATTCTTGCCGCAGGATTTACGATCGCTTTAGCAGTCATTGGAGCAGCATCTGCGCAAGGAAAAGCGGCAGCTTCTGCTTTTGAAGCTATGGCTAGACAACCAGAAGCTCAAGGTGGAATCAATAGCTCTCTTATTTTATCGTTAGCCCTAATAGAATCACTGGCAATTTATGCCCTTGCAGTGTCTCTTATCATTTTGTTTGCCAACCCTTTTCTTAGCTATGTAACGCTTCTTCCATAGGGATATAATATGCTACATTTTGACTGGGTAACCTTTGTTGGTGTTATTGTAAATTTTGCTGTTGTTGGATTTGTCTTCAAAAAATGGTTTTATAAACCTGTGAAGAATATTATTGACCAACGTGAAGAATCTATCAGACTAGCTGAAGAAAAAAAAGAAGAGATTCATCAGCAAGAAATAAGTATAAAAGAAAGCTGTCAACGGAACATTGCCGAAGCCGAAGAACAAGCACAAACGATTATTTCTGGAGCAAACGATTTGTCCGAAGAAATCATCTCGAAAGCAAAAGAAAATGCCCGTGTTCAATCCAAAAATATGATTGTATCAGCAGAAGATGAAATCAAAGCCTCGTTAGAGACATCCAACAAGCTCTTGAAGAAACAAGCCTTAAAAATGGCACAAGTAATATCCAACGGCGTTGTTTCGTCTGTTATTACCGAAAAAATGGATCAGATTTTTATTATGAATATCATCAAAGACATTGACCAAGCTACAATTGTTGATAAAACCAACCGAACTATCACCTTTAGTGAAGCCCTGACCGAAGCGTACAAATCGAATTCCCCCATTCTTGTGTATACAAACCGCGAGATGCCATGGGAAATAAAAGAAGAGCTTCACAAAAAAATATCAAGCATTAAGCATACAGCCCCCATCATTGAGTTTGAAAAAAATGATTCCATGTCGGGGGGGATGGTTATCGATTTTGGATTTATCGAAGTCGATTTTAGCCTGAACGGACAGATACATTCTATAATTGAGCAATTGGCATAATATGGAAGAGAAGAACAGATCTCTTTTTCAAACCATTCAAAGCGATATTGAAAAAACCCTTCGCAACTATCAATTTAAAGGATTTATTTTTGAACAAGGACAGATTTTAAAAATTAGTGCATCTGTCTTGATTGCAAAAGGAATTAGTAACAGTTTTTGTGGAGAAATGATTCAGATTAATCGTGATTCTCTTGCATTTGTTTTTGGCTTCATTGCCAATGATCTTGTTCAACTCATTCTTTTAAAGGAAGGGTCGCCCGTTCACACTGGAGACCCCATATACCGTACAGGCAAACCACTACAGATTTCTGTGGGAAGATCGCTACTTGGAAGAGTTGTGAGCCCAATCGGGAATCCTTTGGATGGAAAAGGGGAGATTACAACCAATCATACACGAAATATCGAAAACGCAGCTCCATCGGTCATGAAAAGGAAACCTGTTCAAGAGCCTCTTCATACTGGAATCAAGGTAGTTGATTCTATGATTCCGATCGGAAAAGGGCAAAGAGAGCTTATTGTTGGGGATCGACAAACGGGTAAATCTGCTTTGTTGATTGATACAATACTAACGCAAGCAAAAACAGATACTGTTTGTATTTTTGTCGCTGTTTCTCAAAGGTCCTCCACGGTTGCTTCCATTATTCGAACGTTAACCAATAAAAAGGCGATCCAAAACACAATTTTCATTGTATCTTTGGCTGAAGATCCTGCCTCTTTGCGATATATTGCTCCTTTTGCCGGTGCAGCAGTTGCAGAATATTTCGCTGCAATGGGGAACGATGTTCTAATTGTCTATGATGATTTATCAAAACACGCTGAAGCCTATCGAGAGATTTCTTTACTACTTCGTAGGCCTCCCTCTAGAGAAGCCTATCCAAGTGATATCTTTTATCTTCACTCCCGACTTCTCGAACGAGCAGGTAGTTTTGATAAAAGTATTGGCGGAGGATCCATAACAGCTTTACCTGTAGTAGAAACACTGGGCGGTGATATATCGCAGTATATCCCTACCAACCTGATCTCTATTACAGACGGGCAAATTTATGTCGAGAAACATATGTTTAATGCAGGAATACGCCCGGCTATTAATGTAGGATTGTCTGTATCGCGCGTAGGGAGTTCTGCCCAAACAAAAGCAATGAAGAAAGTATCTTCTGGTTTGCGGTTGGAGCTTAGTCAATACAACGATTTAAAAGCATTTACTGAATTTGGTACGGAACTGGATCAAGAAACAAAAGCAAGATTAACAAAAGGCGAGCAGTTGGTTGAGATTATGAAACAAAATGACCTTAACCCAGTACCTATCGAAAAGCAAGTAATTTTACTGTTTGCCTATCAGAATAACTTTATGAAGAATATTCCACTGGATAAAGTTTCTTTTTATCAGGAGAGTCTTTATCGTCATATGAAAACAAGATTTCCCCGTTTTGTTTCCATTCTAGAGACAAAAAGAGAGATTTCTCCTACTTTAGAAAAAGCCCTGGCCAGAGTCATTGAGAAGTTTTCTCAAGCGTTTATGAAGAGCGAAAATGAACCCGTTTGAACTGCAACAGAAAATTCACACAGTCAAGAATATTCACCACGTCGTACATTCTATGGAAACCCTTTCAACAATGCGCATTATGCAGCTCCGAAAACAAGCGGATACACGAAAAGCATATTTACGTGAACTGGAAACCATTTTGTTTAGCTTCCTTCACATTGTCCCCCCTGCAATAACACAAAATTTCTTGTTGCAACCAACAAAAATGAAACAATCATTATTGGTTCTAGTAACATCTGACAGAGGTTTTTGTGGCAGTATGAACCAGCAGCTGTTGGGAATTGCAAGAAATCACATACGATCTCATCCTACTGTGGTTATTAGTATTGGGAAAAAAGCTGGCAACACACTCCTCAAAGAAGGAGTTCCTGTTGTTGGAATGATTGCAAAGATGCTGGAAAAAACAGACCTTACTTTTTCTCAGAATCTTACCTCTGATATTGTAAAAGGCTTTTTAAATCAAGAATTTGATTCTGTTTTTTTCGGATCCATGGAATTTCGGAATTTGATTTCACAAAAACCTACCGTGAAACAAGTTTTGCCAGTGGTTGATCAGTCACAAAAGTACTCCTCTCTTCGGTATGACTATGAGTCGGTATATTTGTTACCTTCCCCAAAGAAAGTTTTTTCAAAACTAGTTCACAAGTACATGGATGCAATGATTTATTCTATCCTTATCGATGCTGCTACAGCAGAGCAGGCCATCCGAATGATTAGTATGAAGAGTGCTTCGGATAATGCAGAAGAAATGATTCAAACAATGCAGAAAAAATATCAAAAAATACGCCAAGAGAAAATTACCAATGAGCTTATTGAACTAAACAATGATTAACAGAGTAAGGAGTGACTATGGAATCCACGAAATCAACTGCTTCTGATGAGATTGTCTCCATCGAAGGATCCGTTGTTACCATTCGTTTTTACGATACTCCCCCCGAAATATATGACTTACTTCATGTAGTAGACAGCGAAGGAAACGTATTATTACCCCTAGAAGTGGAAGAAATCACAGCTGAAAATGAAGCTAAATGTGTTGCAATGGGTTCCACAGATATGTTGTCGGTAAGTTTACGCGTTCGTAATACTGGCCACCCTATACAGATTCACGTTGGTCCAGATTTATTAGGAAGAGTCTTAAATGTATTTGGACACCCTATCGACGAAAAAGGACCCTTGCCACAAACAAATATGACCTCTATCTTTCCAACGTTTCCTGAATTGTACAAAGTAGAACCGATAGCAGAAATACTGGAAACGGGAATTAAAGTACTAGATCTATTAGCCCCCTTCCCTAAGGGAGGAAAAGTTGGTTTGTTTGGGGGAGCTGGTGTGGGTAAAACTGTTTTTTTAATGGAATTAATGAACAATATTTCTCAAGTCCATAAAGGTATTTCTGTGTTTGCAGGAGTTGGCGAACGGACGCGAGAAGGCAATGAGCTCATCAACAGTATGATTGACGGTGGTGTGATAGACAATACCGTCTTGGTTTTTGGACAAATGAATGAACCACCAGGAATTCGACTCCGTACTCCTTTCACCGCCTTAACGTGTGCAGAATATTTTCGAGATCAAGAAGAAAAAGATGTTCTTGTATTTATTGACAATATATTCCGATACATCCAGGCAGGCTCTGAACTCTCTGCCTTAATGGGACGGATGCCTTCGGCTGTTGGGTATCAATCTACTCTTGCTACCGAAGTAGGGATGATTGAAGAACGAATCCAGTCCACTATGAAAGGGTCCATTACATCCATTCAAGCCGTGTATGTACCTGCCGATGATTATACAGATCCAGCACCAGCGTCTGTTTTTACTCATTTGGATGCTACTGTCAGTTTATCCCGAGCGCTAGTTGAGTTAGGGATATATCCTGCAGCAGACCCACTAGATTCCACATCCAAAATGCTGAAACCTGAAATGGTTGGAAGTCATCATTATGAGGTGGCTCAAAAAGTGAAGTCCATGTTGGAACGATACAAGGAGTTAAAAGATATTATATCCATTCTTGGAATGAGCGAACTATCCGACGAAGATCGAATGACAGTATACCGAGCTAGGAAGATTCAAAAATTCTTATCCCAACCTTTTTTTGTTGCAGAAAAGTATTCTGGAAAAGAAGGTAGATATGTTACTATTTCGCAAAGTGTGGAGGGTTTTGCTCAAATTGTTGATGGAAGATGTGATGATATTCCCGAAGACTTATTCTATATGGCAGGAACTATTGATGAAGTTTGGGAGAGATTTAAAAAATGAGATTTCGAATGGTACTACCAGAAGGAAAAACATACACCAATGAAACCAATTCGATTATTGTTCCTTTGATGGATGGTCTAGCTGGAATCAAAAAAGGTCACAGCCCAATGCTAGCGGAGTTGGCAGATGGTATTATTACGCTTCGCTTAACCAAGAAACAGCCCACAATCATCCAATATCAAGTACAAAACGCTATGATTGAAGTGCTAGATGATCAAATCACGGTTCTTACGGATCGAGTAGAAGTTTTATCCAAGGATGCGAACAAAACTTCCATTATGTAGTCCAGCAGCATTTGCTTCATCCGTGTCAATATGGAAATCAAGGGTGAAGTCTTCTCGAATCCGAACCATTACATTGTTGAATATGACCGATCTCGGTCCTTCTGTTTCGACGGATACAATCTGCTTATCCTTTACTTCTAACTGCTGTGCTGTTTTAGGATCCATGTGGATATGCCGAAGCGGTATAATGACGCCTTGGGGAATATACGTAAAACCCTTGGGTCCAACAATTAAAACTCCTGGAGTTCCGGCAATATCACCCGATTCACGAAAAGGAGCACGGATTCCTAGGGTGAAGCTGTCTGTTACAGAGATCTCAACTTGTGTGGCACTTCTTTCTGGACCCAAAATACGGACATTTTCAATTTGACCTTTGACGGATACCAATTTTACAGTTTCTTCACAGGCAAATTGTCCTGTTTGTGACAAATCTTTTCTTGGAGATAGACAATAGTCCTTCCCAAAAAGGATAGCTAAATCCTCTTTGCTAACATGAATATGTCGATTTGAAATCCCACATGGAATTCGTGCATCATTCATAATGAACTCCTTCTACTGCTGTATTGTTATCGAGCGCCAACTGAATGTAGTGTTGGGCTGATTGCTTGATTCTTGCAATTTCTTCTTCTGTTAAGCCCCGAACTCTTTTGGCTGGGGATCCAAGGATAAGGGATCCATCGGGAAAGGTTTTTTTCTCTGTAACCAAAGAGCCAGCTCCGACCAAGGAATTGTTCCCAATTATGGCATCGTCAAGAATGATACTCCCCATACCTATCAGAGAACAACTTCCTATAGAACAACCATGCAAAACAACTCCATGTCCAACAGTTACATTGTCTCCAATCCATACAGGTCCGTTCTCTTTTACGTGAAGAGAGCATAGTTCTTGGATATTACTCCCCTCCCCGATTGTGATTTTTGCCAAATCTGCTCGAAGGATAGAACCATACCAGATACTACTGTTTTGTTTGGCTTCAACATCTCCTATGATCGTACAGTTTGGAGCTATAAAGCTACAATCTTTAACAACAGGTTTCCAGCTTTTAAAAGAACAAATCATTCTTTACCTCATTTCTAAAAAATACCACATAAGTATTAGCAAATGTTCTCAACTTGTAAAGATTGAAAATGTAACTAATTTTTTTGAAATGAGAATCGAATGTCAATTTCTTTGCATAAACAGTAAATATAGTATAATAATTGTATACCCTGCGGTGGTTGTTGTGAATGTAGGCTACGACGCTAAATGATGAGTTAACCGGTTGCAATTTGCTCGGAGAGGCACCTTTGCTTGCATTGGTACCCGAACAGCATTTTAATTCCTATAATAGTGCTAATGCGGTTAATGGGCCTTCATTTAGACGCCATCACGGGGTTTTTAGTTTGGAGTACATCATATGTATCGTAAAGCTATTGTAAAAAAAGTTGTTGGAAAGAGTGGTTGGGTTTCGTTGTTTGATGCCAACCAACAAGTTGCAACCGATTGTTCCTCAGGGAACCAGTGTAGTTCTTGCCACATGGATTGCAAAAAGACAAGCCTTGTTTTTGTTGATGACATGTTAGATGCACAAGAAGGAGATATGGTTGAACTCTTTATTCAAAACGGTTCTTTTTTATTGGCTACCATGATTAGCCTCTTCTTCCCTTTGCTAATGCTTGTGATTGGGATTCTTCTTGGACAAGGCGTTCTGTATAAACAATTTATTTTTGGAAGTGCCTTTTTTCTTATTGCTGTGGGTATCGCTTATATATTCGATAAGCGATTTAAAGCTTCAATTCGAGTTTCTAGTATCATTGAGAGGTATTATGAAAAAGAATGATTCAATCCAGGGCTTGATTGTCGGTTTCTCTGTTGGATTGTTGTTGGCTTTTTTAACAACGCCAACAAAAGGATTTCTATATATGCCCCATAAAAAAAGAAGTTTCCACATGCTGGGTTCTTCTTTGTACAGGACTTTCGAATCCATCCTAAAAATGGGTCTATGCGAAAAGGAAGACGGAAGTGTTAAAAGGAGTGAAAAATGAAAAAGTGTTTAGCGTACGTAGCTCTTATTGTATTTTTCTGCACCTTTTCTTTTCCTTATCAAAATATTTATGCAGAACAAACAAATATTCGCATCACATCGGAACAGCAAAAATATCTCTTACAGACAGAAAGGATCGAAATAGTTGTTCATTTAGACAATGCTGTTGATTTATTCGGATACTCTCTGTCGTTTTCGTATCCTACTGGCAAAATGAAATTCATGGATTGTACCGAAGGATCTATTTTTCAAACCGAAGAAACATCATTTCAATACAGAGTTTACGAGAGTGGCCTCATAAAAATTGGTTCTGCAATGCTGGGAAAGAAAGACGGATTTCATGGAAATGGAGATCTTTTCACCATTGTTTTAGAACCCGTTTTTACTGGAAATGCACGATTTTCAGTGGCTGATATTGTACTTATGAATAGCCAACTGGTTGCAAGTTCGTGCAGTGCAGATTCTTATGAGATAACGATCTATGAGGAAAGTAATAACCCAGTTTTAGCAGTGGAGCCGGTTGAATTGAATTTTGGAACGATCGAGTTTGGAACAGAACCTACCAAAACATTTCGGATCTATAATTCTGGAAAAGGAGAACTATCTGGAACGCTGGATTCTCTAACTCCATGGCTAAGAGTGCAGCCAAAGCGATTTGAAAAAGAAGGAATCTTCACTGTAACAGCAAATACCACATTGTTACCCCCACATAGTGAGTATGAAGGGTTTTTGTCGATCCAGAGCAATGGAGGGAATTATGAGTACAGAGTTACCATCTATGTTGATCAAGACGTTGATACAGAACCTCCATTTTTAAACATATTGACTCCCGAAACAGGATATCGAACCAATATCAAGCAGATCTTCTTCCTTTGTGAAACAGAGCCAGGGGCTTATGCCAGTATTAATGATCAACACATAGCAGTGGATGAAGAAGACGGTGTTTTTTATTATCGAACTTTTTTGAAAGAAGGAGACAATACCTTTGTTGTGAAAGTGTGGGATGTTGATCAGAATTCTTTCTCAAAAACCGTGCATATTGAGTTGGATACAAAGCCACCCTCATTGCGCATTGACCCTGTTCCATTACAAGTTCTTGAAAAATCAATTGATGTTACAGGAAAAACAGATCCGGATGCTGATTTACTATTTAATGGCATGGAAGTATTTGTTCAGAAAGATGGAACATTTCGAGTGCATTACGAAATTATGCATAAAATCAATCAATTGATTTTTACTGCCAAAGACGATTTGGAAAATGAAATTACCAAGTACGCAGTGTTTTTTTACAAACCTCCTTTTGACAACATCATTATTCTAACAATTGGTGATGCAGTGGCCACATTTAATGAAAAAGAGTTCTTTTTAGAGGCTCCTCCTCAACTACTAAACGGAAGAGTTTTTGTTCCCATAAGGGCCATTGCAGACATATACGGAGCAGATATTGTATGGAATTCTGATGCAAAAGAAATGGAAATTTCTCTTGTTCCGGTTCACGTATTTTTAAAAATTGGAGATGTGAAAGCAAGGATAGAGGATGATAAGCTTGGCATTAAAGAAATAGAATTGGATGCTCCTCCCTATATTTTAAATGGTAGAACAATGGTTCCTTTGCGATTTATCTCTGAGTCTTTTGGCTCTACGATTGAGTATATTCCTGAAACCAAACAAATCATGATTAAATTTTAGGAGTATATGTGGGGAATAACGTAGCTTTTTTAAAAAAACCAGTATCTCCAAAAATACACGCAAACTATATTGGTGTCATCCTAGGTACGTTTGTGGATGCGTTTGGATATGCATTGTTTCTGATCCCAAACAAGCTGACACTTGGGGGCGTTACGGGTATCGCAATCATTATTTATCACCTTCTCAATGGTGCTTTATCTGTTGGATTCATATATATTCTTTTAAACATTCCTATTTTTATCTGGGCCCTTTTTCGACTTCATAGACGCGTGATTATAACCACTGTCATATCGGTAGTAGCCAATTCATTTGCGATCGATTTTTTTAGTGTTTTTGTCGTACCTCATCTTGGAATTCATCCCGACTTAATGATTTCTGTTTTATATGGGGCCGTCTTGTCCGGTTTTGGGATTGGTATGTTATATCGGTCGTATGGTTCACTAGGTGGCACTGACATGCTAGCCCAAATCGTAAAAACCTATACTCATGCTTCTTTTGGACAAATTGTCATGATTCTTGATGCCATTGTGATTCTTTCCTCTGCCATCATATTTCAAGATGCAGAACTGGCTTTGTTACCGCTATTGGGAATTTTTGTTGTGGGAAAAATGATTGATGTTGTACAAGAAGGGTTGTCTACCTCGAAGGCATCCATGATTATCACGTCTCAAGAGGAGGAAGTAACAAGGTTTATTATTCAAGAAATGGACCGAGGGGTTACAATTCTGGAAGGAAAAGGCGGATATACTTCCAATGGCAAGAGAATTCTACTATGTGCTTTTTCAAAAAGACAGTATTCAACCTTCAAACGAAGAATCCTGATGATAGACCCTAGTGCCTTTGTTATGATTGGTTCCTTGGACGAAGTAATTGGAGAAGGATTTGAAAGAAAAAGGGATGAATGATGACTAGCTTACCCATTTTACAGATCAAATCTGTTACCAAAACATATCCTCATGGGATTCAAGCATTAAAAAATGTCAGTTTTTCCGTTGCTGAACAAGAGTTTGTTTATATAATGGGTCGATCAGGAGCAGGAAAGACAACTCTTTTTCGTATCATTACAAAACAAGAAGAACCCGACGAAGGGGAAGTTTGGATTGAACACGAACTCATTTCTTCTATCCTACAAAGAAAGAAACATCTGGTTCGTCGAAAAATTGGAGTTGTTTTTCAAGATTTTAACTTGATTGATTACAAGACTGTATTTGAAAATGTTTCTTTTGCTTTAGAGATACGGGGGCTTTCTAGGAGATACATTCAGAAGCAAACAGAATTAGCACTTGATATAGTGGGTCTTTCTCAGCGGGTTCAGAATTATCCCCCTATGCTATCTGGTGGAGAGCAGCAACGCGCTGTTATAGCCAGGGCGATTGTTACCAAGCCTAAAATTCTGTTGGCAGATGAACCTACTGGAAACTTAGACTATAAAACTTCAGAGAGTATCATGGATTTGTTTTCAAAGATTAACCAACTAGGAACTAGCATTGTTATGGCTACTCATGACCTTGATATTGTAAGTGGAACAGGCAGACGGATTATTATTCTGGATCATGGAGAAAAAATGGGTGAGAACCGTGGTTAATTCTTTGAGAGAAGCAAAACAAGTGTGGTCTCGAAATCCAGCTACCTATATTGTATGTACGATTAGTTGTTTCATATCACTATTTTGTATAGGCATTGTCTCTGTTTTTGGAATCTTTGTTTATCAAGGTGCGCAAGCTGTTGGAACCAGATTTTTAAATGTCACATCTTTTTTTGAGAGAACAGCAAATCATGAGGATATCAATCAAACAATTCTTTCCTTAGAAAGCCTAGAAGGCGTTCAAAGAGTGCAATATGTTTCTCCTCAAGAGGCATTGCAGTTGCTGCAACAAGAGTATCCTGACATGGAAACTTCAATCAACCCTCTCCCTTCTTCTCTTCGGATTGAACCCAAAAGTGCAAAAGATGTTCCTAGTATCATTACGTATTTGCGTGGAATTCCTTCCATTGAATATATTGAAGATACATCAGAGGCGGCAACCAATTACAGCAACATCATTCGCATTTTATTGATTCTTGGAATTGCTCTGTTGCTCATCTTTTTGCTGGCTTTTATTTTTTCTGTCAGTTCTTCCATTGGAATTTCTGTTTTTTCATTTCGCAAAGAAATATTCATCATGCAATTGCTAGGCGCTACGCCAGGCACCATACGAGCACCCTTTTTGTTTATTGCCTCTGTTTGCGCCATTATTGGAGGTATTTGTAATGCTATTGTTCTTTTCCCTGTTGTGCAATATGTGTATCAATTCTACCAATCGTTCCTCTTTTTTTCCCCCATTGACATGAATACACAACTGTTAAGCTTACAACTAGGAGCAACCCTTTTGTTTATTGGATTTTTTATTTCCATTACTTCCACAATTTTCTCAGTAAGCAGGCATATACAATGAAAAAAATAGGGATTGTTTTACTCGTTCTGTTTCTAATGCAATGCTTTTTCATAGCAACCCCTATGGTGGTTCGATCTGAACCAACATTGCAAGAACAGATTGATCAACTGGAAGAAAAAAAGAGACGAGAAGAAGCAGCTCAAGAAGATTATAAGAGAACTATTGAAGAAGAACGTAAGAAAGCTGCGAACCTTCGGCATATACAGGACGACCTAACTGAAGAACTCGGTAGCTATGAAGAAAATATTACCACTCTTCAAGATGAGATTAGACAGCTACTGAACGAAGAAGAAAATCTTAAAAAGATATACAACATAACCCAACAAGAGATCTCTTTGCTTGAAGAATCCATTCGCCTAAAAGAACAGCGCGTAGGGAAGCTTCTTAATGTTCTGTATAAAGACTATTGTTCTCGATACAACAAGTACTTGTTTTCTTCGTCTAACATTAATGAAATCCTAGACAAAGGAATTTATCTAAAATATTTATACGAGACAGATCGGGAATTCTTTTCTCAATTGAAAGACAATAAATTGCTATTAGCAGAAAAGAAAGATTCGATGATTGAGGATCAAATCCGAAACTTTGAGTTAAAAAACGAACTCAAAACAAAGTATGAAGAATTGGAAATAGCTCGTCAAAAAAAAGATGAAGAAATTCGCAACATACAACGTTTGGCTTCTCAAAGCCAAGATATGGTTTCTAAATCCTTACAAGCTTTGGCTCAATCGGAAGCTACCGTTCAGCAAATAATCGCAACAACGGTAGAGCTGAATCGAAAAAAAAGTCTTATGAATAAATCCATGGGAGCTCTTATTTGGCCCATACAAGGGGTGGTTAGTTCGGAATTTGGCATGCGAATGCATCCCATTTTTGGTGTATATAGAATGCATACAGGAATTGATATTGATCAACGTTATGGATATTCCATTAAGGCGGTAGCTGACGGCACGGTTGCATTTTCTGGCTGGTTAACCGGATATGGGAATTGTGTTCTTATTCACCATGATTATGATCATAGCACCTTATATGCCCATATGAATAGTCGATATGTATCGAAAGACCAAAAAGTCGTTCAAGGGGAAGTCATCGGAGAAGTGGGTTCCACGGGTTGGTCAACAGGACCTCATCTCCACTTTGAGGTGCGTAAAAATGGGGATTATGTAAATCCACGCGACTATTTGCCTTAAGTATACGGTTGTATTTACCGTTCTTTTTTCTATCATCAAATAAGAAATTCAATCAAATAGGTGATATATGAAGTTTACATGTAAAACTTGGCTCGTGATAGTGATTTCTCTCTTTGTTGGCATAGGGGGTTTCGTGGGTGGATATGCATTTGCATCTCATCAACTAGGACTTCTTTCGTATCCAGCTTCTCAATTTGCACTCCATACCATCCAAGAGTTTTTTGTAGATCCCATTCAAGATGAGTATTTGGCAAAAGGAATTGTACTAGGAACTGGAGATCCTTATTCAACCTATTTTACAGAGCAAGAATATGAGACGTTTTCAACTCAAATTGCAGATCATTACGTTGGGATTGGTGTCATTATTACGGATCAATTGGAAATTAATCGTGTATTTCCCAATTCTCCTGCAAGTGATGCAGGAGTTCAAGCAGGTGATTTTATTCTTCAGGTAAATGGAGAGAATATGGCAGGAAAAGATTCTACCTATGCTGCCAATTTAATTCGGGGTCCGCAAGGAACCAACGTAGAAATTGTTTTCCAACAGCCAGGTCATCCAAGCCGAACCTATATTCTAACACGGCAACAAGTCAAAATTCAAACAATTCATGGCAAAATGATTGATTCTAGTACTGCTTATATTCACATATTGTCTTTTAATTTTGGGACTGCCCAAGAGTTTACAAAGATTTATGAAGAATTAATGGCACAAAACCCTACCTCTTTCATACTCGATCTTCGAGATAACGGCGGGGGTGTTTTGGAAGAAACACAACGGATTGCAGAGTATTTCCTTCCCGAGGATTCGAATCTTTTTTGGACAGTGGGGAAGAAGCAAGAACCAAAACCTCGAAAAATGAAAACAACAAATTGCATGAAGATTCCCTTTGTTATTCTTCTGAACCGCTATTCTGCTTCTGCATCAGAAGTCTTATCTGGAGCTGTTCAAGATTATAAAACAGGAACACTGATTGGAGAGACTTCTTTTGGAAAAGCTTCTATACAGCGAGTTTTTTCCGTTATTCCTACAGGAGGAGCTATCAAGGTAACGGTTGAAAAGTACCTTACTCCACTGAAGAGAGATATTATGGGATACGGAATCGAACCCGATATTGTTGTAGAATCAGATCAATCACCTAGCAGTGAAGTGAATGATCCAGTTATTTCTAGGGCACTGGAGTTTTTAAAGAAAGGAATGTAATATACATTGACATCCAAAAGCTTGTTTCATCAGTCGTATCAGAAGAGTATTGAAGAAGTTGTTGAAGGGGCAGATTCTTCTATTGAGAATGGATTAACAAATGAAAAAGTAGCAGAAAGAACTAGCTTGTACGGTCCAAACAAAATTGTGTCCGGCAAAAAAACCTCTGCCTTGAGAATGCTACTTAATCAATTCCAAAGTTTGCTCATCTATATCTTGCTTTTTGCTTCTGGGCTATCTTTCTATATGAAAGATACGACTGAAGCGATTGCCATATTAATTGTGGTTATCCTGAATGCGGTGTTAGGATTTGTACAAGAATATAGGGCGGACGCTTCCATTAAAGCAATCCAGTCATTGGTGAATCCGGAGTGCACTGTCTTGCGAAACGGGAATAGGCAGACGATACCAAATGAAGAACTTGTTCCCGGAGACATCGTCCTGTTGGAAAGCGGAAATAAAATTCCTGCCGATATACGAATTGTTTCTTCTACAGATGGATTCAAAGTTGATGAATCAATGCTAACCGGCGAGTCTCTTTCCATTTTAAAAAATAACCATGTGATGCACGAGGAAGTTTCCAATCCCGGCGATGTACGAAATCAGTGCTACATGGGCACAATTGTTACAGAAGGAAAAGCAAGGGGTATGGTTATTGCAACCGGTGGAAGTACAGAACTAGGCAAAATTGCTTCATTAACAGGCGAAGTGAAAGAAGAAAAAACACCCCTTGAAAAAAGAATGGATGTCTTTTCAAAGAATTTAACCTATATACTAGGTTTCATCTGTGCTGTAGTTTTTGTTCTTAACATGGTTCAAGGCGATAGTTTCCATGATACTTTGCTGTTTGCTATTGCATTGGCTGTCGCAGCCATTCCTGAAAGCTTGCCAGCAGTGACAACAATTGTATTGTCCAATGGTGTCGCAAGGATGAGCAAGCATAGTGCTATTGTGAAACGCCTTTCTTCCGTCGAAACGTTGGGCTCAACAACTGTCATATGCACCGATAAAACAGGAACTCTTACAGAAAATAACATGAAGGCTACAAAAGTATACGTAAACCTTCATGAGAATACGATTCCTAATACTATCGCAGAAGATTCATCTATGCGATTGCTACAAGAAATCTTCTATTTTGACAACGATGCTGTTATTCAAGAACAAGCTTCATCTGGTGATCCAACCGAAATTGCATTGCTCGAAATTGGCCAACCCCTACAATCTCGCTACCAGGCTATTCGGTTTCAAAGATCACACGAAATCCCTTTTGATTCTACTCGCAAGATGATGAGTGTAACAATTCAAAAAGAGGAAGGCGAGTATTTTTATACAAAAGGGGCCTGGGAAGAAGTTGCACAGAAGTGCGATACTATTTTTGTTAACGGAGAGATTGTCCCCTTTACTTCAGAACTTCAACAAAAAGTTAACGATACCGTCCTCCAGTGGAGTCAAGGAGGATATCGTGTATTGGCCGGGGCTTTTAAAAAGAATCCTGCATCAAAACTAGAAGAAGATCTAGTGTTTGTAGGCATTGCAGCGCTTCGAGATCCGATCCGAGAAGAAGTTTTTTCTGCCATCGAAAGATGCCAAGCTGCAGGAATTCGAGTTATTATGGTAACAGGAGACCATGCAGAAACAGCGAAAGCCTATGCAAAAGAACTGGAGATATCCGGGCAATCTGAAAAAGCACTCACCCATGAAGATATTTACCAGTTGACCGATCAGGAATTGCTTCATGAACTGAAAACCTGCTCTGTTTTCGCCAGAATCAATCCTGAAGATAAATATCGTATTGTTTCTCTTCTGAAGTCTCAGAATGAAGTTGTTGCCATGACAGGAGATGGTGTGAACGATGCTCCTGCATTGCGAAAGGCTGATATTGGTGTAGCAATGGGTCTGCACGGTACAGATTTAGCACGCGAAGTCTCAGAACTAGTTCTCCTTGACGATAATTTTGCCACGATTGTGCAAGCCATTGAAGAAGGCCGAGTGATTTACGATAATATAAAGAACACCATTTTCTTCTTATTGTCTTGTAACATTGGTGAAATCTTATTGGTTTTCACAGCGATCCTGTTTGGCATGCCAGCCCCTCTAGGAGCTTTACAACTTTTATGGCTAAACCTTATTACAGATAGTTTTCCTGCCATTGCTTTAGGATTTGAAAAAGCAGGAAAAGGAATCATGAACCCAAGAAAACAACAAGACAATCAGTTTTTAAACCGACCTTTCATGATGCGAGTCACTCTTCAAGGTCTTTTAATAGCAGCAGGAGCTTTCTGGATCTATTATGAGTATTACTACGGGTCTTTTAACAATTCAGTAGAATTTGCTTCTACAGCCTGTTTTGCTGGATTGATAATGATTGAATTGTTTAGAGCATTATCGGCAAGATCACAAAAACGTTTTCTTTTTGAAATGGGTTTTTTTACGAACATGTATGTCATTTATGCCCAGATTATTTCTTTTGGCTTCATGCTGTTGTCTCTTTATGGTCCCATTGCGGTAACCTTTTTCGAGTCCACGCCAATCAAGCTTCAGCAGTGGGTCAATATTGTTGTTATCGCAACCCTAGTTTTGGCGTTCGCAGAAATTCAGAAGTTAATTCTTAGGAAACAAGAATGAAACATGGCACATTTCTTATTGTTTCAGGCCCTTCAGGCGTTGGGAAAAAAACCGTAATCAATGAATTCCTCTCCAGAACAAACAATGTTATGCTTTCCATTAGTGCAACCACCCGAAAACCAAGACCTAATGAAAAAAACGGAGTAGATTATTGGTTTTTTTCTACCGAAGAATTCAATCATATGATTCAAGAAGATTCGTTTATTGAATGGGCACTTGTCGGTGAGAATTATTATGGAACGCCTTGGAACAATGTTGAAATGGCCAAAAAGGAAAACCAGTGGTTGTTACTCGAAATTGATGTGCAGGGTGGTTTGCTCATTATGAAACGATTTCCTCAAGATGTAGTTTCTATATTTCTTGTACCACCAACATTTGAACACCTGTATCAGAGACTTCATAATAGGGCAACGGAGTCGGAGGAGGAGATTCAAAAAAGATTAGAAATAGCGAAAGTTGAACTTTTATACAAAAATCAGTATGATTTTACAGTTACAAATGATACACCTGAAAATGCTGCCAAAAAGATGATCCAAATTTTATCGGAGGAACCCTGTGCAAGAACAAAAAGAGACCACTATTGAAGATTTATTGAACAATATTGATCCAGACAAATACAGTATTGTTTTGCGAATCATTTTACAAAGCATTAAGATTTCTGAGCATCGGAAACATGCTTTTCCTATTGGAAATTTTTACACAAGCATCATAAGTGATGCAAAACGAACCCTGAACATTGGCGAAAAAATTGATGACAAGAAACCTGATCCTTTCAAACCTATTGAATAAAAATGAAGTGCACTGATATTCTTCGTCATCTACCCCATCGTTACCCTTTCTTACTTGTCGACCGAATCTTAACAATAACAGATGATGCTATTCAAGGGCAAAAAAATGTAACTATGAATGAACCTCAGTTTCAGGGACATTTTCCTGACAATCCTGTATTCCCGGGAGTACTCATTATTGAGGCATTGGCCCAGTTGTCTGGGATTTACATATTTCAGAAACAACCAGCAAACGAAAACCAAGTAGGACTTTTTGCAGGTGTCGAGAATTTTTCCTTTAAAGGTATTGTCAGACCAGGCGATGTGATGATTTTGAATTCACAGATACGGAAGAAAAAGTTTACTGTTTTTTTGTTTGATGTTTCCGCTACGGTCGATGGTTCGATTGTTGCAACGGGGAGCATTAAAGTCATTCTAAGTGAAAAAGGAAGATCATTGTGAAAAAAGTATCTATTTGTGGAGTAGGACACTATGCACCAGCAAGAATTATAACCAATGATTATTTAGCAACCATTGTGGATACAAGTGATGAATGGATTCGAACAAGAACTGGCATTCAATCGCGTCGCTATGTAGCTCCTGATGAAACCACCTCTGATATGGCAGCAAAGGCAGCAGATATGGCGCTAAAAGATGCAAACATGAAACCAGAGGACATTGATCTTGTGGTGCTAGGAACTTCTTCTCCTGATATGTTGTATCCATCGACTGCTTGTGTGGTATGTGACAAACTTCACCTGCAAAGTCCTTCTGCTTTTGACTTGCAAGCCGGATGTTCAGGGTTTGTCTATGGTCTTACAACTGCTTCACAATTTCTACGCACTGGTCTTAAAAAAAATGCTCTTGTCATAGGTGCTGATGCAATATCCCGTTTTATTGATTTTTCAGATCGTACCACCTGCGTACTTTTTGGCGACGCCGCAGGTGCTATGGTGTTAACTTCTTCAGAAGATGGGCCTGATCAGATTTTATGTTCGATAGATGGAACAGATGGTTCTGGTGGAAAGTATTTGTGCATGCCTGCAGGTGGAGCTCAAAAGCCGGCCTCTATCTACACTCTTCAAAATCATGAACATTCGGTTCACATGAACGGGAAAGAGATCTTCAAATTTGCTGTTCGTATCAGCATATATATGATTGAAAACATGTTGAAGCAAACTGGCTTAACAGTGGATGATATTCACCATTTCGTTTTTCATCAAGCCAATGTACGTATCATTGATGCTACAGTAAATCGTATGGGATTCTCAAAAGAAAAAGTTATCTACACCCTACAAAATTACGGCAATACCTCTTCTGCTTCGATTCCATTAACACTATCACTTGCAAAGCAAAATGGTACAATTAAGAAAAATGATATTGTATTAATGGTAGTTTTTGGAGCTGGTTTGACATATGCTGGTTCCATTGTTAGGTGGTAAAGATGGCAATTCCAAAAAGTGTTTTAATTACTGGAGCTAGTAGGGGTATTGGTCAACAAATTGCATACCAATTTGCCAAACAAGGCTCCTTTGTTGCAATCAATTATCCATTTGAATCTGAAAAAGAAAACGCATTGCATACTCTGCATGAAGTTCAGAAGCTTGGATCTCAGGGCAACATTTATGAAGCAGATGTATCCAATTTAGCCGCTGTAGAAGATATGGTTAAACAAATGAAAAGCGATATCGGCACCATTGATGTTCTAGTTGCCAATGCTGGTATTACCAAAGACAAATTAATTATGAGAATGACACCCCAAGATTGGGAGCAAGTTCTTCATATTAATCTTTCGGGTGCCTTTCATTGCACAAAAGCAGTGACAAAAGAAATGATGAGAGAAAAAAAAGGACGCATTGTCTATATATCCTCTGTAATTGGAATGATAGGCAATGCGGGACAGGCTAATTATGCTGCATCCAAAGGAGGGATGATAGCTCTTTGCAAAAGTGTCGCAAAGGAGTTTGGCTCTCGCAATATAACTGCTAATTGTGTAGCACCAGGCTATATTATGACCGATATGACACAAAATTTACCAAAAGAAGCTACAGATCAGTTTATGTCAAGAGTATCTATCCAACGATATGGAACGATGGAAGATGTCGCTAATGCTGTTTTGTTTCTGTCATCAGACCAGGCTGCCTATATTACCGGACAAGTCTTGGTTGTAGATGGTGGACTCACATTATAATACAGGAGGATCGTATGACTAGAGAAGAAGTTTTACAAAAAGTTGTTCCCGTTATTTCTGATAAATTGGGCATAGAAGAAGAACAAGTAGTGGGTGATGCCCATTTTATTAATGATTTAGGAGCAGATTCACTGGGTCTTGTGGATATCACAATGGCTTTGGAAGAAGAATTTGGTCTTGAAATTCCAGATGAAGATGCAGGAAAGCTTGAAACCGTCAATTCTATGATTGATTATATATTGAAAGCGGTATAGATGAGCTTACGACGCGTAGCTATTACTGGCTTAGGAATGGTATCACCTGCGGGGCTTTCTGTTAACGAAAGCTTTCAAAATTTGTTGGATGGAAAATCCTTTGTTGATACAATAACACACTTTGATCCAACAGATTTTAAAGTGAAAATTGCTGCTGAGATTAAAAATTTTGACCCAACCAAGTACATGTCTAAACCGGAGACCAATCGAATGGATCGTTTTGCTCAGTTGGCCATTGCTGCTGGCAGTGAAGCATTTGAAGATGCAAATCTTACTTTGAATGCGGAGCAGCAGGAACGTTTTGCCGTGATTGTTGGATCTGGCATTGGTGGCAATCAAACCTTTATCGATACATGCCAAGTCCTTGACAAGCAAGGTCCGTCCAGGATTAGTCCTTATTTTATTCCGAAACTGATCGGCAACATGGGAGCAGCGCTTCTTGCCATTCGTTACTCAGCAAAAGGTTACACGTCTGATGTTGTAACAGCTTGCGCATCCGGGACCAATGCAATTGGAGACGCTTTTAAAAGAATACAGTTTGGCCTCGAAGATTTTGCCCTTGCTGGTGGAACAGAAGCTTCCGTGACCCCCATCTCCATAGGAGGGTTTTCTGTTATGCGTGCATTAAGTAAGCGTAATGACGAACCCAGCAAGGCCTCACGACCTTTTGACGTGGACCGCGATGGATTTGTTGTGGGAGAAGGCGCAGGTGTTTTGTTTTTAGAGGAATGGGAGCATGCTGTGCGAAGAAAAGCTCATATCTATGCCGAAGTTGTCGGCTATGGAGCTACCTGCGATGCTTACCATATTACAAAGCCCTCTCCTGATGCATACCAACAAACAAGATGTATGCACTTAGCAATACAAGAAGCTGGCATATCTCCTCAACAAGTTACGTACATTAATGCTCATGGTACATCGACACAAGCAAATGATGTTACTGAAACAACAGCCATAAAGAATCTTCTGCAGGAGCATGCTTATAAAGTTCACATCCATTCAACAAAATCGATGATTGGACATACACTTGGTGCTGCTGGTGGAGTGGAAGCTATTGTCACTGTCAAAACTATCAAGACTGGTAAAATTCATCCAACCATCAACTTAGACAATCCTGACCCCTTGTGCGACCTAGACTACACCCCCAACTTAATGGTAGAAGATTCTATTGAGTATGGACTTACAAATTCTTTTGGTTTTGGCGGACACAATTTCTCTCTTTTACTGAAAAGAGGTCCTGCGTGATACCACTTGACTTTCGTTCTTTTTCAAAGAAAAACCTCCCTCATAAATCATCCCGACTTGACCAAACTTTGTCGGAAAAGAATTGGATCAAATGTCCAAAGTGTGGGATTTTGATCTACGAAAAACAACTGAAAGAACAATGGAATGTCTGCCCTAAATGCGAATACCTTTTTCGGTTAGACTCAGAGGACCGCATTCAGTTGATCCTTGATGAGGGGAGTTTCGAAGAACTTTTCAAGGATATTCAACCCAGGGATGTTCTACAGTTTTCTGACCGAATATCTTATACAAACCGATTGCAAGAGACGCAAGAAAAAACAGGTTTGGCAGAAGCTATACGAGTTGGCACAGGATCCATTGATCATCAGCCAATTGCTTTTGGTGTGATGGATTTTCGATTTATTGGCGGCAGCATGGGCATGGTAGTGGGAGAAAAAATTGTTCGCATTACTGAGTATGCAGCCGCCAATTCTCTGCCATTGCTCCTTATTTCGAGCTCCGGAGGAGCTAGAATGCAAGAGGGGATGTATTCTCTTATGCAAATGGCTAGAACTTCTGCAGCCATTGGTCGGTTTCAAAAAGAGGGTGGTCTTTATTTTTCTCTTTTAACTCACCCAACCACAGGCGGCGTGAGTGCTAGTTTTGCCTTTTTAGGGGATGTCATCGTGGCTGAGCCTGGTGCATTGATAGGATTCGCAGGACCACGTGTTATTGAGCAAACTACAAAACAAAAACTACCCAGTGGTTTTCAAACCTCCGAGTTTTTACTAGAACATGGTCAAATTGATAAAATTGTTAAGCGAAAGCATTTAAAACAATGGTTCTCTACTTTTCTTCTTTTTTACTATCGAGGTCAGAAGAAATGAAGAAATCTTCTTCTTTCCAATGTTCTTTTGAAGCACCCATTGTCGAGATTGACAATAAAATTCGATCTATACAAGAAGATTCAGAATTGTTCAATAAAGAAGAGCTATTGGAGTCTTTGCAACAAGAAAAGCAGAAAACCATTCAGAAAATTTATCATTCCTTATCTAGGTGGGACATTGTACAAATTGCGAGGCATCCCGATAGACCTAAAACCCCCGATATTATTGCCCATTTTATGCCCGACTATGTCGAGCTCCATGGCGATAGATTGTTTCGAGATGACACATCCGTAATGGGAGCGATTGGAACATATCACGGAAAAAACCTTATGATGATTGGACACAATCGAGGATCTTCCACCAAAGAAAAAATTCGCAATCGCTTTGGAATGGCAAGCCCAGAAGGCTACCACAAAGCATTGCGCTTGATGCGGTTAGCAGATAAATTGAAAACTCCTATTTTAACCCTCATTGATACGCAAGGTGCATATCCTGGCATCCAAGCCGAAGAGATGGGTCAATCTGCCGCCATAGCATTAAATTTACGAGAAATGTTTTCCCTCCAAACACCTATTGTTTGCCTAGTAATCGGAGAAGGTGGATCTGGAGGAGCTCTTGGAATTGGAATTGGAGACTCGATTTGCATGATGCAATACAGTATCTATTCTGTCATATCACCTGAAGGATGTGCTTCTATCTTGTGGAGAGATGCTTCTAAAGCTAGTGGAGCAGCAGAAAAATTGCAGCTGACTGCAGCGGATCTACTCCAGAGAAACCTGATTGATCAGGTCATCCCAGAACCATTGGGCGGAGCACACCGAAATCCAACAGAAGCTATGCATAACATGGATGAAGTTGTGCAGCAAAAGCTTTCTCGTCTCTATAAACGCAACCCCAAAGAATTACTAGATACTCGTTACAACAAATTTCGAGATATAGCTTCTTTGCCTTCTTAACTCAATGTCTGTACGACACATCGTATTAACATCACTTTTTGTGGCACTTTTAACAATTGGGTCCATGATTTATCTTCCACTTGGTCCAATCCCCCATACACTACAAGTTTTTTTTGTAATTCTTGCAGGAATTCTTTTGGGGAAGAAGTGGGGAACAATTTCTGTGGCTGTATGGCTTTTACTTGGGTTGGTAGGAATCCCTGTTTTTTCACAAGGAAAGGCTGGAATTATGGTTTTGTTCGGACCTACAGGAGGATTTCTAATAGGCTTTCTTATAGCTGTTTTTAGTATTGGATTGTATCTAGAGAAAAAAAAGAACCATCTGATTGCCATCCTTGTTGCTTCCTTTATTGGTATCCTTTGGATATACATTGCAGGGGGAGTCGGATTTTATTTTCATTCTGTGTGGGTTGTACAAAATCCTCTATCGTGGTATGAAATCTTTAAGATTACAGTTTTGCCTTTTGTGTTCATTGATCTTTGCAAAGGTGTTTTGGCGGCAGTTGTAGGTGTAAAAATTCGTATGATCTTAGCTCAAACGGGGACGGTACCTTTATGAATCCTCTCCTTATAGACTGTTTTTTGTTATTTGCTATCGCCACTTTATTAACGCTACTGCTTGTACCATATTTTCGAAAAATTGGATTGCGCTGGAACATTGTCGACCATCCTTCTAGCCAACAAAAAGATGCACAAGGCAATTGTCGTGAAAAGCTTCACAAAAAAAGTACTCCCCTAACAGGTGGTTTAGCCTTGTTTGTATCCTTTTGGACAGCCGTTCTGGTGACGATTGGCATCAACCACCAAATACTAGGGATTCTCATCGGGTCTTTATTTATTGTGGTTATCATGGCATTGGATGACAGATACGACTTAAAACCAGGAGTAAAATTAATTGCACAATGTGTAGCTGCTACCATTCCCATTTTCTTTGGTGTCCAAATACGATATATATCCAATCCTTCCACGGGAAACTATTTTGATATTGGCTTTTGGGGAGTAATCTTCAGCATATTCTGGAGCGTTGCTTTCATGAACGCTATGAACTTAATAGATGGCTTAGATGGTCTTGCAACAGGCATTGCTGGTATTGCTTTTTTAGCCATGTTTGTTGTAGGAGTTTTGAGTGGATTTGTGATTCCATCCTTTTTGGCCGTTGCCTTGGCTGGGTGTTGTTTTGCTTTTTTGCGATACAATTTTTATCCTGCTAGTATTTTTTTAGGAGATTCTGGTGCTCATTTTTTAGGGTATATGATCGGGAGCATTTCCATTTGGGCTGGGCTGAAAACAACATCAGGAGTAGTTTTGCTGATAGCTCTCGTAGGCTTTGGGATTCCTATTTTTGATGTCATTTTTTCTATCATTACTAGGTCTCGAAAGGGAAAGAAGATTTACGAAGCAGATTTGGAAAATATTCATTATCAATTGCATCGAAAAAAAGGATGGGGACAACGTCGGATAGCCTTAGTGTTTTATGCGATCACAGCTTTGTTGTGTCTGATTCCAATTTTGTTGTTATACTTATAGAGAATTCAAAACCATGAGGGATTTATGAAGAAACCAACACTGCTGATAATATTTGGTACAAGACCAGAGGCGATTAAAATGGCTCCCCTAGTACAGACTTTCCGAAAAGATCCTTCTGTACAAACCAAAGTCATTATTACTGCTCAGCATCGAGAAATGTTAGATCAAGTATTACAGTTGTTTGCTATCCAAGAAGACTACGATTTTAATCTCATGAAGGATCGACAAACGTTAGAATCAATTACAACGGGTGTTATCGATAAACTATCGCAAGTCATTCTTCAAGAGAAACCTCAGATGATTTTTGTTCACGGAGACACAACAACAACCTTTGCCGCTTCCCTATCTGCCTTTTATCATCACATTCCTATAGCCCACATCGAGGCAGGGTTGCGTTCATACGATATGCAAAATCCTTTTCCTGAAGAGATGAATAGGACCTTGTGTGATCAATTGTCGAGTTTGCACTTTTGCCCTACAGCACAGGCGAAAGAAAACCTTTTACAAAGCTCTCTCCAAAGCTCTTTGGTATATGTAACAGGCAATACCGTTGTAGACAGTTTGCTATGGATGGTTTCTCATATCCAGAATACAAATCCCTCTTTACTCCTGCAGAATTCTACGAACGAGAAACGAATCCTTGTTACATTGCATAGAAGAGAATCATGGGGACAACCTATTGAAAACGTATGCAATGCTCTCAAAAATATTGTCCTGCAAAACCCTGATGTTCGAGTTGTGTTCCCTGTCCATAAAAATCCAGTGGTAAGAGAGTCTGTTTATTCTTGCCTAGAGGGCCTTGAGAATGTAAATCTAGTAGAACCAATGGACTATATTCACTTTGTTGCAGAAATGAAAAAAGCGTATCTGATTTTATCAGATTCAGGTGGAGTGCAAGAAGAAGCTCCTACATTCGGCAAGCCTGTATTGTTAACGCGAAGCGTAACGGAACGTCCTGAAGGTATTCATTGTGGAGTAGTCAAACTAGTTGGTACCGACTATCAAACTGTATATCAGGAGCTGCATGCTTTGCTGAATGAAACCTCTTATTATGAAGCAATGGTAACCTCATCCAATCCTTTCGGAGATGGACACGCATCAAAAAGGATCCAGAATCAAGTACGACAATATTTCGGTATTGAGCTGCCATATCCAGATATCGGAGAATTTACTTAATGAGTCAATTTGTTATTCAAGGAAGAAAACCTTTACAGGGTAGAGTGCAAATCTCAGGATCCAAAAATTCTGCTCTTCCCATTATTACGGCAACACTTTTAATCAAAGGACCTGTAGAAATATCGAATATTCCTGACATGGGAGATGTCAGAATCCTCATTCAAGCAATGCAAGATATGGGTGTTAAAGTAGATCGTCAGTCGGAAGACTGCTATATTTTCGATGCCTCGAGAGACATTCATTCCGATCTAACCACCATTAAGGGTGTTAGCTCTATTCGAGGATCCCAAACACTTCTAGGAGCACTATTAGGTAGAAACAGAGAAGTTATGTTGCCTATTTTGGGTGGTTGTAGAATTGGATCAAGACCCATGGATATACATTTTCAAAATATCGAAAAAATGGGCACTACTATTCAAAACATCGGAAATCGGAAATTTTTCAAAACTTCTCAATTGAAAGGCACTCACATCTACATGGATTATTCGTCTGTGGGGGCGACAGAAAATTTGATATTAGCAGCCACTAGTGCCGATGGTATAACAATTATTGAAAATGCTGCCCAAGAGCCTGAAATTGTAGATTTGGTTTATTTTTTAAACAAAGCAGGGGCAAGAATAACAGGATTGGGTTCCAAAACAGTGCAAATCATTGGAAATTCTACTTTGCATCCTATCGATTACCACATAATGCCTGATCGAATTGAAACCGGGACCTTTGTGGTTGCAGGGGCTATCACAAATGGAAATATTCAAGTTGAAAAGTGCAGTGTGCAAGATATGAGTGCGCTACTTTTTAAACTGCGTGATGTAGGCGTACAAATTGATATAAAAGGGCAATCTACACTATCTGTTACCATGAAGGGTAGACCTAAGGCCTTCTCAATTCGCACCATGCCTTTTCCTGGTTTTCCAACCGATTTGCAGTCTCTTGTACTTGCATTCGCTTGTTATGCACAAGGAACTAGTGTCATCAAAGAAACCATCTATGAAAATCGCTTCAATGTAGTGCCAGAGCTTCGAAAAATGGGAGCTATCATTATGACAGATAACAAGTTGGCTACTGTAACGGGTGTAGAGCAACTATATGGTTCGGATGTAGAATGTCCTGATTTGCGTGGAGGAGCCGCTTTGATACTTGCTTCTCTTGCAGCAGAAGGTACATCGTATGTACACAAGGTGAACCATGTCGATCGAGGGTATCAATACTTTGAAAAAAAATTGCAATCAATAGGCGCTTCAATTGTTAGAGTGGAGGAAGAGCATGACGATTATTGATGAAAAAGGAAGACTATTTGGATGGATCAATATTGTTGATTTGTTTGTTATAATCCTTCTTGTAGTCCTTGTATTCATGACTGTCCGTTTCTTTACCCAAAAGAGAGTTTCTGTGGAAGAAAAGGATTTCTATATTGTAAAGGTCCGAGCTACAAACCTTGGTCCTGAAATTGCTGAAACTATTCAAAAAGGACTGCCTATTCAAAGGCCGGATGGAACTAATTTTGGCACAGTAATTACAGATCCAGAAGTTGGACCCACCCAGGTATATGTAACAACCCCTCAAGGCATGCTAGTTCCTAGAGCACAACCTAAAATGATGGATGCCACATTTTCCTTTGTATGTTCTGTACCCCAAGGAAGTCCTGAAATAAAATATGGAAGCCAGTCTTTGAAAGCAGGAGCAACCGGCTTTATCGAATCGAATCTGACAAAATATACAATTCACATATTGTCCATTCGTTCTATTTCTATAGAGGAAGCCAAGGAACTCACGCAACAAACCAAAGAAGGCGATGAAACCAACAATACGCAATCGCAAGAAACTACTACTTCAGAGCAGAGCGAAGACACGAATCCGTAATGAATATTAGATCGTTGTTTAAAAATGCCGGTATTGTTACCTTTGGAGCACTATGTAGTAGGATTTTAGGTCTTGCTCGTGAAACAGCGATTACAAATCGTTTTGGTCTTTCTGCTCAAACCGATGCCTATGCTGTTGGTTCGTATGTACCCATTACCCTTTCCAATATGTTGGTGTCAGGGATAGTATCAGCGGTGTTCATACCGTTGTTTTCGCGGCTAGTAGCCAAAAAGAAAATTGCTGATTTGCGAATGATTATCACGGTTACTATCAACCAATTTGTATTGGTGATGGTTGTTTTTTTAGTGCTACTATATGGCATTGCTCCTTTTATGGTAAAATTGCAAGCTCCACGATTTGACCCAGAAAGATTGTACTACGGGATAAGTATTTTTCGTATTGCTCTTCCCTCCATCCTATTTTTAGGCTTAGCTGCCCTATCGTCAGGTATCTTAAACTCCATAAAAATTTTTGGAATCCCTACATTAGGAGGGATCATCTTCAACGCGACAATTGTCGTTATCACATTGGCTTTCTCACAGCAATGGGGCATTAATGCAGTGGCGATTGCTTTGGTTGTGGGAGCTGCAGGACAATTTCTTATTCAGTATATTTGGGTTGAAAAGCACCATTTGGGGTATCGATTCAAGCCAATATTGTATCATCCTGAAATGAAAGAATTGTATATTTTGATTCTACCCGTTTTGATAGGTTCGGGCATAAACTATCTTGCTCCCTTGGTAAACAACATGATAGGTTCTCAACTTGCCAAAGGATATTTAGCATCTCTTCATACAGCCTTTAAAGTTTCTCAATTTCCCATTGGAATTTTTGCTCTAGCTGTTTCAAGTGTAGTATTCCCCAATTTAGCAGAGCATGTAGAAAAAAAAGAACATCGCAATGTGCAAGAGAACGTGCAATGGGCCATTAAATTTGTCTTGTTAATCATGTTACCAGCCACACTAGGATTAGTAGCTATCAGCACCCCTGTTGTGCGATTGTTGTTTGAATCAGGAGAATTTACTGCAAGGGATACTCTTATTACATCTCCTGCCCTACAATTGTATTGTATAGCGTTGATACCCTGGTCTTTAACAGCAATTCTTGTAAAAATTTTATATTCATGCAAGGACACAATCACGCCTGTTTGGGTTGCCATTGCAACCATTGCAGTCTTGGTTTTTGTTGATCTTGCATTGGTTGGACCTATGGGTCATTTGGGATTGGCTTTGGGTTCGGCGTTATCGGGAGTTTTTAATACAGTAGTTTTGTGGATTATTATTGCGAAGCGTTATCCGGTGTATCTTGTTGTATCACCGCTACGAAAGACTGGTATTGTATGTACGATTGGTTCTCTTTTAATGATGGGTAGTATAGGTATTGTAAACCTATATTTGAAGAATTTTCTTGTTTTAAGTTCAAAATGGGAACAAGTACTCCAAGTCTTATTTCTTGTAACAGTAGGATGTATTGTTTATGGTATTTTTACATACGTTTTTAACAGGCGCGATGTTAAAGAAGTGATGGGGCGATGATGAAAAGTACGAATAAGAAACCAAAAAAAAAACTGCACGTAGTATTATGGATTTTGTTATTCTTTGTCGTGGCTATCGTATCTACGGCTGGATACTTTATCTTCCGTATATTGAATGATATCGGGACTGAAACGGAGGAAGGAAAAAAAATCCGGAGCGAATACTCCATTGATTGGTCTGGCAGAATGAATGTTCTAGTTATTGGCTGTGATGAAAGGGAGCACTTAAACCTTGGTGCAAGAGCAGACACTTTGATTGTGGCGAATTTGGATTTAAAAAATAAAGAAGTCCGCATTATGTCCATACCGCGGGATTTGTGGGTGGAGATTCCAGGACACAATTGTTACGATAAGGCGAACTCTACGTTGAACCCAAACTATTTCTCCGATGGAGGTATTGCATTAACCTTAAAAACAGTGGAAAACTTGTTGAAAATTCCTGTAAAACTATATGTTAAAGTCGATTTTGAAGCTTTCAAAGATGTTGTTGACGCCCTAGGAGGGATTGTGTATACTGTGGAAAAAGACATGTACTATATCGATCCTTCCGATCCTGAGACTGTGATTAATTTGAAGAAAGGAGAGCAGAAACTCGATGGAGACAAAGCTCTTCAGTATTGTCGATTTAGATGGGACCCGCAGGGAGATTTTGTCCTAGATTATCAAGGTAAACAGCATGGTCGAACCTCAAGACAGCTGAACTTTTTAAAAGAATTGGCAAAAAAAGTAATCCAAACAGGCAACTTAATTACATTGAACAGCATCATTAATATTGTGGTCAAGAATACTGAAACAAATATGGATTCTTCAGAGCTTTTGAGGATTGCCTTATTATTTCACAAAATGAATCCAGAAGAAAACCTTCATGTGGAAGCATTCCCGGGCTCTTTGGACTGGGTTTCTAATACATCCGTCATTCTACCCAAAGAAGAAGAGCTCCAAAAGCTTATTGAAACAAGCTGGAAGGACCAACCTGTTGAAGACAATCAAGAGGACAAGGAAACAACGTTGGATGAATAGATACAGCATTCTTCGCGAAAGCCTTGTAGTTCAATTTGTACAAACATGGATGCAGTATTGGGCTGAATCCAAAACGAGACAAGTTGCAAATGCTTTTATTCACACATTCAAGGGTTTTTTGCGACATAGTATTGTTGTGCAATGGTTATACTCAGACCAGTGTTTTGCAACAGCACTATTTCGAAAAAGTACATTGCTCCTGTTTTTACAACGCGGAATTTTCCAATTGTTATCACGATTGACGCAAGGGATTCAAAATCTTTTTAATCATTCAATGATTGTGTATTCCTTGAGCGTTCTACGTCGAGATCTAGAAGAAAATGGTGTCAGTTGTCTGTGCTCTTTCCTGTTTTCTTTCACTGTTTTATGGACTCTTCTCACCTTATTCTTTGGAGAAGGATTTTCAAGAACCACTCTTTTGTTACTATTTTCAACCGTGATTTTTTTCTTTACATTTTCCTATATTCGAGTAAAACCCAGTGTTCTTCTGCAGGAAAGTAAAATATGGCAATGGATCAGGGAGATTGTACAATGACATCATCTACTCGCCCTATCAATCCTACTATAGAACAAAAACCAACGCCCTCCTTTCAAGAGTTGCCCTATATTCTTGGAGGAATGCTTGCTGGTACGATAGGTTTTTTGGCAGGTGGATGGCAAGTTCTTCTGATCGTTCTTTTTGGTCTGTTTTTGTTTTTCTTGTATTTTCGTCCTACGATCGGTTTGTTTATTCTTCCTTTTTTTGTTTTGGTAGATTACTACGTTAAGAGCATAGGAGTCGGAGGAATCTTTGGACTATGGGATGAAGTACTCTTTCTTGTTATTTTTTTCTTTATTCTGTTAGAAAGAATACGAAACAATCAAACGTTTCTTCGTTTTACTATTGTACTGTACCCCATTCTATTTTTTGCTTTCATTGGTCTGTTATCTGCCTATTTTAGTGATGCCGTTACCCTTTCTCAATCCATAGAAGCCTTGCGTTCTGTTCTCCAAAGCTTTCTCTTTTTTTTCCTGGTCATGAATGCATCTTTGAAAAAGACACAAATCCGTGCTTTATTGTTTGCCGTTATACTTGGGGGAGTCATTTGTGCAATCTACGGAATCATTCAATATTTTGTTGGCGTTGCTTCTCCACCCACTTGGGTTGATAAAGATCTGGAATTTGGACTCTCCAGGGCATTTTCTTTTCTGGGAAGTCCCAATGCTTTTTCTGCCTATTGCATAATGATTGCACCCATTGCTTTGGGATTTGTGTTTCAATCCTCAACCAAACGATCTCATAAGGTTCTTTTTTGGGGGCTTTTTTTGCTGCTTATTGGCGGTTTGATTAGTACGTTAACACGAGCTTCGTGGCTTGCCTTTATTCCTGCTCTATGTGTTTTTTTCATGTTGATGAAAAAAGGCAGTTATGTCATCTTTGTTTTCATTGCTATGATTTGTATTCTTCTTTTTGTTCCGCCTATTCAGCAAAGATTTTCCACTCTTTTTTCAGAGCAATATCAACAGAAAAGTTCTGAAGGAGGACGCACATATCGATGGTCTCTAGCACTTGATTTGGTGCAACAAAAACCCTTCCTTGGGCAAGGACCTGGCAGCTACGGAGGAGCGGTGGCCTATCGCTACCAAGAGTATGGTGGTTTATACTCCGATAACTACTACCTTCAAATTCTCTCCAATTATGGCGTTCTTGGTTTCATAGGGTTTTTCTTCATCCTACTCTTTTTATTACGATTATTGCTGCAAAGTTTCCGAAATTCTTCCAAAAAAGACAAAGGCATTATCGCAGGTGTTATTTGCGGTGCCATTGCCCTTTTCTTAAATATGTATACAGAGAATTTATGGGAAATTGTGCCTTTGTCCGTCGTATTTTTCTTTTTTGTAGCGCTTGGTATTCGTTTAGGAGAAGTGGATGATTCACAATAAGACCATTGTCTTTCTTTCGACAATGCGTTACCACGAGTTGCCCACACGTAAACAGCGAATTGCTAGGTTTCTTAGTGAATCGAATCGAGTGCTCTATATCGAACCTCCCTCCACGTATCTTTCCACTTTTGTTCATGGGAAAAATGAATCTTGCCCCACTATTACTCCCCTCTCTTCTACTCTTCTACTTGCATCCCTTCCCACCATTTTTCCTTTGGGTTTGCGATATCAATGGATTCATGCATTGAATCAAAAGAAGATTTCTCAATTCGTACATCAAATGCTTCTCAAGTATGATTTGACCCCCGATATTTTGTGGTTTTACTTGGTGGACTATCCCGAGCTCTCTTTTCAATATCCCGATGCTTTGACTGTGTATGATTGTGTGGACGACCATTCTGCCTATCCAGGACTCCGCTCTCCTTTCTTTATGAATAGGCTTGAAAAACAGTTGGTTGCTTCTTCCGATGTTGTTTTTGCAACCACTAAGGCATTGCAGCAAAAGATGCACTCTTTTGGTAAGGATGCAAAACTGGTTCCTAATGGAGTGGATTATCCACTATACCAATCTTGGAATCAGCAAATCCCAGCGATTCTACAAAAGCTTCCTCGACCCATTGTTGGATATATTGGAGCTTTAAAAGAGTGGTTTGATGTTGCCTTTATACTCCGCCTTGCGGATGCTTTACCACACTGTTCTTTTGTGCTTGCAGGACCTTGCTCTCCCTCTTTTGCTTCTTCTTTTTCCAATCATCCTCGCATCTTATTGCCAGGAGCCATTCAAACAGAAGATGTTCCTTCTTGGATTGGATCCTTTGATGCTTGCTTGATTCCTTTTTTGCAAAACAATCTTACGCTCCATATCAGTCCGCTCAAATTTTTTGAGTATTGTGCAATGGGCAAACCTTGTATAACAATACCCATTCATCAATTGGAAGAGTACAAAGATGTGGTGTATACATACCATTCTCACGCAGAAGGTATAGAAAAAGTAAAACAAGCCTTACAAGAAAAAGATCCGGTGTTGCAAAAAAAGAGAATTTCTATAGCAAAAGAAGCTTCATGGGAGAAAAAGTTCTCCTATATGTTTGATGCAATCGAACAAGCTTATCGGTGAGAGAACCTTTTCCATAGATTCCACAGCAGCACTGCCATAAAAAAGATCGCAATTGCAACATAAAGCGGAGACTGTATGATGTGAGAATGTTTGGCAAGTAAAAAACCACCAATATCTATCTTCATGCTAGTAAAAATCCAATCCAAAACAAATCCTAACACAATTGACAACACAATCAAAACTCCTAAATAAAGAGCGATTACTCTTTTTCCTAGTGACTTTTGGAGCGTTGAAATAGTGGCCACATTTGTAGCAGGCCCTACAAATAGAAATATAAAGGCTGCACCAGGGCTGATACCCGAGATAATCAGAGAGACTGCAATGGGAATGGAAGACGTGGAGCAGATGTACATAGGAAGACCAATCACAATCATTAATAGGCTAGAAATGATTCCTTCTCCCGCCATTGTACCAGCAAAAAAATCCGCTGGTATTAAGGTGGTAATTAAGGCTGCAATGGATACTCCAATTAAAAAGGAAAGAGCGATGTCTCGAACCATTTCGTGAAAAGCGTATGAGAATACATTTTGCAGGAATTGGATGGGTGTATTTTTCGGGGTTTTTGTTTCCTGGTCTAACTTCTTTTCATGGTGGTCACAGACCTCAGAAACTTCAGCAGGGGGGTGACAATGACTGCATTTTACAGGAGAAGCAGATGTAGGAACCTGTAAATTCCATGCATTGGATGCGGCCTCAACCAATCCTCCCCCGACAATCCCAGAAACAAAAGCAGCCATGGGACGGAAAATAGCAAATACTGGCCCCATCATACCATATGTGGCAATTATGCTATCAACCCCTGTTTGGGGCGTGGAGATCAAGAAAGAAACAATAGCTCCCAAAGAGGCCCCGCTTTTTTTCAAAAAAACAGCAAACGGGATGACCCCACAAGAACAAATGGGCAAAGGTACTCCAAACAGAGAAGCCTTGAATATAGAGCCAAAGCCTTTTTTGCCCAAATGTTTTGGAATCCACTCTTCGGAAAGAACTTGGTGAATAATTCCCACCAAAAGAAGTCCAATAACCATATAAAAGCTCATATCTACAAACATCTGATAGAAATTTCGAAAAAACAATACAATACTATTTGACATACATATTCCTTGTATTTTTAGTTCTTTGTCGTAATCTATGCATAATTTATTATAGTTACGTAAACATCAAAGGTAAAACCAAAAAAATACGTGCCCTCATCAAACAGCATTGTGGAAATTTTTGCTACTGCAAAGGAAGACATTGTTTTCAAGAATGATTTGACGGATTGCCTTACCTTCATATAATTACTATGATTTCAAACGAATACAATAAGATGAGGTTACTATATGTCAAAAAAATGTGATGTTTGTGGAAAAGGACCTTTGGTTGGGAATAGTGTTTCTCACTCCAATCGTCGAACGAAAAGATGCTCATTGCCAAATTTACAATGCATTAAGGTCAAGCTTCCTAATGGCGGAGTAAAGTCAATGAAAGTTTGTACAAAATGCTTAAAAGCAAACAAGGTGCAAAAAGCCTAAAGGTTCATTATGGACCCCAGGACGAATACTCGGTCCGATTTGATGAAATTCTTAAAGGATATTCACAAGGAACGTCCTTTACAGATTGTAAGTGGAAAAGAGCTTATGGAATCTTTGTCATTAGATGAAGAAACGCTTTGTTTTCACTTGCGATTTTTATATGATTTAGGCTACATTGAACTTCTTAGCAGCAATCAAGACAGTAGAGCTTTAATTCGGATGACCGACAAGGGATTCTCGAAGTTTGAAGATTAATTCCGCTTCTTTAAGCACCCCTGTAGGGGATCTTCTAATACAAGCCACAGCAGAAGAAATTGTATCTATTGTTTTTATTGATCAAGAAAAAGAAGATCTTTTCTCACCACTGATCTTAAAGGATGCCATCCAAGAAGACGATTTTGTACAACTTCGCAAAGCCCCTCTTTTGATAGAAGCATCCAAACAGATAAAAGAATATTTTCAAGGAACAAGATGTTATTTCAAGCTACCATTGCGAACATTTGGAACACCCATTGAACAAAAAGTAACTAGATTTGTTTCCATTGTTCCATATGGACATGTTGTATCCTACCTTGATGTAGCCCGTATGGTACATATTGAAAATGGAGCACGATTTATTGGTAACTGTATGAGAAAAAACCCTTTACCCATTCTCATTCCTTGTCACAGAGTGATAACTAGTACTGGTAAAATGGGAGGCTTCTCTGCAGGTGCTGAGAGAAAAAAGTTTCTTCTACAATGGGAGAAAACAAATTGGGAGATGAATCATGAAAGTAGTTCTTCTGGCAGGTGGTTATGGTACACGTTTAAGCGAAGAAACGGAGAACAAACCGAAACCACTGATTGAAATCGGAGGAATGCCCATTATCTGGCATATCATGAAAAATTATGCAGGATATGGTCATATTGATTTTGTGGTTTGTCTTGGATACAAAGGGAACAAGATTAAAGAGTTCTTTCAGCAATACTTTTTACATCATTCCAATGTTACCTTTCATCTTGGAAGCGGCTCGATGGATGTTCATGAAACCTTTGCTGAATCGTGGAATATTACCCTTGTAGACACTGGCTTGGATACGTATACGGGGGGCCGTATCAAAAGAATCCAAAACTATATTGGAAACGAAACGTTTATGCTAACCTATTGCGATGGTTTAGCAGATGTAAACATACAACAATTGATTGCGTTTCACAAGAAGCATGGGAAAAAAGCTACCATGACTTCAGTTCAAAAACCTAGCCGATTTGGCTTGTTACAAAGCGACCCTTCCGGACTTGTCCAAACCTTTCAGGAAAAACCTATGGAAGAAAGTGCCTGGATTAATGGAGGGTACTTTGTATTGGAACCTTCTGTTTTTGAGACTATTCAGGGTGATAAAACGATCTGGGAACGAGACCCTCTAGAAACATTAGTGCAAGAAAAACAATTGATGGTTTTCCCTCACAAAGGATATTGGCAGTGCATGGATACGTTGCGTGACAAGCAGCTGTTAGAACAAGAATGGGAAACCGGTCATGCTGCCTGGAAGAATTGGTAAGCAGTGGCAAGGGTTTGATTGATGAAACATGAAAATATTCTTATCACTGGGGCATCGGGGTTTATTGGTTCTCATTTAACTCGGTCTTTTCAGGAGTTTGCCAATGTATATGTTGCCCAGCGAAAAGGATCGCATGAAGAAAACTGGAGAAACGCAACGGAGCAGAATGTAAAGTTCCTTGATTTGGATTCCTTGCGAAAAGGAATGTTAGAAACTACCACAACTGGAGAAGAAATCCCTATCTTTGATTGCGTGTATCACTTGGCAGCACCAAGCACGTTGTCTGCTGCTGAAGATGAAAATAATCTTGTCGATGGTGGGATTGCATTCACCCTGAACATGATATCTTTTTGTGCCAGATGCAAAGCAAGAAAGCTTGTGATTGCAGGCAGCTCTCATGAATATGGAGACCATGGCTGCAAGCCACTCACTGAAACCATGGCATTGCAACCTGTTCATATGTATGGTGCCATGAAGGCAGCCACTACAACCCTTAGTGTGGTGTATGCCCAGCAGTTACACGTTCCACTTCATATCGCTCGCTTTTTTACGGTGTATGGCCCAGCAGATAAACCCAAAAATGTTATACCATCTATGATTGAAGCTTCCTATACCGAAGTACCTCTCGATTTAACCCCGGGCGAACAAATCCGAGATTATGTTTATATTGACGATGTCATTGAAGGACTACACTGTCTGAAGAATTCTACCCAGCCCACTGGTTCCATATTCAATTTTGGAACAGGTATAGGAACTAGTCTTCTAGATGTCGCTGCTATTCTCATTCAAAAAGAAAAAGTGGATCCATCCTTGTTTCGATTTGATGTAAGACCTTATTACGATAAGGAAGTTATGGTCATGGTTGGGAATTCTTCCAAGGCAAAGAAACAACTTAAATGGTCAGCCAAGGTATCTTTAGAAGAAGGATTGCACCAAACATATCAGTGGTACCACCAGTATTATAAAGAGGTGTTCCATGCCAGATAAACACAATTTATCTTCTTTTTATAAAGGAAAACGGGTTTTTGTTACAGGACATACCGGATTTAAAGGAAGCTGGCTAAGTCAATGGTTAGTGACAATGGGGGCCGATGTTATGGGATATTCCATCGATATTCCCACCAAGCCTTCTCTTTTCGAAGTCTTGCAGTTGTCAAAGCAGCTACAAGATGTTCGTGGTGATATCCGTGATCGTAGTACATTAAAAAAACAAATCCAATCTTTTCAGCCGCATGTCCTTTTTCATCTTGCTGCGCAACCCATTGTAAGTGACTCCTACAAAAAACCCCTTGAAACATTTGAAACCAACATTATGGGTAGCATCCACATCATGGAAAGCAGTCGCGAAATAGTAAAAGACCAACCTACATTCCCTTTGAAATCTGTAGTGATGGTTACAAGTGATAAATGCTATGAAAATCAAAATCAAATGATGGGATATCGAGAAAATGACCCTATGGGCGGTCATGATCCATACAGCGCAAGCAAGGGATGTATGGAGATTGCCATATCGTCCTACCAACGGTCCTTTTTTCAAAAGTTGCCCATAGGAATTGCTACTGTAAGAGCAGGCAATGTAATTGGAGGGGGCGATTGGGGAAGGGATCGTTTGCTGCCAGATATTGCAAAGGCATTCTCGGTGTCGCAAGCGGTCACTCTTCGCAATCCAATGTCTGTACGTCCCTGGCAACATGTATTGGAGCCTTTATCCGGATATTTGCTGGTAGGGAAACGCTTAGCAGAGGATCCAACATTGTATAGCGAAGGTTGGAATTTGGGACCTTTAGAGACGGATATCGCAACCGTAGAAGACGTGGTAAAAAAATGCATTCAAGTATGGCCACCCAATACTTACAATGTACAACAGGACGATTCTTTTCATGAAACCAATATCCTTCAGCTTGATGTCCACAAAGCCATTGCAAAACTGCATTGGAAGCCTACCTGGACACTGAATGAAGCCATTGAAAAAACAATCCAATGGTACAAAACCTTTTATGAGAAAGGATCAGAGGCTTCAAGAGTGGAGACAAATCAACAGATTATGGACTACATGAATGTCTAAAACTCTAGTGTATTCCTTTGCACCGTTTGGAAATCTTCAGAGCAATCCTGCAGCAGAGGTAGCAACGAAAATTCATGCTAGCCAAAGCCAATGCAGCTTATGCATTATACCCGTCACCTTTCGCTGCCAAAAAGAACTATTGTCTGCTTTTATAGAAACAAAACCAGATCGCATTATTGGTTTTGGAGTTGCAGCAGGAATACCCAATGTTCATGTAGAATGCTATGCGTTGAATGAAATTCATGCTCGTATCCCCGACAATGAAGGAAGTCAACCCTCTTTGGTTCCTATTCTTCCCCATGGACCACTTGCCTATCGCACTACCATGGATGTGGAGAAAATTGTAACCGATTTACACGCTCACACGATTCCTGCCGCTCTTTCCTTTCATGCAGGATTATATGTTTGTAATTTTTCTTACTACTGGACCTTGCACCTTTGTCGATTGCATCAGTTGGAAGGGTTGTTTATTCACGTGCCGTTATCACCTAAAGAAGCAATCCAACAAAAATCTGCTCACTCTTCCTTCCCCCCTTCCATGGTTGCAGATGCACTGACTCGCGCGTTGTTTTCTTAGGGAAGTTCTTCCAGTATTTTTTGCAGGCGACGTGCTTTTTCTTCCGCTCCCTCTTGCTTGGCAATTTTTTTGTTCATGTGGCCATGTTCCTTTACGAGTGAAGGGTTCTTGGCATAACGAAGGATCGCATCGCACAGCTCCTGTTTTGTATCTACAAGAAAACCATTGTGATCTGGAATCATGAATTCTCTTGCAGAGGTTACATTGATTCCGGAGATAATACCCATGCCCGACGCCATGGCTTCAGGAATAGTTAAGCCCCATCCTGCATAGGACGGGTAGCTAATAAGAACATCGGCATGAAGATATACATCTTGCACCTCCTCCCAGCTATCCACATCCACCCATTTCGTAATGGAAGATAGTAGTGGTGACGATCGAATTCGGTTTTCCAGAGAGGGTCTATCAGGCCCATTTCCAGAAAGTACAAGCCGAATAGTAGGAAGGTGGGAGTAAGCATTTTCGATAGCATCCACTATGTCATGTACCCGGAAACGTTCATTCATGCTTCCACTATGCAAAAAAGTCACCGTTTCTGATGGATTGCGAATAGGATGTTCTAGTTCTCGTTGAATATCAGCAGCATACCCAAAAAGAAATACTTTCTTAGACTTAAAACGATAGTAGTCCAGAGTTTTATAGCCAGAACATAGGATCCCATCAATTTTTCTATACAAGATCCTTCGGATCATTTCTTTGAAACCATTTTGTGCAGTTGGCATTTCAAAAGGTCCCATAAGAACCTTTTTTTTGTGTTTTACAGCCCATGTATAAGCAGGGTGCCAAGAAAGATTATTCCATCTACCATGCAGCACCAGATAATCGGGTTGAAAACGATTCATATGATGGGTAATAGAAGGACAATAAAAAAACTGACCCTTTTTGAAGTAGGTCTTCAAGATTTTACAGTAATCCGGAAGCTTTTGCTCCCAGTAAGAGGGCCTCGTTGAATCTGCAATCGATTGCATAAACCAAAATTCTACATCCAAATGTTGATGTAATGCTTTTGCAAAAGCTACTTGATAAGGTGCCGGAATATGCGTAATAACAACAGCTTTCTTTTTCATAGTACCTCTTTTGGTAAATCTCTTACTTCAATCTGTTTACAGTGCCTATATTATAAAAAGAATGAAGGATAAAAATCAATCATTTCTTCTTTCGCATGGTAAATGTATTTCGTAGTTGCAACCCCTCGTTGATCAAGTAAAATGTTTCTATGAAATACAAACGAGTTAAAGGTACGCGTGATATATTGCCACAAGAATGGATCCTCCGAGAGGTGATCATTGATGTGGTCCGAACAACAGCCTATGCTTTTGGATATGGTGAAATAACAACTCCTATTCTGGAAGAAGCAGGGTTGTTTATTCATTCTGTTGGAGATGCATCTGATATTGTCACAAAAGAAATGTATACACTAGTTGATAAGGCAGGGCGGGATTTAGTATTGATTCCAGAAGGCACTGCCGGTATCTGTAGGGCTTACATTGAATCCAAAATGACGGTGTGGCCTAAACCAGTGAAGCTGTTTTATTTTCAACGGTTATTTCGATATGAAAAGCCTCAAAAAGGACGGTATCGAGAGTTTTCACAGTTTGGTGTGGAGTGTTTTGGAAGCCAATCTCCTACGTCTGATGCAGAGTTGATATCCTTAGCTCATACGATGCTAAAAAAGCTTCATTTTTCTTCTCTTACACTGCACATTAACACATTAGGATGTGACCAGTGTAGAAAAGAATACCGAGATGCTCTTATCCGGTATTTTCAGTCTTTTGAAAGCTCGCTATGTGAGGATTGTCAAAAACGATTAAAAACCAACCCCCTTCGAATCTTAGATTGCAAAAATCCTGCTTGCAAGAAATGCGTTACCGATGCTCCTAAGATTCAACCCTATCTGTGCGATACTTGCAGGAATCATTTCCAAGGTGTACTGGATTGTTTGGATACATTGGAAATCCCTTATTTCGTTGATTATGAATTGGTGCGAGGGTTGGATTATTACACCCAAACTGTTTTTGAGTTTGTTTCCCAAGATTTGGGCGCACAAGGAACTGTTTTAGGCGGAGGTCGATACGATGGACTAATCGAAAAGGAACTCGACGGTCCTCCAACGCCTGCTATTGGTTTTGCAATGGGTCTGGAAAGAATTACAATGCTACTGGAAACAAAACGCACAGAGTTGCCAATCCGCACGACAGATCCAATGTTGTATATTGCCCATTTTGGTGGAAAAACAGCTGCTCTCGGTCTTCAAATTGCCCAAGATCTCCGCTATAGAGGTTTGCATGTGTTAGTAGATTTAGAGGGAAAAGGCATGAAGAAAGTTTTTGAAACAGCAGAAAAGAGAAATGCCCGTTACCTTTTGGTTCTTGGAGAAGAAGAAGAAAAGAGCGGGATCGTGAGTATCCGTCACCTTGCAACCCGAGAAAATACACAAGTAGAAATTTCTGCCATCCCATCTTTTTTCTTACAAGGGGAAACCAATGAATTATAGAGACGAATATTGCGGCTCCATTACAGACAAATGGTGTGATCAGTCAATCACCTTATCTGGTTGGGTAGATCGAACAAGAGAAGTGGGAGGCGTTACCTTTGTCCTTTTGCGCGACCATACAGGGGTGGTACAACTAGTGTTTTCATCCCACTTACTGCAGAAAGCCCACGAATTGCATCATGAAGATGTCATTCAGATTCAAGGAACCGTTTCCAAACGAAATCCAAATGAAATCAATTCTGCGATGAAAACTGGCACAATCGAAATTCACGTCCAATCGATGGATGTTTTGAACCCATGTAAGCAAGCTCCTTTTGAAGTTCGAAAATCAATGGAAGTAGACGAAAACTTGCGAATGAAATATCGATATATTGACCTGCGACACCCCAAAATGAATTCCAATATGCGTCTGCGTCATATCTTGTTACAAACTACACGGAACTATTTTTCGGAGCATCAATTCATGGAAGTGGAAACCCCCTATTTAGGGAAAAGTACACCCGAAGGCGCTCGCGATTTTTTAGTACCCTCGCGCATGAATCCTGGGAAATTTTATGCACTTACACAATCGCCTCAATTGTATAAGGAAATGTTAATGGTGGGGGGCATTGATCGCTATTTTCAAATATGTCGGTGTTTTCGAGATGAAGATTTTCGATTGGACCGTCAGCCGGAATTTACACAAATTGATATGGAAATGGCATTTTCTGATGAAGAACATTTGATCCCAATTCTAGAAGGCCTAATGAAACAGATTGTGAAAAACTGTTTGCAGCGTGATATTCAGACTCCATTTGTAAAAATGACCTATGCAGAAGCAATGCAAACCTATGGAACCGATAAGCCAGACCTTCGCTACGATGTACCCATAGCTATTCTTCATGAGGAATTTAACAATCCCGAATACAAAAACTTTTACACTGCTTACAAAGAAGAAAAAACAATTGCAGCCATACGCATCGAGAAAAAATATATGGACCTTTCCAGAAAAGAATCGGATCTTTTCCTGCAAGAAATAGAAAATCCACAGGTTGCTTTTTACTATGTAAAGCATAAACCCGATGGAGTTGGACTCAACTTTCTTACGAGCCAAGACAAACAAACAATTGCTGAAAGATTACAAAGTGCCGATGGAGATGCCATTCTTTTTGCATTGGGTACCAAAAAGGCAGTGTTTGAATCTCTTGGTAGAGCAAGGGTTATTGTAGGGAAATCTATATTGAAAGCAGAACCAGAACGAAAAGAGCAATTGTGTTTTGCCTGGATTCATAAATTCCCATTGTTTTTATGGAACGAAGAAGAAAACCGACTTGATTCTGCACAACACCCTTTTACATTGCCAAACATGGAACAGTTTGACCGGTACATCGATCAAGAACCTCTTCGTATTGAAAGTTGTTCATCTGACTTGGTTTTAAATGGTTTTGAACTGGGCTCAGGAGGATCCAGAATTGTGGATCCTGCTTTGCAACGCCGAATTTTTGAGATAATCGGTGTTCCCCCTGACCAAATCGAGGAACAATTTGACTATCTTTTACAAGCATTATCTTCCGGTGCTCCTCCTGAAGCAGGCTTTGCTCTTGGAGTTGATCGCATTGCCATGATTTTATCAAAGAGTTCTTCTCTGCGCGATGTAATAGCGTTCCCCAAAAATACAAAAGGTGCCAGTCCTTTAACAAAAGAGCCTTCTCCAATATCAGAGGAACAATGGAACGAGATCACTAGGCGATCGTAGTGAAACGTTTTTTCACTAGTTGTTTTCTTGTTAGCTTTGTATTCTTCACTCTTGGGATTTCTCATCCTTCTTCAAGAGCTCTTGAAAATAGTCAGTGGACGCAACCAGGCTCGATTGCAGATGTGTCCTCTTCGTATAAGTTGTATGCTTTCTCCACAACGAATATTCTTCTAACCTGTGAAGATCCACATTTTCACATAGACATTCTAGACAACCCAGAAAGCTTTGTTATAACCACAGAGAAGCCTTCTACAATACAGATCCAGTCAAAGATTCATCAACCGGTTGTGCTTCGTTTTCATGCAAATAGTGCCGTTCGTTTTCGGTATGCAGATCCCTATATAGCCTTTAAAGAATATGCAGCTATGTTTAAGGAGCTTTCTATTCCATGGCAAAGACGAATCTATATTGAAGACTATCTATCACCCATTGAAGGAAATCAAAAAAAGTATCCTGCCGAGATGTTTTATCTCCCAGACCTTGTAACATTTGGAGCACCTTATACATGGGGCGGTAAAGAGTCTCTACAAAGTATTGCCATGAAGCTACATAAAAACAACTCTTTGTTTGAGGGCATTCCTGCTCATTTTCAAGAAATGATTCGCAACCAAGATGTGATGCATCCTGTAAATCTTGATGAAGGAGAGTCCATTTGGGATCCGTCCAGGGGGAATGAAAATCCTTCTTATTGGACAGGAGTGGATTGCTCTGGTCTTTTGCAGCAGTGCTGCTACTATGCTGGATTGCTCTGGAATTGGAGAACAGCACCCAGGATAGCCAGTGGCGACTATAGAGGAACCAACTCCTTTTCTTTGGTTCGACCTGGCGACGTGATGGTATTGAAGAGAGATGGTATCGTTGTTCATTTTGGAGTGATATCCAAAAAAGGTGTTTCCATTCCAACCACATACATGATTCACAGTGCATGGTTTACAAACTATCATTACAATACCAATACCCTCCAAAAAGTCGTTGAAACCTCTCTATCTGAGTTTCGATCTGTGTATCAATGGGACATTGTTCGGCTTTCTGTACAAGACATATGAGCAACCCAATTCTATGAGATTATCTCCAAATACATCACCAGATCCAAAAAAGAAAAGCTACTTCAAAGAGTTACTTTTGATCTTTTTTCTAGGATGTGTTTTTTTCGCCTATTCCTCTATGCCTATTTCTACCCATATTTCAAAATCGATCCCACAAAAAATTCCAGAAGCAACCCCGCCAAAAATACAACCACCTGTCTGTATTGAAATGATTGGAAACGTTCCATTGCGAGATCAAATACAGACAATTGATTGTTCTCAACAGGGCCCAAGTTTTACACTATTATGGGGAGAAGGAACTGACGGCATTGGCTTAAAGGGGTATGATCCGAGTGCTTGCAATGGCATTTCATCAGGAGCTTTGCCAGCACATATTCAGGCCATGGAAGATGGTACCATGTGGATTGCGGATGGGTATGGGCCTCGTCTCGTTCAAGTTTCTTCCACGGGTGAGATCATCGACGAAATACTTTTGCCAGAACTTAGACGACCTGACATATCTCAGATCCCTGCTCTTGTTGGCTTTACCTTTCAAATTACCGAGGATCAAATCCTGTATGTGATGGACACTGCAAAAAAAAGAATTCTATACTATGGTATGGAGGGCGATTTTCGCGGTTCTTTTGACATTGGTTATATTTTTTACAACCCTGAACGTTTGCTACAGGTAGAACCATTTTTTTCAGTCCTACCAGGCCCTATCTTTCGAATTCAAATTCATATGAAGGCCGATGAAGACCGTTTGTTATCCGATATTGAGGAGTTTCCCATTAAGGATGTGGCAGCGACTTCTGCACAAGGATTTTATGATGTACCCCTTCAACCTTCTAACCATATTGGGATGTATGTGAACAAAGTTGCGCGGATCATTTCCATTTTTGACCCCTCTCAAGAAGAAGCTTTCTGTTCTTATGGGAGCGAAGTGAAATTTAGTTTACCCCCTGCCCATTTTTCCTCCGAAAAATATTCTTTTCAATTGCAACAAATTCATTACAAAACAGAAAACCATACATTTACTACGAAGATAACCCTTCTTGAACCTCAATGGAAGGGCGGCGGATTCCTTGGTGGGGATAAAAATGGGGCGATTTATTATTGGGTTGACTCGCAAACCATTGGCATCATAGATCCCCTCCATCAACAAACTCCAGAGATCAAAGTACACTATATCAAGATTCCAAAAGGTTTTTTGCATCCTGTAGCTGTTCTGCCAGGTGGTGGGGTAGTTGGTATGCGAACCAAAAAAGAAACCATAGAAGTGTATCGTTTTATTGCAGAAACCTAAAAATACATTATGATAGGATTTATTTAATCTAATTTTTTGGGGGAGTAAATGAAACGAATAAGAGTCATTGTGAGTTTTTTGTTATCTTTATTGGTATGTAGTTCACCACTGGTGCATTTTGAAGCTATAGCAGCTACAAAACCCACTCCTTTTTTACAACTACCCAATTCCATACACACCTCTTCAGAAACCACTTCAAAATTATCTTTGACTATTTCTTTGCCGGATGAGCTGCAAGTCCTTCCGCAAAAAGAAGGTCTTGTGTTTCTCTTGCCAAATTGTTCTTATACATGCGATCCTGGCAAACCGCTTCTTCCAGTTTTTACAGAAAAAATTGCTATTGATTATGACAATAGACCTAGCTATATTCGAACGCAGCAAGTGGAAGCAAAAAAAGTGTCATTACCTCATGATGCAGTCGTTTGTGCTCCTCCCGTGCAGACATTTTTTCTTGTTGAGGATTTCCGTAAAGAGCATGATCTAGAGGGGGATATTGATCCTTCCAATACCATCCTTGCCATGAATGAAAATGAAACAATCAATGCGAGCGTCTCTGTTTTTGATTTTCAAAATGTCTACCCTAGTATCAATGTGAAACATGCTATTGAGAATTCTGCTCAAGGGAGATTTCTTGTATTGCATGTCAATCCTGTATACCTATACCAGGGGTCTGTTTATGCTATCACAAAGATTCACATTGAAATTGGTTTGCAAGCAACTGACGAAGAAGATAGGCCTGACAAAAAGACCAATTCATCTTTAATTTTGACTCCTGACGAACTGCTTCCTCAGGCGAAAGAACTACTGAAAATGCATCAAGAAGATGGATTTGATACATCCATTGTTCGAGTATCCGACGTTCAATCGTATCCAGTAGCAGAAAATCCTTCTATTAGCCTTGGATTTGCAGATGCACCTGCTGATATTCGCGAAAGCGTAGAATCGTACGATGAGATACTTGCTGGGCGCATTCGCTCGATGCTTCGAGAAAAACTACAAGAGGATGCCGTTGATTATGTAACAATATTCGGCGATGCTACCTATATTCCGCCGTCGTATTATGAATTTTCCCCCGATATGCTAGATGCTATTGATCAATGGATTCCCACCGATATTTATTATGCATCCCCATTTTACGATGAAGAATTGACCTTTGAGATTAGCGTTGGCCGTCTTCCAGTCCAGAACAAAGAAGAAGCCCAACAACAAATTGAAAAGATCCGGAGATACCGCCAGGTAGTTCAGAACAAGGATGGATGGGAGAACAGTGTAGCATTGTTTAGTGGCGATCCCTTCCGAGGCGATTTTTTTGGAGAATTGGCACAATGTCGCGCCATTAATGAAGATGTTTTTAATGGATTTTCTATCCAGAAGAATTTTCAAACATCCCGGCTGTTTAACAGGGATGTGTTTTTGGACACCCTAGAAAACCAACCTCAAACTTTTCTTTGGAATATGGGACATGGATCTGGCACTGCATTCATGCTTGAGAAAGATGCAGTAAAAGGCTCGGAACTAGAGAATCTTCCAACAAAGAATCAATTGCCTGTATTCGTAAGCGAAGCTTGTGGCAATGGATCTTGGGATACGCGATTTACAACTCCCGCGGAGGTACCTTACACGAAGAGTTTTTCTGAAGCAGTTCTGGCTTCTCCTGGAGCTGGCATTGCCTATGTTGGAGGAGCTCGAGTGAATTATGCTTCGTACAATGTCACCGAAGAAAAATGTATTCAAAAGGTTTCTATGCTAGGGTTTATGGATAAAATAGTAGAAGACTTTTTCCTAACTACAAAAGAGTATCCAGACCTGTATTTAGGGGACTGGACGTTAAAAGCGCTGGAACAATATTATGTGGAGGATTATTCTGCCTCTATGTGGTTGCATCCAGCTCATATCAAAACTCTTTTCGGGTTCACATTGCTAGGAGACCCAACCTTGTCCATTCCTTTGCCTGAAAAATCGGAATCCTATACGGTTCCAGAGGTGGATATTACCGAGGGGTTGTACGATTCGATTTACGATACCATTCTTTCCATTGATCAAGAGGCTTTGTGTACCATTCAAACCGATTCTCCCACCATTCAGTATGTGTATGCATCGCTGGATCAAACTCAAAACGATATCTATGAAACAAGTGAGATTTCTCAAACACAAAATCAAATGATTGAAATGCCATTAAACTTTTTACAAAAAGGGTATGCAACCATTCGTTTTTCCACAAACGACGACAAAGAAAAAAGAGCTGTTTTTGATGGGCGATATGAATACGATCTGTCACTGCAAGAATCCTATGACGTTACTTTGCTTCGGGACAGCGAACAAAGGGCCCATTACGTAGAAGTAGTAAACGAGGGAATTCATACAATCCGCCATGCAAAAATTGACATCGTAAGCTCTACCGGAGACTCTGTTAGTAAAACTTTTCCCTTTGTAAACAGAGACTCCATGGAATCAATCTATTTTGAATACAACTTTCCATCCGTTGGAGAATACTCTATTGAAACAACAATCCGCGATATCCAGGGAGAGAAATACATAGCTGACAACGAACGAACGACCACTTGCAGGGTTCTTGATGAGCCTATTTATCGCATTGGCATTCTTAGTTCCCAAATGTATTATCCCAGCTTTGCTGAAGCACTTCTTTCTGTAGAGAAGTTGAATCAAAAATTTGCGGATGAAAACCAGAATATCGAATTGCAAGTAGTTGAATATATGAAGGATCCAAAAGGCCGTATTAGCTACAATCTTCTCGGATTTGATGCTCTTGTATTGTTTGAATCTTTTTGGATTCCAGGCAATGCCAATCAAATGATTCAAGAGCTTGAGACATTTGTTCAAAACGGTGGAAAAATTCTAGGAATTCATTCTACCATCCCAGGAAACGAAACAATGAATATGAAATTCACATCTTTGCAGACCTTTTTTGGCATTCAGCCTGATGTACTGGTTGCGCAGGGTTATGCAGAAGAAACGGAAACAGATTTTCTTATGGACAGTGATTCGAAAACGTATCACATTGAAAACGAATATATGCTGGTTCCAAAAGCGGATGAAGAGGGAGCACAAATTTGGACTAGTTCTCATCTGCAAGAGAATTGCAAAGTGATTGGAACCAGTTCTCAAAAAGGACTATCCCTGATTCAAAAAGACGACAATATCTTTTTCTTTACAGGGCTACTTTACAACCGGTATTTTACAGAAACATCCGATACCTTTCAATTGTTTCACGACCTTCTATCATCATTGTTTGCTCCTGGTCATAAAACAACTATTACATTTGTTGAGAAAAAGGGGGCCAACTCTATTATTGCAGCCCATACACCTTCTACATGGATGGTGGAAGTTCAGAATCATGGTAATATTCCAACCCCTGCAATTTGGTTGCAGATAGAACAAGAAGAGAAGGTTTCTCTGGGCGTTTTACAGGGACACCAAAGAATAGGCTATGAGATACTTTTAAAGAGTAAAGAGATCGGTCCTTGTTCTCATAATCTATCCATTTGGTCTGATGATCAAAAAGAAGGCCCCATTGATCAATATACGCTTCGGTATATTGCCCACAAACCGCATCCATCGAAAGAAGATTTATCCCTATCGATCCATCAATATGAGCTAGGAACAACCCTGTATGCCCTCGGTGAGCACTTACATATTGCAGGGACCGCATATCCTAGTTCAACACTCCGAATTGGAGATCATGCATATCCTGTTGACAGCAAGGGTGATTTTCAGGTACGTATTACCCCCGAAGATGCCCCCCAGCGTCTACGATGCTTTGTAGAATTTGACGATGTTCAGGGAGATCCCTTGGACATTCCCATACAATGGTTGGACCAAAACGAAGTGTACTTTCATATTGGGAGTAATCTTATTATATCGCAAGGCGAGTCGGTAAAAATCGACTCACCCCCCGTTATTGTGAATGGAAGAACAGTAGTTCCTATTTCAACCATTGCAAATTGTTTTGGAGCTTCGATTGAATGGCATGCTAAGACCCAAACCATACAGATGCAGTATATGAATCGATCCATATCCTTGCAAATTGGGAACAAAGATGCAATAAAAGTGGTGCAAGGAGTAGAAGAAACCATTTCGATGGATACTCCACCCATTATTATCAATGGCCGAACCATGGTACCCCTGCGATTTATTGCAGACTGCTTTTCGGCTGAAACGGAGTGGGAGGGAAGTTCTCAAGTTATTACACTGCGAGCATACCGATCCAATGATATAGAACCTGCCTTTGAGAAAACGGAATCTGAGCTCCCCTCTTCTTCTGAAAAAGAAGAAGTTTTTACTGCCAAAGCAGAGATCCCTTCGTATGTACTGTCCTGCCAAGAATACGAAGAAAGCCTTTTTGTAGCTACGAAGTATGGAATTCATCAATACAAAAATGGAGAAGAGATTTTATGTAGTGCGTATCCAAAAGAGTTTAAGAATCAATCCTTACCCTATGATCCTGAAAAGTTTTCCTTCGCTGTGCACGAAGATTATTTCTTTGTTCCTACCAATGAAGGAATCTATCGGATTCATCGAGAAACACAGCAGTTATCCCTGTTTCTACCAAAAGAGGAAAAGGATTTGCTTCTGGTGGCAAAGGAGCACTACTACCGCATTGATGCAATGATTGTAGTCGAAGATTTGTTATATATCTTGTGCCCTCGATACGGTATGATTGTGTACAATGTTCACACGCAAGAATACCTGTACACAATTGGCCTCGATTATGGTACATCTATAACCTACTTGCATCCTTACGTAGTAGCCTCTACACGCTTTGATACTATAGCCGTGTACGATGTATCTGAAAAAACTTTGCACATGTGCCAGCTAGAAAATTTGTATGAAAATTTTAAAGTTGTTTTTCAAGATGAAAAAACCTTAGCATTGTATGATTTGTACGACGAAAATGAATGGATATCGATTCCCTTTCAACAAATCAAATCAAAGGATTCTATCGACATGGAAGAGTGGGAAGATATTTTTTCTTTCTCCCGATTTCGTGGAACTTTGAGCTATATTGCTAGCGGACTTTCACACTATGGAGTTGTGGTAAACTCTGTAGGAGGATTGTTAGATTTTACGACAGAAATCGTGCAAGTTGATTTTGAAAAAGAGGAAGTCTCCTCGGTTTTAGAAGAGGATATTTCTGATTGTAAAAGAATCCGGAATTGGATTCCAAATCCTAAAAATGTGAGAATTGTTTCCAAGCCCAGTCGTCTTATCTGCACGCAAAATACCCCCGGAAACCAAGATGTGGTATTTTATGTAGAAGAAGAGAGGGTGGTACGCCATACCTTAAAAACAACAAAGAATCCCTATTTTTCTAGATCGCTAGGGTATGCCTGGGGGGATGATTCATATTCTGTATTGAATTTGGATGTTGATTTTGAAGACGAGGAATTGCTATTGTATTTATTGCTGGATGTGACTGATTTCAGCAAGGATAAACCAGACCATAAGGGGCCCTACAAAGTACGTATTGAAAATGGTGATTTTTCGATTGCTTCTTATGCATTTTCTGATGAATATTTAGTCATTAACGATACTTTCAAAAACTCCCTGCTTTGGTTTAATTTTTCTTCTGGTTCTCTTGAAAACCGACAATATTGTTTACCACAGGAGCAAAAAGACATCCCACTCTCCATTTCCAATCTTACTATGGTTGGCGATGTGTTGTACTTCCTAGATCCAGTAGGGAAAGCAATTTACTCCTCAACATGCAGTGATGGTTTTGTGAAGGTATTGGATTTGTCAGTGTTTACTACCTCTTTGCAGATGAGCAACCTAGTGGTTGATGAAGGTCGCTTTTACTTTTATGATTCTGTAACCAACGCCATCATGAAGTGCAATGAACAAAGAATCGTAGAAACGATTCCACTTGAGTCCATGGGGCTCTCTTCTATTACGTCTTTTGACATAGAAGGGACAAAAATCCTACATTACGATTCTTCCATAGGAATTGTGACCAGGGATTCACTTGTTAGTGATGAACAAACTGTCGCATCTGAAGAGGACATTTTCTTTTCAACAGAAGACTTGACCATCGAGTTTTATGCAGGGCAAGAACAAACGATATCCACAGGCCTATATGTGAAAAAACCCTTTGATAGTCTTCAAGTGGTTACTGACGACCAAGAATTACAAATCGGTGAAGTACAACAAAAACAATCCCAAATCCTTACATTTACTATTGCCCCTTCAGAAGAAAAAACAATCCAACTGAAAGTTGTTGTGGACGGAATTGAAAAAGTTCTTCCCCTCCATTTAAAGCAAAAGAAGTTGTTTGTTACTTTGTTTGACCAATCTATCTTTGCGCATACTTGGAAAGGCGTTCTGTGGTCCAAAAACCCCTGTTTCATTCAAGAGAAACAACAGTTTTGTTGGGTTGATGTGGTATTCATGGAACAGCTGTTTTCCTGTGAGATTTATACAAAGGAAGACTTGTACTGCCTTTCATTTGATGATATTTTGTTAGAGGCTCATCCAAATGAAGATTGGTATGTATATCAAAACGCCCAAGGGCAAAGATATAGACGAGAAGGTGCTTTGTTTCATAAAAATGTGACAGGCGATGTATTCATCGAACCTACCCTTTACGCAACCTATAAAAAAGGATCCATACAAAGAAAAGGCAATTCTGTTACCATTTCTGGACTGTAATGCCTATAATTAAGATAGCTTTTGCGTAATCTGGAGGCTCTTATGAAACGTCTGCAATCGTTTGTTGCTTTGATCGTTATTTCACTGCTTTGCTTGTCGCACATGCCTGTTCTGCATGCACAGGTGAATGTTCCTGTTTCCTACGACATTCTACCTTCCACAATGCAAATCCATGTTCAAAACCCATCGCAGCTACATATAAAAACGATTCATAGAGCCTATGGTGCCGATGCATTGTCAATTGCCCCCTCTCAAGATGGCAACCGAATTTCACTAGGATCACTGCCTTCTTTTTATCAACCCCAGAAGCCCATTGTTCCTATGGATACATTTCAATATCCTTTACGTTCTAACGAGACCATAGCCTATATAAAAACTGTTTCCATGAAGGTTCAGAAAATGCCCTTGATGGATATTCCTTTGGAAATTGCCCAAGAACCTCTCCCTATTAACGAGTTAACTAGTACCCTGAAGGCTGAATCTGACTTTCTCACCTCGCGCAATGCATCTGAAATGAAAACCAAAGTTGTTGTTGCTCAAGAGATTCAAACTGTTTTTCCCACAGATAATGTCCATTTCATTGTTTCAGGGAACTCATCCAATCGATATGCACAAATTACATGTTTTCCTGTTTTTCTTTATCAGGGAGAGCTATACCTAGTTGAAAAATATACGTTTGAAATTGGTTGTACCACTCGTTCGTATATTGCTTCAAAAAAAACATCAAAGAAAGCCTTGATTCTTACTCCTGATGAATTTGAAAAGGAAGCGGAAGCACTCCAAGAGATTCAAGAAGAACGAGGATATGTATCTAGCGTAGTTCTTTTGTCAAGTTTGCAGGATTATTCTCCTGCAGAAGCCCCAGCCTACCCTTCTGTGTCTGGTTTTTTGGATGTATCGGAAGCAATGCGAAGCAGAGTTTCATCGTATGATTACGAATTGGCTTTCAAGATCAGATCCTATTTGAAAGAAACCCTTGCAGCAGAAGGAATAAATTATCTAACCATCCTAGGAGATGCCACTTGCGTGCCACCTTCTTATTACATTCTATCTCCTGACCGAAGGAACAGTTACGATCAATGGGTACCCACTGATATCTACTATGCTTCTCCCCATGCAAAGGGCATTGAAGTGCCCATGGAAATTGCTGTTGGAAGACTACCTGTGCGAGATCAACAAGAAGCTGCCGCAGTTGTCCACAAACAAAAGCTTTACTCTCAACTTGTTGCAAAAGATTCTTCCTGGCTTTCCACGGCTACTATTATGGCAGGAGCCCCTTTCGGAGAACATTTTTTAGGAGAATTAGCAACATCAAGAAGTGTCAACTTAGACTACTTTTCTTCCATGGAAGTTGAAAAACTGTATCGAACTGAAAACAAGTTTAACAAAGACGAATTTATGCGCGTTCTAGATGAAGGGAAAAGAGGATTTTTGTGGGCTTTTGGGCATGGTTCTGGAGAAGGATTAGCTTTAGAGCCAGGATATGCCAATGCAAAGGATTTGTTGTCTGTACCCCAAAAATCGTACTTACCCATCGTCCTCAGTGAAGCATGCGGAAATGGTGCATGGGACAACCGTCTAGCAAGTGCTTCCTTTAAGAACAATACCGATTATGCTTATCCAACAAGTTTTTCAGAAGCAGTCGTTTTGTCTGAAGGAGCTGGTATCGCCTATGTTGGAGGTGCTCGAGTAAACTATGCTGGGTGGTCTTTGCAATATCAAAATGGTATTGCTCAGCTGAAATCTATTCATTACATGGACGCAATACTGGAATACTTTATGAAAGGATTCTCAGAAGGTCAGGGAGCTCTGGGAGACTGGGCATTAAAAGCCATGACTTATTATGCTGACGAACAATTGATGTGGGGAATGAATGGCGCGAATGTAAAGACGTATTTTGGATTTACTTTGCAAGGAGATCCCACTATAGAATATCCTTTTCAGTCTGTTCAAACCTCTTCCAAAACTCCTGAAATCATACCTGTCAAAACACAACCCGAAGATTACCGCAATTGGCCTCTTTTTTCTATTGACGATGGCCAAGAATTAACGATTCAGTCAGACGAAAGCGTTTTACGGGTTGTCAAAGCTGAATATTCGAATATGAATGCTCCTTTTGTGGAAGAAATGCATATGCAGTCTACCGAGAAGGGGATTCATCAAAAAACCTTTAACGAATTGAATAAAAAGACGTATGCTCTTCGGTTTATTACTCCAGATCAAAAAGAGCAACGAATTGTTTTTCATGGTCGGTACAATCATGATGTTGTCATTCAGTCTTCTAAAGTGCAAACCCTTATGCGTCCTGGAGAAATCCGTTCTCAATATGCAATTGTAAGAAATGATGGGATTTTTCCTGTAACGGATTGCGATGTTGTATGCATAGAGGATGACAACGAGATTCATAGAGAAACGTACAAACATATTCCGGTGCTTTCTAAAAAGATTTTTTACTACAACACGGAACCAAATGTTGTTGGGGAAAAAGAGTATCGCATTGAGACACAAAATCTAAAAGACGAATCCAATCGATCAGACAATTCCGTTCAATGGACTACTCAATGCACAAGGGAGTCCTTCCTTCGCATAGGAGTTTTGACCGCAGAATCGGGCACAACATCCGATTACATTAAAAGAGCTCTCGATTTGGATGCGTTGAATGACTATTTTGCCTCCCAGAATGAAACAATGGAAATCACGCAAGTACCACTGCAATTCTACGAAGATGGTTCTTTATCTTTTGAAACACTTGGCTACGATGTGATTGTATTGTACACCAATAATTTTTCACCTACCCAACCCCTTCAATCTTGTCAGGCTGCCTTGGAAAGGTTTACTGATCATGGAGGAGTAGTTCTTGGCATGCTGTGTCTAGGCCAATCTAACAATGGCGTTAACCTACAACCTATACAGTCGTTTTTTGGCATTGATCCAGAAGATGCTTTTCAAATGTATCGTACCTCTAATACCGATACCGAACTTGTTCTTCAGTCTGAATATGAAACGTTTTCTTCCTCCTATAAGATTCAAAATCGATATACTGTTTTGCCCAAAGGGAGAAACTGGCATCAAATTCGTTTGTCAGATTCTACAGATCTAGTTGCCATTGACGAGAAAGGTCATGCTGCCCTAACCAAGAATGGCAACCGATGGTTTTATTCGGGATTTCTCTCACAAAATGACTTTAAAGATCAACCTACCTCTCTTCAATTTTTCTTTGATCTGCTCTGCACGATAGGAGACAGTTCTCCGAATGTTGCATTAAAGGCCGTTTCTATAAACCCGCTAGTTCCTGTTGTTGGCGAAGAAGTACATATCGTGTCTACAATTGTAAATACTTCATCGACCATCATTGATTTTGGGACCATTCAAATGGGACAAGAATATGTTGAATTTCAACAGCTTCTTCCCAAAGAAATTCGTCACGTATCTTTAACAACTACAAATCAAGAAGCAGGAAAGCATATGGAAGAGATACAAATTTCATGTGCACAAGATGCTAATAAAACTGACAATACACAAAACATTGTATATATGGTTGAAGAAAAGCCATTGGAACCAAAAAAACCAATGCTAATCATTGATGAGGTTTATGAATTTTCCACTTGTATCGAGTTGTATGGAACTGTTCAACCTCCAGAGGCTGTTGTGAAATGGAATGAAAGAACGATTTCATGCAACCAAGATGGAACCTTTGCTCTTGTTGTGGATCAAGCAGAAGGCAACCATATTTTGTTGCAACCCGCGATAGGCGAGATTGAAGGCGATATCGTAGAAGTTCCACTGCAGTGGCATCAAGCACGTTCTATTGAAATGCAACTTCACGACAATAGAGCTGTAGCAAATGGGAAAAGAATCACATTGCAACAACCTTATCAGCTACTGCATCAACGATCCTATTTGCCTCTTCGAGATGCAATAGAAGCCTTGGGAGGAACCATTTCCTGGGATTCCTCTACAAACATGGTTTCTATTCAAATGAAACAATCGGAATTGTTATTTGTCCCCGGGGAACAAGACATTGTTGTTAACGGGCAGGTAAAAACTCTCACCCATACCCCCTTTGTTCTAGATGGAACAACCATGGTCAATGATGAATTGTTAGGATATCTACCCGAGTTATCGTTTAGCGTGTATTCTCCTTCTCAAGTTCTTCAGATCTCTTCTTCAATGCCTATACACCAGGAAAATCCATCGGTCATTTTGCATCCCCATGAGGATAAACAGGAAGATGAAGACTTGCATCCACTACTTGGGCGGACTCAACACCCCATGGCAATAGCAACTTGTTTCGATGTCTATGGTGGCGAACTGTATGTTAGTACTCCAATAGGAATATATCGTATAGAAGATCAGTCTTATTCTTGCCTATTTGAATACCCATCTTCCTTCTACCAACAGGAGCCATCGTTTCTTTCTCATAGTCATATGGTTAACCAAATGTTTTTCCGCATGCATAAAGATTTCATCCTGCTTACCTTTGACAATGCCATTTTTGTGTTTGATCGCCATACATCGCAGCTTCATACAACCATTCAATCAGTGTCTTCCGATGCCTTTCTAGAACCTATCGAGCATTATTCAACCATTGTCGACTTAGAAGTAGCAGGCGATATCTTGTATGTTTTGGATGTATATCAAGGATTTCATTTGTATGATATAGCCTCTGGAGAATTGTTATCTACATATCACATTCCAAGCTATCTATATAGCTTTGAAATCATGGAAGATACAATCTATGCATGTGCCTATTGGGGCTCTATTGTAACGCTACACCTTGATGGATCAAACTTGCAAGAGCATGAGCTACCATTGTCTTATTGCTATCGACTATTTATGCTTGATGCTACTAGGTGCCTGATTCTTTCAGTTCGAAATCCCACCAAGCTCTACGCTTACGATTTAACAAAAGACCTTAGCAAGCAAGAAGAAGAAAAAGATCTACAGCTCGAGCTTGATCTGGTTGAGAAAATGTCTTTATACGGCGATCAAATGATTGTTTTAGCGTATTCGTATCAGCCGCAGAAAACCACTGCCCTACAAAGCGGGTTGTTTTCTTTTGATAAGAAATTGTCTCCTTCTTCTGCATCCCAGCTCATGCAAAAAGAAGCAGAAGAAATGGAAAAAGACACTAGCTTTGTTTCTCATGTTCAATCCATTCATCCCATTCCAAGCTCTTCTTATCTTGCCATAGAACAAGGACTTCCTCAAAGCGAACAAAGAATACGACTTTTGGATACCGAAACAGGCGATCTAAAAACTCTTTCTACAAGTTCAACCAATCCTGGGACCGATCCAATTTATGCTAGGTGTTGGTTTCAAGACTCCTATTCCATTGTGTTCTTAAACCAAGAAACCCGAGAGGTTTGGTTTCGTCAGTTTAAAATTACAGAAGAAGGCAGAAAACAAACCATCGTTTCTGAAAAACTTCAGATTCAATCATCTATCTATCCCGATCAATTGGCTGTAAATGAAAATGGTTTTTGTGTTTTGGATCGATATAACCAAGCACTCTATTGGTTTGATTTTGATGGAGAGCTGACAGATACGTGTCGATTAGAGTCTGGCGATGATACCTTGCAAATTCCATCTTCTTTTGATCAATTTGACATCAATGATCAGGATCAAGTCCTTTTGTTGGATTCTCAGAGAAAAGGACTATTTATTTATGATGTAGCAGGCTATCTTGCTTTTGAATCTCTTGCTTTTGTAGGAAGTTCTTCCCGTTTGGATCGCGCTGTGTATGCTGAGAATGAACTTCTACTATTGGATCGTCACCTTTCTTCTGTGGTATCTATTTCGGATCATATTGTCCAATCGGTCTATACCTTCCCACTAGAAGACTTATCAATTGGTTGTTTTTCACAAACGACAGATTTTCTTATTGTATATGATGAAAAAACAGGCCAAATCTTGATGCAACGAAAAGAAGTTTCTTCTCCCCCGAAACGACTTTGTGAAGAAGATATTATCATTGTCCCAGACCATCTATCGTTTGAGATACTACCAAATCAAATCTATTCCAAGGGGCATTTTTCTGTTTCGATACCCACAACCTATTCTGACATGAAGCTAGATCTCCCACCTGGAATCACTGCCTATCAGAAGCGACTACGTTGGGGAACTGACGCACTCCCAGAAAAACAGAATTCTTTCTGTATCCAGTTTTCCATGGAGGGCCTTGCTATATTCCAAGAACAAGGTTCATTGGAGATTATCCTTGAAGTTGATGCAGTCAAAAAACGGATTCCAATACAGGTGCAGACCATGTATCCAAAATGGGAGTTTTTGAATGGCTCTCCCTTGTTTGTTCTGGGAGATGCCTGTTTTGTCGGGTCTTTGTGTTCCTTGGTGAAAGAGGATATGATATGGCTTTCTTTGCACGATTTACAACTTTTGTTTCCAATGGAATATACGATCGAAGAAAACACCATTACCATTCTCACCAGTGCAGGTGAATTTGTTACAGGGCTAGATGGAAGCCAGACTTCATTTGTAAGCAAAAAAGGTCCACAAGAAAATATTGAAGCATCTTTTGTTCAACCTGTTGGGGACAGACATTATCTAGCGAGAGCAGATATTATCTTCCAGTACCTAGGTGCGCAAATTACCTACCAAGATTCTGCGAAGGAAATTGTGTCCGTAGAAGGGTGGGAGCTTGTTGCTTCTTAGAAGGGTTGACACCCTCACTACATCTCTGTTGTTCGAGGCGTTTTTTTCCAAAATTCATTTTTAGTGGAGAGTTCTTTGTATCTGATTTTTTGATATACCGAAAGAACGCTACCGCAAATGAAGGGCAATCCGTATAGAAAGCTAACAAACGGTAAGATTGTCATCATATATAGCATCAGAAGAAAAAACTGGAAAATGTTCCGAAAAAATCCTTCCTTATTTTGCATGTAATACCGATATCGAAGATACAAAGCCAGGATAAATAGTATGCTAGCCCCTAGGAACAGAAAATAGGAACCATTAAACGCAGAGAATGAAACGCTGAAGTGTTGCATAGTATGAACTAGATAAAAAATTGATACAGCCCCATACAGATACCACTCAAAAGGACCTAAAAAGAATAGTTTGCAAAGCATCCACCAGCGTTCTTTTGGAGAATGAACAAACGATTTGTTTGCATGGAGAAGGACGTCAATAATACCTTTTCCCCAGCGCAACCGTTGCACGAAGTAACCAAGGAAGTTGAAAGGGGTTTGCTCTGTACAGACAACCGGAAGAAATTTTGGAATTTCATCGCACTGATCCCAAATGCGAAGCCCCATCTCAATATCTTCCGTGGCACAATTTGCTCGAAAACCATGTAGAGATTGAACTATTGAATAGGGTATATGCATATTCGTTCCTCCCAAAAAAGGAATCCAATGCAATAGAGATGGCAATGTATATTCATGCGAAAAAGCCTGTGCAAGAGCTGCAATTTTTGAAAAAAGAGAAAGATGATGGAAATTTCGTACTTGAAGGGCAGGACCTTGCCATACAGGCATTTTTTGCGGAAGAGGAGTATATTTTTCAATCGTGGAAAAAATAGTACTTTCAACATGCGTTTCCGCATCAAAGAAGCTGCAGTATTGATTTGGATGAGGAAAGGAATGAACTGCTAGAGCATAATTCAATGCTCTTCCTTTGGATGAAGAAACGGGATGATTTACGTAAGATCCTGGTATAGTTCCATCATAGCTAGCGGGAACATCCAATACAACAATGGGGGGAATCAATTCACTTGTAAAAACAGATTGAGTAAGGTTTTTTGAGCATTTTATTCCGTTGTAACTGGATGCAATCCAGTTTTCAATTACACATCTCGTGGAATTATTTTTCTGGGTGGTTGTTTCTTTTTGGTCTGTAATAATAATGATTTCCTGCTTCTCTTTTGGGTAGTCGATTTGGAGCATATTCTGCAGAGTCTTTATGATGACTTTTGTTTCTTCTTTTGCTGGAATCAGAATGCTGAAGAATAGTGGTTTTTGGCCATACAAAACGGGTGCTTTTTGGGACTCTACTTTTGCACGAGATCCTAGTACAATAAAAACGAAAAACCGGATTGATAATACAAATCCAGCCAACGATATGAAATAAGAAAGGATGGTTTGCCAAGTATTCATACAGAGAAGTGTATCAAAAAAAAAGAAAGGGAGAAATTTTTCATGATATCTGTATAATACTTACCATGAAAGCAAAATATGAGAAACTTTTACAAACGATTACTGAGACCATATCTGCCAATACTATTTGGAGATACATGTTGAACGATGTTGTTTTTGATCTAAAAAATGGAAACCCACGTTATGATTGGGTTGGAATTTATTTGTTAGAAGAAAACACTCTTCGATTGGAAACGTTTTTGGGACAACCCACGGAGCATACACTTATCGAAGTTCCAAAGGGTGTATGCGGAGAGGCTGCTGGTAAGAAAAAAACGATGGTTGTATCGGATGTTTCAAACTGTGGCAATTACATATCTTGTAGTTTGCATGTGAAGTCTGAAATTGTTGTGCCCATCCTACGCAACAGTACTGTTTTGGGCGTTATTGATATTGATAGTCATACCAAAGCAGCCTTTACAAAAGATGACCAGGTATTTCTTGAAAAAGTAGCCTCCTTGATTGCTGACAAAGCTCCTTTCGTGCAAAAACAGTCACATCCCTAGCTTTTTGCTTCCAATCTCCCTTTTTTGTTTTGTTGTCGTTTTTGTTTTTTTTCTTTGAACCTTTTCCCTTGCTTTTCCTATTATGAGTAGAAAACATAAGGCAGGCAATGTATGAAATTGATCTTATCAGGGTTCATGAAATAATATCATGAGATTAACCCGTAAAGAAGAAAAAGAATTAGTACTGCGAGCAAAGCAAGGAGACTCAGAAGCTATGACTGTGATTTACAAAGAATTTGAACAAGAAATCCTACGAGCTGCTTTTGGCATTACAAAAAATCCTGATGATGCCCAAGATATTGCAGCGGAAGCCTTTATGACTTTTTTCCAAACCATTGATCGGTTTAATACCGATTATCCCATTCGGCCATGGCTTCATAGGATTATGCACAATCAAGCAAACTCAATGTTTCGGAAAAAAAACCGTATGATCACTGGCGGAGATTATTTCGACAATTACGCCTCCGAAAACTCTTCTCAAACCGATGAAAATCTTTTTGATGAAGAAGAAATCTCTTTGTTAAAAAAAGCCATGAATATGTTGTCGGAAGATGAAAAGAAAATGTTATCGCTTTTTTATATGGAAGATTTTACGATTGCAGATTTAGCAATCACATTTTGTATTCCTGAAGGCACTGTTAAAAGTAGACTATTCAACAGTCGAAAAAAGCTTGCGAAAAAGGTACAGAGCTGTAAAAAAGGGGGGCACGTAGCATGAACATCTGCAAAAAAGTAGAAAAATGGCTCCAAAATCATCCTCAGGAAATGTTGCCAGAATGGATTCAAGAGCACCTTGAAACATGTTCTTCTTGCCAACAAATCGTTGAGGTATCTTCCCAGTTACAGGCTTTTTCTCAAGCTCCAAAAAAGGCCATTCAGTACACATTTAAACCTGCACTGGATTGGCGAATCCGCAATAGCATTTACACCACAGCTGATACAATTAAAAACTCGAACAAACATCAGAAAAAAGCAACATCGCGTTTTCAAAAAGGTTTTGTTGCTGCCTTTTCAGCAGTTTGTTTGCTGATTGCAATGTTTTTTACAATACCTGTTGCCAATCAAAATACAACATTTTCTCTATTGTTGAATGAAAAGTTTAAAGAAATGATACAGATGCCTTCCTCACCTTTTTTTGAAGAAGTCGATACCCTAGCATCCGTAGATGATCATCTGCAGTTTGTGCGATATTATTGTGAAACCAAAGAGGAACGAGAATTTTTATACAGTAACAATGAAGACAGTCGGAATCGACTCCTTTTTGTAAAATTCATTGGGATGCAGTCTGATATACCCTACGTACAGATTTATCAGTATGCCCAGAAAGATTTGTATTTCCAAGCGATACAAAAAGCCAAACTTCCCCTTTGGAAAACCTGGAATGAATTTGCTTCTTATCTCGACCAATTCACCCTGCTTCCAGGACAACCTTTTGAATCCTTTGATGCAACGGTGTTGTCTGTAGATTATACAACGGGTGCGATACAGACAGATGTATTTCCCAAACCCTTGTTTGCCGATTATATCATTATGCAGCAAGTGAAACCTTTCAAAACCTATCGTTTTACAATAAAAACGAAATCGTCAAAAAACAATAACATAGTGGCACTTGATTTACCTCTAGAAAACGATTCTTCCTTGCAAGGAAAGATTGTGTCTATTCACAAAAATTCCATGTACCTAGATGGATTTTCAGAGGAGCTTTTTGTAAGTGAAAAAGTGCTAGACGGGGAAAAAGCAAGTTCTCGTCTGCAAAAAAATGATTATGTATTTATACGAGCTACTCAAACCACTCAAAATCAATGGGTTATTACTTCCTTATCTGTTTTACAAGAACCCTCTCCTCGAAAAATAACAGGTACAGTTGCAGAAGTGTATCGCAATGGATTTGTTCTAGACAAACTTGAGATGAGTTTCTTTTCTTTTTCGTTGTCTCAAAAACTCTCGCAACGAGACATTGTTACACTGGAAGGAATGGATTATGGAACCTTTTTCATGGTGGAAGATGTCATCTCCCATATCCCTTTTCAGGAAGAAAAAGAAGAGTATTACCTGGCATCTCATAACCACAAGGACGATGAGCCAGAAAGCTTGACCACCACACCTCCTAAAAAAACAACTTCTTCGACTCCTCCCTCTTCTCCTAGAAATATTACGCCCGATGTTCCAACAGAAAGCGATATCGTTGTAGGTATTCAAGAGGATCAATACTATTTTCTAAGTGGTAAGGTAGTATCCAAAGATCAATTGTCTCAACCCTTATCTGTAGGAGAATCCATACGCTACAAAAAAGAACAAAACAGCTTCACTATTCAGCGCCATTTTATGAATCAATCGCAGGTAGTTCAATTTACCGTAGAGTATTTGGAAAAACTCCCCAATGGTGTTGATATTTACCATTCGCCACAAGATGGAAGTAGAATTTATGTTTTTCGTTCTTCAATAGAAGAAAAAGAGAATGTATCCATGTTTCAAGGCAAGGTTGTTTCGTATGGCGGTATTCATATTGCTCTCCAGTGGCGCATATTTTCATTCTCAACCCTTGTGGATATTCAGGCGGTCATTACAAAAGAGATTGAACATCAATCTCTATATCAACTCGACAATGGTTGCGTGTTAAAAATTGACGATTTAACGGAAGTACAAGGCACTATTCAAATTGGAAAAACAGTAAAGATTTCAGGTCAATATGATCAAAATGTTTTAAAAGGGTATATCGTTCGAGTAGAAAAAGAAATCTTTCTGTTACAAGGAGAAATTGTGGACTGGAATGAAGAAGAAAAATGGCTCCTTCTGGATACCGGCGTGGTTATTCAATTAAACGAAGCAACCATATTTCATGGACAAGGAGTGTTTAAAGAAGGTACGGTAGTGTATTGCAAGGTATATGTAAAAGATGGTCAGTATATAGCTTCTGATGTTTCGTGGGAAGAGAATTCTATTCCCGGAACAGGAGATCGAATATGAAGAAACTTTTTCAACTTTTTATAACAATCTTTGTAGCAGGCACTTTTTTGATTCCTACTCCTCTTTCGTATGCCAAGGATACTCTATCTCGATCCATACGACCAATCCGAAAAACACAGTGCATTATTGCCCTAGGCACTTACGAAAAAGGGGAAGCAACGTCCATGGAATTGCGTCTTCCACTTTCTGATAGCAAAATTTCTTCTGAATCTTGGGTCACCATCCTGCTTCCCGATTCTTTCACTATACCAGAGTTGTCCCCTCATGATTTTGTCTTCTCAGAGGCCATTGCTTTGCAGGTTCAAAAGACAGGAAACAACAACATCCGACTGCAAACTCCAGCAGATATTACTGAGCTGTTATCTATATCCATTGCTCTCGACGCTGGAATTCGAAATCCAATGGAAGAAGACTCTTTTGTGTGTACTCTTTTTATAGAATCTTGGGAGGAATTTTTTGAATCCGATCCTGTCTCGTTGCAAACTCCTCACAATTCCATTTTGGTTGAAATGCAAAACCAAACCAAACCCAATCAACATGAGTGGATATCCGAGATACCCATCGTTCAGATCTATTCTGAAATCACACAAGACATCTTTGTTTCTTTGGATCAAACTGAGTTTAGCAAACTAGATGATCCTATTTTCACAATCCCCGAAGGAATTCATACGCTATCTTTTTATGGAGTACGTTCTTCAGGGCTAAAAGAAAAAATAAAAACCATCTCCTGGAAAGTGGATCCGTATCCTCCTTCTTGTATTGAAATATCACCTAGCCATCGATCTTGGATTAACACGCAGCATCCTTTGGTAACATTTCAAATTGCATCCATATCACCCGCTTTTCTGGTAGTATCCGAAGAAGTATATCCTGTTCTAGACAATGAAGTCCAAGTTCAACTGTCTTTGAAGCCAGGGAAAAATACTGTTTCCTATGATATTATCAATCAAGCAGGACATCGTGTTTCAGACGAACTCACTTTGTTTGTTGATGTTACACCACCAGCAGTTACCATTTATTATCCTCTGGAAGGCCAAATATTTTGTGGGTATCAGATGGTGGTTATGGGAAAGTCTGAACCTAGCAGCAGCTTGTTAGTGAATGGAATACCTACAAAAACAGATGCCTATGGAAATTTTTCGACCGAGATTCCAATTAAAGAGGGCGAAAACAATTTGTTGGTACGCAGTGAAGACCGGGCAGGGAATACCACCGAATTACACAGAACTTTCATCCACTATACGGGCACTGTTATTGAAATCCAATTGGCCCACCACAAAAGCTTCTTAAATGAAAAAGAAATTGAAGTTGAGCCTTTTCCGTTTCGTGATTCACAAAATGGAGAAGTGTATGTTCCTATCCGCTTGTTTGCTGAATCGCTAGGATATTCCTTGCGATGGGATTCAAAACTAAACGCGGCCATACTAGAAAAAGATGGAATGTTAATCTATGTGCGACCCAACGATTCCATCATTAAAGTTTCCCAGCAAGAAAATGTAGAAGAAATAGATGTGTATTATGCTCCCACCATTGTGGAGGGAGTTATTGTTGTCCCCATTGAATTCACAAAGATCATTCTTGGATCGGAAGTGAAATACAACCAAAAACAAGACACGATATTGATCATCTTTTGCCCAGAAAGGAGTGAGAAATGAAAACGAACAAGTTGTTCTCTACAATTCGAGTCCTATTTTTTATTGTCTTATTTTTAGCAACCATTCTCATTCCTACAGAAACAAAAGCAGCTGTTACCAGTATAGAAGTAAGACCTACTGTACAGTGCATCAAAATAGGTGAAACGGTTACCTTTACTGCCACTGCTTTTGACGAGAATGGTTCTATTGTCCATGATGCGACATTTCGTTGGTACCAGGAGGGACCAGGGAACGGATCACCTTCTTCTGATACACGCTCTTACACCTTCACTGCTACAAGTTCAGGGCAAATACAAATGTTTGTTTCATCCGATGAAGCAAAGCATGTTTTTCGATTTGATGTTGGAGCTACACAGGTTAGCGATGTTCAAATCCGAGTAGAACCAAACACAGCCGGAGAACTAGCAAATTATACGGTTATGTTTTATACAGATGAATGTGGAAAACTCAGTCCTGGTGATAAAATTTACTTGGCTTTTCCATATGGAACTACCTTTACTCGATATTCTGGTTGCAATGCTGTAACGGTGAATGGCATTCCAGCTTCGTACTACGTAGAAACCGATAAAAATGACAACCAGATAGTTTCCATCACTGTTCCCAATTCGTATCCTGATACCACTCTTGTGTATATACGAATCTGTCGAGTACAAAACCCTCGAGGGGGTGCTTGTTATCGCATGGCTGCCGCTACAAGTAAGCAGCCTTATTGGGCTCTTTCGAACAGCTATGCCATTGTAGGCTCTATCATCACCACCCCTACCGTTGAAGTTGCTCCTGATATTGTGGGAGAAATAGCCGCCTATACAATTCGCTTTGAAACTTCGTCCACGGGACGATTAGGTAGCTGCTACGGGGGAGCCATTATGGTGGAATTTCCGTATGGCACCAAGATACCCACCACCATTTCTGCAGAGCATGTTTTGGTGAATGGGCAGTATTGCAACGGAGCAGATCCCGTTGTGAATGGGCGCGTAGTAAAAATATATCCAGGGATGGTTGTTTTAGAAGAGTCCGACGTAAAAGTAGAGTTTTTATTAGAAGCAGGTATTACCAATCCCACAAGTTCAGACCAACATCGATTGGTTGTCTGGACAAATGCAGACAACACAAGGGTTAATTCGAATTATTACAAAATTCGAAACAGTGTGATTCAGGATGTACAAGTATGGATTGACAAACCCTATATCAATACAAAATCGGAATGGAGAATTTCATTTCAAACTGGTTTGGTGGGTAGAATGAGAGAAAATGGGATCATCACCATTTATTTTCCATCTTCTGTCAAACTCCCTGATTCTTCCGTACCAGGTGACATTAAGGTGAACGGAGTCTCTACAACGAAACCTGCCATTATCGAAGGAGCAGGAACTTTAAAAATCCCAACTCCTGTGCTGTTTGAGGCACAAAGCCCAGTAGAAATTGTAATAAAAGAAGAGTTTGGTCTTACAAATCCCACATCCGTCGGTCGATACACGATAAAAGTTCATACAGGCAAAGAGGGGACAAACGTCGAATCTGCAGAATTTGAAATAGGTCCAAGCATGATTGGAGATCTTTCTATTCAAATTGGCTCGCCCTTTGTATCTGTGAATACCTCTATACAACTCTCGTTTACAACGGGAGGTGGCGGACAGTTAACAACGGACAGTGGGCAAATCTATATTATTATGCCGCAGGGAATGTATATTCCCAATGCAATGGCAAAAGATAGTGTACTAATCAACAATGTGCCCATGCAGACCACTCCTTTTCTGAAAAAAGCAGAGAATCGGATTATTTTGAATGTACCTTTGGATATTGGTCCCGAATCTGTTGTTCATGTTGAATTTTTAAAAGAAGCAGGATTGCGCAATCCGGTCACTCCAGGTGACTACATTTTTCGGGTTGCTACCAATCGAGAGGTTTCTTACATTTCTTCTCCCAAAATATCTATACAAGAATCAAGAATACAACAAATTTTTGTCGATGTCTTGTCGCGTACTATCCAAGAGCCAACTTCTATCAGCATATCCTTTACGACAGGTCCTGCTGGTTCATTAAGTGCAGGGGAAAAAATATTTGTTTTTCTAGATACACGGTTTCAGTTTCCCAAAGACTATCAAAACGGCATTGTATTGAATGATAAAAATTTAGATTTGTTTCCTATCATGATAAAACCACACGAAGGCATTATCCAAATTACGATCCCCCATGCAATCGAGGCTTTGGAAACAGTACATATCCAAATTACGCCAGAGGCTGGCTTTGTGAATCCTTCACAAGAAGGTTCTTATACATTGGGAGTTTCGACTCAAAGTGAAACACAAACGGTAGCATCCAAACCCTTTTCTATCATTCCTCTTCCGCAAACTGATATAATTGTTGAACCAGCTTTTCCCAATGGAGACAACCAATGGTATGTTACCAAACCAGAAATATCTTTTGATGTGTACTCGCTTGAACCTGAGTCAATTCAGACTTGGTTCTCGCTGAATGGGGAAGATTGGATTCTGTATCAAGAGACTCTTGTTTTGTCCTCGGGGGTCTATGAAATCCAATATTATTCTACGCAGGGAGATGCCAAAGAAGAAGTACAAACCACTACCATCAAGATTGACACTCTACCTCCCTATATCCAACTGCCTGATGAAACTATTTATACAAATCAAACCGCGTATCAGTTTTCTATTACTATTGTAGAGTCCCATTTCCGCAATGGGTTTATTGGAGAGCAAGAGATTACCTCACTAGTGGATGGTCAAATGAAAGCAACCTTGCTTCTAGAAGAGGGAGAAAATGAATACTCCATTTTAGTCTTTGACGATGCCGGACATCGAAGTGAAGCAACCATCGTGATCGATCTGGATCAAACACCTCCAGAACTTCACATTGAAAGCCCCTCTCCGTGGCAAAAAACGATTCGAGAAACCATCTCTATTGATGGATTCACAGAACCCCATGTACTTGTAACCCTTAACGATAAGCTACTACCAGTAGTGGATGGAAAATTCATGACACAGTACGCATGTAAAGATGGAATCAATGCTCTTGAGTTTATTGCTATAGATCGCGCTGGAAACAAAACAAAAACCATTGTGCCTGTTCATTATTATGCCGATTTTTGGGTTGAGTTTACCATTGGTCAGCAAACTGCATCTTCTTCTATGGGAGAGCTTGATGTAGGATCTCCTATCTTTTTACAATCCTCTCACACCATGATTCCTTTAACAATTTTTACGACCTTGATGGGGTGTGAAATTGAATACGAGCCCATTTTTCAAATCATTACAGTTAGCATTCCAAATGGCAAAGTGATACAAACGCAAATAGGCAACACGACTGCTACTGTAAACAATGAAAAAAGACAACTACCAGTACCCCCTGTAATACGCAATGGCCGAACCTTTATTCCTTTGCGTTTCTTTGCAGAAGAATTTGGTTTCACCGTACAGTATGTAAAGGAGGAAAACGTTATTCGAATGGAGTACCATGAGGGGTAACATTTTATACATTCTTGCTTTTGGTTGTTATGGCATTACCTTTTTTCTATTCATTCGATTATTGATTTGGAAGCGAATCAGCAAAAAATACTACTGGAATGCAAAGCCCACCTTAACACTTTCCGATATAAAGATGGTATCATCCTTTGAAGACACCCCGCTCCCTTTTATTTCTCTTATGATTCCAGCCAAAAATGAAAGCGCAGTCATCCGACAAACCATTCACAATGCCATTCATCTAGAGTATCCATCCAATCAATATGAACTTCTTGTTATTGTGGATGAAAGAGAGCAAATAGATAATGATAAAAAAGTGGAGCTTGTTTGGGCCGAGATTAAGAACTGGAAAAAAGAGAATGAAGATGCATACAATGTCCATAAAAGCAAGATTGGTTTTTCATTTCGATCCATTTCTAAGGAGCTGCAACAAGCATTGCTAATGTACCGATTAAAACATCTACTCTGGGGACCTTTTTACCACAAACTATATATGGAATTTTCATCCACTCTTTCCTATACATTCGACCCATCTGTTTTGCATGCTTTAAAAGGATCTCTAGAGGAAGCGCTACGTAAAATGCCCTATACTCGCAAAGAGGTCAAAAAATGCTTAATGATATCCTTACAGAAAGCATTTCCTTACACAGAACGCGGCGTGTTAAAAAAAGTTATGTTGAAATTGGAAGAAATGATGTATTCATTTTTGCATACACTATCTGTACAGGAAATACAAAATATGACCAAAGAGGATGTGAAAAAAGCATTTCCGACAACAAAAACAATTGCGGAAGGGATGATAGAGGATGCATCTATACAGGACATAACTCTGAAAGTAGTTTCGGTGCCAACGAACTATACAGGGCACTACCCACGAACATATACCAACCGAAGTACTCGTTCTACAAAAGGAAGAGCACTCAATTATGCCCTCGATGAACTACACCCTGAAGCAAATATAGTAGGATTTTATGATGCCGAGAGTAGGCCCGATCATTCGGTTCTCCTTCATGTAGCCAAAGCATATTTGCAAAAGAAAGGAAATCTTCCTATTTTGCAAGGACCTCTTTATCAAGTTCGAAACTATTATACAATGGGTCTTGTATCTCGCATTGGAGGACTTTTTAAAGCAGTTTCTCACGAATGGTATCTTCCTATTATCTTTAAAAAAATTCCTTTTGTTGGCGGGACCAATCTTTTCGTACCCAAAGAATTACTTCTTTCCATCCATGGTTTTAATCCTACAGCATTAACCGAGGATTTAGACCTTGGCATTCGAGCCTACATGACCCACCATGTTCCGGTAGAATTTCTTCCCGTCATATCAACGGAACAAACTCCCCCGTTTTGGAGCCAGTTTTTTAAGCAGAGATTGCGATGGGCTTCGGGCCATTTACAGGTAATGTCAGATATCCGGAAAACGCACCCACGCCTATATTGGCAATTGTTTTGGAAGGGTCCTTTTGAGTGGCTTTTATACCAATTTTCCGCGATTGTAGTCATTCTTATGAATGTTGGCTTTGTGTTGTCTAAAATGGGATGGATGCCAAAACAATTCATTTCTGTTAATCCTATTGTACAGATGGTACTATTATTCATGAACATACCGTATATTTTCTTCGCTTTTTATTGCTTCTATCATTATCAATTTACTTTCGAGAAACATTTTTTATCATTGGATTCTTTCCCCGGGATCGAATGTATCAAGCTAATTTTGTCTAGTATTTTGGTGTTTCTTCTTCCTTTGCCCTATGTTTGGGCAATGATACTCCACGTACTGGATAAAAAACCTCAACATTGGGTAAAAACTCCAAGAACGAGTGAATAGAACTCGTATCCAAAATTTACTTTCATTGCTTTTTTCCCTTCTTAATTTGCAAAAAGTAAAAAAATATCGATTTTTTTCTAATTCCTATTGACACAAAGTAAAACTTTTTGTAAATTAAGCATATGCGAATAGATCGATTTAAGGAACGGGACATTTTAAAACAAGTTGAACCGTATCGTGAATCGAAAGAAGCAGTAATTATCACAGGTATGAGGAGGACCGGGAAGACAACTCTTTTACAGTATTTATTCGAGACAACGGAATCAGAAAACAAGCTTGTACTCGATTTAGAAAATCCGTTAAATCGAAAATATTTCGAAGAAGAGAATTTTGATAAAATACAGGCTTCTTTAGAAATTCTCGGTATAAATTTTAGTGAGCCTTCGTACATTTTTTTGGATGAGATTCAGCTATTTAAGAATATTCCTAGTATTGTGAAGTACTTTATTGATCACTTCCAAACGAAGTTTTTCTTAACAGGATCAACAAACTACTATACAAGGAAGCAGTTTGAAGAATCGTTAGCTGGTCGAAAGGTTGTATTTGAGCTATATCCTCTTACCTTTAAAGAGTTTATTAAGTTTAGTGGAAAAGGCTTGAATCCGCCCACCCAAAAAAGTAATATCTCGAGGCCCATTTTCGAGAAACTCTCTACCTTGTATGACGAATATATCATGTTTGGCGGTTTTCCCGAAGTAGTACTTAAACAAAGTGTTACAGAAAAGAATGCTGCTTTGGACGATATATTTCGGTCGTACTTCAATCTAGAAGTTGTTCAAATGAGCAATTATCGAAAAAGTGCTGTTATCCGTGATTTAATGCTTCTTCTCATGAATCGAGCAGGCGAGAGAATTGATGTACAAAATATCTCTCAGGAACTTGGTATATCCAGAGCCACCACTTATTCCTATCTGGAATTTTTGGAAGGTTCGTACTTCATTAAGCTCCTAAAACCTTTTAATTTGGGATCCAAAATGGAGATTCGGAAATCCAACAAAATCTATGTTTGCGACGTGGGGTTGGTTCGCCATTTTGCCCATGCAGCAGAAGATTGCCTGTTTGAAAACAGTGTTTTCCAAAATTTACGAACAAAATGTGATATAAAATATTATGAGAGAAAGAGTGGAACTCAAATCCATTTTATTTGTGATGATCAGAACAAAAAAGTAGCCTACGACACGGCTCTCCACCCACGAAAAACAGATCTAACAAGATTGTCCAGAATAGCCAGTGAAATCAATATTGATGAATATTCTATCATCTCAAAATACTACTGTGATTTAGAACACACAATCTACGGTTTTATGGTGTAACATGAACCATTTGTATAGCAAATCCGTATTATATGAAATTTACAAGTTTCCTGCACTAAAGGAGGAACGACTATGAAAAAAGGTATAGCCTTTATTGTCGCTTTTGTATTAGCTCTTTCTCAGTTTGGTTTCTATACAGCCGTGAATGCTGTAGATACAATTCTTGTTACAGTAGTAAACCAAAGTGGTTCAGATGATGTAGCCACAGGAGAAATTTCTGAATATACGATAGATTTTACTCTTGAGGAGGATTTAGCTCTTGATGATGTCATCAAGATTAAGTTTCCTTCAGGTACCTCTTTTGTGAACAATACGATTGACAAATCGGATGTTTTTGTGGATGGCGTGAATCCAACAAAAGATGCTACAGCATCGGGAACAATTCTTGGTATTCACACCCCTACAGCCTATACTGCTGGGGATACAATCTCTGTCAATCTCCCTATTGATGCAGGAGTAAAAAATCCTTCCAATCAAAGTGGAAAATACAAACTGCAGGTAGGGACATTTGAAGGACCTAATGGAACGGTCGCTATCGAGAACTATGACTTGTATTCAAACAATTACTACATTGGGTATCGATCGGAAGTAACCATTAGTCCTTCTGTGGACCCAAATTACGATACAGCTGGGGTTAAAAACATCAAAGAGTTTGTTACTTGGACCATTAAGTGGAAAACTGGTAACCAGGGACAGCTTACGGCTGGTAGCGATACAATAACCCTTGATTTTACTGGGAATACGAACGATTTTCCAAAGCCAGATGGATGCTTTGACAATGGTTCAGGTGTTTATTTCATTCCTGCCACCTATATTCAAATTAATTCCAAAACACTAAAGAGTTCAGCTACTGCGGTACTAAGCGGGGCAGCCCCCAACCAAACTCTTGACACAATCACCTTCACAATTCCCAACACACTGAGCGACATTTCTGCCAATAGTGCCGTTACCATTATTCTAACGAATCAAGTCGGCATGTTTAATCCTCCCGCCGATGACTATACAATTAAAGTCAACTCTAGCAGGGAGACAACCCCCATTTCATCGCAGACAATTGCTGTCAATGATGCCGTCTCATTTTATGATTTAGATGCTGTAAAAGCAGGTGTTCAGGGAGTGGTTGTAGATCCTCCCACAACGTCCACTGTTGCTTCCTTTCAAATGGGAATCATTAACGACATCCCACTGTCCGTTGGCGTAGGTACAATAACCTTTGCCATGCCCATGACGATGAGCGGTGTTCGCAACCCACCCATTACAGCAGTCAAGTTTGAGCATTCCACAGACGATGGCCTGACTTGGACGGAAACTACCCTAAAAACAGCTCCTACCTTTACGGGTAGCAATGTTGTTATTACAGTTCCCATAGATATTCCAGCGAATAGTCCAATTCGCGTTACACTAACAAAAGACTTGAATATTAAAACGCCTACTAGTACAGGTGCTTATAGCGTACAAGCCATGACATCTGCACAACCTTATTACCGAAATTCTCCTACTTTTGCAATCGGTACTGGCGTATCCAATGTAAAAGTGACACCTTCTCCTTCCACTGACGATACTGAAAATGTTCAATATGTTGTCGAGTTTAAACTGGGGCAAAGTGGTGCTCTGTACAAAAATACAGGGAAAATTTTTGTGGAGATGTTTCTTGGAAACGATCCAATCACATTTGATGGAGTTACCTTGTCAAATGGTTCGGTTTTCTTTGGAACCGGACAATACACCACTATTCCAACCGAAGTAGAGAGCGTTGGCGGAGGGCTTTTTAAGCTTACAATTTCTCCTCCACAAGATCTCAATGCAGGAGCTACAGTTAAAATAACATTCAAACCTTCTGCAGGGTTGATCAATCCGGATGCAGGTACATACAACGCTGTTGTATATACGAGCTCCGAGATGCTAGAGTCGGAATCCGAATCCTACGAAATTCATGATGCTATTATGGTGAATACCGTGGATGTAGATCCCACAGCTGCTAATGTAGAAGCTGAATACACACTCAACGTAACCATTGATGATTCCTTAACAAAAAATATCGACACCATCTCCGTAGCGTTTCCTCAGGGTCAACGGCTTCCAACAACCATTACACCAGGGGATATTTCGGTCGATGGAACCAATGTCATCCTATCTCCTTCTGTTTCATCCAATGTTCTCACCTTTCATGTTCCAAATGATATCCCTGCAGGAACTACTTTTGATATTCTGATCAAAAAATCAGCGAAAATTAAGAACCCAACAACCGCTGGCATTTATAGACTGCAAGTGAATACATCCAAACAAACATCCTATCGATTGTCTCCTCCCTTTTATATCGGAACCTCTGTAACCGGAATTGAAGTTATTCCCTCTCCTGATACAGCCAACAGTACAAATGTACAATACACGGTAAAATTTAAAATCGGCAACAATGGAGCTTTAACAGCCAATTCAGGCGACTTTATTTCCATCCAGATGCCACTAGGGGAATTGCCAACATCGGGAGCTTCTTCAATTACTGTAAACAACGATCGATGTATTGAAAATCCTACCATTACAGATGTTGGAGGAGGATTGTACGAATTTGAAGTCTATCCCCCCAAAGACCTTCGATCCGGTGCTCAAGTTACAGTTGTATTTACCACCTCTGCAGGACTTAAAAACCCAGCAGAAGGAAATTATCGAATTACGGTCTTTACGAACAAAGAACCTATTCCTATGCAATCCGATATTTATTTAATCAAGAATGCAGTTGTGATCAATTCTGTCGATGTAAATCCTCCAGCTACAAGTGCTGAAGCTGAATATACAATTAGCATTGATATTGGTAAAAAATTAACCAAAGATATAGACACAATCGCCATCTCCCTTCCTCGAGAATCCCGAATACCATCTTCCATCAACAAAGGAAGTGTTTCGATTGAGAACGATGGAATTGTCACCGACCTAACTCTTCCCCCAACCGTGTCAGGGAGTACTATTACACTAAAAGTTCCCAAAACATATGACCCAACTCTTCCCGGGGCAGATCCTACACTCATTATTGTTGTAAAACAATCAGCAAAAGTACAAAACCCTACAAGTGCAGGCATATATACATTGCAAGTAATGACGTCTTCACAACCTTACTACCGAGTATCTCCCAATTATGCAATTGGTACCTCTGTAACAGGTTTTAAGATTATGCCGAATCCAAAATCCAAAAATACAGTCGACGTACAATATACATATGAATTTAAGGTAGGCGCTAGTGGAGGTCTTACGAAGAATTCAGACGAAATCCACATTATCCAACAAGTTGGAACCAGTGGACCTCTCCCTATGTTGCTACCAACATCGTCTGTAACTGTGAATGGAAAATACACTCAAGTTGCTACGGGAATTGTCGACCCCGTCGACCCCCTCTATCCTCCCGGCGCAGGATGGGTAGAAATCATCATTCAAGTCCCAGAAGATATCCGCAATAGCGGAACGGTTAAAATTGTAATCTTATCCTCTGCAGGCCTTGTTAACCCAGCAGCTGGTAATTACAAAGGTGTTATATGGACAGATCAGGAACCAATTTCTGTTGAATCTGAGTATTATCAAATTGAAGATACGGTACTTTTCTTAGGTCCTGTTGTTGTGACACCTCCCTCGGTGGGACAAGTTGCTGAATACGAAGTAAACCTTCAATTGGACTTGGGTTTGCAAGCAAATCAAGGAACTATTACGATTGCCTTCCCAAGTGGAACTAGATTAAACCGCACAATCCCCACGACAGGAATTACAATACAAATTGGAGCAGCCCCTGAGCAAAACCTTAATATTGCCCCGCAAATATCAGGGAACAACGTCATTATAACCGCACCTGTCAACATCCCAGATGGATCCGATATTATCATACGGTTTCAAAAGAATGCAGGTGTAACCAACCCTACCACCGCAGGACTATATCGATTGCAAGCAATGACATCTTCACAACCTTATTATGCCTTATCTGATTATTATGCAATCGGTAGCTCTATTACACTTTTTGAAATTACGCCTATGCCTAACAACATTGGTGAAGAGAGAGTTGTATACGTAGTAAAAATGAAAATTGGAGCCAATGGATTAACAGCAAATGAAGACCAAATATACCTGAGTTTGCCATTAGACGCTCCTGCTGGGCCTGGTACTTTACAACCTAGCACAATTACAGTAAACGGCGAATTTACAACCTTATCCACCAATTACCAAATTGATCCTACGTACGGCCCTCCCTATATTCAGTTTGAAATACCTGTTCCTGTGGATGTGAAAGCGAATTCAGAGCTGAATGTCGTATTCCTCGAATCTTGTGCCTTGCAAAATCCTTCTACAGAGGGCATCAAGTTTGGCTATGCGCATACTTCTCAAGAGGATATTGAGATCAAATCAAAACTGTACAATATTGTTGATTCGGTTGCATTTCCGGGCATCAATCCACCTTTGGATATGCGATCCGTAATTCCAAAATCCAACGGGATTTCTTTGCCAGCTCAATATATGGTTCATTTTGTAACATCTGCTACAAAACCACAATTAACGCAAAACTTAGATCGTATAAGCATTGTTTTCCCTGACGGTACCACCGTACCATCAAGTATTTCACCTGGATCCATCTATATTTCTACTGCACCAATTTGGGGAGCAGGAGATCCTGATTCTTTAACATGTCCTCCGCCCGTTGGAACCATCTTGAATCAATCCGTTACAATTATAGGACAAGAAGTATCTTTCCCAGTTCCTATAACCATTCCTTCTGGATCCAACGTTTATATACTCTTTTGTAAAGATGCAGGATTAGAGAATCCATCCAAACCTACGATTTACAACCTTTTAGTGAAAACATCTACACAGCCCAATTACGGTATTTCCCGCAATTACATTATTCGTTCCACCGTATCTTCTGCCGAAGTTGTAGTAGATCCACCCGTTATTAATCAAAATGCAGAATATACAGTCCAGTTTACACTTGGAGAAACTGGTGCCATTACTGCAAACAATAGTGATCTGTACGTAGGTTTCAACGGAGATGATTATACAACTCCTGCTGCAAATCTAGCTCCCTCTTCCATTAAAGTGAATGGTGTATACTGTACAACATTTTCCACTGTCAATGCAGGACCTGCTCTGCCTGGAAATGTGGACAACGCACCTGGCTGGAATCTATACAGATGGATTCAAATCCAATCCCCTGTAAATATTGATGCAGGTTCACAAGTAACCATTGAGTTCTTACAAAGTGCGGGATTTGTAAATCCTGCAGATTCTGGCAACTATACATGTATTGTTTGGACAAACAAAGAACCAATAGCGATCGAATCGTATCAATATACAATTGGGGATGCCGTTCAGAATCTAGAAGTACCTGCTACGCATCCCAATCCAAAAACAACAGGATCCTTTGCAGAGTATTTGATTGAATTTGACCTAGGAGTCGATCCATCGTCCCAACTCTATGCAAATACAAGTTCTATCTCTGTTACATTTCCTGAAGGTACAACGGTACCTTCCTATATCAATCCTGCGAACATCAAAGTTGGTTTTGGAGCCGTGTGCAATCCCACCTTTTCCTCTGTACCTCCCATTACTGTGGAGGATAATACAGTTACTTTCCGCGTTCCAATTGCTATACCTGCCGGAGAACACGTTTGTATAAAATTTGAAAAAGGTGCTCAAATAGCGAACCCGCAAGACCCAGGATCGTACCAACTCAAATTAAACACCTCTTCACAACCTATCGCTGCCATTTCCAATTACTACTCGATTCTATCGACAAGTAGTATTCCAAGGGTTTCTGCAGAACCACCTGCTATCAATGCAAAGAATACTGCCTATGAAATCCGTTTTAATACAGGCATTAATGGTAATATGCTGCAGGATACAGAAGAAATTGTGATCGTATTCGACCCATCCTATGTAGGGGACTATACTGTTGGTTTTGACCCCAATCCTTCTGCTTATCCAGAGCTAACAACATCCATTCCGCAGAACTCGGTGTTTGTAAATGGAGTTGTTTTAAGCTCCATTCCTACGGTTGTCAATGATGCAGGGGAATTGAAGTATATTAAGCTGATCACTCCTGTTGATATAGATGCAGAATCCGAAGTAGTGGTAAAAATATCCAATATTGCTGGAATCAAAAACCCGCCAACTGTGGGACTTTATCGTTTGGCAGTTCTGACTTCGGTTGAGCCAACCCCTGTTGAGTCTCATGCATTTAGCTTGTTCTCCTCCGTTGGTGCTATTTCTGTCGAGTTGGCCAAGGACGGTTTTGTCGAACCTGCATTCCCGCCTCCTCCAGATCCTAGAGGGGCCACACCTAACACCAATGCAGAATACATTATTGAGTTCACTACCGGACCTTCCGGTAACCTTATAAAAGATTTGGGAACGATTACAGTAGCTTTCCCTTACGATACAAAGCTTCCTTCTTCTATTCTTGCCGGTTCTGTACGATGCAAGATCACCAATACCATTCTTGGAGTTACGTATGACGGAACCCTTTCAAAAGCTCCGGTCATAAATCAAGAAACCAACGAAGTGGTTATTAGCGTTCCCGACGATGTGGAAGCCACAGACACCATTGAAATTCGTTTTACGGAGCTTGCTGGTATTCAAAACCCAACGCAATCGGGCACCTATACTCTGGAAGTTTCAACTTCATCAGAGCCATTGCTAGTTCGATCCGATCCATACTCCATCCTTGGTTTGTCTGCTGCAGAAGTAACTGTTGAGCCTTGCTTGCAGCAACTTACAGGGGCTGAAGTCAGTATTTCCTTTACAACAGTGAATGCCCTAGCCATAGGGGATGTTATTGATATCGAGTTTCCGTTTGGTACTCGCTTACCCTCTGTAATTGAGGGCGATTTTGTCATTGTAAACAATCATCCTGCAAATGTTGGAGCTTTCCCCCAAGTCCAAGTCGACAAACAAATCGTTTCTATTAAAGTTCCAGAAATCATTCAAGCTTTATCCACAGTGCGCATTGTCTTTACAGAGAAGGCTCGCATTCAAAATCCTTCCACGGGAATGTATTCCCTGAAGATAAAAGCTGGTACACTCGAGCCAGACCACCGATGGGTGGAATCAAAAGAGTATTTTATTTGTGGGGATTTTACGCTGGCTACTGCCGAAATGATTCCCGATAGCGCAACAATGGCCAAAGGTCAAAGAAAAGAACTTGAAGTAGTATCATATGATGAAAACGGCAATACCATACCACCTGCCGGACTGTCGTATTACTGGACAACACAGGGCAATATAGGAAGTTTAACCGATATTACTAAAAACAAAGCGACCCTTGTTGCTTCTCAAACATCTGGTAGCGGAACCGTTCAGTGTGCCGTAACATTCGGAAACACAACTATACAGGTCAGTTCTTCTATCACTGTTTCTTCTACAACGGCTCAACTGGTTGTGAATCCTACAAATAGCTCATTGTCTGTAGGAGATACACAGTCATTTACTGCAGGGGCTTACAAACAAGACGGTAGCCCTATTAACCTTACCTATAGCTGGAGATTAGAAGGAGATTCAACAGGTTCCTTGTCTCCTATGACCGGTAAAACAACTACATTCACAGCTTCTTCCGCTGGAACATCTAAGATTATTGTTTCTGCAACCTATGAAGGAGAAAATCTCGAAGCTACAGCCAATGTCTCTGTTTCAGACAATGGTGGTCCAGGACCAGGCCCAGGGGATGGTGCTCCTGTTCAAGCCACTATCACTCCCACAAGAGTGAATGTGAACCAGGGAGATATTTCTTTTAATTTCACCTTCACCTCTGTAGCAGAAATGTCCAACGGAATCATTGAGATCACAATTCCATCGGGCTTCCCAGAACCTACGATTGCTCCTGGATCGCAAGGCTACATCACGGCACTGGCGGGAACAGGTGTGAACATTTCGAATCCTCCCAATATCCAAGGTAGAAAAATTATCTTTAATGTCATGAGTATGGCCAATCGAAAGACCTTTACGATGACCTATTCAAAAGTATCTGCTCCTTCAACTCCGGGCGAATATATATTCCAGATCCAAGCGAAGCAAAACCAAGACGCCGACCTTTTATCTGTTGATGAACTACCCGAAGTACTTGTTGTTTCCGTTGCTGATGGTAGTGGCAGAGCCAGTATCAACCCGAATCAAGCCTCCTCTGGGGCTACCGGACAGCGATTTGAAATTTCTTATACTGCAGATGCAGCAATGAATAGCGGAGCAATACAAATTATTGTTCCTCAAGGTTTTTCTAGACCATCTCTATCCTCTACTGCCGAGGGATATGTTCGTCTAAAAGAAGACTCTCTTGAATTTGCCAATTCACCAGAGGTACTAGGAAACATTATTACTGTTCCTATCATGACAATGGGTGTCAATGATAAACTAACAATCATCTATGAAGACGTACGAATTCCTGCTCAGCCAAATGTATACACCTTTGTGGTAAAAAGCAAAGGAATGGGGGGTAGTTTTGTAGAAATACCCTCTAGCCCATCGGTTAACGTCAGCAATACTAGAATCTCGGATGCCAAAGTAGAGGTAGACCCAAATCAAACATCGATGTCTGCAGAGTATACCATATCGTTCAGAACCTCCGGCACTGGCTCTTTACTGAGCGGCAAAGGGACAATTGAATTCATCTACCCTGCCCAAACGATGCTTCCCGATTCTATAAAAAGCAGTAATATTACAGTAAATGGCGAAGTCGTTACATTGCCACCAAACGTTGAAGCTGTTCGAAGCAAAGTTACTATCACGGTGCCAAAAGATATTCCTTCCAATAGTTTAGCAATTGTACAGTTTAGCAAAGAAGCCAATATTGTGAATCCAGCAACACCAAAAGACGATTACAAAATTTCAATTACTACGTCTTCTGATACAATACAAACGTCTACGGATCCCTATACAATTGTGGTTTCAGAGCTTCGCGATATTCAAGTCGAAGTTTCTCCTATACAACCTGCAGCTATCGCAGATTACACGATTCGGATGAAAGTTGGAGGCGCAGGAGCTTTAAGCGTAAACCAAGATTCTATTACTGTCATTTTCCCATCCGACACAGAATTGCCTTCTTCCATTCCTGCCAATGCAATCCTCATTAACAGCACTCCTCTAATGACAAGACCTCAGGTTGACCTTGCTCAGCGAAAAATCATCATGGCCCTTCCTGTTCGAATTGAAAACGATACAGAGGTAATCATCGAAATAAAAACCGCCGCAAAAATTAAGAATCCTACCAGAGACGGCATGTACAAATTGAAAGTGTTTACATCCAAAGAAACAACACAAACAGAATCGGAAGCCTATCAAATTGGAACCTCACTATTGGGTGATATTAGCGTTTCTCTCTCTTCGTCATTGGTTGATGAACAAAATGTTACCTATACTGTTCAGTTTAGAACAGGTGGATATGGACGCATTGAAGTGGGTGAAACCATTACCATATCATTTGATAGTCGCTACAACCTAGGCACCATTCAAGCCCATCATGTTACAGTGAACGGTGTTGTATGTTCCATTACCCCAGAAGTGTCTGAAGGGGTTTCTGTTATCATTAAATCCCCCATTGCAATTGATGGTGAAAGCAATGTAACAGTCACTATTAGCAATATGCGCAACCCTTCAACATCCGGAGAATACACTGTATCTGTATCAACGCAAGCGGAACCTATGCCCGTTGTTTCCACTCCTTATACGGTGGGTATGATTCTTACTACTGAAATTACAGTGAACCCATCCTCACCAAATGGACTTTCTGGATGGTATAAAATTGCTCCCAACATTCTATTCAATAATGATGTAGCAAGTGCAAAGATTTTCTATTCCTGGGACGAAGAACCCTTCCAGCGGTATACTGGTACAGCCATCACAGCTCCAGAAGGTATCCATATATTGAACTGGTACTCTGTTGCAGAAGGTTTTTCCGATGAAACCAAGCAAGATATGCAGTTTAAAGTAGACACAAAAGCTCCTGAAGTTTTCGTAAGTGAACCCAAAGATGGGGCAGTGTTGAATGAACCACAAGTGAAGGTATCTGGTGAAGTATACGAGAACAATGCATTTACTGTTACGATAAATGATAGACCAGCAACTCTTACTGAAAAACGTTTTACTTCCATTGTTTCCTTAAATCCAGGAGACAATTTGATTGATATCATTGCTATTGATGAAGCTGGAAATCGAAGTGTTACTCCTAGAATACGTGTAAAATATGTACAACCGTCGGATATTAAGTTTAATATTCAATCACCTCAAAGCTTGTCCTCTGTTTATCCCGTTTTAGAAACAACCGACGAGGGCTCGCGGCTTGTTGCAACGATACCCATTGAAGGAAAAATTAATCCAGCCACAGCGGATACGGTAAACATTATCATCATGGATGTAATGGAACAACCTGTATCCCTGCCTATTGATGAAGCTGGAATCTTCAAGGGTGAAGTTAAGATGCCAGTCATTGCTGGGTTAAACGGTATTGTGTTTTCCGTCAAGGATCGCATAACAGGAAAAGAATATTCCTCTTCTTCCACCGTTATTGCAAAGGTCATGATTGAACTTCAAATTGGCAATTCATTGGCTTTTGTGAACGAACAAGAAAACAAGCTAGATGCTCCTCCCTACATTAAAGATGGAAGAACCATGCTACCTATGCGATTTATTGGAGAAGCCATTGGAGCTACAGTAGGATGGATACCTGAAGGCAAAACGGTTGTATATGACTTTGATACGATTCATATCGAGCTTCAAATTGGAAGCAAAGAAGCTCTTGTAAAGCGAGGAGAAACATCCGAAACTATAGAAATGGATGTTGCTCCTGAAATTAAGAGTGGTCGAACTTTTGTTCCATTGCGTTTTGTAACAGAGACCTTAGGAGCTGAAGTTGAGTGGATTCCAGAAACGAAAACCATTAAGGTTTCCAAATGATGACTTGTTGTAAAGTTTACTCCTACAACGAAGGAGGAAGGACATGAGCGCTAAAAAGATCATTAGCTTGTTGTTAGGATTTATGGTAATGTTCTCCATTGTTTCGGTTGGGTATTCAAGAATCACTACATTTGTAAACGAACCCAATCCAAACACAGCAGGAACTCCTGCTAATCATACGTTAAAGTTTACCAATACAGAAACGATTCCGCAGGGGGGCCGTATTGAGATAGAGTTTCCTTCTGCTTTTAATTTGTCTACTTTATCCATGGGAGCCCCTTTTGACGAGACGGATTTTGTGGTTACCTTGCAAAAGCCAGCCGCTTCTCCAGCCCCTCCCGTTGTAAAGCCTGGATCTGTTATGCGAGATGGAAAAAAATTGTCATTTGAAATTGGCGATTCTGACGTTGCACCAGGTTTTCAGAGAATAGAAATTACCAACACCAAAATTCTGAATCCTCCTACGCCAGGAAACTATACCATTCAGTTACGAACCTACGATACGGCTGCGAATAATCAAAGACAAATTGAGTATGCAACGTCTTCGCAGTTTGAAATTGTTACAGAAATGAGCCGTGCCTCTGTGTATCCAGACCCAAACAGGGCTGGAGAAAGGGCCAAGTATACCATACGGTTTAAACTAGGAACCGGAACCAGCAGGAGTCTGTTTGCCGGAGACCGTATTCGCATTCAATGGGATGCCAATCTTGTACCCGGTGCTGACCCTACTAACGCTACTTTTATTCAAGCTCCCATTCCGAAAGAATCTGTTACTGTAAACGGTATTCACCCTCAAATAGATCCTCAATTTATATCAGAAGGTATACCAGAGCCTAATCCTACTGGAAGCTTTTGCGAAATGGACATTATCCTTCCGAATAATATAAGCACTACCTCTTCCTATGCTCCTGAAGTCTCGATTGTGTTTGATCAGTCTGCAGGCATCATCAACCCCGATGGAGAATTGGACAATCGTACTATTACAGTAGGTATTTATAGAAGTGATGGGGTTACAGTAGTTGAACCCGCTCTTGAATCCAATGCCTATTCTCTCAAAACATCTCTTTTTGTTCCTGCCGTTTTTGTTCAACCAGACAAAACGAATGCAATTGCAGAATATCATGTGGCTTTCAAAGTAGGAGAACAAGGTAAGCTTATTGCAAATTCTGGAAGAGTGAGCGTAGAATTTCCTTCAGAAACAGGAGTACCTTCTACAATATCTGCTTTCAGTATCAAAACTGCTTCCCCTCCTCCAGCTGCAGAACCACCACTGCCGTATGCTGGTGCAACCACAAACGCTCCTTACGATCCTCAAATTGTAGGGAACAAAGTCTCGTTTGTCGTACCAGAGACTGTTATGCCAGGACAATATGTTTGTTTCATCTTTAAAACCGATGCTGGGATACGCAACCCCGACAGAGAAGGAATTTATCACTTAAAACTATCAACATCAGCAGAGCCTTCCGTTGTAACATCTCAGAACTACAGAATCCAAGGCTATAGTACAACAGGCGTCACGGTTGTCCCAAACAAATCAGAAGAAGAGGCAGAATGGAACATCCGTTTTAAACTTGGATCTTCTGCTGGATTGTATACGTTCAATAACGATACGATTGCTATTACCTTCCCCCAAGGGACAGGTCTACCTGCCATTGATATTCCAGCAGGCGATATTGCAGTCAATGGCGTTGCAACCACCGCACCTGCTGTAGTGAACCCTGCTACTAGACAAGTGACTATTTTAGTCCCCCAGTCCATCGAACAAGGAGCAAATGTAGTAGTTCGTATCAAGAAACAAGCAAAAATTAACGTCCCGACCATTGACGTCACTCCCAAATATTTTACGTTGAAAATAGAGGTTTCTTCAGAAACAGATCCGTATATCTCAGACCCATTTGAAGTATATACCTCTATAGATAACCTAACGGTACTTTTAAACGACCCAGGTGTGGGCGTGGTATCTCAACAAGAAATAAGCTTTACATTAGGGGATGTTGATGAAGGATTGAAAGCAAACGAGAGTATTTCATTGGAGTATCCTGCAGGAACCAATGTACCCTCGTTCATTAATGCAGGCAACATTCGAATCCTGAACGTAGCCTCTGCTGTCGAAATGAACCCCTCTTCAGTCCAAGTTAGCGGTCAAAGAGTTAAAATGACCCTACCGTCCACGTTCCCAACAATCTTAGAAAAAAATGCTGTAAAAGTTACGTTTTTATCAAGTTGTGGAATTTCGAACCCTACGGAACCTGGATCTTACACTCTTACTGCTTATACTTCGAAAGAGACCACACCGGTTCAATCTGAATTCTATACGATTGGAACTGTTTCAGGTGCTGTACAAATATCGGTTGAACCAAAGGCCTCTGGTTATTGTATCCCACAACCTGTTGTACCAAAAAATGACAAGGGTGCTGTGTATACAATTCAATTTTTGACAGGCTCTAGTGGAGGGTTGTCCACAGGTCAATTTGTAACGGTTGTATTCCCCCCATCCTATGCAGCAATATTTAACAACAACTATCCGATTCCAACCAATACCATCCCTCCAGGCAATATTATGGTGAATGATCAACCCGTAACCATGGGATCTACCATAACAGATGCCCCAGCATCGTATCCTGCGGGTTCCAAAATGGTGCAAATACCCCTGCCTGTTTCGATTGGTGCTACCGAAAAAGTGTCTATTCGATTTTTGGAATCAGCGGATATCGACAACCCCGTAGTTACCATTACTCCGCAGCCCTTTACTTTACATGTCTTTACTGCTACAGAATCCTCCGCAGTATCGGGTACTTTTTATTTGTATTCTCAAATAGAAGGTATTGGCGGAGCCCCTATCAATAGTAATTTGCCCATTAATGTGACTTTATCAAACTATACAGCCGGACGAGATTGCGGCATTGAGTTTGGTTTTAAAACCGGTCCCATTGGAGCTCTCAAGGCAAACTCTGATACAGTTTCCGTAATGCTTCCACAAGGAACAAGGCTTCCTTCTTACATAGCTTCTGGCACCATATTGGTGGATCAAGATGGCGTGATTGACGGCAATGAAGTATCTGTTCTGAATCCAAAAATTGATCACAACATTGTTACTTTTACCGTTCCAATCGATGTTGGCAATCTTGACAACCTGTATGTGTACTTCACCGAGCAAGTAGGCATGTTAAACCCCAGTGCACCCGGAAATTATCAGATATTTGCCAAAACTTCTTCTGAAGAAAACTATATAGGGTCTTTGGAATACACCATCAATCCTGTTTCTTACACCATTCCTACAGTCAGTGTAAAACCTGCATTTATTGGTGTGGATGGTTTGTATACCATTCGTTTTCAAACCGGTTCGTATGGAAACTTGAATATGGGAGACACGATCAATCTGCGATTTCCCTTAGACACTACCATCCCAGCTTCCATGAATTCTTCCTACGTTCGAGTAAACAATGTCCGGTGTTCTATCAATCCATTGACGAATCCAGCGGATCGAACCATACAAATTTACAGTCCCGTTGCTATCAATGGAAACTCTACCATTGAAATCACCATCCACGAAGATGCAAAAGTGACGAACCCAACAATTGCTGACAAATACAATATGGAAATATGGACTTTGCGCGAAGGTTCTAAGAATAATCCTCTTATCTCCAATGAATATGAAATTTATGCCAACACCAGCCCTTTGCACATCACAACTGAAATTTCTCCTTGCACCCCCTATACCAATGCGGAATATGGTATTGAGTTTTATACCCCCGAAGCCATTGTTGCCAATACAACAGAAGTGAAGATAACCTTTCCCAATGGCACCTTCATTCCCTCTACCCTAGATTCCTATACCATTATGTTTGGTTCCACATACTGCAGGACAACGCCAACTGTTGCGCAATATACGGTAACCCTTGTTTCTCCTATTGCAATCAGCAAAAATGATCCTGTGAAAATTACCTTTACCAAAGATGCTGATATTCAGAATACAAGCGAAGGAACGCACAAGATGTATTTTGAAGTTGTAGGACCCGGTCTGGTCCGAAGAGATCGTGATGTATACATTTGTCCTGATTTGGATTTACACCGCATCGAAATAACTCCAAGCGACGTACGAATATCAGAAGGCAAATCGCAAACCTTTACTGCGTTTGCCTATGATGCCAACGGAAATAGAATTTCTCGGGGCGTTGTATATCACTGGAGTTTGTCTGGTGGTATTGGTTGGTTAAGTAGCTTTAAAGATGAAAGAACCGAATTTTATGCCAGTGATATTGGCAAAGGAAGCGTGACGGTTACAGTTTCCTATGGATCCCAATCTTCGATCACAGTGTCTTCCATGGTAACCGTTGTGGGGCCTTTGGATCGCATTGTGCTATCTCCCGATTCAATTACAACATCCCGCGGAAAAAAGACCCGATTCATGGTAACCGCCTATGATGGACAAGGCGAAATGATAGAGGACGTTTCCTATACCTGGACGGTGGAACCGTCATTGGGAAAAATTGACAAGCTAACGAATCCCAATGAAATTGATTTCTTAGCGGAATCCGAAGGACGATGTACCCTACAGGTAACTGTTAAACAGCAGGATGTCTATCGAGAAGCCACAGCGGATATTGATATTCGCAACGGCGTCAATGATTTACGTTTTGAACCTTCTTCGTATCCTAGTCCTTTTGAACCATCCGAAATCATTGGACCCATTGTGGTAAAAATGGTGGATCAAAGCGGGAATCCAATTGTACAGAATACGGCCTACACCATTACATTAAAATCTTCTTCCACAACCACACGGTTTTCATTGGATGGAGCGACATGGACAGAGCAACATACTATTGACGTCCAAGTAGCACCAAATTTCTCTGAATCCATGCCGTTTTTTGTTTCTGATTTGGAACAAGGCAATATTTCGGTTACGGCTACATCAAAAGATTACAATGCTGCCATTATGACGCTTAGCATACGAGGAATCAAAAAACAATTGATGTTTAGAACGCCTCCTAGACTTTTACGCATCAACAAGCCATCCGATCCTATTATGGTTCAATTGGTAGATATTTTCGGGAACTCTTTCAAAATGAACAGAGACATCTTGATAAATGTCAAAGCAGATTCTCATACGGCAACATTTTCAACGTTTTCTTCCGCAGAAGAATGGCTACCCCAAAGCAGCATATTGTTAAAAGCAGAAGAACAGCATGTAGAGTTTTATTGTATGGATACCCGAGAAGGATCATTTAACATCACGGTATCCCATCCATTGTTTGGTAGCATCACCCAGATGGAAATGGTTGCTTCTCCCGGTTCCGTTAGCATGCCCGAAGTAACAGTAAACCCATCCACTGTGGACGCAGTTGCAACTTACGGTATAGCTTTCACTTTAGGTCTTGACGGAAGCTTGGGAACAATATCAGACACCATTACCATCCAATTTCCAAAAGAAACCACTCTTCCCAACTATCTATCCGCCCAAGATGTTCTAGTGAACGATAATCCGATGTTTACAACGCCATACATTGATGCTGCAAAGAAATTTATCCGCCTTGTACCCCCTGTAGAATTGAACGGTGGGCAAAAGATAAATATTGTAATTAAAGGCATTACCAACCCTTCCACAGAAAATGATTATCATATTACGGTATTTACCTCGAAACAGACTACACCATCTTTGTCGGCAGGATACCATATTGGAGTTTCCTCCGTTACCGACGTGATTGTATCGCCAAATCCTGTCATTACAGGAGAAATTGCCACCTATGAAATTGGATTTCGTACAGGTGTTTCAGGGGATCTCATGCAAGGTGATACCATTGTTGTATTGTTTGACTACAATTTCACATTGCCCAAGAAAATTGGTAGAAATACCGTGATGGTCAACGGAGTGATACCTTCTTCTGACCCCATAGTATCTGGAAAATCGGTCATCATAAAAGTCGATCGAAAAATTGGATCCAATTCCAAAGTAGAACTTGTTCTTACAAAAGAAGCAGGTATTGCAAATCCTGAGTTTCCTGGAATGTATCAGTGCAGGCTTTATACTTCGAAGGAAGAATCAAGTGTGGAATCGGAACCATTCCAAATTGTTGACCGTTCCACCTTACAACGAGTTAAGGTGCAGCTGAAACCAGCTAGCATTGCTTCTGAAACGCAAATTACCATTACAGGAAATCTTGGCCCTTATGGTGCTTTAACACGTGGAGAAAACATCTATGTTTCCTTGCATCCATTTGTGTTGCCAGAGACCTTACACGGATCATATGCAGCCGTGAATGGTATTCGGTTGAGTGGAACTCTTGAAGTCAAAAAGAAAGTGGTGACCCTACCTCTTTCCATGAATCTTGCCAATGGGGAAGACTTGACAATTATTTTCTACAGCCAGGCTGGTATCATTAATCCCACCACCCCTGGCTATGACTACAGAATTAGTATATGGAGTGACAAAGAACCTGCTCAGGTTATGTCCGAACCCTTTACTGTAGAGCCTTCCTTGGAAATTGATTGCTTGTTAACACCCGATTCACCCGATGGATTGTCTGGCTGGTATATAACAGCACCTACTGCAATTTTCACTTCCAATGTGATTGGTACTTTCTACTATCGTATTGATAACAACCTGGAAAAAGAGTATACGAATCCAGTGGAACTGAATATGCCCGGGAAACACACATTGTACTATCGTTTGGTAACAAAAATGGGAACTGAATCCGATGAATACAAAGTTGAATTTTCCTATGACGGAGAGGGACCAGAAATCCTTACCAATATTGAATCCGAAGTCCTTTATACACGAGATCAGACATATCCTTTGTCCATACGTATCAACGATATTTCACCAGTGAAGGTAACTGTGAACCAAAAACCTATCACGCTCATAGAAAATACATATTCAGCGCTTTTGAATTTACAAAATGGTGAGAATACTATTCAAATAAAGGCAGAAGATGAAGCTGGAAACATTACGTATGCAACCTACCGAATCATTGTGAAAGTGAACCCACCCATTCTTGTGCTTTCTTCTCCACAGTTGTACCAAACAGTAGAAGACGTGTACTTCTCTACCACACCCGATGGAAATGCATTGTATGCCAACATACGAATTCGAGGAACCACAGAAATTGGAATCCAGAAAGTGCAAGTGGTTTCTTCCACAAAACCAGACGAAACGATAACTTTGGATGTGGATCATATGGGAACATTTGATCGAGTTGTGGGAATGTCTGTACTGGCTGGCGATAACATCTTAAAAGTTGAAGTAGAAGATGCCGTAGGAAATAAAAACAGTGTCACTATTTCCTTTATTGTAAGGTGCACATTGCGACTTCGCATTGGTGTTGAAACCGGGTATTTAAATGCAACGTCCCTTACCTTGGATGCAGCTCCGTATTTGAAGTACAACATGCACACCATGATCCCCTTCCGCTTAGTAGCTGAATCCTTTGGTGCTAAGGTAGGATGGGATCACACAGAACGAAAAGTTTCTTACGATTTCCGAGGGGTCCATATTGATCTATGGATTGATCAGTTAAAAGCTGTTATTACTCATCCAGATGGACGCAAAGAAACGAAAAATATGCCAGCAGAACCCGAATTAAAAAATGGAAGAACTATGATTCCATTGCGGTTTGTTGCTGAATCGATGGGTATGAAAGTTGGCTGGGATGCCAAATTATGGGAAGCTTCATTGACCTATCCGTAAAGGATTTCCTACTGGTAGAACAAAAAGAAAAAAAAGACCGCTTATGCAAGCGGTCTTTTTTTTTAATCTTGTAAAAAATGCATGAAATGATAAAATTAATAAAAATGATTAGGAGTTTTTTATGAGTAATTATGTTGAAATAAAGTCGATGGATGATTTTCAGACACAGGTATTGGAATCAGACAAACCTGTTTTAGTTGATTTTTGGGCCCCATGGTGCGGACCTTGTCGCATGGTTGCCCCTGTTCTTGAAGAACTTGCGGCAGAATCCGATGGAAAATACGCAATTGCCAAAGTGAACACCGATGAAGTACCCGACATCGCTACAAAGTATTCCATTGTGAGCATTCCTACTTTAATTCTATTTAAAAATGGAGCTGCTGTAGATAAAGTTATTGGAGCATTGCCAAAAGAACAACTAAAGGCCTTTGTCGATAAAAACTCATAATTAATGGATAAAAAAACCTTTATGGAGAATATCCAGTCTTTTGTTTTAAAGACTGGATATTCTCCATTGGATATGAAAGTCCAAGTGAAAAACGATACTTTAAGAGTGTCTTTTTGCATTTATAAAAAAGATAGATCGATTTCTTTGGACGATTGCTCAAAGGTAACATTGGTTGTTCGCGATTTTTTAAATATGTTACTTGGCAAAGAAGCAGATTTTATTGTAGATGTTTCTTCTCCTGGAGCAGATAGAAAACTGAAATCATGGCAAGAGTTTTCATTGTTTACCGGGAAAAAGGTTCGTTTCACTCGAAAAGATGAACCTCCTATTGAAGGAACGCTACAGAGCGTTATAGAGCCCGATAAAGTTGTTTTTCTGTGTGACAATAAGGAAGTTATTGTTCCCTATGGTAGTATTGTTTGTTGCCAATTAGTTTTGTAGTAGGAGTAAAAAGTGCCAGCTGGTAAAATTTTTCAAGCCATTGATATTTATTGTAAAGAACGCGAGATTAAGAAAAAAGATGCAATATATCATGCTATAGAACAGGGAATTTTGGCAGCCTATAAACGGGCCTTTGGAAATATTGACAATCTTCGCGTTGTCATGAATCCCCATATGCGTCTTTTAAAAGTGTATGAGGGGAAAAAAGTAGTGATTACTCCTCAAAACTCAATGACCGAAATTTCGGTAGAAGAAGCTCAAAAAATAAAGCCAACTGCCCAACTTGGAGATACCGTTGAAATTGAGTTAAATTTACAGAAACTGGATCGTATTCTTGCAGATGTTGTAAAACAAGTGGTAATGCAACATATACACAAGAATTACCAAGACGAAATATTTGATGAGTTTAAAACTAGAGAACACACAATGGTCATAGGGGAAGTTTCAAAAGTTACACCCTCTCGCATCTATGTAAAGATTAACAAGGCAGAAGGAATTCTCCCACAAGATGAACAAATACCTACTGAACACTACCAGATAGGGGAACAGATCCACTGCTACATATTTTATGTTTACCGATCAAAACGCGAGCCCATTATCATGTTGTCACGAACTCATCCCAATTTGTTAAAAACTCTTATGGAACTTGAAATACCAGAACTTGCACAAGGATTGATTGAAGTAAAAAAAATAGTAAGAGAAGCCGGAGTTCGAGCAAAAGTTTCTGTTTTTTCCTCCGAACCTAAAATTGATCCTGTGGGAACTTGCATTGGAACTAAAGGATCAAGAATAAACGCAGTAGGAAAAAGACTATATGGAGAAAAAATTGATGTAATCCGGTGGAGCGACGATATTACAGCCTATATTGCCAACTCTCTGAGTCCAGCAAAAGTAGAGCAAGCAGATGTTACAATAGACCAAAACAATCATATGGCGACTGTTTTGGTAAAACCTCAGTACTTTTCATTGGCCATTGGACAAAAAGGCTTAAATGTCAAATTAGCTGCTCGTTTAACCAGTTTCAAACTGGATGTTTTACAAAAGAATGAATCGCATGAACAGGAGAATGTATCTTTATGAGTGATAAGAAAGTTCGAGTGTACGAACTAGCAAAAGAATTGGGTGTTACCTCCCAAGCTTTAATGGTGATTTTAAAAGATTTAGGGGAGTCTGTCAAAAGCTACTTGTCAACAATTGAGCAAGAAACAGCTGAAGCAGTACAAGAGATTGTACATTCTCAAAATGAAGAAAGAAAAAAGAAAAAACAAGAAGAAGCCCTAAAAAAAGGGATTCCTATTACAGCAACTGAGAAATCTACTCAAAAAGAAACACAAGAAGCAAGTCAAGAAGAAGCTCAAAAAGAGCAAAAAGCAAACGAGGAAGTTGTTTATTTCAATGCAGACCAAATGTGCCGATTGCTTCATATTGAATACCCCGTGTTGCAAACTAGGCTATTGAAATATGGGATTGTTTCCTATTCTCCCAAAGACCCCGTCCCTGGTTTTGCTGTCAAATCCTTGTGTGAAATATACGAAATACCCCTAGAATACAACGTTGACGAAACTATTGACCATCGTTTTTTCAAGCCAAGAGCTCCTGTTATTACCATTATGGGCCATGTTGACCATGGAAAAACAACTCTTTTGGATTATATTCGTAAAACCCGCGTAGCCGATAAGGAATTGGGCGGAATTACACAAGCTATTGGTGCATATAGCGTTGCATGCAATGAAAAGCAGATTGTTTTTATTGACACTCCTGGTCACGAAGCTTTTACCGCTATGCGTGCAAAAGGTTCTGAAATTACAGATATTGTTGTACTCATCGTTGCAGCAGAAGATGGCATTAAAGAAACAACTCTTGAGGCTATTGATCATGCAAGAGCAGCCAAGGTCCCCATTATTGTTGCCATTAATAAAATTGATTTGGACAACGCAAACATTGAAAGAGTAAAAACGCAATTGGCAGAACATGGCTTGAATCCAGAAGAGTGGGGCGGGGACACCATTGTTGTTCCCATATCAGCCAAAAAAGGAATTGGAGTGGATGATCTTTTGGAGATGATTCTTCTAAAAGCCGAAATGATTGAGCTGTATACAAGCACATTGGCTGATTTTGCAGGAACGGTCATTGAATCCAATATAACAAAAACATTTGGATCGCAAGCTACCATTATTGTTCAAACGGGCACTCTTCGAAGAGGAGATGTGATGACAATTGATGGAGAAACAGAATACAAAATTCGCGTTTTAAATGACGATCTTGGTACAACTATTAAAAAGGCAGCTGCCCTTACGCCTGTGAACGTAAAAGGCTTGCCCGAAATACTCAAGCCAGGTTCTGTTGTTCATGCTGCGAAGAATTTTATACCCTACGAAGAAAAAGAAGTTCCTACGAAAACAGAAGAACCTGTTTCTCAAGAAGAGGAAGCAGATTGGGCCGAAGATTTCTTATCAGAAAAAGAAACAGTGGAACAGTTCAATATTATTATCAAAGCAGATGGAGACGGTACCCTTGATGCTTTGCAAGTAGCTCTTGATAAGATCAAAGTAGAGGGTGTTGAACTGAATATCGTTCGGCAGGGCGTTGGTATCATTACAGAAGACGATATTCTTTTGGCTTCTGTCAGCAATGCAAACATTTATGGCTTCAATAGCACAGCTAGCCCGGGAGCACGAGCAGAAGCCAAAAACAAGTCTATTCGACTAAAAACGTACCGGATTATTTTTGAGCTTCTAGACGACATCAAAGCTGGCATGAAAGGTGTTCTTGCCCCCGAAGAAACAGAAGAAGTGCTTGGAACAGCTGAAGTGAAACAAGTGTTTAAGGTACCTAGAGCTGGTTCCATTGCCGGGTGTATTGTTCGATCAGGTATCATCAGAAGAAATGCCAAAGCTCGTATTATTCGAGATCGTGCCATCATTTTTGAATCAAAAGTTTCTTCGCTAAAACGCTTTAAAGAGGATGCCAAAGAAGTTCGTGAAGGATATGAATGCGGCATTGGCATAGAAAACTTTAACGACGTGAAAGCAGGCGATACAATTGAGGTTTTCCAAATGGTGGAAAAACCACAATAATATGGCCACCGAGATTGCTCTTCTCACTATAGAGATGAGATTGCCTGGAGTGCAAAGTTTAAAAGAAAAAAGAAGAATTCTTCAGTCCATGATACGAAAACTGAAGTCGAAGTTTAATGTGGCAATAAGCGAAACAGATTTGCATGATACATGGCAAAGAGCTGAATTATCTATTGTGTCAATCAACACCCAATGGAATGAGCTGCAGCGCACAATTGGTTACATACAAAACTGGATTCAAAGCCAATATGAAGTTGAAGTGATTGAAGATAGGATTGAGAGATTATGAAAAGTTATCATAAAGAAAAATTAGAAAAACGAATCCGAGAAGCACTGAGTCAAATTTTAGTATATGATATTGAAGATCCAAGATTGCAGTCCTGTTTAGTGAATCGCGTGGTGTGTTCAAGAGATTTTCGCCTTGCAAAAATATACATTAGCTTTTTTGGTGGACCGGAAGCAGAAAAATCTGGACTTCAAGCCCTTCGGAGTGCCTCGAAATTCATCCAAACCAATCTAGCTTCCAAAATCCAAGTACGATTTGTACCCCTGTTATCCTTTTTTGTTGAAGAAGATCCAGACAAAAGTTTGCAATCTATGAAACGAGTATCGAAAGTATTGGAGGAAGAATCAAACCTGTCTTCCCAAAAGACTGATGAATTGGGAAGCGAAGAGGATGAGATTCAAGAGGATTCACCCTAACGATATGTTTCGATTTTTTTCCACCATAGACCCTTCTACTCATATTCTTCTATGCACACACGAAAATCCTGATATTGATGGAGTAAGCTCATTAGGAGTTTTATTTCACTGGCTTACATCCAAAGGCTTTTCAGTGCAAAGTATTATTCAACCTCCCATACCAGGAGAACAATATCTTCATGGTGTTTCTACAGCCTCAACGGATCCTTCCTTGTTGCAATTGCAAAAAACTCCTGTAGTCGTTTCACTAGATTGTGCTACGTCTGAAAGAATATGGCCCCAATCGATTCTCTCCAATGCAAATATGTGCGTGAATATAGATCATCATATTGACAATCCTATGTTTGGTGATCAGAATTACGTAGATCCCGCCTTATGTTCCACTGCTGAACTAATGTATACAGAATTAAAAAAAGTAGAATCTGAGCTACCTCTGGAGATACTAGAAAACTGCTATGCAGGTATTTTATTTGATACCGGGGGATTTCGTTATAGCAATACAACCGCATCGACCCTTCAACATGCAAAAGAGTTGGTACAACGGGGTGTTCATCCTGCTATCATGGCACAAAATGTATTTCAGTCCTATACAAGTCAAACATTCCAGGCATTACAGTGTGCTTTGCAAAATTGTATGTACGAGAAACAGACGCCTTCTTATGTTTTTACCTATGTATCCAATCACATGATTCAAGAGCATCAGCTAGCTTCCCATGATTTTGAAGGAGTTATTGATATTCTACGGTTGCACCAAAGCACCGATATCGTTGTTCTTGTAAGAGAATTGGAACCAAATCAATGGAGAGGAAGCATCCGAAGCGTTGAACGCTATTCCATACTTGGCATTGCACACTCTTTTCTTGGAGGTGGACACCACAATGCTGCAGGATTTTCTTTCCAGGGAACATTGCCCGAACTACAGAAACGAATACTAACTCAAATTTCATCTCTTCCCAATTACGACTGAAAGGAACCGGATGAAATCTATCTATTTTCCAACCCCTCATCCAAACGTTTCCGGACTCCTACTTGTCAACAAACCCAAAGGAATCACTTCCTTTGATGTCATTCGAATCCTGCGATCGAGGACGGGTCTTTCAAAAATGGGACATGGAGGAGTGTTAGACAAAAATGCAACAGGTCTTCTTGTTGTAGGGGTGGGAAAAGCAACCAAAAAAATGGCACTTCTATTAGAAGGATCCAAAAGTTACACCTGTTCAATCGTCATAGGAGCAGGTTCCGATACACATGATTGGCGAGGGCATCGTTGGACGTTTAAGCCTGTACCCGCAGATATTACCCCTCTCCGCGTCAAAGAGCTTTTGGCGGAAAAATTTACAGGCACTATTCAACAGAAACCACCCCTATATGCAGCCTTGAAAAAAAATGGTAAAAAATATTATCAATATGCTCTTTCTGGAGAATCCTTGGATATTGAAGAGAGAGAAGTGACTATTTCCTCCCTTCGGTTTGTTTCCTATATCCATACCTCCTATCAAGCACAAATGGTTCTCTCTGTTACATGCTCCAAAGGAACCTATATACGATCCCTGGCCCGTGATATTGGATTGGCATTAGGATCTGTTGGCGTTGTAAAAGATTTGTGCAGAACGCATATTGGAAACTATTCACTTGCTCAGGCTATTCCACTTTCTCATCTTACTTCCTTAGAAGATGTACAGAAAGCCGTAATATCATGATCCAGAAACAAATTGGGTGCATTGGTAATTTTGATGGGGTTCATTTGGGTCATCAAGAACTGATCCGAACGACGCAATGCATTGCAGAAAAAGAGCAATTAAAACCCATCCTTATTACATTTCAAACCCATACAAAAATGCAAGATGAGGGTTCCTACCTGACTACATCCAATGAAAAAAGCCATATTATTCACAATATAGGTATTGAGAAGGTTGTCCAACTTGATTTCCCTGGCATCATAGCCAATATGACTCCCGACGAATTTGTAGAGCATATTTTAATACATTCCTTGCAAATGACACATGTAATTGTCGGAGAAAATTTCTGTTTTGGGAAAAATCGCTCTGGAAATAGTTCTACCTTGCAAAAGATTGGAAAAGAGAGAAACATTGGAGTTACAATCGTTCCTTTGGCAACCTACCAAGATTCACCTATTAGTAGTACCAATATTCGCAAAGCAATTGATGAAGGGAATATGGAGAAATCCAATGCTATGTTGGGGTATCCTTTTTTTAATCAAGGCATTATAGTACCAGGCAAAAAGAGGGGTCGAACGATGGGAATTCCTACTGCGAATTTGCATCCTCGCAACGCAATGAAGAAGAATCCAAAAGAAGGAGTGTATATTACTCAAATACTCCTAAACGACCAGTTGTTCCCGTCCATTACGCATAGTGGACCAAAGCCCACATTTCAAGAAACGGATGCCGGGATTGAAACGTTTCTTCTTTCTCATAGTGGTAACTTTTATTCTCAACGATTTGTGGTTCTATGGCTCAAACGATTGCGAGATGTATGTTGCTTTGATTCGGAAAAAGAATTGGTGCAACAAATCCAAAAGGATATCCAAATGACAAAAGATTATTTTGCCGCCAATGAATCGCTTTCCGAACTGCCTACGATTCTGAAAAGGTTGTAATTATCTTTCGTTATTCATCCTGACAATTCTTACGGTAGTTAGTTAATTACCTATCATCCTGATGGTCTAGCAGGTCTTTTTCTACTTCAAGTTCTTCCTCGGTATAGGACTGTTTCCCCTTGTTGTTTTTTGATGCTGTACTGTCCTTTTTGGGGGGAGAGGTTTTCTTTGCTGGATTCTGATCATTCCCTTCATCCTTTGGGGTGTTTGTAGAATCTTTATCGCTAGGATCTTTTTTTTCTGTATCTGGCCAAAACTTTTTTTCAAGAGTAGGTATAAGTGTTTTCTCTAAAAACCGTTTGTTTATCTGTTTGTTGGAGTCGTAGATGATCTGTCCTTTAGAGACAGCAATTTGAATATCTTCATCGGTAGGAAAACCATTCACAAAATGATCACCAGCGATGGGGTAGGGATCAATACCTGGAAAAGGAAGATCTTTTTGTTTTTGAAAGGAATTCTTTTGCTGATCTTTTTCAGGAGCCTCTTTTGGAGGTGCATCTTGTGTAGGGGTAGGGGATGTAGAAGCTTGACTAGAAGCTGCATTTTCTTTTTCCTTCTTTTCTTTTTCTTCCCTTTCTTCTCTTTCCTTCGTTTGTTTAATAGTGTATTCTTCAAACAAAGGATTCTTGGACTTTTCTTCGGGGGTTAATTCTCGAATTTGACTCAAAATTTTTTCTAATTCCATTCCACTCACCGTTTCTTTCTCAATCAGCATTTCAGCAATGATTTTAATTTCTTTGTGTTTTTCTTCAACAATCTTTTTGGCATTTTCATATGCTTCGTCAATTAAAACTTTTATTTCTTGATCAATAGATTGACCTGTTTCCTCGCTATAATCTCTTTCAGAGGTGAGTGACTTACCAAGGAAAATGGCTCCCCCCTCTTTGCCAAAAGTACGTTGTCCAAGTTTCGAACTCATACCAAATTTCGTAACCATGTTTGTAGCTACTTCTGTAACTTTTTCTAGATCGTTAGCTGCACCAGTAGAAACATCGTGTAAAAAGAACTCTTCCGAAGCTCTTCCGCCAAGTAAACCAGATAGTGTGTGAATAAGCTCGGTTCGAGTTCGCAAGAAGCGATCTTCGATAGGAAGCTGCATTGTATAGCCCAATGCTCTTCCCCTAGACACTATCGAAATCTTATGAACAGGTTCGAGCTCTTTGTAATATCGAAGAACAGCCGCATGACCTGTTTCGTGTAATGCAATAGCCCATTTTTCTGGAGGTGTGATCTGACGACTTCTCTTTTCAGGACCCGCCACAATGCGGTCTATGGAATCTTCAATCTCATCGTGGTGGATATACTCTTTGCTTCTCCGAGCAGCCAATATGGCTGCTTCATTGAGTAGGTTTTCCAGGTCTGCTCCTGTAAAGCCGGCTGTTTGTTTTGAAATAATGGGAATATTCACATCTTTTCCCAGAGGTTTGTTTCGTGCATGAAGGGTGAGAATATCTTGTCTTTCAGAGGCATCTGGGAGATCAATGAACATTTGTCGATCAAAGCGACCAGGTCGCAGAAGTGCAGGGTCTAGAATATCGGGTCTGTTTGTGGCTGCAATAATAATAACACCTGAGTTAGCAGCAAAACCATCCATCTCTACCAAAATCTGGTTCAGGGTTTGTTCTCTTTCATCGTGTCCACCCCCAAGGCCAGCTCCTCTTTGTCTGCCTACTGCATCGATTTCATCGATAAAAATAATGGCAGGAGCGAATTTTTTTGCTTGGGTAAACAAATCTCGCACTCGAGATGCGCCAACTCCAACAAACATTTCAACAAATTCAGATCCAGAAACCGTAAAGAAGGGTGCTTTTGCTTCTCCCGAAATGGCTCGTGCAAGCAATGTTTTGCCACACCCAGGAGGCCCTACCAGCAGGATCCCTTTTGGTATTTTAGCGCCAATCTTTTTAAATTTGTCGGGACTCTTCAAAAAGTCAATAATTTCCTGTACTTCCGTTTTTACTTCATTGAGGCCGGCAACATCCTTTAATGTAACGCGAGGATGATTGTCCATAAATAGCTTTGCAGTACTTTTGCCAAAATTGAATACTTGTCCCCCACCACCACTTTGCATACTTCTGCTAAGCAAAATCCAGAAGAGAAAAATGATTAAAATTGTGGATCCAAAATTGAGTACATATCCCCATATTTCAGAATTGTTTGGAATCACCATGTTGGTGGGAATATCATTTTCCACAAGAATAGAGGTAACATCTTCAATTTGAGAGGGAAAAATGACCACTTTGAACTGCACACTACCTTCTACGGTGGCAGGTTTCAAAACGCCAATAATTTCGGTTTCGTGAACTTTTGCAGATTCAATTTTTTGTTCTGTAGCAAATTGTTGAAATTCGTTGATTGTAAGTTCGGTTGGGGAAGGTGCATTGACAGAGTTAAAAAAGAAAGAAGACAAAAGAATGACAAGAAAAATGCCAACAATCCACATAAAACTAAAATTGGGAGCTCCCTTGCGAGGATCTTTTTTATAAGGGGGTCTGGAGTATTTTTGTTCTGGCATAGTTAATCCTTTTCTTCATGAATTTTTGCAATATAGGGAAGGCATCGATACTGTTCTTTTGCATCGAGTCCATATCCAACAACAAAATAATTGGGAATTGCATACCCACAAAAATCTATTTTCAATGGCACTTCTCTTCGATCTTTTTTATCCAAAAAAGTACAGACATATATTTTTTTAGCACCTTTCAGAGCAAAATAGTTTTTTACATAAACCATCGAATGACCTGAGTCGATGATATCTTCCACAATAATAATTGTGCGTCCTGTCACAGACAAAGAAATATCTTTCTTAATGGAAATATTCCCAGAACTACGGAGATTACGCCCATAACTTGAAATTTGAATGAAGTCAATGGCGATATCTCTTGGTATCTTGCGGCACAAATCAGACAGGAACACGAAAGCACCATTTAAAACACCTACCATAAGCAGTTTTTCATTGGCAGGAAATGTGTCTGCTATTTCTAATGCGACGCGTTCCACACCACTTTTTATTTGCTCCTCGTTTAAAAGAATATCCGAGGGTTCGATGTTCCATGGCATATTAAAAAACCTCATTGATTCTAAAATTGATAACGTTGTCCTCTCGTTCTACATTCATTTTTGGATCCGTGTATAAGATACCATTCTTTGAGGGATGTGAAAGGATAGCCATTCGAATGGTTTCGACGCAGGCAAAAGAGAAATCGACTCGATGCCCTTGAAGGAGGCTATGGATCTGAAGAATGGATCTTCTTTGCAGAGCTTTGTGCAAAGAGCAAAACAAGGCCTGCGGAACGCGAATTCTATGCGATGTAATGTCCCATGATTTCATGGTATCCTGCAATGTTTTTTCAATCCAGTCATTTTCCGTCGATAAAATGTCTTGAAAACGAAGAATAGAAGAAGCAAAAGCAGGATTTATTTTGGCAATTTCGGGAAGGATGTTATTTCGCAAGCGATTTCTGGAAAACTGCGTATCCTGATTGGTGGCATCGTCTCGAAAAGGAATATGGTATTGAGAAGCATAGTCTCGTATCCTTTGTCTAGAAAAACAAAGAAGGGGTCTGAAAATTCTGTTTGTTGGATCCCACATAGGAAGAATAGAAGACAATTTTTCAGGGCTTGAACCCCGAATAAAATTAAACAAGAAAGTTTCGCTTAAATCGTTTTGACTGTGTCCAATAACACATACATCTAGGGAAAGCTCTTGGCGGGTTTTTTCAAGGGCGCGTTTTCGAAGTTTTCTAGCTTTTTCTTCCAGACCAGTACCTGTAACCGATTCCCAATCGGGGGGGCGAAAGTGGACAATGTCATACGGGATCGAGTGATGGCTGCAAAAAGACGAGACAACTTGTTCGTCTTGATCGCTATCCAAACCACGCAAGTGATGATTCATGTGAAGGACAGAAAAGGAATGCTTTAAAAGGGCTTGGGTTGAAAGGAAGAGATGGAGCATAACCATAGAATCAGCTCCCCCAGAAACAGATAGTAAAAATGTTGTGGAGGATGGAAAAGGAAAAGTTCTGTAATGTGTAATAAATTGCTGTGTTATTTTATTCATAAAAAAAGTAGCGGCACAGGGATTCGAACCCCGGACAACACGGGTATGAGCCGTGTGCTCTGACCAACTGAGCTATACCGCCAAATGGATTATTTAGACGTAAACTTTATAACAAAATCTCCTGGTTTTGCAAGGTCCGATTCTTCTCTCGCCATTTTTTCAATGAAGAAATCGGTCTCAGCATATTGAATCTTATCTTGCAATTCTTCAATATGCTCCTGGAAGATTCTCTGGTCTCTTTCAAGGGATTTTAACTGGGCAGAAAGGTGATAGTATTGAATCAATTTAACACTCATAAAAACAAGGACACAAACTACTACAATGCGGACAACAATCGTCAGTAAATCGGGTCTTTTTCGAGTTGATTTCATATCATTGTCGCGCTTTCAAAACTTCTTTCACAATTTCTTCTGCTGTGGAAGCAGTATTCCCTTGGAGTCGAAGTCGCTTTAAAATAGTCTTGCTTTCAATGGGTGTTAGGCCCATTTCCAACAACAGATCATGTGCTTCTTCATAACAAGAGGGTTCCTTTTCCATGTCTTGCATCGGAATTTCATCTTTCCATTTTTCGCTCAAGTAGAGATGGATTTTTTTGGCTGTTGTAGCTCCAATACCAGGCGTTTTCGATAGAGCCTCTGGAACACCTTCAGAAATGGTTTGAAACAGATCCTGCAAGGAAAATGCAGACAAAATGCTAAGAGCCATTTTGGCACCCACTTTGGGAATCGATAGAAGAGTGATAAAAACTTTCTCGTGCGAAACAGTGGGAAAACCATATAGAGAAATGTTGTTCTCTCGCACTACCATGTGGGTATATAAGCGAACCGAATCGTCAATAGTATATTCACTAGGCGTCGGAACAAATACTTGCAAACCAATGCCTTTAACAGCCTCTATTACAATAAATTGCTCCGAAGTACTAACAATGGTTCCTTCAAGTTGTTTGATCATAAAATATCACCCCAATCACAATTATAAGCATGACAAAGGCTAACCGCAACTGCATCGCAAGCATCATCCGAAGTAGGCAGCGTCATATTCAAAAGGGATTCCGATACAAGCTTCACTTCCATTTTGGATGCTTGTCCATAATGGGTCAGTGTTTTTTTTATCTGAAGCGGTGTGTACTGAATAAACTGTAAATCTTGTTGGGCAGAAAGGAGCATCAGAGAACCTCGAACTTCTTCTACAGCAAGGGCTGTTTTTACATTTTTGGAAAAAAACAAACGTTCCATCGCCATCCAATCGGGATGATATGTAAAAATAAGCTGTTGGAAAAACTCATAAATCTTTTTGATGCGATGTTCAGGAGGGCCTTTTTTGGTAATAAAAACACCCGCATCCAATAAGCGAAACGTGTCTTCTACGCATAGAAGACACGCATATCCTGTATTGGCTATACCAGGATCAACGCCTAGAATGATGGTGTTGTCTTTCACAAGAAATTAACTATTTAAGAAAGTTTCAAATTCTTCATCCGCAATGTCGTAATTAGAGAATAGTTTGGTGACGTCATCGCTATCTTCCAATTCATTTAACAGGCGAAGCATTTTCTGTGCTTTATCACCAACCAATTTTACGTACGTATTGGGTACTTTGTCGAGTTCTGCATTCTCGATTTCAACCCCTTCTTTTTCAAGTATTTCTTTGGCAGCATATAGCGATTTAGGTTCTACTGTAAGGATCCATCCGTTCTCATCTTTCACGAAATCTTCTGCTTCGCATTTTGTTGCAATTTCAAAAACTTCATCTTCAGAGAGATCAGAATCTTTCAGAGTAATGTTTCCTACTGTTTTGAACATCCAGGAAACGCAGCCCTGTTCTCCCATACTTCCCCCAAATTTGCTGAAAATTTTCCGAATTTCAGCAGAGGTACGATTCTTGTTATCGGTCGCTACTTCAACTAAGATGGCTGTTCCCTCAGGACCATATCCTTCATACACGAGTTCAAGGATTTCAAACCCATCTTTTAGTTCTCCAGTACCTCGCTTCACAGCTCTATCGATATTGTTGTTTGGCATACCGCCAGCTTTTGCTTTTTCAATAGCACTTCGAAGGCGTGGGTTGGAATCTATATTCCCCCCTCCTTCTCGAGCAGCTATTGTTAATTCTTTGCCTAATTTTGTAAACAGTTTTCCTCTTTTTGCATCTTCAGCTTGTTTTTTACCTTTAATATTGTGCCATTTAGAGTGTCCGGACATACTACTTCCTCCTAGGTTATAGATTGAATAAACATGGAATGAATACGATCATCATTGCCAATTTCTGGATGAAACGTCAGACCAAATATATTTTTTTGTCGTATAAAGATAGGATTGCTTTTGCTATCTTGAGACAAAACAGAAATGTTTGTTTCTAATGAGCGGACAATGGGGGCTCGTATGAAAACCGCTCGAAATGCCTTCGTAAAGCCTTCAATGGTTACCTCCTCTACAAAACTATAATAGTGTGGACCATAGCCATTTCTAGAAACAACAATGTCTAAAAGGCGCATGGTCTCTTGCTCTGTATTATCTATTGCTTGGGAAAGTAAAACCACTCCTGCGCAAGTAGCGAAGGTAGGTAAACCTTCCTGAATCTTTATTCGAAGAGGGTCCCATAGACGATTAAAGTGGAGCAATCGAAGCATATGCGTGCTTTCTCCACCAGGTAGAACAATCCCGTCAATATCCTCTAAATCTTGCGGTGTTTTCACACGTACAGTTGAAACAGAAAGTTTTCTAAATACACACTCATGTTCTTCAATAGAACCCTGGAATCCCAGGATACCAATTTTCACTAATTATATACCTCTATCAGAAAGTCTATCTTTATCTGCGATAAGATGAATGTCCAAGCCTTTCATGGCATCCCCAAGACCCATAGAGACCTTGGCAATAATACCCGGTTCTGTCCAATGGGCGACGGCTTCAACAATTGCTTTTGCCATGACAGAGGGGTTCTGGGATTTAAAAATGCCAGATCCTACGAATACTCCGTCTGCACCTAGATGCATCATGAGAGCAGCATCAGAAGGGGTTGCAACACCACCAGCGGCAAAATTAACGACAGGTAACTTTCCATTGTCTTTCACTTCTCGTAGCAAACTAGCAGGAACTTGCCACTCTTTTGCGGCCGTGTATAGTTCGTCATCTGCCATTGATACAATTTGACGAATCTGAGCTTGTACTTTTCGCATGTGTCGAACAGCTTCAACAACATTTCCCGTACCAGCCTCTCCCTTGGTTCGAATCATAGAGGCACCTTCGGATACTCTTCGAAGAGCTTCCCCAATGTCTCTACAACCACATACGAAGGGAATTTGAAAAGTTGTTTTGTCAATATGGTTTTCTTCATCAGCGGGAGTTAACACTTCACTTTCGTCGATATAATCAACGTGAAGAGATTCCAATACTCGAGCTTCTATGATGTGACCAATGCGACATTTTGCCATCACTGGTATCGTTACTGCTTCTTGTATTTCTTTTACTTTTAAGGGATCGCACATTCGAGCTACACCGCCAGATTTTCGAATGTCTGATGGTACGCGTTCTAGAGCCATCACGGCAACAGCACCTGCTTCTTGTGCTATGGCTGCCTGCTGAGCAGTAGTAACATCCATAATTACCCCGCCTTTTAACATTTGGGCAAGCCCTCGATTTGTAATAACTCTGTCTTTATCCATGCACGTACACTCCTAAATGGATTTTTATAAATAGTATAACACCAAAATAGAATAGTATTAAAAATTTTAACAAAAGCGCAATATCTTGATTCATTTCCTTGCCATTTTAATTCTTCTTGATCCATTCTTCTGCTTCTTGTTTCGATGTTATATTTCCCACGCCTTGTTCTTCTAGAATTTTTTTCTGTAGATCGCCTACTTGTTTCCCTGGCGATAGACCTGTAATAGCCATAATTGCATGCCCATCCAAAAGAGGTGTTTGCTGATAAATCCCGGGGGTGAAGATATATTGTAACATATTCTTGATAAAATCTTCATATTGAGGAAGCTCTTGCAAGGGAACCATACGGGTTGCATAGGCATCTGCTAACGCAATAAGAAGGATGGGGATAGAGTTTGGCGAGGTGTCTCGGAAAAAACGATATTGAGCTCGCTTTGATAAATTTTCTACAGAGGATAAATTGTGAGGACGCATATGCCATTGAATGCAATCGGCTATAAAACGAACTTCTTTGCTCGAAAAATGCATTGAATGAAGATATTCCTTGGCCGCTTTTACGCCTACATTTTCATGTTCGAAAAACCGTAGACGATCTTTCATCAATCGAAGAGTATCTGGCTTGCCAATATCATGAAGAAGAATCGCAATTTTCATAGAAACTTCTACTGTACAGTCTCCAGCAAGAGGGGTTTTTAAAATGGACTGCAACTCTCTTGCATACGGAAAATCTCCTTGATGAATACGCTGAAAAATACCTTCCAGATAATACAATCCAGCCTTTACATGATCTTTAAGCTGCAACCAGGATGTATAACACTGGTCCACTTCCACAAACCACTCAAAAAAAGGAAAGATTTGTGAAAAAATTCCTGCTTCTTCCATGGCAAAAATATAGTGGTGGCTTTTCTCATGGGATGCTATTTTTATAAATTCTTCTCGGATTCTCTCTTGAGCACATTGATGCAAATCTTGTTTCGAATCTATCATCAGCTGGTATGTGGCAGGATCAATGGTTCCTTCAATTTGAGAAGCAATGCGGTATGCTCTCAATATCCGTAGCGGATCTTCTTGAAAAGTGGCTGGGTTGTGAGCACGAATGTTTTTATGGATCAAATCGGAATACCCTTGAAACAAGTCAATGACAGGTATTTGTGCTGCATTCAAAGGAGCATAGTGTAGAAATTCCGACAAGGGCACGTACAACGAGTTCATAGAAAAATCTCTTTGAAAGATATCGTCAATGATTTCTTTTCCCCTCATGCCATTGATATCACATTGTAGAGCCCCTGTATGAATCCGGTAGATCGATCGTTCTTCATCCAACGGGAAAAAATGACTGTCAAATAGGTCAGACAAATACTGTGTTGCCATTTTTGTTTTTTCGAAAGGCTGAATAATAAAGTCTAGATCAATTTGAGGTTTGGATACAAAAAGAGCAGCATCCCGCAAGCACCCTCCTACAAGATGTGGTTCTATGTTGGCATTGGTGCAACGCTCAAGCCATTTTTGAAGGCATTCAAGGCCATGCATGCTGGACAAAGCAGCGGTTAATTGTGTACAATTGATGGTTGTTTTCATTCCAACTCCTGTATCCATCCATTTGAAAAACCAAGTGAATCAAGACTTGTTCGAACGCGACTCCATTCTTCTATAGAAATAGTTCGGTCCAAGGGAGGGTTTTCAAACGATTTCCATGTAGGGAAGTATTGGCTCATAAGACTAATCAAAGTCTCATTTCCCAGGATTGTATGGATGGTATGCAACAGATCAATACATTCATCAGCAAGCCCGGGCAATACAAGCAAGCGAATGATAAGGCCTTTTTGAAGCAGATCATTCTCCCAACAATCGTGAGGTTGAATCTCTCTGGCCATGTGTAGTATCTGTTGATTGATTGAGGTGTACTGGGTTGCACAGGAGTATCGAGACGCTGTATCATCTTTACTGTAACGTGCATCCAATAAAAAAATATCACAAAAATAGCGGGATTGCTCGAAAATGAAAGGACTTTCCCATCCACTAGAATTCCATACAACGGGCAAGCGAAGACCTTTTTCTCGTGCGATCAAAAGGGCTTCAAAAGCTTGCGGAAGGAATTGTGTGGGACTTACCCAATTGAGGTTGTGACATCCTTGTTGTTGAAGCCACAAATAGATAGAGGCTAATTCGTTGGGGGTATAGTATTTCCCATTGTGTTCTTGTGAAAAAGGGAAATTTTGACAATAACAACACCGTAGCGTGCAATGAGCAAAAAACACTGTGCCAGAACCTTTTGTACCCGAAATAGGAGGTTCTTCTCCTGTATGAACCATGTAGTTGCCAAGCTTACACTGCAACCCTGCTTGGCAGAAACCTTTTTCACCTTTGTTCCGATTTACATTGCAACTGCGGGGGCATAACTGGCAATGTTGAAGCTGTTCTGTAAGGGTTTGTTGAATGTGTTGTAATTCCTGGAGAGTATAGGAGAGATAATTAGGCAGGTTTTTCAAGAGAATCGGCTACACTTCTAAACAAGGATGAAAGCGTTTCTACAGAGTTGGTTTGCATTTGTTTTGCTTCGCGAACTAGTTTTTTTGAAAATTCTTCATCTTTAATAGAGTTTGCATTGATGATTACATTGAGGTAGGCACTGTTAATGGCAGAGGAAAGGAGAGTACTTGCTGCACCAAGATCACTGATCATGCTTTCTTTCACATCGTCTTTTAGCATCACCATGTACTTTGTACCAATGCTACAGGCTTGTAATGTTTGAAAAGGCACGTCTGCAGCTTTTTTTAATGCGTCCTGCATGGCTTCTTTTCGCACTTTCTTTTCTTCTGGAGTTGTTTTTGGCATTTTCATTGCTTTCATAAATGCATTAAAAGATTCAGCATCTTCATCAATAAGGGAAATCAATTTGTTTTTTTCTTCTTTTAAAGCATCCAAAATGGACTGTAATTTGTCTTGATCTTCTGCATAATTACCAACCATTAATACAAGGCTTAAACCTAATGCACCAGAAGCTGCAGCAGCAGAACCACCACCGGGTGTTGGGTTTTTGGAAGCTAGCTCTTTGCAAAATTCATGAATAGAAAGATCTTTTAGATTCATCGTTAACTCCAATTTATTTGGTATACTCTTCATGGAACGTTTCATTTATTATAACGAAAGAAGAGAACAATAAAATGGTAAAGATATTTTTGATCGGACGATACTCCGTTGGTAAATCATCGTTGTTTAATAGTATTACGAAGCAGAGAAACATTGTGCTAGAAGAAAAAGCTACAACTCGAGATATCATTCGATACGAAATGGAATGGGGTCAAAAGAGTATACGGGTAGCCGATTCAGCAGGCCTAGAAGAAGTTTCTTCTCTGCGAGAATTAGACGAGCAACAGAAGTTAATGGTAGAGGAAATGCAAAAATCGGATGTTATTCTGATGGTTGTGGATGGTGCGCATGGCGTTCACCCTCAAGACGAACAACTTGTGTCATTTCTTCGTAAAATTGGACTGTTTGAAAGAACACTTCTGGTTGTGAATAAAGCGGATAAAAAAAGACAATTTGATGAAAATGATTTTTATCGACTGGGTTTTCAGGACATCTATCCTGTCTCTGCGGTATCCAATTATGGAGTTTACGAGCTTCTAGATGCTTGTGTTGAGAAAGCTCAAGAATCTCCTGTTCCTGAAGAAGAACCGGAAGAATTTCCTGCCATTGCTCTGCTAGGTAAACCAAATGTAGGAAAATCGACACTTTTTAATAGAGTATTGGGTCAAATACGATCGTATGTTCAAGATCAAGAATTTACAACGCGCGATCCCATACAAGAACGAACCATTTATAAAGGGCAGGAGTATAAGTTTATTGATACGGCAGGAATCCGATCGAAGTGGATGCACGAATTTGGACCTATTTATTTGAGCATGAAACGCGCCGAAGGCATTGTAAAAACAGCCGATATTGCCTTGCTGATGTTGGATGGAACCGAAGCGATCAGCAGAGAAGATCAAAAAATAGCACAAACCATCCAATCCAATGGAAAAGCCTGTGTTATTTTGGTCAACAAAAAAGACCAGATACACGATCCTCATGAAGTATTGTGGAATATTCGAACGCGCCTTCGTTTTTTGGCCTACTCTCCCGTCGTTTTTATTTCTGCTAAAAGCGGGGTAGGAATGGACGAGATGTTTGCCATGATTCAAAAAACATATACTTCCTATACGACGCGGCTAACCACACACGAAGTAAACAAAATGATTCGCAGGATTATTGTAGACCACCCTATTCAAATGGGAGAACGAAAAATCCTATACGTGACTCAATATGCTTCTAGGCCACCACGGTTTGTGTTTTTTGTGAATCGACCCAAAATGTTTACACAACCCTACATCAATTTTTTCAAAAACAAAATCATTGACACCATGAAACTTACAGGAACACCCGTCGTGGTTAGGATACGAAACCGAAAAGGTGAAAATGAATGAAGCCCTCCTCTATTTCTGTTTTAGGGGCCGGTGCATGGGGTACTACTATGGGCCGGTTGTTAGCCAAAAAGCAGAGCTCCATCACTTTATGGTCCTTCGAAGAAGCAGTTGAAAAGGATATCCATCAGTGTCATGAAAATACAAGGTATCTCCCAGGGGTTCCGTTACCCCTACATATGGATTGCACCACATCGATCGAAAAGGCTGTAAAAAATAAAGACTTACTACTCATTGCCCAGCCATCGAAACATATTCCTGCCCTTGTTTCTCAGATAAGACCTTTTCTTTCCCCTCACACCTGTATCACAATCCTTACCAAAGGGTTGATTCAAGGCGAGAAAGTACAGCTACTCTCTGATTATTTTGTTTCCCAAACATCGCTACCTTGCGAACAGATGTTTGTTCTTTCGGGGCCAAATTTTGCAGTCGAAATTGCTCAGGATCTCCCTGCTTGCACTACTTTGGCAGGGGTTGATCAGGCACGGTTGGAAGAATTGCAAGAACTCTTTTCTCAACCTCAGTTTCGTGTGTATGCAAATACCGATATGATTGGAGTTCAACTAGGCGGACCCATGAAAAATGTCATTGCGGTTGTGGCTGGCATTCTTGCGGGTATGAATATTGGGCAAAATATCCATGCAGCCCTTCTTATTCGGGGAACGCAAGAAATGAAAAGACTTCTGAGTGCTGTTGGAGCAAGAGATGATACTATCTATGGGTTGGCGTGTTTGGGCGATTTGATATTGACAAGTTCCTCCCCAAAGAGTCGAAACTACTGGGCAGGCCTTCAATTAGCCAAAGGAATGTCACCTGCATACCTTCTTGGTGAGTCTGGAAAAACCATTGAGGGAATTGACAATTTGGAGGCTCTTATTGCACTGGCAAAAACAAATCATGTAGAAATGCCCATATCGATGATGTTACAACGCGTTCTTTTCCAGGGGAAAAACCCACAGGAAGGCATATACGAGTTAATGAATCGACAGTTGAAATACGAGTGATATTTGCTTTTTTAACGTTTTGGATATAATGAAATACGTATTTTTCAACAACCAACTTCGGAGCGTGGCGCAGTTTGGCTAGCGCACCAGCATGGGGTGCTGGGGGTCGGAAGTTCGAATCTTCTCGCTCCGACCATCTTTCTTCCATTACTTTTTCGGGGAGTGGCTCAGCTTGGTAGAGCGCTTGGTTCGGGATCAAGAGGTCGGAAGTTCAAATCTTCTCTCCCCGATATCTTCTCCGAGTTTTCCTTTTGCAACCACTGATTTTTTTGCATTTTCGTCTATACTATTCCATAGTGAATTTTGTCTCTATGACTGAAAGGAGATTGGCATGAGCACAAAAAATCATTCTTTAGAAGCATTGCGCCATTCTGCTTCCCATATATTGGCGCAGGCAGTAAAACGTTTGTATCCGGAGGTGAAATTGGGCATTGGCCCTTCCACAGATACAGGCTTCTATTATGATTTTGATCGAGATATCTCCTTTGTTCCCGAAGATCTGGAAACGATTCAGGAAGAAATGAAAAAAATCGTCCAAGAAAATTTGCCCATTGAGCGACATGAGATGTCGCGAGAAGAAGTGAAAAAACAATTGGAAGAGCAAGGGGAAACCTACAAATTAGAGCTTCTTGCGGAGATTCCAGAAGAAGAGACAATTGGGATGTATTCACAAGGGGACTTTATGGATATGTGTAAAGGACCTCATGTATCTTCTACCGGGGACGTGCGCTTTTTTCAATTGTTATCGCTTGCAGGAGCGTATTGGAGAGGCAAAGAAACCAATCCAATGTTGCAACGCATATATGGCACAGCTTTTTTTGATAAAAAAGAATTAAAGCACTATTTAGCGATGCTAGAGGAAGCTAAAAAACGCGACCACCGAAAAGTAGGGAAAGAACTCAAAATATTTACTTTTGAAGAACAAGTTGGAGCCGGATTTCCGATATGGCTCCCCAAAGGAGCTTCTTTGCTAGGGATGATCGAAGAGTACGACAAGAAAAAGCATCGAGAAGCCGGGTATGAAGAAATCCGAACTCCGCATCTGGGACTTGTAGATTTATGGAAAACATCGGGTCATTACGATCACTATTTGGACACCATGTTTCCCCCTATGCAGCGAGACAACCAGACGTTCATGGTCAAGCCTATGAATTGCCCTTTTCACTTGACTGTGTACAAAACTGAGCTTCGAAGCTATCGCGAACTACCCATCCGGTATTTCGAGTTAGCCAATGTGTACCGGTATGAAAAATCCGGCGTTTTGCATGGACTTCTTCGCGTTCGAAGCTTTGAACAAGACGATGCTCATGTGTTTTGCACTCCAGACCAACTAGAATCAGAACTGAACAATATTCGCAAGTTTTCGATTGACCTTTTCAAAGATTTTGGTTTTACAGACCTTGAAATCTTCGTTAGTATTCGAGATCAAGAGCATATTGATGCAGGGAAATATACAGGCGATCCTGCAAGATGGGATCATATTGAGAAGGAATTCATATCCATTGTTCAGCGCATGGGAATTCCCTATCAAATTGACCCAGGAGAAGCAAAGTTTTATGGTCCTGCCATCGATATTAAAGTAAAAGATGCCCTAGGACGATTGTGGCAATGTACCACCATTCAAGTAGACTTTAACCTTCCCCAAAAGTTTGGCCTTACCTACATTGGAGAAGATGGACAAGAACATGTACCTTACATGTTGCATACAGCTACCTTAGGATCTATGGAGCGTTTTATTGCGATTCTTCTAGAACAATATGCAGGCAATCTTCCTTTGTGGATTTCTCCCCAGCAAGTTCGGATTGTTCCTATTTCAGATGACCTACTTCCGTATGCCAATCAAGTTTGCAAGGATCTCTGCAGCCATTCAATTCGTGCTAGCGTCGACAAAGACAACGAAAGAATGAGTGCAAAAATCCGTAAGGGTGAAATGGAAAAAATACCCTACTTACTGATAGTAGGAAAAAAGGAAGAAGAAGATCAAACCGTTTCGGTACGGAAGCGTCATCGAAACAATCTTGGAACGATGCCCGTAGAAGAGATCGTAAAAAAAATACGTCACGAAATAGACGAAAAAGATATTTCCTAATTTTAGGAAAAGACGATCTCTTGACTTTATAATGAACTTTTTGTAAAACTATTAAGAATTTGTTTGTATGGAGGTATTATATTAAACATCAGCATAGAATTAATGGTAGTATTGGCGCAAGACAGGTCCGGTTAATCGATGAAGACGGTGGCCAAGTCGGAATCGTAGATACAATATCCGCGCTAAATATGGCTAGAAATCGAGGGTATGATCTTGTTGAGATTGCACCAGATGCAAGGCCTCCCGTTTGCAAAATTATGGATTACGGCAAATATGTCTATGATTTAGCCAAGAAAAATCGGGAAGCGAAGAAAAAACAAGTTCACAACGATTTAAAAATTTGCAAAATTGGATTAAACATTGCAGAAGGAGACTTTGACGTCAGAATGAAGCGTGTTTCCAAATTTCTCCAAAATGGAGATAAGGTGAAACTCATTGTGATGTTCAGAGGAAGAGAAATAATCTACAAGAAGCAAGGTTTTCAAATGATCGAAAGAATTACCGAGATTGTAGATGAATTTGGCAAACTAGAAGGACCTCCCAAAATGGAGGGAAAAAACATTATTGCCATTCTTGCTCCTGTCTCCAAGAAAGGATAACAATATGAAACACAAAATACGATCTTCCAAAACAGCTATGAAACGATTTAAGATAACAGGTACAGGAAAAATTATGTTTCTTCGATCTGGTCACAACCATATGTTAAGTAAAAAAAACACAGTGACTCGAAAAAAACTGAATAAACAACAAGAAGTACCAAAAGACAAATTACGTGTTGTACGGTTTCTAATACCGAATGTAAAAATTAACAAATAGAAAACGTTTGTAACAAAAATCAGTAAGGAGAATTATTATGCGAGTTAAAGGTGGATTCACTCGTCGCCGTAGAGTAAAAAAGCTCATGAAGAAAGCGAAAGGTTACCAAGGATCTGCAAGTCGTAGATTCCGAGCGGCCAAAGAACGAGTTATGCACGCAGAACGAAATGCTTATGTTAGTAGAAGGCTGGTGAAGCGAGACATTCGAGCTCTCTGGATTCAGCGTATTAATATTGCTGTTAGAATCTCTGACCCAGAGATGAATTATTCAAGATTTATCAACGGGCTTAAAAAATCAGAGATTGCATTGAATCGTAAAGTTCTTGCTCAAATTGCTGTTGAGCATAAAGAAAACTTCTCTCAGCTTGTAGGAGTATCAAAACAAGCATTAGCATAATGAAATATTTTGGAACAGATGGTATTCGGGATCTAGCCAACAAAGGTCTAGGTCCCGAATTCGTTTTACAAGTCGGAAAATCGATTGGGGCCTATCTAAAAGAATCCTATCCTCAAGAGGATGTTCATGTTTGTATTGGGCGAGATCCACGCCCTAGTGGTGTTCGCATTGAACAGAATCTTGTGGAAGGACTGCAATCGGTGGGGGTGCATTGCCATATTTTTGGCATTCTCCCAACGCCTGCCGTATCAAGACTCTGTAAAAACAAACACTACCATATGGGTATTGTAATTTCTGCTTCCCACAACCCTGCCCCATACAATGGTATCAAGTTGTTTCAAAGAAACGGGGAAAAGGCAAGTGAAGAAGCCGAAGAGCGCATTGAAGTCTTGCTTGATTGCCCTTGGCTCATTCAAGAAACGCCCGGTCTTCCTGGTTCCTATATTGAAGAACCAAGAGCCATTCATGAATATGTCTCTGATATCGTAGCGCAGTATTCTTTTCTACCGCTCTCTTCAATAAACATTCTTGTGGATTGTGCCAACGGGGCTACTTCCTTTACCACGCCAAAAGTTTTTTCAAAATTGGGGGCTCGCGTCACTGCCATTTCTACTCAAACCGATGGAGATTCTATCAACCATCAATGTGGATCTCTTCATCCTGAAGCCATTCAGCAGTATTTGCAGTCCACTCAAACAACCTTTGATTTTATTTTCTCCCACGATGGCGATGGCGATCGAGTATTGGCATTCACGCCCGATGGCAAAATGGTAAATGGCGATCAAATGTTAACAACGGTTGCCCTTGCCAGGGAACAACTGCATACTCTATCCAAAAAAACCGTTGTCGGCACCGTGATGACCAATGAAGGAATAATTGAATTTTTAAAAAATAGAAACATTGAGTTTTATCGTTCCAATGTCGGAGACAAATATGTCTATCGAGATATGATTCGATTGTCAGCACAAATTGGTGGTGAACAATCGGGACATTTATTATTTCTTGACAAAAGCCCAACAGGAGATGGCCTTGTATCAGCCCTAGAGTACATCCATGCCATCACAACCTTAAGCAAACCAGTGCAAGATTCAATTCACCACATCCCGCTTTATGTGCAAAACTTAACCAACTTGCGGGTGCATGATAAGAACCGAATTTTATCTTCCTCACAGTTTTGTGAAACAATGGAGCAAATTCAAGCCCAAAATCCTGATGCTAGAATGATTGTCAGGCCTTCCGGTACAGAACCTTTGTTTCGCGTCCTTGTGGAAACTCCTACCCAGGAAAAAACAACACAATTAACGCAGCAAATTGTTCGCTTTATCGAAACAATGGAAGACTAGCTGTGTCTTTTGTTCATCTTCACAATCATTCAGAATACAGTCTTTTGGATGGCCTGAGCAAAACAAAAGAAATGGCAGAACATGCCCTGGCACTTGGTCAAAAAGCTATTGCTCTGACCGACCACGGGACCATGTTTGGGGCGATCGAGTTTTACAAAACCTGCCTAGATGTTGGCATCAAGCCCATTGTAGGTTGTGAAGTTTACGTTGCTCCAGAGAGCCTTCATAAAAAAGATGAAAAGCGCCATGGAACAAATTTGTTCCATCTGCTGTTGCTAGCAAAAAACAACCAAGGGTATCAGAATCTATGCAATATAGTCTCGCGCTCCTATACAGAAGGGTTTTATTACAAACCTCGCATTGATTTTGACTTGTTGTCTTCTTTGGGAAACGATTTAATTGTCAGTACGGGGTGTATCCAGGGACAACTTCCGCGATTGTTGCTAGCCGGCCAAACCACTGAAGCCGAAGACCTTGCACGGCAGTATAAGGAGAGGTTTGGTTCCGATTTTTACATCGAAATCATGAATCATGGATTGGCAGAAGAAATGAGAGTAAACCCTCTTTTGGTCTCCTTGGCAAACAAAGTAGAGATTCCTTTGATTGCTACCCACGATTCTCATTATGTCCACAAAGAAGATGCATATGCTCACGATATTCTGTTGTGTATTCAGCAGCTAAAAGATTTTGACGATCCAAAGCGGATGCGCTTTACAGGAGATAGCTTTTACTTGAAAAGCGAAGAGGAAATGAAGCAGCTTTTTCCGGAACTACCCCAGGCCCTCGAGAATACCTCACAAGTAGCCGAGAAATGCAACCTAGAATTTGATTTTGAAACCAAACACCTTCCCAAATATCGTTCTCCCGAGCATGGCGTTGCTTCCAAAGAAGAACGGATTCAATATCTTCGCCACTTGTGCGAGGAAAATCTACCACTGCGATATGGAAATACTATTGATAAAGACATTCGAGATCGACTGGAATACGAGCTTGGCGTCATCGAATCCATGGATTTTGTGGACTATTTTTTAGTAGTACAAGACTTTATTCGGTACGCACGAGAAAACAATATTGCCGTTGGACCCGGAAGAGGCTCTGCTGCAGGAAGTATTGTGAGTTACCTTTTGCGAATAACTGACATTGATCCTCTACGTTACAATTTGTATTTTGAAAGGTTTCTAAACCCGCAGCGCTTTTCAATGCCAGATATCGATATTGATTTTGAAGATGCAAGGCGAGAAGAAATCATTGATTATGTAAAAAGAACGTATGGCGAAGATTGCGTTTCTCAAATAGGAACGTTTGGAAAGTTGGAATCGCGAGCAGCCTTTCGAGATGTAGCTCGGGCTTTTAAAATATCCCCTACCGAAATAAACCTGCAATCCAAAAAAATACCTGCTGGCCAGAGTCTAGCATCTGCCTATAAGCATAGCGAATCATTTAAGAAGCTCGTGGACGAAAACGAAACCTATACAAAAATATACGAAACAGCTTCGCGCTTAGAACACGCAGTCCGCAATTTTTCCACACATGCTTGTGGCATTTTAATTACCGACGAACCTCTTTGGAATTATGTTCCACTGGCTATCGACAAAAATAAAAAACGCGTTTCGATGTACGAGAAAAATACGGTTGAAAAGTTGGGCCTGCTGAAAATGGATTTTTTAGGACTAAAAAATCTAACCATTATTAAGGATTGTTGCGAACTAGTTCAAAAGCAACAAAACAAGGCGATTGATTTAGATGCATTACCCCTCGACGATGCGACCACTTACGAGCTGTACAAAAAAGGACAAACCAAGGGTGTATTTCAAGTGGAAAGCCCTGGTATGCAGAAATGGCTCAAGGAATTGAAGCCAGACTCTATAGAAGATATTATCGCTATGGTGGCTTTGTATAGGCCAGGACCAATGCAAAATATACCAGACTTTATTGAAAACAAACAAAACCAATCTACTATCCAGTATCTAGATGCTTGCTTAGAGCCTGTACTTAAAAATACGTACGGTATTTGTATATACCAAGAACAAGTGATGAGCATTGCCCAAGTGATGAGCGGTTTTTCCATGGCAGATGCTGACAAGCTTCGCAAAGCAATGGGAAAAAAGATCCCAGAGCTTATGGAGAAGCAGCATGAAAAATTTGTGAAGGGCGCTATTGAAAAAGGGTTTACGCAAGACCTTGCAGAAACTGTATTTGCCATGCTTGAGAAGTTTGCGGAATATGGCTTTAATAGAGCCCATGCTGCATGCTACGGTCTGTTATCGTATCAAACCGCCTATCTCAAAGCAAACTATCCAGCAGAATACATGTGCTCTTTAATGAATACATTTCGATCGGACGAAAAGAGAATAGAAAGCTATATTGATGAATGCCGGGCCATGAATATTCCCATTCTTCCTCCCGATATCAACAAAAGCCACATTTTATTTTCCCTTGAAACCATGCCCTCCTCAAAAGAAGGCGAAGAGAAACAGGAAACACCAAGCGAGATCGGTATTCGTTTTGGCCTTTCTGCGATCAAAAATGTTGGAGAAGCAGCCTTAGAAAGCGTTCTCGAAGATCGTACAACCAACGGTCTCTATATAGGCGTGAAAGACTTTAAAACACGCAACAAAACAAACAAGGTGACCAAAAGAACTATTGAATTTCTCATAAAAGCAGGAGCATTCGATTTTTATCAGAACAATCGAACCGACTTGCTAGATACACTAAACAATGTCCGGGCCGAGGGGCTATCTTTGTTCGACTCTTCCCCAGAATCCAGTTCAGAGGCTCCCAAAGCTGCACCTACTAGTTCTATTGAGACCAATCTTTTGTTTGAAAAAGAAGCCCTTGGTTTCTATATCACTACCAATCCTATGGTCCAGTTTCTAGAAGCTTTTCCATCCTTGGAATTTACGACCCTAGAAGCACTGCAAGGGATACATGCTGAAACAGAAGTGCAGGTGTTTTGCATGATTGATTCAATCCGTAGTCCTCGAAAAAAGACCAAAAACACCGTACGAATGTGTACCCTTTCTGATCTATCCGGGTCTATGGAGCTCCTTGCCTTCGGGCAAGCTGCAAATGATATTGATGCGGTCATGCAGGAAGAAAATTCAGATGCCATTATGGCTTTTTTGTGCACCGCAAAAGTAGCCTTTCGAAACGATGGATTTCAATACCTTATTAAAAAAGTCGATCGCTGCTATACTCTGTCGGATGTACACCGCCAACTTAAAAAACCTTCCCGGTTGTATTTAAATATCAATTTGGATATCATTTCAAAAACCAAATTATCGGAGATCACTCATCTCCTATCGAAACATACAGGACCGTCCGATGTCATCCTCCATATTCATTTCAGAGGCTATCGCATTGAAACTCACCCTTCGATGGACTACCATGTAACCCGTAGCATGGAGTTAACTACAGAATTACAGCACTTATTATCACCAGAAAATGTGTGGTGGAGGCAATGTTAAAGTTTTTTGGATCGGTACGATTTCAAGTCGTTATCTTCACCATTTTGGTGGTTGTATCCGGAAATGTAGTGTTAAACTATTTTCTGACTCAAAATGCAAAAGAAATGCTGATTGTAGAAAAACAAGAAAAAATTGAAAATGTTGGCCATTACCTTGTGAAAGAATACAACCGATATTTTGTAGGAGAACAAAGCCAAGTCTATCAGTTGGCCAAAGAACAGCATGCAAGATATACAGGGACAGAGCCAAAAACAGTCGAAGATATTTACCACAACTTATTGAAACAAAAAATTCGCCCTACCCTGCATGGCATCATCGAAACTTCTTCTTCTCTTTTCAGTGAAGAAGGGGGCGCAGGATTTTATATCCGAAGCCAAAATCGCGTGTATGGATTTCTCGAAAAAACCGAATTGTACTCCTATGATAAAATTATTGCCACCGTTCCTATCAGTAACGATGGATCGTTTGTTTGGGTGGAAGAATCGACACGGAATCTTGATCAAAAAGTAGCTTTGTTGCAGCACAGAACGAATTCAATTACCATTGTTGTGATTGGAATCATCTTGCTGTTTGCCTTTCTTTTTAGTTTTTCCTTTGCGGGACGCATTAAAAGAATTCTTCGGGGTTTAAAAATACTCGAACAAGATTTGCATGTCCCTTTGCCATCTATGAATGGAGAATTAGGAATTCTCTCCGAGGGCATCAACCAATTGGCGCAAAGCCTGATTTTATCTAGAACGCGATCTGATTTAATCCTAAACAATGCATCCACGGCCATGATATCTCTAGATCAGAACCACAATATCCTTTTCTACAACAAAGCAGCTCTTGAGCTTTTGCAGATCCAAGAAAAGCAGTTACACATCCAAACAATCTACTCGCTTCTGGGACCCGTTTTAGAAAATGCTGTCACTAGAGCATTTGAGAATAAGCATACCTTTTCTTTTGATAATTTTCCTGTCCGCCTTCCTTCCATGCAAAAGTATTTTCATATTGTAGTAGCGTGTCATTTTGACCCTGAAAATAAGAGAACTGTTTTGATTACACTGGACGATGTCACTGAAAATGTGAAGCTCATACGAGAGGCTGAAAAGAACGAATCTCTACGCATGCTTGGAATGTTTACCACAGGCATAGCCCATGAAATACGAAATCCCTTAACATCTGTGAAAGGATTTGTGCAGCTACTCGGTAAAAAAGTATCCAATGAGCCTGGCAATCAAAGAATGATTCAATTGATCGGTAGAGAAATTGACCGATTGGAAGACTTGCTCAAAGATTTAATCACCTATGCCCGTCCCTCGAAAACGAACAACGAATGGATTCCTTTGCCAGATCTTGTAGGAATTATTGAAAATTTACTTAAAGAGAGAGTTCAACAACGGAAAGTCGAGTTTCAAATTGAAGGAATGGAATCCATCGAATTGTTTGCCGACCAAAGAAAAGTACATCAAGTTTTGTTTAATCTTGTACTCAATGCGATTCAAGCAGTTCGCATTGGAGAGGGTGTTATCAAGTTGTACGGCGTTGCTGAGCCGGATGCATTTTGGATTTGTGTACAAGACAATGGATATGGAATTCGAGAAGAAGATGTAGGAAAAATTTTCACACCCTTCTTTACAACCAAAGATAAGGGTACCGGATTGGGGCTGGCTATTTCCCGTAGAATGATGGAAGATATGGAGGGTGTCATTGACTTTACAAGTGATCCAGACCAGCATGTTACCGTCTTCCGCATTGGATTTACGAACTGGAGAAAAGCGCACTAGTTCAATGAATGCATAGTAGCGTTCCGGGTTCTTGATGAACGACACTATTGCATTTTATGACTTTCCCTTTACATTTGTAACATGATAAAATACAAAGTTTTAATTGCCGACGATGAAGAAGGTGTACGAGATCTCTGTACTGCCATTGCAGAAGATGAGGGTTACGAAGTCATCACTGCAGTTGACGGGATTGATGCCTTGCAGAAAATCCGAGAAGAAATTCCCGATGTTATCCTATTGGACGTTCGAATGCCCGATATGGATGGCATGGAAGTTTTTCAAAAGGTAAAGGAAGACTATATCGATGCACCAGTTGTATTCGTAACAGCGTTTGGCTCTTCCGATCTGGCCATTGAAGCCATGAAACAGGGCGCGTATGATTATATTACGAAACCATTTGATATAGATGAAATCCGCATTGTCTTAAAAAAAGCTCTCTATGTAAAACAATTAACAAAAGAGATTACCAACCTACGATCGAATCATAATACAGCCTACCCAAGCACAGTTGACTTAGTCGGTTCCTCGCATGTTATGCAGGATGTTTTTAAAAGCATCGGCATGGTAGCTAAAAACACAGCCTCTGTTTTGATCGAAGGAGAAGCAGGTACAGAAACCGATCAAGTAGCACATACCCTGCATGAAAAATCTGCGATGTCCGAAGAACCCTTTTGCGAGATATCTTGTTACGAAGACGTCGATGCCTTCCAAGAGGAATGTTCCAACTTTCCTACAGGTTCTACCGCAACGGTATATATAAAAAATATCCAACTTCTTTCAAATAAAGGGCAGGAAATTCTATTTCAAAAGATTTCGAAGGACACCTCCTCCCGCTTTGTATCTTCTAGCACTGTTGATATTTCCGACAAAGTAACGCAAGGGCACTTTCATGAACAATTGTTTTTTAAACTGTCTACGGTACGCATTCATCTACCCCCTTTGCGGGAACGAATAGAAGATATCGAAGAAGTTGGACTTCATTTAATAGAACCTTTGAATGCACAATACAAAAAAAATGTGAAGGGTTTTTCTTCCGATGCAATCGACATTTTCAAAGCATATTCGTGGCCTGGTAATGTGGAAGAATTTAAAAATGTATTGACGCATAGCATTATTTCCACAAAAAGTAATTTCATTACTAAAGAGAATTTACCCGCATTTCTTTTTCATAAGTCCACTGAACAAAAAGTAAATCCAGATGATATATATCTCGGTTTAACCCTCTCAGAGGCAACAAAAAAATTTGAAGCGGAGTATATAAAGCGAATTTTGCAGATGCAGGGAGGGAATAAAACCAAAACAGCTGAAATTTTGGGCATATCTCGCCGCTCCTTGTTCAACAAACTTAGATCCTATGAGCTTCTATCACCCTCAAAATAAAAAAGGCTCTGTTGTGAACCTTTTAATTCCGAAAGATTATTTTCTATAAAAAACAGAAAAAACCTAAAAAAAAGGTGTTTTTTCTTGATTTTTTAAAAAACTTTTGTTTAAATACTTTTATAGAAAAGTAGTATTTTGTAGTACCTAGTGTAATGTTAATTTTACAGTAAGTTTAATTTTTAGGCCCTTTAACCTACAATTAACTTTAAAGGGGGGTAGGTTATGAAAAAGACAATTCGATTTGTAGCTAGTTTAATTGCAGTAACCTTAGTGGTTTCTGTATTTGCCAGTGTTGAAATGACCCGGGCAGATGCTCAGAACATACAGGTTACACCGTACCCTAAAACGGCAGGAACACAAGCATCCTACCAAGTAAAGTTTAATGTAAATTCGGCACTTCAAGCGGGAAAAGATTCAATTTCAATCATTTTCCCCAAAGAAACGAATTTGGATTCGACGATTTCTTCTGGAAACATTTGTGTTAATCCAAAAGAGTTAATAGGTGCTGATTTTGAACTTGATTACCGCACGGGTACTGTTCGTTTAATGAATCCTCTTCGCAAAGGGGATCGTGTTGTTGTGGACTATCGTTATCAACCTGGTCCAGACTACACACAGCTACCGCGAAACGTTAAATTTTATGATTTAACCTATGGTGCTGGCAATGTCCGTTCCGGCAACGGCCGACTGGATGCTGGTGAATGGATCTATGAAGACCGTGATAACGACAGTAAGATTTCTGTGGGTGACCGCAGATTATGCATTGTCGCTGTTGGTGGTGTTACCTACCGCCAAGGATCCTTGGTTCAAGTCGGTGACAACGACTTTGGAGCCGGAGCTGATCCAACAAGACCTTTAACGTCTTTCTCTTCCACCAACCTAACGTTTGTTGACAACAACAACGATGGTATCTTCAACGAAAACGATTGGCTAGTGGATGATCGCAATCAAAACAACTATTTAGACCGCAACGATGTTTTGATTGCTGGTATTTTCGATTACCAGGCAGGGTCCATTGTAGAAGGGACCAATTTGGATATAGCCAATGTTGTCACTCGTTTGGGCAATGATCCTATTGTTGGTAACGATTATGTGTTTGCAGATACCGTATCTGCCAATGGAACCTATGATTTTGGTGAATACATTTATGAGAAAACCACCCTGCTTGCTCTTAACAAAGAAGTTCAGGTTGGCGATACTCGCTGGAGCTGGGTTGTTGCTGGAACCAATTTGTATCCACCCCAAACCATTGTTGTAGCAGGCGACACCGATATTGGCACGCCTGTCAATATCTTCCCATGGTCTGCCACATCCTATTCCGAAGGGTATACAAACAACGTTACCCCTCCACTACCCGCCCCACCACTATTCAATGGATGGCGCATTTATCGATTGGCAAACAATACGACACCAGCTGTTTCAGCTGGGAATTATCGAAAAACCGATGTGCGATATGGGCAGTATGCACCTACTCTTCTTGTTACCCCCATCGACGCTGACATCGGAAAACCATTGTTTCCTTTTGCCACCAATGAAAAGTTCCACGACACCGATGGAGATACCAATTATTGGGAGACCGATCCTGTTTACCGCGATCTAGACAACAACAGTACGGTAAGTGAGGGCGATGTTCGTCTCACCGATTTTACTGTATGGGATGGTTCGCATCGCATCCACTACACAGCTGGTTCCATTGTACGCAATTGTGAAAAAGATGTGGGCCTTGCATTGTCTACGTTCCAATCCGCTGCAAATCGATATCGCCATATGGAAAATGGAATTCCTAATAACATTTTTGAACCTGGCGAAATGATTGTTCGAGATGCAGATGCAACCAATTCTATTACAGCTGGCGATACTCGTTTTGATTATTATGGCGTTATGTCTGCCAATGTTTCGATCATGAATGACCAATATTCTGACTATGGAAAAACCCTTACCAAGGGTTGGACCGACATTAATGGCGAAGTATTGGTGAATTATGCTGACGGCGGGGAGCAAATCCTGAAATTGTCTCATTACCCCGTTATTGCACCTGTCATTCCCATAGACAACGATGTCAATTATCGAGTAATGCCCATACAATTAGCAAGCAATCCTACCAATTTCAAGAACACTGGAAAATGGTACTATATTGTAACAGCCCTCAGTGATACCTTGAATGAAGAATCTCCTCCATGGCCAGAACGCATGGTCGATTTTACTTCTGGGAATATGAATGCTGTCCATTTAAACTGGTCTCCTGTACCCAATGCCAGCAAGTATAAGGTATATCGAACAAAAGATGCTGGAACGTATAGTGAAGATTCTTTAGTCGCCGTTGTCAAAGCTCCCTATACATCGTATATCGATGTTGGATGCGATGCATTAACCGGAGCTCCACGGCCAGAGTATCGATCTTCCTTTACAAAAATTATGATCGAAAGACCTACCAATGGCGGTTCTTATACCACCCGCCAAATGAATGAATACGAGTTGTCGGATTACAAGATTGATTGCAAAACCGGACTCATTACATTCCGTAAATCCTTAAAACAACTCGATACTGTTGTGGCCGACTATGATGTTGCTCAGAGCATTACCAATGAAAAAATTATCATTGATACCATCTCTGGTCGCGGTCAACTTCGCCATGGCGAAATCATTGACCCCGATTTATTCGGCGAAGAAGAATACAAACTTGAACTTCGCAAGGTAAGTGCATCCAATCCAAACTACCCCACAGTTCTTGTTCGCGGTGTAGATTATCAATTTATGGATTCTAACAATGATATTGTCGAAGGCTTGAAGAATGGTTCCATTGTCTTCTATACCCAAATAAGCGATGGAGATTCTGTATATGCCGACTATTATTACAGAGACAAAGTGCGCGGTGATTTAGTGGCCGTTGCAAATGGCAACGAAACACAACTAAGAACTCACCAAAGCAATATTGTTCCCGGAACATACACAGTGTACAAAGGAAAAACCTTATCCTCTGCTCCTGTCATCAATGTTATGAACAGCGAAAGAGGACCCTTGGTTACCTTTACCACACCCGTTAATGTCATTCCTGATCCCGCCTACAGAGTGAACCCAACCCCCGAATCCAAGCGAGATATTACGATAGTCTTTTCACTCCAAACCGGCATTCGCAACCCAAGCAAAGCTGGAAACTATCAGCTATATGTCAAAACATCTCAAGAACAAACTGAAATTCTTTCAACACCTTATGTTATTGAAGCCGGCAGCGAAGCCCAGCAGCTGATCAAGCTAACACAAGACCAATCCATATCTGCTGGACAAACCATTGCCTTAACATGTGCCGTACAAGACAATTTAGGAAATATGATACCGAATACTTCCATTAAATATACTATTGTCAGTTCTCCGAATAGCGAAGGTATCTTAAACAAAGAGAATTTTGTTACCGATTCTTCGGGTAACGCCGTAGCCATGTATACAACTTCCAAAACTCCTGGCCTGAATACAATAAGGGCCCATATCGTTGGAACTACACAAAGCGTTACTTTCAAGATTAATGGACTCTCTTCTCAACCCATCACGCGCATTGGCATATCTCCTAAAGATGCGCGCGTGCTACCAAACGGCACACAATTGTTTACAGCCATTGGATATAACTCCGCTGGTGAAAATGTACCCAATATTAAGTTCAACTGGTCTGTAAGCCCACCTAGTATAGGAACTATTACCAGCGATGGAAACTTCACTGCAGGTTCTTCCAATGCAACCGGAACAATTATAGCAGAGGCTTATGGCGTGCGCGCCACCGCCAATGTAACCATTGCGTCGGGTCAAACAAAGGTTTCCAACATTGTATTGAATCCATCCCAAGCGGAAGTATCGGTTGGAAAGACTGTTCAGTTTACCGCCAAAGCTTACGATAAAGACGGAAACGAAGTATCTGTACCCTTTACGTGGTCTATTAGCAATGATGAATTTGCTTCTATTTCGCAAAGTGGTCTCTTGACTGCAAAAAATCCTGGTACTGTTTTTGTTATTGCAACAGAACCAGGCGGCATGAATCAATATGCTACTGTTACCATCACCAAGGGCGAATCCGGAATTAGTTACATAGAGATTCAACCTAGCACCTACCAAATGAATGTTGGCCAATCCGTACAGTTTACAGTTAGTGCCTACGACCAAGCTGGCGATCGTTTCACCCCCACCAATGTTACATGGGAAGTTACCAGTGGCACTATTGGCGTCATTACAAATACAGGTGTTTTCACCGCTACCACAGTGGGAATTGGTAGAGTAACAGCAAAAGTAGGTACGTTATCATCGAGTGCCGAAGTTACTGTCCACTCCAGCCAAGAAGAAGACAAAGTAGGACCCGTCATTACGCTTATTAGTCCAAAAGATGGCGATACCATCTCTGACAATACTGTTGTTGTACGCGGAACCGCCGTGGATCCTTCCGGCGTAAAACAAGTACTGGTCAACAATGTTCCTGCTAATTTGAATGCTGACGGTATCTTTACCTCTCAGCCTGTTGCTATTACCAGCGGAAGCAATGTGATTTCTATCATCGCTACAGACAACCGAAACAATGTCTCTATGCTTAGCATTACAGTCAAAAAGACGGTACCTGTTATCATTAAGCTTCAAATTGGAAACAAAAATGCCGTCATCATGAAGAACAATATGCCCCAGTTTGTTACCATTGATCTTGCTCCTTTCACAACCGAAGGCAGAACGATGGTACCGCTGCGCTTTATTACAGAATCCTTTGGTGCTCTTGTGGACTGGAAACCAGATGTACCTGCTACCGGTGAAGGACAGATTACCATTACACTGGACAAACACAATGGCAGCAGAGTGCAATTGATTATGCATACTGGATCTACCTTCATGAAGAAAATTACCACCAAAGACGGCAGCTCCACAGAAGAAGCTATCAATTACTCTCCTGCTCCCTATATCGTAAAACCGCAAGGCCGAACAGTTGTTCCTCTTCGATTTATCTCTGAACAATTTGGAGCCACTGTCGATTGGGATGCTACCACACAGGAAATCACCATTACCTATTATCCCTAAGTTTATTCGTATAGCATATACCGCTTAAACAGCTAAATTCCAACAACACTCGCAAAGCCGGGGCCCTCAAAAGCCCCGGTTTTTTTATTCTTTTTTTTGGGTATATTTATACTGAACGTCATATAGAAAGTGAGAACAATAAAAACTATGGGATATATATTAGCCTTACTAGGATTGGCCCTCATTATACTTCTACACGAATATGGACACTACCTTGCTGCTAAAAAAAGCGGGATTGTTGTGGAGCGTTTTGGCATTGGTATGGGACCCACCATTAAAATTGGTAAGTTTGCAGCTCATTGGTATCGAGATGGTACTGAGTTTTGTTTGTGCTGGATCCCCATCGGAGGATTTTGTCAACTAAAAGGGGAAGAAGATGATGAAAAAGGAGAAGGCACATACAATTCCGCCTCTCCCCTCGCGAAGTTCTGGGTTTCGTTCAGTGGCCCTTTTGCCAATTTTCTCACTGCTTTCGCAATTCTTTTGATTGTTTTTTCCTTTTTGGGCAATCCCTTGCAGATGCAAGTCCAGGAAACTATAGACGAGTATCCTGCTATGGAAGCAGGCATCCAACCAGGGGATATCATTATTGGTGTCAATGACACTCAAAGCGATGCATGGTCGGACTTACAACCTATCATTTCTGAAAGTGCAGGAAAGCCTGTCACATTAACCATTCAACGAGACAATGATACCTTTACCATTAACATTGTTCCCAAAGACGACGATGGGGTAGGCATGTTGGGAGTCATTTTGGCTCCATCTGACCAACCTGTTGGATTTTTACAATCCGTCAAAATGTCTCTTACCATGATGAAAGACTTCTTTGTCGAACTGGTACGCTTTGTTGGAAAAGCCATTACAGGCGACCTTGGAGGCGTACAAGTAACAGGTCCTGTGGGGATTATAAAGATGGCAGGAGAATCTGCCAATGCTTCTGCCGTGGCCTTTTTATTTTTTGTTGCCTTCTTAAGCTTGAATTTGGGGATTTTTAATTTGTTCCCTATTCCCCCTCTAGATGGTGGCAAAATTGTATTTGCAGCCTATGAAGGCATCACCAAGAGAAGCGTCAATAAAAAAGTTGAAATGACCGTTAGCACGATTGGATTTATGCTTTTAATTGGGGTGCTTCTCATTGTTACCTACAAAGATATTGTCGGCTTGTTCTTTTCCGTATAACTAGTTCAAAAGCCACGACTTCTTCTACACCAGGAGGCGACATCTGAAAAAACCAATGCATATTGATGGAAAACGTTTGGTTGAGATATTATCCTCTGGTGCATCAAAGCTCGTTGGACACCAACAGTATCTAGACTCCATTAACTACTATCCTGTTCCAGATGCTGATACAGGGACCAATATGCACAAAACTATGATGCCGCTTTCCATCAATCAAGGTTCTTTCTACCATTCTTCATGGACACACAGTATTTACTCACTCCAAGGCAATCACGCAACCGATTGTTTTTCAATCGGAGTTTGATTTTGCAGGGGCAACCCACCAGTATTGTACAGAAGTTGTTATTGCCGGAGAAAAATTGCCCCTGGAAGCCCTTAAAAAACAACTCCCCAAAATCGGGGATTCGATTGTCGTGATCGGCAATTCAAAGAAAGCAAAAATTCATATTCATACAGACCAGCCAGGAGAAGTTTTTTCCATTGTTTCACAAGAGGGAATCATCATCCAAGAGAAAATTGATGATATGTACCAGCAAATGCTTGATATGAAGACAGCTGCGCAAAGAAAGATTTGCATTGTTGTCGATTCCACCTTTGATATGGATCCAACCCTCATGGAACGATACAATATTCATATTCTTCCTCTTCATGTCAAAATGAATGATATGGATCATCTAGATCCGTTTTCCATCGATACAGACACCTTTTACGCATGGATGAAAACATCTCCATATCATCCCACAACCTCTCAGGTTTCGCTAGCGGATGCTGAACGAATGTTCAAATGGACATCCAAATTGTATGACCATACCATTGCCCTTACCATAGCAAAGGTAGATAGCGGGACATACCAAAGCGTTAGCAAGGCAGCAGAATTGGTTTCTCCTGACACCATTACCGTTATTGATACCAAAACAGGGTCCGGTGCTTCCAGCTTGCTAGCTCTTGAAGCCGCCAAAAGCATTGAACAAGGGAAATCTCACGAAGAAATCATCAAGGATTTGTACGAAAAAAGACCAGCAGCGGAATTACTGATTGCTATCAAAACCCTACAACATTTGTTTCGAGGGGGTCGTTTATCCAAATCTCTTTTCTATATCGGAAAGGCTTTGGGATTACAACCCATAATTACGGCTGATTCAGAAGGAAAACTGATTCCCTTTGCCAAAGTATTGGGCGGACGAAAAAAAGTCCTAAAAAGGCTGCTTTCTGAAGTTTTGAAAAAAACATCAACGTATGCCAGACCTAAATTTATCATTTCTCATGCCAATGAACCCCAAGAGGCCCAATGGATGAAAAAGGTCCTATCGGAAAAAACGTCTTCTCCTTTTATTTCTGTTACCACGATGGGGCCAGTACTAGGTTCTCATGGAGGTCCAGGCACCGTTGTTGTGTCTTGGCTCCCATAGTTTTTCCTGTAGTAGCTCCCATTGCTCGTAGTAGCAAAGCCTTCCCCTATTGCACCCCCCATTCCAATTGTTATAATCTAGAGATAGATCCTTGGCCAAATCTCTTGCATTAGGAGTGTACTATGAGCGATAACGACAAAATATTATTGATGAATGGTGTTCAATATTCTAGGGTTGTCTCTGCAGGAGCTAGGTGGCTATCGGATCGAAAAAAACATTTGGATGACATCAATTTGTTTCCTGTACCCGATGCGGATACCGGAACCAACATGAAGGGTACATTGGTTCTTTTAGCAGAGAATCCAGAACAATACCAACACGCCAGCATTTCCAAGGCGAGTCAGAAAATTGCTGAAGCTACCATTGTTTCTGCCAAAGGAAATTCCGGGGCTATCCTTGCCCAATTTTTCCAAGGCATGTCCAAGGGTCTTGCATACTTAGAATCCGCCACTATGGATCAGTTTGCCCATGCCGTGAAAATTGCTTCCACTAGAGCTAGAGAGGCTGTAAGCGATCCCAAAGAAGGTACCATCCTTACCGTTATCAAGGACTGGTCCGATTATCTAACATCCCTTGATAGTACAGAAAAGGACTTTGCAACCTATTTTAAAAAGTCTCTTCAAATAGCTCAAAAAAGCCTAGACCATACAAAAGAACAAATGGAGATTTTGCGAAAAGCCAATCTAGTGGATGCCGGAGCACAGGGATTTGTGTTTTTGTTAGAAGGCATTGTCAATTCCTTGTCTCATGGATCTATCCAAAGGGACCGATGGGCAAAGGCTACAACAGTGGACACAAGATTTCAACAAGATTTTGATTTTGAAGATACTACCTATCGGTTTTGCACAGAAGCCTTGATTTCAGGAGATGCACTGGACAAATCCAAAATCAAAGAAATGTTATCTCCCCTAGGAGACTCTCTTGTCGTTATTGGTTCCGAAACAAAAGCACGCATTCATATCCATACCAACCAGCCAGGCAAAGTCTATTCTATGTTGCGCACCGTGGGAACTATTATCCAAGAAAAAATTGACGATATGCAACAGCAAAAAAGAGATGTATATACAAAGTCACAAAGAGATATTGCCCTTATTACAGATACCTGTTGTGATGTACCCCAGGAGTACATTGATCAATACAATATCCATCGAATTCCCTTTTCCATCAACGTAGGAGGAATTACTCACTACGACGAACGCACCATTTCCAATGAAGAGTTTTATCAGTATATGAAAGAGCATGACGATCTTCCCAAAACATCTCAATTGGGGATTGCCGATACAAAACGAATGCTCCAGTGGACAGACCGCAACTTCCAGCATTCCATACTACTTGTTATACCAAGGACTTTAAGTGCCTCTATTGAGAATGTCCAACGTGCAGCAAACGAATTTTCGAATGCCTATCCTATCGATTCTAAAAGCATTTGCGTCGGAATGGGTTTGATTGCTATTGAAGCAAGCAAGGCTATCCAAAAAGGTCGTTCTATCGAAGAAGTGTTAGCGATCATTCAGTGGAGCTCTGAACATATCCAGGAAGTGTTTACCGTGGAAAACCTTCTTTACCTTATGAGAGGGGGAAGAATATCCAAAACGAAAATGCGTATGGCAAATTGGTTGCATTTAAAGCCTCTTCTTTATGTAGAAAAAGATGGCTCATTGCATCCACTCAAAAATGCTTTCGGTGGGAGCAAGGGAGCGCAGAAAAAAATGATGAAACATATTGCTACCACCACCAAAGGGCAGGAAGCTCTCCAATTTGGGATATGTCACGCCGTCGATGAGGCAAAAGCGAAGTGGTATCAGCAAAGAATCCAAGAAAGCTGCCATCCTTCTTCTGTATTTGTTACCGATATGTCCCCTACAATTGGTACGCATGCAGGCCCGGGGGCTATTGCTATTGCGTGGCTACCCGATTTTGAAACATGGGAATCGCAAGGAAAAATAGACCTTCGTAAGCAGTATCCACAGTTTTTTGAATCCTCAAACGAGAGGATATAAAGGAGTTTGCATGAACAATTGTTGGAGGTTTTTACGATCCATTTTTCCTAGGCACTATCTATGAAGGGTTTTGTGGTTCGCAACGGACCAACTCCACTGGTATATATGGAAGACCAAGATAAAATTAGGAAAGCATGGCTAAAAAAAACCCATCGTACCAGCCATGAAAAATCGGTTACATTTATTGCTATAGGCGATTATGTAGAGTGTGATTTACAAGTGCAGGCCAACGAGGATATTGCTGTGATTCACGAAGTGTATCCTCCTACCACTATGTTAGTGAGAGAAAGCATTCGGTATCCCAATCGCAAGAAAATCATTGCCTCCAATCTTGAGCAAGTTTTTATTGTGGTAGCGGTATCGAGCCCTACAACTCCCACCGGGATGATCGATCGAATGACGGTAACAGCTTTATCGGGCGGTTTGGTTCCTATCATCGTATTTAACAAATGGGATGAAAAACCTACCGATCAGGCAGATTGGGCAGAGATTGAAAGCACCATCAACATGTACCAATCTGTGTTCAAAGTTATTACCGTATCGGCAATCAGTGGATATCATATAGAGGAATTGAAAGCCTGCTTGCACAATAAGAAATCTATTTTCATGGGCAATTCAGGTGTAGGGAAAAGCGCTCTTGTGAAAGTTCTCACGGGCATCGACCTTCGCTTGGGTGAAATCAGTACTTCCAGCGGAAAAGGAAAACACACGACCCGCGATTCTGTGATGTACAAGATGGAAGATCATTCCTGGATAGCAGACGTTCCCGGCATCAAGCAGCTAGGGTTTATTCAAACCGACGATCCAATTCAATATTTTCCAGAGCTTTACAAAGCCTCAGCAAATTGTAAATTTAGTAATTGTAAGCATGACCAAGAGCCTGGTTGTTATGTAAAAGAATGTATTACAAAAGGTACTATAGATGCAAGGCGACTTGAAAGCTATCAAAAACTCAAAGATGAAATTGAACCAGACTATTTAAAAGAGCGCTCTGCACCAGAAGAGAAACGTTCTCCTAGACAAAGAACAACAGGAAGAAAATAATCATATACTGATGAACAGAAAGAAGGTTGTATGAAAAAGCCAAAAGTGGTGATTATGGGATTGGGCTACATTGGGCTCCCAACAGGAGCTGTCATTGCTGACAAAGGAATCTCTGTCCGAGGAGTTGATGTCCAAACGCTTGTTGTAGAGACCATTAACCAAGGCCGGATTCATATTGTAGAACCCGATTTGGCTGCGCTTGTCAAAAAAGTTGTCCAGCAAGGCTGTTTGAAAGCCTATACTACGCCTGCTCCCGCTGATGTTTTCATGATCGCCGTACCCACTCCCTTCAAGGGGAGCCATGAACCCGATATAACCTATGTAGAACAAGCGGCCCAGCACATGACTCCTTTCTTAGAACCCGGCAACCTTATTCTTATAGAATCTACATCCCCCGTTGGTACCACCCGCATCATTCAAAAACAAATTGAACAAGCACGTCCCGAGCTCCAAAACAAGCTTCATTTTGCGTATTGCCCCGAACGGGTACTACCAGGCAAGATTTTACAAGAACTACGGTCCAACCCCCGAATCATCGGGGGAATCACAGAAGAAGATGCCCAAAAAGCCAAAGAATTTTATGCATTGTTTGTAGACGGAGAGCTCTTCACAACCAACGACCACACAGCCGAAATGTGCAAATTGGTTGAGAATTCCTATCGGGACGTAAACATTGCCTTTGCCAATGAATTGTCCATGATATGCCAATCCATTGATGTGGATGTTATGGAACTGATTCACTTTGCCAACAAGCACCCCCGCGTAAGTATATTGCAACCTGGTTGCGGCGTAGGAGGTCATTGCATTGCAGTGGATCCTTGGTTTTTGGTACACCAATTTCCCACGCAAGCAAATATGATCCATCAAGCACGCAAGACAAACGATACCAAGCCTCAATGGGTTTTGTCTCAAGTGGATGAATCCATTCGCTCTTTCCAGCAAACCCACCACCGGTCTCCTCAAATTGCCTGTTTAGGACTTTCTTTCAAACCCAATATTGATGATTTGCGCGAAAGTCCTGCTTTGCATATTGCCACAAGCATTCATCAGAAATACCCCAAAGTGGTAGCAGTGGAACCAAATTTGACTCTTCCTTGTGTGCAATCCATTCCCTTGCGTTCCCTAGAAGAAGCTTTGAAAGAAGCAGACATCTTTGTTGTTCTTGTGGCGCATACCCCTTTTCAAACCATCTCCTATCCTCCCCATGCAATCGTGTTGGACTATACTCATCAGTGCAGGGCTCGTTAGATGCTGAAACACATTGCCATTAAATATCGACCCACGGATGAAAGACCAAGAGAGAAGCTGCTTCTAAAAGGATCTTCAGAATGTTCTTTGCAAGAACTATTGGCAATCCTTATGGGAAGCGGTTATAGAAATACATCTGCCTTGCAGTTAGCGGATCAGGTTTTAGGTCACTGCGAATATAGCATTCGTCAATTGGCACAATACTCTGCCCATGAATTGCAAAAAGATATTAAAGGATTGGGGCCTGCTAAAATTGCACAAATTATGGCAGGAATTGAATTGGGCAAACGATTTCTAAAAGAAGAAAAAAAAGAAGGGGAGTACCGTTTTCAATCTCCCACAGACATTATCGATTATGTCTATCACTATTTGGGACCAGAATACCAAGACCAAAAGAAAGAATCCTTTTACATCATTTTGGTCAACAACCGAAACCGACCCATTCATCGAGAGCGATTGACAATAGGAACGATTGACACCTGCCTGGTGGATCCACAAGAAGTGGTACGCCTTGCCCTCAGACACAATGCTACAGGCGTTGTATTGGTGCACAACCACCCCTCTGGCGAAACGAATCCCTCTCCAGAGGATCTCCAAATTACGAAGCGAATCTACCAATGCCTAGAGTCCCTTAGCATTCGCTTGCTTGATCATATTATTATTGGACGAAGCCAAGATCAATATGCAAGTTTTTTGGATCTAAGGCTGTTCTAATGAATCAAACCTCCTTGCACTCGTATGCAGAAAAATATATGCAAGAAGCTTTGCTTGAGGCAAAAAAAGCAATGGAAATGAAGGAAGTTCCTGTCGGGTGTGTAATTGTTCAAAAAGGCAACATTATTGCTGCAGAACACAACACAGTCGAAAAAGACAAAACCATTTTGTCGCATGCAGAGCTAAAAGCAATTCGATCAGCCAGCCGAGTGCTACGAGATTGGCGGCTGATTGCATGCGATCTTTTTGTTACCATGGAACCCTGCAATATGTGTATGGGGGGCATCTTGTTATCTCGCATTCGATCCCTTTATTACGGAATACAGAACCCCAAAATGGGAGCTTTTTGTGGTCCGTATGCAGTATCCAATCAATTGTTTCCTTTTTCTGTCTACAATGGCATTTTGGAAGAAGAAATTCAAAAACAACTGCAAGATTTCTTTGCACCTAAACGTCTTTAAAAAAATCCCTTTTCAAAGATTTTCCTTTTGCAACCTTACTATGTGTACGCCCCAAGGCAAAAGCTATGGCATTAAGCATTCGCAATTTGTCGCAGCATTTTTATAAAACCCAGGGGTGTTACGACTCCATTTTACGAAAAATCATAAAAAACCCATAAATGCATTCTAATGTTCTTATAATGGAGGAAAAGTTATAATAGTTACAAAAGAGTGAAAAAATGAGGCAAAAATGGCTTTAAAAATATAAGAAGTTGAAAAGAATAAAATATTACAAAAAAGTAACTAAAAATTTTGACATTTTGAGAACGATGTTTTAGAACTAATACAGAAGTTTATACATGGCATTTGCTATACTTTTTACCTTCTCCAATATGTTGTCATTAACCATCTTTCCAACCCATTTAGAAAGGGGTACACAATGAATCCAGAAGAACTAAAAAATTTGAAAGTAGATCGTCTTGTTGATGCACGGGGCACATCTTGTCCTGGCCCTCTACTAGAAGCCAAACGCGGTATGACATCGGTTCCCATGGGCGGCATTATGGAAGTTTTGTCATCCGACGAAGGGACCTGTGAAGATATCCCGCTTTGGTCGAAAAAAGTGGGCCATGAGTACCTTGGATTCTATGAAGAATCGGGTGTATGGCATATTTTTGTTACACGAGGCAAGTAGTGTCTCCAGACAGGACTTTACCGCTATCGAAACCTCTCATTTTGATTTTTTCAACCGACACAATCTCTGACCTAGGAATCGATTTAGCGGGAAGTTCTCATAAAGAGTATTCCCCCCGCGCTGTTACGATATCCATCCCTTGCTCCAGTGGACTGAACCCACAGTGGGTTATTGAAGCGCTAGAACAGGGGTTTGACGGTGTTTTTCTCGCCGCAGATGGATCCGATTGTACCTACGTTTCTGATTGTACAGATCGTACCAGCAAAGTCGTCGAAAAAACCCAAGAATTAATGAAACAAAAAGGATATGATGTGCAACGGTTAAAAATGGCAGCTGTTTGTTCTGTTTGTGCCGATGCGTTTGTGAACCATATCCAGAAATTTTCTGAAACATTAGTAAAGCTTCAGCAATCAACTGAAGAAAAAGAGTTGGAGTCAATTCATGGACTATGATGTTCTGATTATTGGCGGTGGTATTGGTGGTATGGAGTCGGCATTAACTCTTGGAGATATGGGCTATCGAGTCGTTCTTGTGGAAAAAGAAGCGAGTATTGGTGGGAAAATGATTTTACTTAGCAAAGTGTTTCCTACCTTGGATTGTGCAAGCTGCATTTCAACACCGAAAATGGCAGCCACGGTGAATCATGAAAATATTACGCTCAAAGTGTACTCGGAAGTTACCAGTATTGCTCCAAATGCTACAGGATTTCAAGTAAAACTATTAAAAAAACCCACTTTTGTTGATTTTGCAAAATGCACCGGATGTTCCGATTGTGAAACTGCCTGCACTGTAGCAATTGCAGACGAGTTTAACGCGGGTTTAATTGCCCGACGAAGTGCTCATATAGCATTCCCGCAGGCTGTCCCAAAAAAAGCAATCATTAGCAAAGAGGGCTCTTCCCCCTGTTCGCATACTTGCCCTGCGGGAGTAAAACCCCATGGTTATGTTTCATTGTTACGGGCTGGGAAATTTGACGAAGCCTTCCGACAACATTTAGAAGATGCTCCTTTGGTAGGCTGTTTAAGCCGGGCTTGTTATGCTCCTTGTGAACAAGAATGTACTCGCAAATCTATCGAAGGCAGCGTCAGTATAAAGAAGCTGAAACGCTTCCTTGTGGATCGTTATTACGAAAAATACAAAGAACCCGAATATGGTCCTCCCGACATACAAAATGGCAAAAGAATTGCCGTTGTTGGTTCTGGACCAGCCGGTTTATCCGCTGCCTTTTTTCTGGCCAAAAGTGGGTACACCGTTACTATCTTTGAAGAAGAGGAAAAACCCGGCGGATTGTTACGATGGGGTATACCGTCCTATCGTTTACCAAAGGCAGTTTTGGATCGGGATATAAAAAACATTACCGCACTGGGAGTAACAATTCAAACCCAAACAAAAATTACCTCTTTTGAAACATTAAAAAACGAAGGGTTTGATGCTGTCTTTCTTGCAGCTGGCAACAAGTGTGGTGCATTGATGTCCATCCCAGGAGAAGAATTGCCCGATGTTTGGGATTGCGTTCATTTTTTAAAACGAGTCAACAAAGGCGAAATCTTCCCCATTGGCAAAAAAGTTGCCGTTATTGGCGGGGGGAATGCAGCTATTGATGTTGCTCGCACAGCCAAAAGGTTGGGAGCTGAAGATGTACATATTATATACCGTCGAAGCCGGAATGAAATGCCTGCAAATGAAGAAGAAATTGAAGAAGCACTGGAAGAAAACGTTCACATTGAGTTTTTAACAAATGCTACCAAAATATCGAAAGATCAGGATGGCATTCGAATTCATTTGGTTCGCATGGAATTGGGAGAAGAAGATTCCAGTGGTCGTCGATCCACCAAATCCATTGAAGGCAGTATGTTTGTGCAATACTATGATACGGTCATTAAAGCCGTTGGATTGCAAACCAATGCATCCCTGTTTTCCAATGAAATTGCTGTATGTCAAATGGGAAAAACGATTGAAGTGGATCCTGAAACTCTCCAAACACCGATTCCTTATATTTTTGCAGGAGGCGATATAGTCACAGGCCCAGATACAATTACCACTGCGATAGGACAAGGAAAACGTGCCTCATTTTTTATCGATCAATGGCTTCAAGGAAACGATCTTACACAGGTGCAGTTCCCTGAAAAATGGCCCATGGTAGACAAAGAATCGATTCTCTCCCAATACGAGAACCGTATAACTGAAAAGAAACCGATTGTAACGTCCAAAACATCGCCATCCGATCGAATCCAATCGTTTGATGATTACGAACAAAGTTTGTCAGAAGAAGAGGCATTGAACGAAGCAAATCGTTGTTTGGACTGCGGAGGTTGTTCGGAATGTCGACAATGTGTTTTGGCATGTCCCGCTGATGCCATTTCTTTGGATATGCTTCCACAGGAGGAAATTTTGTCGGTGGGGTCGGTTGCCATTGCCACAGGGCTGACAATTGTGGACCCCACAAAGAAACCAGCTTTGGGGTATGATCGATTTCCCAACGTTATTGATGCCTTGCAAATGGAAAGGATACTTTCCCCTACGCGACCTTACAATAGTGTTTTACGACCTTCCGATGGGAAAGTTCCCTCCAACATTGCTTTTGTTCTATGTGTAGGATCGCGCGATCAAACCATTCATCACCGGTTGTGTTCCCGCATTTGTTGTATGTATTCTTTAAAACAAGCGCAACTTTTGATGGGGGCTTTGCCTTTGGCAGATATCACTGTGTACTACATTGATATTCGTGCGTTTGGAAAAGGATATGAAGAATTTTATCAGCAAGCAAAAGAAATGGGGATTTATTTCACAAAAGGAAAAGTAGCCAGAATCGAAGAAGATGATGAACAAGATTGTACTGTTTTTTATGAAGACATGGAAGGAGAAGGTGGCATGAAGCAAGCAAAGCATGACCTGGTGGTTCTTTCCATTGGCATGGTTCCAACAGAAGGGGTGCAAGGAATGTTTTCAAATAAAACACTTCAGTTGGATGACAACAACTATGTGTTGGAAGTGGATGAGGACCTTGAACCGGGCAAGACGAGTATTGAAGGAGTGTTTGCTATTGGGTCTGCTACGGCTGTACGAGATATTCCTGATACCGTTGTTCATTCCGGTGCGGTCGCTTCTCAAATTGCAGCCTATCTCAAAAGAATGGAACGAACATCATGAGCGTACAAAGAGTAGGTGTCTATATTTGTGAATGTGGCGGCAATATATCCGATTTTGTGGATACCGAAAGATTGCGCATCGAAGTGGCCAAAGAACCGTATGTAGAATCAGTGATGGTGAATATGTTTACGTGCTCCGATGCTGGGCAACAAAATATCATTGACGACATTAAAGAAAAGCATTTGGAAGGTATTGTGGTTGCATCTTGTTCTCCAAAGCTTCATTTACGTACGTTTCAAGCCATGGCTAGAAGAGCTGGTTTAAACGAGTATCAGTACACCCAAGTAAATATACGAGAGCAATGTTCGTGGGCGCATACTCATGATATTGAAGCCGCTACTAAAAAAGGGCTTCGATTGATTCGCGCAGGTATTGCCAAAACATTGCATTCGAAACCTTTGGAAAAATTCCGCGTAGAAACACTTTCCCATGTCCTTATTGTGGGAGCTGGAGTGGCGGGTCTTCGTGCAGCGATTTCTTTGTCTGATATAGGAATCAATGTTCATATTATTGAAAAAGAATCGGATGTTGGAGGAATGACAAAACGATGGGGAACTATGTTTCCTCAGGACAAAAAAGGCTATGAATTGGTTGAAACCCTTAAACAAGAGTTGTACAGTCGAGACAATGTTGTACTGTTAACCGACGCAGAGCTGATTTCAAAAGAAGGCCATATTGGTGATTTTGCAGTGAAAATTCGAGTGAAAAAAGAACACTATTTTTCGCTCAATGTTGGGTGTATAGTCGTTTGTACAGGATTTGAAACGTACATTCCCAAAGAAGGTGAGTTTGGCTATGGACTGCCTGGTGTTATTACACTCCCTGAATTTGAGGAATTGATAGTCCAAACAACCAATGAATCCAAAACGATCATCCATAACAACAAACCGATTCAATCCATTTGTTATATCTACTGCGTCGGTTCTCGACAAAACAAATTGATGGGAGACTCTGTCCATCAATACTGCTCTCGATACTGTTGCAATGCAACCATTCACATGTCTAGTGTAGTACATGACATCGATCCAACGATTCATCAATTTCATCTTTTTCGGGATATTCGCTCTTATGGAAAATATGAATTGCTATATGAAAAATCTCTTGAAGAGGAATCTATGTATCTTCGTTATGACGAAGAACACCCTCCTTCCGTTTCGATTGAAAACAATACCTATACCATCATTGTCAAAGATTCGTTAACCGGAAACCAAAATATCAAAATGAACTGTGATTTGGTTGTATTAGTCACAGGGATGATTCCTCGTGACAACAAAGAGCTTGTCAATGTTCTTAAAATTCCTGTTGGGCAAGAAGGATTTTTCAATGAAATTCATCCCAAGCTTCGTCCTGTTGAAACTGTTGTTGACGGCGTATTTATTGCAGGTTCATGCCAGGGGCCTAAAAATCTATCTGAAAGTATTGCTAGCTCTATGGCAGCCGTCGCAAAATCAGCGGCTCTTTTGTTAAAAGGATATGTAAACCTAGAACCTTTTGTAGCAAGAATAGACCCAGATTTGTGTGAATGGTGTGGAGAATGCATGAAGGCTTGCCCTTACAATGCAATTCACTCCAAAGCCATAGAAAACAAAACGATTGCTGAGGTAGAGGTTGTTTTGTGTAAAGGCGGTGGAGTTTGCATTCCCGCTTGTCCTTCGCAGGCCATTTATATCGAAGGTTACACCAATACACAAATTGGTTCCATGATTGAAGCATTAGCTAGAAATGTAGATAGCATAGACGAGGACATCCATGAAGAAAAAAAGACTTCGTAATTCAGCTGAAGTTATGAGAGATGAGATGCATATGCAATATGTATTGAAGGCACTATTAAAAGAGAAACCCCTTACGATCCCTGAAATATCAGATGCATTAAATATACCATCCTATGAAATATTCATGTGGATGATGGCCATGATGCGATATGGATCCGTTGCCAGTATGCCGAAAGGAAGAATTGATGATTACTACCAATACAAACTCACAGAAGAATGAGGAAATTGTAACGATTAACTGTCACTTTCTGAGCCAAATCAAGCTTGGGAGTGAGTTTAATGCCACTGCATGCATCAACTGTGGAACTTGTACTGCGATCTGTCCTATGGAAATCAATTTGCTTCCTAGACAATTGTTCCGGTATGTTATTATTGGAGCGGAAGAGAAAGTGTTAGAAAATACAGAAAACATTTATTCGTGCCTTTTGTGTCACATGTGTGAAGAAAACTGCCCTGCAGGTGTTCATATTGCTGAGAATGTTCGATCTCTTCGCACCTATATTAATCGAGAAGTTTATGGCTTATCAAGGAGTTAATTTATGCCTGTACCCATCGGTAACACTTTAGGAATTTTTGCAGACAATATTGTTCGTCGAAAAAGTATACTGCCTTTGTCTGTAAAAAGCATTACGCACTGGTCCAATGATTTCTCCCTGCCATATGGAGGAAGCACCATATTATACACGGGTCAGATGTATCAATTGATCCCCTTCATTAATTCCATGAGCCACCAACTGGGGAAATTTGAAGATTCATGGATTACTCGTTTTTTTGGGATGGGTCGATTCTTTAACAAAATGGTGAACCTTACAAAATTTATGGCCTTTCCAAGCCGAAATGAAAAAGTGGCTTACAATCAACCGATTCGAAATGTTGTGAACTGTTTACATAAAGCAGGGGTAGAATTTGGCTATTTGTATGAACACGATTATTATTCTGGTGCTCTCGCATACGATGAAGGCTTGGACGAAGCTTTTGAGAAACATGCAAAGTTTGTCTATAAAGTTTGGAAAGACCATCATGTGGAAACATTAATTACAATTGATCCCCATTCTACCAACATTGTACGAAGCATATATCCACAATTCATCAAAGGTTTTGACATAGAAGTGAAAAACTATATGGAAATTCTCGCAGAAAACCCGCCTCCTGTTGTGCAACCTCTGCATGAAACCGTTACCATCCATGATCCATGCTTGTATGCAAGATCGGAACATATTTTGGAGCAACCTAGAACATTGTTGCGCACTATTGGAATTGACGTGCAAGAAGCAGAACTCTCGGGTGCTCTCGCAAATTGCTGCGGTGGGCCACTGGAATCTTTGTTTCCAAAAAAGTCAACCTTGATAGCAAAAAAACGAGCCGATCAATTGTTCGATTGCGCTTCTACGATTATTACTTCGTGTCCCATTTGTATGGCAAATCTAAAAAGAGTCATTCCAGCAACTCATTCGGTTCATGATATATCCGAGTACTTTGTCCAGGCCTATTGCCCAGATTGTTTGTAATACATTTGTTGTTCGTAACTTTTTATTGTTGTTATCATCAATGAATTTCAAAAGAAATTCGATTTATATCCATACAAAGAGGTGGAATAATGGCTGATCAAAAAACAGAAAAAATCGTTATTTTTGCAACACATGGTCCTGATGACCCAGAAAAAGCATCCTTACCCTTTATCTGCGGAAACGCAGCTTTGGCCATGGATGTGCCAGTTACTGTTATTTTGCAAGGTACAGGTGTTCTTCTGAGTAAAAAAGGTTGTTATGAACATGTCTTTTGTGCCGGTTTTGATCCCTTAAAAAAACTCATTGATACGTTTATTGAGTTTGGAGGGAACATTCTTGTATGCCAACCATGTATTGAAGAAAGACAAATTACCATTGATATGCTTGTGGAACATGCGCATCTTGTAAAAGCAGGAAGAGTGGTGCAGGAGGTTTTGGAAGCTACGAATGTAGTGAATTATTAACAACGGCAAGACTTCTATAGTAGGCTACCAGAAATCTCTGCAGCCCATTTCTTTTTCTGCTACACTATTTTTATATCCGTACCATGAAAATAGAAGCCATGTTGCAGAGCTAGAAACATAGGAAAATTTTTCTTTCCTGTTATAATTTGTATTGATTTTTCTGTGGAGAGGTGGCTGAGTGGTTGAAGGCGCCTGTCTCGAAAATAGGTTTAGGGTTTCTCTAACGGGGGTTCGAATCCCCCCCTCTCCGCCAATACACTGCCTTGCAATTTTCATATCAGGAGCCATTGCTCAATTTATTTCCCAAAAATCAATTTTAAAGTATTTTGGACCTACTGCAAACAAACTAGTAGCCTATTTGTTCGCCTCTTTGATGGGGGGCATTCTGGTAGTGTGTTCGTGTTCAGTGCTACCCATGTTTGCCATCATTCGGAAAAAAGGAGCAGGCATTGGTCCTGCGGTTACTTTTCTTTTTGCTGGCCCGGCCATCAATGTTGTAGCCATCTTGCTAACATTTCCATTGATTGGGCTTGATATTGGGTTGGTACGAACTATTTCTGCAGGAGTTGTGTCTATTGTGATCGGATGCATTATGTATCTGCTGTACAATTCCAGCGAAAAAATGGTTGCAAATGAAGCTTTGTTCCAAGTTGATGAACCTCAAACCAGGAAATTTTGGCAACAAGCACTCTTCTTTGCAACCCTCATTGCATTGTATATCGCAGGGATTCGAAGTCTTGTTACAACCCTCACATTGGTAGTAGTTTTACTCGTGCAGCTCATTTTTTGTTTTTCAAAAAAAGAACTCCTAGGGTGGGGCAGGGCAACGTATAAGCTGGCCAAAAAAATCATTCCCTTAACATTGGTTGGGATATTTTTTGCTGGCATCATGGAACGCGTCGTTTCTCCCGATTTCATCGTGCAATTTGTAGGTCATAATTCCTATCTTTCCAATATTATAGCAAGCACCTTTGGAACGTTTATGTATTTTGCAGCCTTGACAGAAGTTCCTGACTTTTACACTTCTACAAGCCCAAAAAATCTTACAACATTGAATTGATCCA
>CAZBOU010000002.1:0-202027 GCA_964493625.1 uncultured Caldisericota bacterium
GACCCGTCTGGTAGTTGTGCTCTGTATGCTGGATAATCTACCATATCGACCCAACCGATACGCCAACCTTTTTCAGTGACCAATCGGTCGTAGAAATAAATTTCGGTTCGATACTCAGGGTCTTTTGGGTTTAATATATAAGGTCCCTGGGTATTGGACACAGGATCAATTTGTGCTTTGGGATTGTTTTCACAGCGACCAGCAATGTAAGCAGGATGATAGGGATCGGAATATATATCGTAGTTACAGTCGTGGAAATTCCCATCGGGGTCAAGCCACATTTTTCCGGCAGAATCTATAACTCCGTACCACTTATGCTTAGGTTGTGACTCTCCGCCATCGGCTTGAATTTGCAAATACATTTCAAACCAATAAACGGGAGAACCCGGCATAGAAACTTCACGCCGTCCCCAGGAAGAACCTCGTTCGTATTCCCAAGGGAAAAACCGACCGTTAGGGATTGCTATACCCGGTTGTGCCGGATCCGGATCAATTGGTTCACCGTCTGCTTCATAACCTACCGGATGGAGAGCTTTGGCTATGAAGGTATGAAAATCATTCTTGTGGGATTGATCTCCAAAAACAACGGTGGGAAAGCTTGCATTAAAAGGAATAATGCCAAGCAATAAAACGAGAGAAATGAAAATACTAAATAACTTTCTCATCATACCCACTCCTTTATCCGATCGCTAGCGTTATACCAGCTTAACAACACAAAAAGAGTCACTTTTCGACCAATTACATACTCTTGCATTGCTCATATTTTCATAATCTAGAACACCAAGATGCACTGCATCTTCTGTGGTTTCAGAAAATACAGCAAAACTATTACGATCTTCAACACAAAAACTATACTGTGTTGAGTTACCGTTTACATCATATAAAGAAACAACTATTGTATTTTTACCATAGTTAAATGGAATATTCAACTTCCATGAACGATTGCTCACTTCGGCATGAATCCCTTCTACTGCAATACCTGCAGCGGAAGACAGGGAACCTGTTAAAATCAGGTTCCCTTCTTCAACTATTCCTTGATCAATGGTAGCAATTAGATTGTTTTCATTTTCTAAAAGGATCGATGTTGACATTTCTGATTCTACAAAAATATCTGTCTTTCCTGGAATCATACCTGTTCTTTCGGCCATAATTGTAATCAAACCTTCTCTTGCAGGGGTAAAGGTGATTTCACATATTCCATTGGCATCGGTTTTTGTGGTTTCACTTACACCAGCACCTGTTAAACGGATTGTTACAGCTTGTTCTGGCTTTTTAGAGCCTGCATCAAAACTTCTAATTTGGATATGAACAGATTTGCCAACAACAAGAGAGGACATTGCAAGAACTTCAACGCCTAAACCATTGGCAACATCGAAACGTCCGTAATCAGATATTCCGACATCGTGCATTTCGTATTCGCCATATCCGCCATTGGGAAGAATGTATCGGATATATCCAAGAGATCGACCAGCACCAGCAGGGGTGCAGGATATGACAGTCTCAGGAATATCATCTTCTTGAATACTCATTCTGCCGGTAACTTTACGTTCATCTCCGATGCTATCTGCTACTCCATAACCTGATAGAGTAACCAAGCCACCTTCTTTGATGGGCAGATCTCGCGAATCGGCCTGCAGAGCTTGGATAATGAAATTGTTTTCGACGCCGAAAACAAGGTCGTAATATCTAGGATCTAAAAGATCTTTACCCAGGGGTTCTCTGGTTTCTGCATTCAGGAATATAAACTCAGGACCTTTAATGAGTGTGAAGGTGTCTGGGTGTGAATCCCAATCAAGCCTAAACATCGCATATCGATCGTGGCTATGTCTGCTTGCAAAACGCATTCCGCCCCAGCGGAATCGGCGGTAAACGTTATTGGGTCCGAATATATCGAAATCGGGATATCCTGCAACATCGGCCCAGGATGGATTAGTAGTCAACCTGTTCTTCCCTACAAAAGCCCCAAAATAACTTTCTGTAAGTCCCATATCGTTTGCATAGTACAAGAAAGATGCTTTTCCATCTTGATCCAAACTAATGGAATCGTTGAACGTAAGAAGGCCATCGTCATCGATATCGGGGAAGCAGTATCCACCATAGTACATACTGTTGTAAATATTACCAAGTCCCCATCCAGAAAATTGAGCATTTTCTGGGGGTATATCAAACAATGGTGATGTGTCATATCGTCCTTCATTGTCCAAAACGGAACCAGTGTTGTACAAATAGGCATCTGGTGCCAATGTTGTAGAGGATCTAAAGCCAGCAACTTTCATACGTTCTCGGTTCATAACATCAATAGATCCATTCTGATTTTTATCAATTCCAAGAAGATTGTAGTATCTTGGCATAGCGGCAAAACGGTAGCGGAAATTACGCAGGAATGTATTTGTAACTGTAATACGTGCATCGTCCGTGCCTTCACAAATATTAGCCCCAGCAGTTCCTTTTAGAACTTCGCCTTGGGCGTCAAATACTTGCAGACCCACCCTATATACTCTGTTGTCCATAGCAGTCATAACAAAATCGGGGCTACCAGGCACATAATATTCTGTATCTGTAGGATCTTCAAGATTGGTGAAGTTGTATACAATGGCGGGAAGCTTTACGTTTACAACTGTTTGGCCATAGTGCCGACGATCGGGAGAATAGACATATACAGGGAAAGAACCAGAATCATTGGCACAGAAGTTGTAAAATTTATAAGTACCCTCATGGGTCAGAGAGAAATCAATTTCTACAGGACTAAATGGCGTCATAGATGACAAATAAATAGATTCATTGTCATACAAAGAACCGTCATTGTTGTGTAGATCGGTCCGTAGCCAGTAATATCTAGGGATAGAAGCATCTTGACCAAAATACTCTTTATTGTCGGGGTGAGGATCCTGGAAGAGCACATTGCGAATGTTTCGATCCAATACTTTGGTCTGGTTCTTGCTATCTGGGACACCATGGGATAGATCAATTGGCTCGCCTGTGTCATCTAGAATAGTAAAGGTAAGAGGTTTGTCAGGATTTACTAGCTCAGGGGTTACTCCGGCGGTTATGGGATCAGGTCCAAAGGAAATAATCAAATCGTTGTGAGGAACTGGTTCGATTCGGGTCATACCGGCTAGATAAACTTCGTGAGAATACTCGTTGGGAGCAAAAGGCTTCCAAAGAGGAGTATAGCCACGGTCGGTATTGTCATCGCCATATTTGTAAGCATTAATGTAAATGGGGACAATTTCATATTTACTAATAACATGATCGGGTTTCTTATCAAATTCACCCGACGCATCTGGTATTCCACCAAAATCATATCCAATGGTCTCGATTTGAGCTCCATTCTTTTTGCTTAAAGAAAGGTTGTAAATTCCATCTTGTTTGTGGAATGTTCGTCCATCAATAATACCAGTTGTCCAAGTATTAGAAGCCATATCATAGGTTCCCAATACTTCGGTTTCATAGTCTTCAAAAGAAATCTTTCCATCTAGGTTGATATCCATTTTGTCAGGATATTGTACACCTTGTTGGAACCAATCGGAAGATCTTGGAGGATTGGCTAACTGTCCGTCGCCCATTCCGTAGATTTCTTGCGTGTACTTATCAATAACACCACGGTCTTGCCATGCAACCAGAAGAGCATTGTTACAATACTCAGTATCTTGCTCAGGAATAGAGGATTCGGTAAGGGTTAACTCAAGTTCATGATCCTCTTCAATTTCCAGTTCTTTGGGTGCATCACTAATGGTGATACCGTGAACTGGTATGTTGTTCATAGGTGGATCGGTACAGCAGTTTCGGTAACTAACTTCGGTTCCATCTCCGAGCATAACAGTAATATTGATTTCGCCATGACCGATGGGAATCAATTCATCAATTAAAAATACTGGATTGTAAAACCAGTGGGCTGCATTTTGGAAAGGATTGGCACACAAATAATTAGAAGGCCAACCATACCGACCAGCTCCCCAATAAAGCCATTCTTGGTTTACTTTTAACCAAGGGTTAATTTCGTTATCTGGAATGTTTATGGCATCCCATGGTGCACTTGGGTTTGTTACACGGGAAAAATCGTGATGTCCCGTTGGAATAGTGAATCCGGTAAAGGTATCACTTCTCGTTCCGAAAGCTCCACCAAGCATTTCATATTTGAAGTAATTGCCATAATCAATGACAAGTTTTTGGCTAAAATCGTAATCCAATGGTACATTTTGGTACTTATTGAATTCATATTTTGGGTTGAGCCGGAATACATACTGATCGCTTGCTCCGCCTCCACCTCTCATATGATCTTCCATGAAGGTCCGTGGAAAGGCAAAAGGACCTTCTATAGTCATCCGCAGAATTCGCTGATTCGCTGGATAAGCAAAGAAAGATACATGGTCGTAAGGATTGGTAGTTTTGAGATAGAAAGCCATTCCATAGTCGGTTAAAGGCATAAACTCGGTACCTAACTTGGAGTATTTGTCTTTCCATATCGCAGGATAGGCGTTCCAGTTACTTCCATAGGCATTGTCGCGTTGTAGAATTTTGGCTTCTACGCGGCCTGCATTGGATTGACCCCCCGGATAAGCTCGCAGATCTCTATTTAAATTTTCAAGGATAGGATCGTACCTTGCAGCTATTTGAGGGGAAGGTGGAGGCATAGGAGATATGGCCTCTTCTCCTAAGGTGTAGGATACCTTCGAATTCTGCAGTGCGTGATCTAATATGGTTAAATCGGTTACGTTCATATTTGGGTTGGGTCTGGATACTTTCACTTCCACACTGCCAACATAATCAATTCCCATACCCGTGTCCATCATAAATGATGGGGGATGTTCTTTGACAGAGTTGTAGTCAAAAATTGCCGTATTCAGATACAAACGAATATTGACAGGAGTAGAAGGATCTTGTGGCCAGGTAGCAATGATACAATCTCCGCCGTCATCAAATACATTTTGGATGCGGACAGGTTTCTTGCTTGGTTGAATTAACACGGGTACGCCCCATGTGGATATGGATCCCCATGTTTGGGGTGGGTTGAAACAACCATTGCTAGGATAAACCCAGTGTTGATCGACGTTACCACCATTAAAAATGCCGTAGGCATCGTTGATGGTCCATTCACCGAGCCGAGGGAAATTGGGGTTATCAATACCGGGGATATCACAAATTGTGTCCCCAATGGAACAGTCGCGGTCAATTAAGCCAAGGGTGGGTCGTGAATTGGGCATCGGCAATGGAGTATGGTGGTTTTGACAAGGAGCTCCTACACAACCTTGATCGCTTCGTTCGTAAGAAGGTTGATGTTGTATTGAATACAACACATCACATGAATCAAGGGCACCGACAACTTGCCCAATATTGAGCGGTTCGTACCATCTCCAATAGTCGTAGCTGCCGTCGTCACGGACTTGTACAATATAGCGTTGCCCGGCACTACCGATAGTAGTAAACATCCCCTGGATGCCACCACCGTCAATATTGTAGTTTCCAATAATGGGGCCTGGTACCACTTGCGTTCCAGGAGGAACGGGAGCTTCAATGGGAAGGTCAAACCATATCCGGTGGGCAGAATAATCAATGCGTACGATACGTCTATATTGAGGGAAACCTGGCGATGTTGTTGCAGGTATATATACTTGATCGCCAACTTCAAACAGATCTTCCATTCCCGCCTGTAAGGTTAAGAAAAAGGCGCCATAAGGGGCAGTAGGAATTTGGGGTTGCCAGTTCGTTGTGATAGCAAAATCAATGGTACTTTGCACGCCGCTAGAAATTACATCTATGGTTTTTCTTGCAGTTGCCATTGCCATCCCTTGTGGGTCATTGACGTCTTGTTTATCGTCATGGGCTAGTAGTTTTAATTTAAGCATTGGTTGGCGTTCATCTAGAGGATTTATACACTCTTTATCAGGAATAAGATCGATATCGGATGGTGTAACCTGCAGACGTTCTAAGCCAAAACAATCGTAGACATCATTCAAATTTTCAGGAACTAGCGCACTGCTTTCTAAATCATCATCAAATTGTTGAGTAGGGGGATACACAAAATATTTCGTTTTTTGGTAAATACCCCATGGTTTGTTCCAATATTCTGTTTTTGTCCATTTGGAAGCCCATACCGTAGGATCGGAATAATTGTCTTGTTGATGATAGGTGTATTTAGAATCTTTGGGGGCTATTTTTCGACCACCAATATCTTTGTAGGCTCGTACCTCAACCCAATCAGGAATGCCGTTTTCTCGGCATGTGCCTCGGTAGGGGGTATACTCAAAAGTAGCCGTTGGGTTGTCTTTTGTTAGTACGCGATAGTCGACATATGGTTTCCATTCATCATATCGTGGGTAGTTTCCACCATATATTGTAGGTTGATTAAAGGGCCTGACTTGCATGATCCACTTGTCGGCAGCATAATCGTCAATTCTGGGGGGGTAAGGCCATGTATTGGGATTTGGATTAATAACGCCCGAACCGGGGAAACCGTCAACGTAGGCCATGTTTTTCAAGCCATTGAAGGGAGATGCTAGACCTGAACCATCCAAAGCCAATCCAACCACGGGAGAGTCTAGTACCCAAGTTCTCTTGTGTACGTGGTTGACACGGTTTTGATCTTTTTGCCAATACCCTGGCCAGCCAGTAGCTGGTGGCGGGGGAATATCTTTTAAAAAGTTAAAAATGATCGTCCCATCAGAGAAAATGGTTGCTTGGGCATCAATTAAATAATACCGATACCCATCATTTGCTTGGTAGGAACCGCTGTCGTTTGTATACGGCATGGTAGCTCCGTCAATGGTTCGGTAACGAGTTTGAGCTCTCCAACGGAAGGTTACAGAATCGGAAGATTCGGAAATATAAATATCTTCTTTGTCGTGGTTAATAATAGGTAATCCGGCAAATGAGGGGTTGGTTGTAATATTCATTGGATGTCCAGGGGGTAATATGGAAAGATCGTCTCCATACACCATAAGCCTGACATCCTGATCGTTCAAACCTAGAGGCATCGAATAAGAGGTAGAAAAATTCAAGAATCCTTTTTCCGATACGTATACACGGTTGTAATAACGGCCAGCTACAGGAAACTGGAACGGCAATTCATATAGCCAAGAGCCCGAATTAGAGCCTCCGTCTCCATACCAGTGCATGGGCTTCCCCTTTACATCATAGTCGATGGCAGGGTACTCATGATCAACCACATTTTGGTTGTACCTGAATACGTTAAACTCGTTTGCTTCTGGTTCTTGAATAGTAACATACACTTTTTCGTCTTCAGCGGGAGGTGGATTGACAGAAACTTTTATGGTAGAAGTTCGTTCTACTTTTAATTCGTCACCCACTACTTCTACGTCGAGTCCAATGTCGCCAGGTAGCACAACGCTATCCATGCAACGAAGGTCTCCGTTTTGTCCCATGGTGATCATATTAAGATGCGTTTGCATGAAGAAAGCATCGCCAGATTCTACTTTGCTTCCACATTCGTATACTGTGCCTTCGATATTAATCTCGTTGTAGCGGGTATCACCGGGATCTACAATGAAGTTTTCGTTGGCATCGTAATAGATCTTTGTAAGAATGGGGTCGTAATCAAAAGGATTTTGGGGTTGTTCAATATAACGATGGTAGTTGGGAATGTAAAATTTATAATACTGAGGAGTATCTGGTTGATGGAATGGATCCAACGAAAGCCCAACGTCGGCATCGCCTTCTATTACATGTGTATTTCTTCTGTAATTAATAGAAGTGTTTCCTTTTGTAATGGTTACATCTGTAAAACGTAAGTCTCCAGGAATTACTACATCGTTGTCAATTCGCTCTGGATCTGTTAAATAATAAATGCTTTCACCGCATCCATAGAGGGGTTCATAACCAGGAGGAGGGGAGATGATAGTATCGTGAAAACGATAATTGTCGGGTATTCGATCTAACCTGCGCCCGACGTCAAGCACTCCCTTGTAATTCTCAGCTCCAATATATTCTTCACAAGTTCTACTTTGTACGTAGTTGTCGCTCAAATCTTGGGGAGTTAGGTAGTCCTTTGGCAATGCATAATTAAGACTGTTGTCAATGCCGTTGTCAGAAAATATTTCAATGCCGACATACTGTCGGTACTGGAATTGAATATTGTGGAAGGTAGTACCTGGTAAAAGATGATATCGGTCTTTGTCAAGACCTGGGTCTAAAACGGTATTCTTTTGAATACGCTGCGTTTCACCTCGAATATCACCATTAAACGAGTAAAGCCTTGCGGAAGTATAGGAGGGGTTGTTTCCCATATATACATCGGAAAGAACAGAAATATCGTAATGATCGGTGTGACATCCGCCTTCCATAACTTCTAACATAACCAACGCATCGCCTGCAGAAATACCGCAGCCTAAGTATGAATACAGTCGTACGCTTGTTGCGTACTTTCTTGTATTGACATTTGTGAGTCGAATACAGTTGGGTACAACGGATAATTCGTTAAGGATAGGGTTGTTTCTTGGTTCTACTAAAGGCATCGTGGGCAATCTATAAATCCATTCATTGGGGTCGTATTGTAAATTGGGGATTTTGTTGTCGACGTGCATTTCATTGTGATTGAAAGAAATCATATCCACGCCTTCGTCCCAGTCCCCCGAGCGTACTGTAGTGCCAGCAGCATAGTTTTTAATTACGATTTCGTGTGCAATGACTCTCTTTGTTGTTACAGGAGTGAGTCGTAAATCGCCAGCTTCCACTGTTGAGGATGGCAAAGGTCCGGTATAGAACCACTCAATGGGAGTCGATTTCTTATATATAAACTCATGAGGACGTTTTTCCATTGGGTCGTCTGACATTTTTCCAGGAGTATACTGTCCGTCTTCTACCAATTCGACGTGGAATTCATCGAACAAAAGGCTGGACTGATTCTCGTAATTTCGTTGGTAGAAAGGCACTAGAGGAAGCCCATAATCCCAATCTCCAGCAGGATCGCCACTTTCATCTTCAATACTTGTGTCGTATCGGACCAAACCTGTAGCTTCTAAACCATTTGGCAAAGGAGCTCCAGCAAATGGATAGTCGATTAAATCTGCCCATCCTAATTGCCAAAGGCGGTCGGTAGCATTGGAATCCTCGTCTTTTTTGTAATCCCAGAAATATACATTCTCGATAAAATCAGCACGGTTTCGGTTAAATACAAAAGGTCCTTTTGTATTATTCTCTGCTGAGTTATCGACCAAACCTCTTGGATTGGTATCGCAAGAACTCGGTATGTAATTGGCATTTAAAGGGAATTCTTCAAAAGGATACCGAGCAACAGAGGGATCTGCTGTAGGATCATATCGGGAATCGTTGAAATAGCCATCTGGGTCAAACCACATCTGACCTGAATCATCGAACACAAAATAGAAAGGACGAGTTTCTGTTGATACTGGTCCACTTGCCACTATATCAAGATAAACCTGTCCATAGAAAACAGGATTTACTTGATCGTTTTGGCTATCGCATGGATTGGGCATCCCTGTTTGATTGTCAACAGACTTTGTAGCATTGGGCATGTAGTATCCTTTTCGACCCCAAACAATTTGTCCGGGTCTTTGCCAAGGAAAGGACACTCCGTCATCCAATGCTTCTCCTTCCCAGTCGAAACCAACTGCATGTAGCTTTGCTACTACATGCACAGCTGGTTTGATGTTGTCATCAGCAGCTTTGACTGCAACCGGAGAATAAAAGGTCGCAGGAATCATCCCAAAAAGGAACATAATACTAATAGCGACAGATAAGAGCTTCTTCATAGTCGACTCTCCTTTTCCAATTGGCCTGATAAAACCAGAGTCACTTCGCATTGTTTTCATCCTATACCAAAAATTCAATAGTAATCAGCTGAATTCTTTGATTCCATTCGACAGTAGCATCAAAGACTTCCGACACAAAATGGATAGGAATACATACATGACCATTATTCATAACAGGAGGTGCTTCTAATGTTAGCACGTTCCCATTTACAACAGCTTTTCTAGAATCAATTGCCATTTCGATGCGAATATCATCACGCATTAATGCAATTCCCTTGGTTTCGGCATTCCAAGAAAATTCTAACCCGAATACAGCAGCTATAAATTTCAAATCAAGATACGTACGGCCGTCACGAACAAAGGGGGATTGTTGCATTTTCACAGGAGACCCGTCTACCTGAGCTGTTGGGTCGCCGATGTAACATTCCACTTTACGAGCTCGATATATGTACACATCATATTGTTGTTTTGTACTATTGCCAAGTTCGTCTTGAGCATGTATTTGGATGGTATTGTTTCCTGTTACGACGGGTACAGTTGCCGTCCAATTGAAGCCTTCTATAGTCGCTTTGATGTCGTTAACGGTAATTTGTGTAGCCATAGTATCAATTTTACCAGAGAGAGCAATGGAGGATACGTCCACCCATTTTTCCTCTTCCATATTTTGATCGAGTAGTATAGAAGGGCCACTTGTTTTTAATTCTACACAAATGACTTTTCTTGTGATTCGATTTCGGACGTCTTCTGCTTCTACGATAATTGTATTCATGCCTTCAGCTAAGTAAACGATGTGCCTGAAAGAAAGGTCATCTTCAATGTCAACTTTCGTTTTGTTGATGGAGAGCACTCGAATATCTTCTGCAACAGTGCCATTAATCTCATATCGTTTTTCATTTGTACGTTCCTTCATAGAATTGAACATAACTGGGTCGGATCGTCCCGTAGAAGTCCCGATGTCTATAGCAGTTGAACCGGATATATAATCGGTCTTTTCTGCTACCAGAGAAATGGCTTTGTCAGCATTCGGTTTTACAGTAACATAGGCAATGCCATTGTCGTCTGTTTTGGCAGATGCTTTTATGCCAGGTCCTGTAATAGTTACGGTAACACCTTGAACAGATTTCTCTGTACCAATTTCAGATATCACAAGTTTCAATTCTGTTTCTTGATTGACCTCTATAGCACCACTAAGGGAGGCAACTTCAATATGCAAGCCTTTTGCTACGTCAAATTGTGCAAGATTCATGAGCTGGTAGGTCTTACGTAGATATTTAATAGCACCATATGGAGCTTCTGTGCGTTGAAGATCCATTCTTGTATTTTTAACATCCAGGTCTAAGCTAATAGTTTCTAGACCTGTTCCTGTTGGGGTAATCATCATTAAGGCTTCAGCGGGAGAACCAGGTTTCGTACCGGTTGGGTTCACTCGCGAAGTAACGCGATATTCAGCCTTGTTACCAGTTAAAATCATCATGATCTGGTCATCCAGTGGAAGATCTCGTTTGTCGGCAGGATAAAACTTGAAGGCCAGATGGTTTGGTTTTCCATACACTAAATCGTATGCATCTGGGTCAAGCATTGATTTTCCAATAGGTGCCTCGTCGTCTGACTTATACACTTCAACTTGCGGTGCTCGAAGCTTCACAACACTTGATGGCATTGCGTCCCAGTCTAAACGATAAGAATAGTCTTTTGGACTCCAGTATGCACGACGTTGGTAACGATAACTTACATAAGTAACTTGTTTGCCGTAGCGAGTGGTGAAATGGTTTGGAGAAGAAGGCTCAAAGCCAGCGGAACTACCCACAACGTCTCCGAAGCTGGATATAGACCACATATTCTTTCCAACCAAACCTCCAACTTCACATACATCATCGCCAAAAACATAGAATTCAGTTTCTCCATCTTGGTTCAGGTTCAATGAGTCGGTGTTTGAAATGTTCAAATACTGCATGGAACGATTGTCATCGCCTCGCTGATCGAAATTGGCGAACATCATACCAAGATTGCCAGGGGTATAGTAGGGACGATTGTAGATACAACCATTCCCCCATCCTTCTGTTTTAGACAGGGCTAAGTTGGCATCGGAGAATGGAATGATGCCAAAAGTTCCGTTGTCATATTTTACATTTTCAGTGGCATAATAAACACGACCCTGGGTTGCGTTGTATCCTGTATATCCATAAGAAGTAGAATAGTAAACCACATAGCGCATATCTTTTGTACGTTCAATCTCTCGATTTTCTGGATCCAATATTCCGTTACCATTTTTATCTACACCAAAATGGATATCGAAATGTTGGTCGTAGTTGGTAGCACCAAAGACATATCTGGAATAGGTTCCGTTATAAACGGAGTATGTTCTATAGGTTGGCATACCCGTTCCATAAAAATGCCAGTACCAAGGCTGAACAGCTCGATAGAAGTTTTGGGGGGTTGTGGCAAAAGGAGTAAATCTGGCAACTTCAGAGGCCGATCCGCCACAAACAGAGATATTTTCGCCTACCCCTTTGATGGGCCTGCCTTGTGCATCTTTTACAAATACACGGATTTTATAAATCTTGTTGTCGCCAGCTGTTAGGACAAAATCAGGGTTTCCAGGAATATCAAAAGAGGTTTTTGAGGGGTCGTCGTAGTTTGTTACTTTGTAGGAAACATTTGGAAGTTCTACATTGACTTTTACTTTGCCCATTTTTCGTCTATCAATGGAGTAAATATACACATCAAAGTCTCCAGCATCGTTTGCGACGAATCCTTTGAATACATAACGACCATCTTTGGAATTGGACATATCAAAATGAATGGGTTCAAAGCGCCCTGCATCACTGGAATAAGCATTTGTATTTCCAATAAGGGAACCATCGTCATTGTGTAGATCGGTTCGCGTCCAATAATATTGTGGCAATGGATCGGGATGAGGATCCTTAATGAGTTGATTCCATACGGCTAACCGAACAGCACCTGGATCGATATCAAGGTTGTCGTCGGTATGTTCTGCTTTTAACTTATCTTCTGCATGTTGCAGAAGGTCTACGGGGTTTCCTGCTTCGTCTGTTACCTGGAAGGTAAGAGGCTCGGAAGGATCTTGTAGCTCTGGCTGTACACCAGCGGTTAAGGGTTCTGGTAAAGCAGCAACGGTCCATACATTTTGAGAAAGGACATCAATTTGAGTCTGGCCCGTTAAATAGACTTCGTGGGAATACTGAGGGAATTCGGATGCAAGGTTGTACAATGGTGTAAAACCGCGGTCGTTGTTGTCGTCACCATATTTGTACGCTGTGATGATGATAGGCAATACCTCATCGTCACCTACAACGCCATCAGGAGGACTATATGAATTTTTCGGACGAAGGTTTACCCCGCCAAAATCCATACCGACTAAATCAATCTGGCTTCCATTGCGATCGGTAAATTCCATGTGGTATTTGCCGTTTCCGCGCTGGAACGTTCGTGCATCGATCAGTCCAGAAGACCATGTGTTGGTTGCTAAGTCGTAGCTACCCACAATTTCTGTTTCGTAGTCTTGATAGGATACTTTTCCGTTGCGGTTAATATCATCGGCTGGTAAATACTGCGTGCCTAGTTCAATGAAGTCGGAAGAGCGTGGAGGATTGGTAACCCACCCATCGCCAGCACCAATAATTTTACCAGTGTTGCGATTGATCACGCCGCGGTCTTGCCATGCAACAACTACTGCATCGTTACAAGGTATTGTTGCATCTGGATCGCGCTTCTTGTCGTATTCACTTAGTGTAAAATCTAGTGTATTGTCGGCATCTACTAGGAAGCTTTCAGGATTTTCAATATTAATAGAAAGAGCTTGCACATCAATGCCATCGGTAATATTTTCCTGGCAGCAGTCTTGATAAATCTTTTTCACGCCATTGGCGGTTTCCACTTCGATAGAGATATTGCCATAATCGACAGGAATCAATTCGTCAAAGGCGAACATAAAGCAGCCTGTATTGTAATAATCGTTAGGTACAGTTTGGAAGGAAGTAGGACCATAACCAACAGAAGGAGAATAGAAAGACCAAGCTGTATAGTATTGGGCATTTGTTGTAAACCAGTACTGATACTGACCATTTTCAGAAGTATTGTCTTTGGGGGCATCGCCTTCGTAAAATCCACCTGTCTGATTAAGAGCAGGAGGATAAGTATAAGGATCAGCTTCTCCATAATAGAGAAGGTGAGTATATCTAGCTACCTTGTTTTTGTCTTTATAGGAAGTGTAAACTGGCATGGAGGTACCGGGATTGGTAACTCTGTTAACTCGTTGTCCTTCCGTTTCCCACATACCAGAGGAGGAAGAATCGACCACGATTTCTCCGGACATATCGTAGGTAATGGGTACATTTTCCACACCTTCGTATTTGTAAGAAGTATCAAGCTTCTTATCAGCGGGGCTGTAGTACTTAGGTGTCATAAATGGCCCTTTAACGGTGATACGAGACAATAACATTGAAGGATGGATCATAGGATCAAATGTATAGTGATTTTTTTGTGCATCGCGCAAAACAAAATAGAGACCATAGTCGGACAATGGGAAAAATTCTGTACCCAACTTTTTGTACATATCAAACAAAGCAGGGTATGCATTCCAGCCATGTCCTTTTACTTTGATAGATGAGTCGACGGCAACAGCTCTTCCTGTATGAGTTTGACCCCCCGGGTAGGAGCGGAAATGAGTATAATCAAATAAAACAGGGTTGTAATCTGCTTTGATTTGAGGAGTTGGAGGAGGCATTGTGCTAATGGCGCGGTCGCCATCAGTATAGTTGACTTTGGATTGCTGCAATGCATGATCAACAACCTGCATTTCTGCAAAGTTGACCTGCGGGTCGGCAGGTAGAACTTTCATATCGTAGTAGCCTAAATAATCGATTCCAGGCCCTTCGTCATAAACAAAATTGGGAGGATGAGGAACGGTAGAATTAAAATCATATATATTGTGCGTGGAATAAAGCCTAATCTTTAAGGCAGTGTCGGCATTTTTGGGATTGGCAACACCTAAGCCAAGCCCCCCAGCAAAATCGTGTTCGGGGCTCATTATTACGACGGGTATACCATACGTAACAATGGCAGATGGAGCATAGGCTGTACTCGGATAATAGTATGGAATGTTCGCACAAGGGTCACCTGCTGGTAAAGAACCCTGGCCAGCGTCTCCAAAAAATCCGTAACGGTCGTTACGTGTTACATCGCCAAAAGGTGGCAATCCATCGCCGTCGGTGGGATTACAAGTAAACTGACCAACGGAGTTGTCCATGTCGCGAAGGCTTTGTGCTGGCATTCGCCAAGGATCGGGAACATGATAATTGCCATACACGCCGCCGCCAACGGGATCCCATTGACCACCCATAGGAATGGAGGAGGCACGTATGGTATAAAGGAAATCGTGTTGGTCTAGAGCTCCAAACACTTGACCTGGAAGGTCTCCTTCAAACCAGCGCCAAAATTCGTAGCTTCCATCGGTGTTGACTTGCACTATATAGCGCTGCCATTTTTGTCCGTAACCGCTAAGCGCTGTAAAGAAATAATCGATACCAGCACCATGAGCGTTGTAATTCATGATCATTGGTCTGCCATAGGTGCCTTTTTCTTTTTGACCGCGTAGGTCGACACCATAATCGTATTCGCCAAGATAATTTGGATCGCCACCATCACCGGCAAACCAGGTGTGGGACATCATTTGTATATTGGCGGGATCGTTTACATCGTTGGGGTTGTCGGCATCAAATACATAGTATTGGATGGCAGGCTGGCGAGAAGAAACCAAATCGATACATTTCTTTAGAGGTTGTATCACCATGTCTTCGGGTGCGATATCTACAAAATGTTCATCGTAGCAATCGTATACATTTCGAAGACTCAAAAAGTTCTTCCCATATTGATTCTCGATATCGCCTGGCATGGTATTCACGGGCACTGGAGGATCAATCATGAAGGGTACTTTTCGATAGTTTTCTTGCCATTCTTTTTTGTTAAATAGAGATCGAATCCAGAAAGGATCCTTGTAGTTGGTAGCAAAACTACCGGAATAGTCGGTATCCCATGGGGTAATGGCAGCAACGCCACCAAGGTCGGCATATGCTTTTATTTGAAGCTGATTGAAAAGGCTGGTGCCAGCATAAAATCCATCCATGCCGTGGAAGCCATCGTTACAGGAACCACGGTAAGGAGTATACTGGAATTCAAACACAGGATTGTCTTTGTCTATATAGCCAAACTCTGTAAATACTTTTTCGTTGTAAAGGTCTTCGTCGGGTGGTTCTGGCGGGCCCCAAATTATCGTTTTGCCATTGAGCCAATCGGCAGAGCGCATAGGGGTAGCCCCGCCATAGCTCCAGGGAGCCACTTGGGCAACTTGTGCATAGTAGTCAGATACCCCAATGATGGGGATATAAGGCACGGTTTCATAAGAACAGCCGACGTTTGGATCGGTAACCATTTCAGAGCTTTCAACGTCAAAATCGTTGAAAAATTTACCATCTCGAATAACGTCGCCATTGCGAAGGTACATGGTGTTAGGTACATTGATACCGGCCTGCCCTTGGTTGCGATCGGAATAGTTAAAAATTATATTGCCACCGCGGGTGAGGACTAATTCAAACTCGGAAGTCCACCTGGCAACGTTGGCACGTTGAGTAGGGGTTGTATAATCGCCATAAGAACGCATATCATAATTATATTGACTATTACGAGCTTTAAAGGGATTTGTCATTACACGCCAAACAACGCGCAAGCTTTCATCGGTTTTTCGGTAATACACACCGTAGCCTGGGATGGTTCTATAATAGTAAGGGTAGTAGCGTCCTTGGACTGGCACATGCCATTGTCCTCCCATGGGGATAATCCAGGTATTTTTTAGCATCATTAAATCCCACGGATAGTAGCAAGTCATATAGGTATAAGTTGATCCATCATACGTTCGCCAATAACCAAATGGAGTTGTTGAGCCACCATATTGGGAGGAATTGCTATACGGATAGGGTCGACCACCATAGGCGTAGCCATAGGCTTGCATATAGTCGTATCGGTGTTCATAGGGATAGTAGTTCTCCCTAGAATTGGGATACCCACGGTACAATGCAATCATACCATCTTCGGCAATATAGGTGCGATCATAGACACTACCATTGATTTCTAAACCATCGTTTCCAGCACCCCAAAGAAGTTGGTAGAAATATCTATTGTTTCCGTAATAGTTGTATGCAGTAGAAGGCATTAAATTCCTCATGTCTTCGGTGATACCAATGTATCCATTTTCGTCGAGAATCACATCGTACAGTTTTTTCAGTTCGTCGGATTCTTTATTTTTTGGCTTGGGTTCTCGAACAGAAACCCATACTTTTTGACCGTCTTTTAGGGCAGACATATTGTTTAAGGACAAACGAACCGTAGAGGTTTGCTCTACCTTTAAAGGCCGATCAATATCAACGTTAAGGGATAGTTCGCCAGGACGCACAATAATGTCAAAGAAGCGGCTATTTCCGTTTTGACCCATGCGCACCATGTGGTTGATGTGAGTGGTGTAAAAGTATTCCACACTATTTTCAATTTTGGATCCACATTCAAAATGGAGGCCCGATATTTCACATTCGGTTAAGCGTGTGTCGCCTTCGTCAACAAGGAAATTGTTGTTGGCATCTTCGTAAATGGTTTCTCCATATTGAAATTCTTCATCGTATACCCACACTTTGGCACTGTCTGCGGTTTCTAACTCATTGAGACGAGCTTCGTCATAAAATTTGTATTTGTAAACTTGTTCTGTTACTAAAGATCCGGTTTCTGGATCGGTATATGTTACTTCTTCCCAAAAATCAAATAAGGCTAGGTCGATATCGGCATCACCTGGCATTACAGTAGTACCAACGTAATAGTCAATAAAGTTTCCGTTGCGCTCTACAGTAACAGGTGTATGACGAATATCGCCCTCTTGCACGGTATAGTAGGTGGCATAATCGGGGTCGCGAGGATCGGGGGGAAGCTGTTTTTCTGCTTTTTCATAGATCGATTCGCCACAACCAAAACCATTGAGAGGATTGAATGAAGTATCGTGATAGAGCATATATTCGGGAAATGAGGTTAGTTGTCTGCCTGCATCTGGGATACCGGTAATGCCGTTAGATGCGCCAAGGTATTCTTCACAGACACGTCCTTGTTTGTATTCGTCGCTTAATGAATTTAACAAGGTAGCATCGGAAGAAAGGTTTTTACCAAGGTTGTTGTCATGGCCATTGTCACGGAAAATTTCGACACCGATATAGCTTCGGTAATCAATTTGAACGTCGTGAAATGTGCAAGCAGGAACTTGAAATTGATCTCCGGTTGGATCAAGTACGGTATTCTTTTGGATTCTACTTGCCATGGGGGCAAATTCTCCGTTGGGAGAACGAAGAACGGCTGTAGTTGTAGAAGGGTTTGAGCCAAGCCAGATGTTGGTTTCAACCGATACATCGTATTTTGTACCGGAACATCCATTGGCTTCTAACACTTCCATTAATACTAGAATATCTTTGTCGGCAAAAATTTCAGAATATGTAAATTCCAAAGACTTTGCTGTATAGTTGCCTGTTACAAAAATATTGGTAAGTCTGGTATCCCCCGCCTTAACAACGCGATGATCACCTTGTACGCGATAAATATATTCCCCAGGATTGTAAGATCCATCGGGGATTTTGTTATCGAGAAAGCGAACATCGTGTCCCACAAAGTTGCGGAAAGAAACAAGTTCCAAACCAATATCTTTAGCTCCTGTTTTTACAGGAAAGGTTTCGGAAACGCCATAGCTAAAACTTTCATTTCCAACAAGCACGGAAGTAGGAGTGAGTCGATAATCACCTTCTTCTACTTGTGCGTTATCGGGAGGAGTTGGCGTAATAATAGGATCGTATACTTTTCGATAAATAAATTCATCGGAATCGTAGGTACCATTTGCATTGGCGTCATGATAATAGATGGCATCATCGGGAGTAAGAGGAAATGGATTGGCTGTGAGAGTATAAGAATTGGGTTCTACAGGTACGCCTTGATAGGGGTTCCATGTCCAATTTGTCAATGGATTGACTTCCCAATCTCCAGATTTAACAATACCGTCTGCTACGGTGTCATTGTCGTTTAGACCACCTTCGCGAATATATTCGGGACGGTTGATCCATCCAATTTGCCACACTCGGTTGGTTCCCGGTTTCAGTGCCATATCGCGATCCCAGAAAAAAATGCGAGGACGGTAATCGGGGTGAGTTGGATCAATGACATATGGCCCTTGTGTGTTGTTGGAACGAACAGGATCAATGCGAGCCATTGGGTTGGATGCATTGGAACCTGGTACATATCGTGAGCTTTGAGGATCTGCTTTTGCTTGGTATCGTGGATCATTAAAGGATCCATCTGGATCAAACCAAAGCTGACCACCATCATCTAGTACGATGTACCATTTCTCTTTTTCTTGAGAAAGACCGCCTTCGGGATGTATGGTGAGATAGAATTCTGCCCAATACTTGGGAAATGAATTGGCAGGGCCAAATTCTTCCACTTTTTCAGGGTTTCCAAATAAATCTTCTGCTCTGGGAGTATAAGGCATGAGATAGGTATTATCCTCATCTTGTGGAGAATAACGACCCCAATAATTTGTTCCTTTACGTTCCCATTGGAAACTTCGAGAATCTACCTCTCCAGCAATTCTTTCGTATGCAAAGGGAGTATCTACAGTACCTAATCGAACCCCACTTGCATTCGAATGTGCTGGGTACATATCCAGAAAAGCCATTGTTGCAGGCGTATTCATAGATGCACCAGATACCTTTGTAACACCCATATTAAGAGAGTTTAAGGGTACCATTCCACAAAGGAATAAAGCAATAACCAAAATAGACAATAACTTTCTCATAGCGCTCTCTCCTTTACTCAAGGAAGATTTCTACCTTTTAAAACAATGATCGTGCTCACAAATTTACTACAATTTTTCCTTTTTTTTTCTAAATGTCAAGAAATCCAGGCTCAATATCCTTCTTTTAAAAAACTGCATGGTTTCTAAGGAACAGGAATTCTCACAACATTTGAAAAACACATTCGATCCTTCCAATATAATTCTGCTCGGTTCCACAAAAATCTTTTTTTCTTTTTCTCTATGGTAGGAATCGAAACAAAAAAATGTTTTGGTGGATAGTCTTTATTTGTTGCTTTTGCAGTCCCTACCAGATATAATCCGTGTCCTACGCGAGAAACCAGTATCATTCCATTCACAAAGCCTGCCGTAGAAATACCTGTGTAGATAGATTGTGGAGAAAATTCTTTGGGAAGTTGTATGATGTGTAGGATGGTTCCGCGCATCGCATCTAGTACATAAATTTTCCCTTTTACCGTCGAGTATAGAACATAAGATGCATTTTTTGTATCGACCACAATTGGTTTTTCAACTATATAATCTTCCATTAAGCTTAATCGCCATCGAATCATACCGGTGCGAATGTCAACGCATACACCTCGGGTATAGTCGGACCAATACGAGAAGTGTATGTTTCCTTTTTGCAAAATAGCTGGGCTTGTCGATCGATAACAATATTTTTTACACCATAGCTTTCGCACTTTCCAAACAATGTCTCCATTTTTAGGATTTTTACAGATCATATCGTCTTCAAATGATTGTAACCACAAAAGAGTACCGTCCATAGAAATGGTGGTAGAGTCAGACTGAGAGTACCCAAAAGAAGAAAGAACTTCCCCATTGCATGCATCAAGAATATCTTTTCCACAAAACACAACGGGTCTATCCTCTAAAAAATTGGTACAAAATGTCCATGCATCTGCTTTCTTTTTATACCGTAAGCTACCGTCCTTTTTATTCAAAGCGATTAGATACCCTGTATCGGATACAAAAATAAAAAAAGATTCTTCTTCGTAGTTACAAGAAAAAAGGGATGAGCCAGTCGACTTCATATCAGTAGCCTCCCATAGAACAGAAACCTGTTGATTGTGCGGAGAAAATTCCAGATACACAGCTTCTCTTTCAGAAATAGCAAAAATGTTCCAGTTTCCTTTTTGGTTCCGTTCAAGGATGGGCTGCGTATAACAATACCCAATAGAAATTGGGATTGTATACCGTGCTTTTTTTTCAGCATCAAAAAATACTATATTTCCTTTCGGGTCGGTTTGCATAAGAAGCCATTGTTCCAGGCGCGGATCCCAAAAACATCCTGGGATAGGAATAGGCCTTGTTTCGTCATACAAATGAACATCTTGGGGCAAGAAGGTTATATCGCTGTCTAAAGGTAGCGCATCAGCTTCTCGATAACAACTTTCTCCGGTTGTAAAAGAAGGGGCTGTATTGCTCACCACAGTTGAAAGATAAGTTTGCATGGTCAAAGCAGAATTTTCCATGTGAGGAGTTGGATTGCCAAACCGAAACAATCCTTCTCCTGGTATAACTGCCCACATCATTTGTTCACTTAATGCAAAACACGTTCCGATGGAGTTTTCTTGTAAAGGACTTCGAATAGAGGACAAGCTGCGGGGATAAGAACTAGCAATTTTAGCATCGGTGGATGAAAGTGAAAAGAATTCTCGTCGTTCGTTTGTAAATAAAAATTGGTTTACACTGCCTTGGCGGTATCCACAAAAACCATAAATTTCTTTGCCTGGAATAGGGATTGCTTTTTGTGCTTTTTTTTCGCCTAGCTGGCCCGAAACAAAAACAATTTTATTTTCATCAGAAGCATGCTTTGTAACAACAAAATATTGCCAATCTTGAGGAAGAAACATGACATTTGTTTTCGGTTCTCCTGGAATTTCTTCTGAAAGCAGTGTTTTTCCATCGGATGGGTGTAGAAAAAGAAGTTTTTTCTTGGACGTAGCCAATCCAATATAGGGGGTGCCATTCCACGATACACACGTTACATTATAGGGTATTTGCCCATCCACTTGTTTTTGCCATTTCTCTTTCGTGGCAAGATGAACTCCTACAATACTACCGTTGTAAAAGGGGAATATCACAACAAAGGTATGGTTTGCCATCACCGAGATAGGGCTCAATGCCTTCGCAAAATGAGTTTGATCTTGCCATACTATTGTTTTCGAAAATACTTCTTGAATGATTGCTTTCTTGGATGTGCAAAACGCAACATAAGGAGTATCTTGCCAAGTAAATGTATGCAGCGCGGAAACAATTGCAGCATCTGTATAAAGAGTCTGCACTATTTTGCCATTTTCTGCTGCTATGAAAAAAATTTTCTTATGCGTAGTAGCTGCAACAATATAAACGTCTCCTTTGTATCGAAAAGAAGACATCCCTTCTACAATGCGTTCTCCGGGGGCTATTATAAAATCCCATACCTTTTGACCGCTACAAGCATCCAAACAAACAATTCCTTCGTTTAGCGTAGAGAAAACAACAATTCTTTTCTGGTCAACCTCTTGTATGATGGGATTTTGTTGCGTGACATCACAAGGATATATGTAGCTTGGAGTTGTTTGTAAATGTGCGGTAATGTCTTCTCGAACGCAGTTTCCAATATTGTAATCAATGGTCATTCCAATCTGCTCCCAAAGATGACTTTTGGAAGGAGGAAAAGACCATTCTAAACCATCTACACTGTCGTATTCTTCTACACTTGGAAAGCCATCGTAATACGTGTTTCCAATCCAATACTTTGAGGGCAATGTATAAATGCCTTCAAGAATGGACCTTGGAGGTATTTTATCTCGCAATGATACCGTGGAAGAAATGGGAGCAATCTTATTTTTAGTAGGGTGTAGATAAAAATGAACCTGGCTCTTCTTTTCAAGGGTTGCTTCTTTGTGCAAAGAAAAATCACCAGATGCAAAATGGGTTGGAATTGAAAACGAATACATTGAACATATCGCCACAATCAATAAAAGAATTTGCCACTTTCTGTTTGTTCTATTCATTCCTTATTTTTACCATTTTCACTACTTTTTGTAAAAACATGTAAGAAAAACGTAAAAAAAACCAAAAAAACATGAAAAAATGTACTTTTTTACTTGCATTCTTATAAGAATCTTGTAATAATGGGTAAAAACCAACATAAGGAGGGTTAAATTATGACCAAGACTGAATTGATTAAACAAGTTGCTAAAAAATCTGACATGAGCCAGAAAGACACTGACGTTGTACTCAAAAACTTCTTTGAAGTAGTAAAAGACACAGTGAAGAGTGGCGAAAAAGTTGCTGTTATTGGATTTGGTAATTTTGAAGCACGCAAAAGAGCTTCCCGTACTGGTGTAAATCCAAAAACTCGCAAAAAAATGACCATTCCGGCAAAAGTTGTCCCCGTATTCAGACCTGGCAAAGCTTTCAAAGAAGCCGTAGCCAAAAAGTAATCTAGCAAAAGCAACAAAAAAAGCTCCGGTCTTTCAAAGCCGGAGCTTTTTTTTATGGCTTCTTATGAACACATTCACTCCAAAACATTTATTCTTTGCATCAGTAGCATTGCTCTTTTTTGTTTTTAGCTTTTCTTCTTGCCAAATTCCATCTCTCCAAACCTCTGATTCATCGATTAGTGTAGGATACTGCATCGACGTTTTGGGGTACGAAAACGCTTCTTACAATCGTCCTATTCTCAACAGTCTAGAAAGTTTGGAGAATGAGAAAAAAATAAAGCTTACTGCTTACCAGGGGACTACAAAAGACAATTACAAAGATGCCATTGCACTATTGGCAAAAAAACATTCCATTGTATTTTGCACACCCCTTATGCAGGAGGAGTGTTTACAGAGTTCTTTGCTCTATCCATCTACCCATTTTGTTGTTGTAGATGCTGTTCCGTTTCAACCAGAGAATATGGTTTTTCCAGAAACAAAAAATGTAACGTACTTATTTTTTAGCCATGAAGATGTCGCTGAAATTGCTGGCTTTATTGCCGCTCATATAGACCAAAAAAAACCTTCTGCAGTCTATTTCCCTGGCTCTCGTATATCTCCTTTAAAAAACCGGGTATACAATCGATATGTACAAGGTTTTCGTCATGCCTTTCCTTCCTCCCAAAACCCTCTCATATGCTTCACACAAGAGGACTATGTTTCGGGAAACATGAAAACATTGATGGAACGTTATGAGGTTGGTAGTATCTTTTATTTTCCCGATCAGTATTATGCATCTCTAGTTGATGAAGCGTCGGTTTTGTCTGACGAAATATCTCATTCTTGTTGGAGCTTGTTTCTTTTAGGCGAAGAGCAGGCATCTCATCCATTTTTGGGGGGGATTGTTCGCAAGAATTATGCCAATGCCATCGCATTGGTTGTTGACCAATATGAGAAGCATGGGCAGTTAGATTCAGTTATCGAGTGTACGAGAAGTGAAAATGCGTTTCTTTTTAGTCCTGGATTATATTCTTTCTCAGATTCCTCATTGGAAGCAATCAATCAATTTTTAAATCAAACAGAATGATTTCCACTAGATGTTGGAAAGAAGATGTTGCTATCCAATACCGAAAACGAGTTGGATGTTTCAGATATTCCAGAATCAAATCACTTAGATTCCCTATGGGTACCACAATAGACTTGTCTTGAAAGCGAGAATCTCGTGCAAGACTTTGCAATACAAAGGCTGTTTTGTCAGAAGGTTCTACTCTTCCTTCAATATCAGAAAAATAGGTTGCCACAATCAAATCGCTGAGATCTATCTCCAGAGCACATGATAGCGTAGATAGGGCGAGTTGCAATCGAAATGCTGCCGGTTCATAGGGTAGCGGTCCTATGGAATCAAGTGTGAGAAACCAATCAAAAGAGTTGATGCTGTGGTTTGATAGAATAGAAGATGAATCAAACCACTGCTTTACAATGGTCCATTCTTTTTCGATGGAATAGGGATAGGGTGAATCACAAAACAACTGCCCACTCCCTTCCTTTTTTTTCATCGTTAATGATTGTATTTTTGATCCTGTTGTGGAGCTTACTGTCATTATTCTGCCTCCTGGAAACGTGGCTGCTTTTGCCCGAGTCCAAGTAGGTTTGGAGGGAAATGTGACAGTATCGTTCATAGAGGAGGGCTTAATAATACTTTCAGCAACGAGAGATGAAAGATTGGTAGGAAAATGTTTTGGTAACTCTACAGTAAACATTTCATAATCGGCATCTTCAAGGTATTTCGAATGGCCAGTTTGTTGAAACATTTCATACAACAATACCGCTCTCTTGAACGAAAACAACGGGTGAGAAGGATCTGCATTTTGATCGATTATAGACAGTGCTTTTGGAATTTTGTGCTGCTTTTGCAAGATAGTGGATACTAGTAAAAGCAGTTCTTGATCTGGCTTTGTATCTTTCAAAGCTTGGAGGGCCAATTCTTTGGATTCTTCAAGGGCTTCTGGGAACTCATAAAAAACACTTTTTTTAAACGCTTCAAAGGCCAATACCTTTAGCATATAGGGTGGAAGATTCGAAGTCTTCATCTCTTGCACAAATGCTACTAGTTCTTCTTCCATATCTGCATAAAAGAGTGATTCAAAAATTCTTTTTTTGACGCTAGACACTTCCTCCCATGTCAGATTCTGAAATGCAATTTTCTGATAATACAGCACCGCTTGTGCATATTGCTTTTGGTCAAACAGTACGTCCCCCATGGCTTTGTTCAGTGCATCAAGTGTCGGATTTTCTTGCAAGCGATTTCGAATCTCCATTTCAGCTGCCTTGGAATCGAGCGATGCTAAAAATGCTATCTTCTGTATTGCATACTCATCTTCTGGGGATAACTTGCGAAGCTCTTGATACGATGCCAAAATGAAATCTTTTAAAACGACGGAATGGGTATCCTGCATTTCTTTGTTTGGATTCTTTTTATGATTGTTTTTAAATCGCTCTTGTGCATCGTCGATGCAGGAAAGATAAAAAGCCTTTGATACCCGATTTTTTCTTTCTAAAAATTGATTCCACAAATAGGCAGCACACCCAAAATCTTTAAACTCTTCGCTGACTGTTTGAATGTATTGGATAAACAACTGCTCAAATTGTTCTGCTGCGTAGGGCAAACAACTCTCCAGTGCTTTTTGTAAAGAGGAAAGATAGCACTGATGTAGTGCACGAGAAACAGCTTGTTCAAAAAAAACTTGCGAATGGATTTCGCTTTTCATTGCATCAAGAAGAAGAGTATTAAATTCTACCTGTGCTGTGGGAATATCTTCAAGAAATGACAATTGAAGTATATAGGCATCGGCATTTTGTGACTCTATATCTTTTATCATTTGAAAGTAAGGGAGATACTTTTGGTAGTCAAGATGAGTAATTGTATCCGTTGTCAACCGAATAGCTTTCAAATAAATTAAGTATACAGTTGGGTCTTCAAGATGATCCAATGTGGGTTCTAAGATTTGTACAATAGCTTCATAGTTGTTGGCTTCTAAAAAAATATCAATGGTTGTATATAAAAGATCTTCTTGCTGAGGAAACAAAGAAAGCCCTTTTTTCAATAGCTGGATTGCGCGGGAAGATTCAAGTTGATCCATATAAAATCTGGACAACATGACATATTCTTCAGGGGAGGTTAGGGGATACTCACGAATCTGGCTTGCAATATCTTCCTGTTTTTCTTGCAATTCCCTGCTACTTGGTTGTTTTTGGTACCCTTGAAGTAGCAGGAGTAACAAGTCTAAATCGGGAGTGGAGGATTTCAATAAGGTTTCGGCAATAGCATTAAAAGAATGCCAATCTGTTTCTGTCTCTAGGTAACACTCCAGCAGTTTTTTTTGAAGGGGGTTGGAAGATGTTTTGACAGAACCTGGGGGTTGGACCTCTGCAAGTTCTTCGGAACTTGCAGAGGTTGTATCCATAGCAATCTTGTTATTCGGTAGGTTTTTCTTCAATCCAAACTCTTTTAATCATAACAGGGTCTACAGGAGCATCATTAGGTCCGGTCTCAACATTTTGAATTTCTTCGGCAATGTCCATGCCTTCAATGACTTTCCCAAATACTGTATGTCTTCCATACAACCATTCACAGCCATCTTTCTTGGTTACAATAAAAAACTGAGCTCCGTTCGTATTGGGTCCTGCATTTGCCATACAAAGATATCCATAGTCAATAGGATACGATTGCAACTCTTTATCATACTTGTATCCACCGTCTGGATTCTCACTTTGTATTGCTTCTACCTGTTCATCGGTTAAGCCTAAGCTCCAGGGGTTGATTTCATCTTTAAACTCATATCCAACATTGATGGGCATTTCTGTTTCTTGCCCGTCTTCTCCGGTAACCATTTTTGTTTGACCTGCTTGTATCATGAAGTCGTAAATAACGCGATGGAATGTTGAATTGTCGTAGGTTCCTTCACGAATCAATTTTCGGAAATTGTTTACGGTTAAAGGAGCAGATTCAGGATACAACTCCAATTTAATCAAACCTTTGTCAGTATCGATGTGCACAATTTCATTTTTAATTTGAGCAATTTCTGTTTTAGAAGGTTTCTCAACTCCTGGTGGCCACGAAGCTTTATCTTCTTTAGCGAGTTCTTTTTGGTTAAAAAAGGCAGATATTCCAACAATGACAAGAATGACAACAACCATGGAACCAAGAATTACCATCCATCGCTTCCGATTCAAGACTTTTTCTTGCTGTTCAATTTCTTGCCTACGGGCTATTTCTTCAGGGTTCATCTGTTTTTTTCCAGTAGCGATATCAAATTTTTCTTTTTCTTTTCGATTCATACGTCCTCCTACGAAGTTAATAATGATTTTGTAATGTCATCAGAAAGCTCGGGGAATTGTTTTAACCACGCAAGCCTTTCTTTATATAGTGTACGGTTTTTTTCCTCAATTTCTTGGTCGGAATAATACAGCCCAACTTGAAAGGGAGCAAGGTCAAAGTCTTGGATAACGGCAGGAATTTGATACCCCCAAAACGGATCTTTCTCCCATTGGATTGATTCATTGGCAGCTTTTTTAATAATTTCAGCCGTATCTTTGACGGTAATTTTTTTGCCTTTTGACCCGCCAACTTTGCCTGTGTTCAGCAGAAAACACTCTACATCTTTCATGCCTGAAATCATCTCATAGAACAAGGTACCTTCTTTTCCTTTTGAGCCTATGATGAATGGATTTGTCCCTACTTCTCGCTTGGATTGACCAGCTTTTTCTGGATCCCCCGCAGAGGTTTCAATGGATTCACCAAGCATAAAAAAGGCAGCTGCTTGTAAAGGGGTAAGCTTTGCTATGGGAGGAATAATATCTTCTCGACGCGTGATGAAGAAAATCATATGAACTTTTGGTAAATCAATTGATTGATCCGTATCATCCATATCCTTTCGGCATACAACGGCTCTACCGTTGGTTGTACGCGAAACATCTTCAAGGTTGACGGTGCCATCTTTCGAAACTGCCACATTGTCCATCGAGGCATTTTGACTGGTGAAGGCTTGATACATTACTCGCTGGTATGTAGGCTCTAAACCTTCTGTTTTAATGTAGAAGTTATTCTCAGAACCATAGCACGTTCCTTTTCTGTTCAAAAAGATAACATCATCTTGTCGGATGATCACTCCTTCTGGTTTGCTAAGGTAATGGTCATGACAGGTTAATGTTGATTTTCCAGTTCCGCTAAGACCAAAAAAGATGGCTCCTTTTTCAGTAATTGCTCCCTGTTGATTTTTTACCTTGAGTACTTTGCTTCCTGCATGAAGACCTAAACAATCTAGTTTTTGTTTTACATACCACATGGCCATCCGTAAAAAAGATTTTTTCACTTCTCCAGCATAATCAGTTCCAAAAACGTACGTGATGTAGTTTTTGGCATCCACAATTACTTTTCTTTCGGGCCAATCGGGGATTGCAATTGTGATCAAATCATCGGTTTTATCTGGATTGTCAAAAAGAAGCTTTCCCCAAAAAAAAGCCAGTCTGGCGAAATCTTGAGGAATCAGCAGTCTACAACCCATAGTACAGGAAGCATTGTTCCCTATGTGCCGAAAAAGCTCGATCATAGGTCTTTCTTTAATACTCTCTAATCCGGCTTCAATAAGTGCTTTTTGCTCTTTACTAGGTTCATCGTAAATGATTTCCGTAAACTTCGCACTTCGATTCATGACCTTTGAGCAATACGATGGACTCCCAAATTCTGTGGTTATTTCATCTTTTTTTGCCAACTCCCGCAAAATTTGTAAATCAGGATTTTGAACTACATTCTTTGGAACAAACCCGCCAACCAACTTTCTCATTGTAACTCCTTTATGAAAAGCTATTCAAATGATGTATCGTTAAGCATTCCTTAGAAAGAAAGCCTTTGTAAAGTTCTTTCATTATTCTATCGATTTCTGAATAATTGAAAAGAAAGTCTTCATTTTGTTTCATTTCGTTAAAAGAAATATAGTACAGTGTTTCTAGCTGTGATAAAAGGGACCAATCAAATCGTGGATAAATACTATTGTGCAGCGTACATTGATGGCAGCATAGTAGATTGTGTTGAAGCGAAAATGAAAACCATTTCTCGGTAAATGCCGAATTGCACTTTGCACATGTTTTAAACTGTAGAGTAAAGCCCGATTCTTTCAAAAACTGCAAAGCGAAGTAGTACATTGCAAAAAGACCAGAACACTCTTTTTTTTCCAATGTGTACAGGGTAGATTGCAGTAAATAAAACAAGGAGCTTTGTTCCATTTCAGGCATTGTGAAGTGCTCAACAATATGGGACATAGATTGAACTGTCAACATATTCTGATACGATCGACTAAGCGTTAAATAAGGCTCTTCTACATCAATTTCTGTGATTGTATAATACTGGTTTTTTTCATAGAGCTGAATTTGACACAACAAAGGTGGTTCAAAAGAGGAATTCCAACGATTCAGGGTATGTCTTGATTTTTTGCATAGCGCAACAATTTTGCCTCGGTTTAGTGTAAACAAAGTCAGAAGTTTGTCATGTTCGCGATATGGAGTAGCCTTTGTGATGATAGCACTTGTTTTTACGGTAGACATGAAAAATTAGCTGGGCCTTAACAGAATGATAGGAGTTTGTTGGTCCCCATTACCGGCTGGATTATCACTCATAGCTTTTTCAACAATTGATCGCAAAGATTCATTGCTACATCCCACGGCCCAAGCAATGTTAAGGTCATTTGCATCTAGAATTGCTGCATCACAGCCTGTACGGTTTTTGATTTCTTGAGCTGTTTGATTGGAATCAAGAGGACCCAAAATGATAGAATAATCAAAAGGAGCAATGGCCCCGGGCATATCGTCAATAAGGGCAGCTTGTTCTCCAGCCAATCGATAAAACATGCCAGATCCTCTCCAAAACTTGCTGATGAACCCTCCAAACAGTGCTGCAAATAGAATTCTCCACCAACCTGACTCATCCATAGCCATTTGCATAGACAATGGATTGCACAGGGGTGCATTGCCTCCGAAATCAAAATTGTCATCATGGACAAACCTTGATAGCAACCGTGCTAACCAAGAAGCTGTTGCCACATCAATTGTTTTCTTCCGATTTTCTGCAACTGCAACTACGCACGAAGCGATGGTTATGATATCTCCTTTTTGTCGGATGTTTTTTGTGAGTGAATCCACCAACGAAGGAATCGAATCACCAGGAACAATAATGTCTGTTTTAATAGGGATTCTCTGGTATCCATTTTTGAATACGGGGAAGGGTGGAAGAGTTTCAGAAGAATTTGTGATTTGATGTAGTTTTTCTCGAATCGCTCGACTCTTGGAGAACTTTTTCCCCAGTTCCAAGACTTGCACTGCTTCTTCCTTTTTGCCAATCTCTTCCAGAGAATGCGCATACCGTAGAAAATCGTTTTCATGGAAATTGGATGGGCGAAATGCTATAAATTCTTCATAAAACATGGCGGCAAGGGGATAATTCTCTTGCATAAACACAATTTTGGAAAGGCGTTTTAAAAGATATCGCAAAGGAGTGTAGGGCGTGGTATTAAAGATGCCTTTCCCTTTGGTATAACAGGATTGATACCACTGCAGTGCAGTATGGGAATCGTGTAGAAAGAAATAATAGACGTCTCCTATAAATAGCTCATACCAAAGATAAGTTGGGTCTATCTTCAACCCCTTTAAAAACTCATTAATGGCTGCTTGATAGTCTTTTTTTATGAGAAAAGCGTCTGCATTCTTTCGTATAGCAATTCGTTCTTTGCGAGATATCATACCTACTCCCATTCAATGGTAGCTGGAGGTTTGGATGTAATATCATAAACAACGCGGTTGATCCCATTTACCTCATTGGTAATTCGGTTGCTTATCCGTTCTAAAACACAAGATGGAAGATGGTGCCAATTGGCTGTCATTCCATCAACAGATTCCACCAACCGCAAAGCAACAACATTCTGATATGTCCTTTCATCGCCCATCACACCAACTGTTTTAATTGGTAGAAGCACGACAAGTGCTTGCCATATCAGCTGATCCTTGTCGTATTTAGAAATTTCTGAGCGCATAATAAAGTCCGCCTTTTGCAGCAATTCAATGCGATCAGGGGTGATTTCTCCTATAATTCTGATCGCTAGGCCTGGCCCAGGAAATGGATGCCGATGTACAAAGTGAGATGGAAGTCCAAGTTTTTCTCCAATCACGCGTACTTCATCTTTAAACAAATACTGCAAAGGTTCTATAAGCTTTAGATCCATTTTTTCAGGAAGCCCCCCCACATTGTGATGGCTTTTTATTTTTGCAGCAATCCCAGACACCCCTCCGGAGCTTTCTATAACATCTGGGTACAAGGTTCCTTGTACAAGATAATCTGCATCAAAAATGGCTGCTTCCTTGGCAAAAACATCGATAAAAAGTTTTCCAATCAGCTTTCGTTTTTGTTCTGGATCCGATATGCCCTTTAAGGCTTCTAAAAAAACATCAGATACATTCAGTCTTTGTATATTCAATCCTAATTCCTGCAACATTCGAATGACTTCGTCTCCTTCATTCAAACGTAGAAGCCCATGATCAACAAAAATGCATTTTAAGCGTGTTCCAATGGCTTTTGAAACAAGCAGCGCGGCGACTGACGAATCAACGCCTCCGCTAATACCACAAATCACATTTTTGGATCCTACTTTTTTCTGAATTTCTTGTATCTGATCTTGAATAAAGTCTGAGAGATCCCAATCTTTTGTTGCTTGTAATACAGAAAAAAGAAAATTATGAAAAAATTGCATACCAAACTCACAATGGTGTACTTCTGGATGAAACTGAAACCCATATCGCTGAAGAGAAGGGTTTTCAAAAATAGCCACTGGAGAATGATCCGTTTTGGCAAGCACGGAAAAATTTGGTGGGGCTTTTTCTACACCATCTTCGTGCGACATCCAAACAGTGGATTCTAGAGGAATCTTGTTTGTCAGTGGAGAAGAGTTGTCTAGCACCTGGAGAATGGTCTTCCCATATTCTCGTGCTTGGTGTCTTTTTACTATGGTACCACCATATTGAAGAGTCATCAGTTGATAGCCATAACAAAATGCCAGTATGGGAATTTTCATATCCCAAATCTCTTGTTTTAGACGAGGGGCATCTGGGGATAAAACAGAACATGGCCCTCCAGAAAGAATGATTGCTTCTACACTCTGAAGTTCATTTTGGGAAACATAGTAGGGATAAATTTTTGAGTATATGCCAAGTTCTCTTACTTTTCTTGCAATAAGCTGTGTAAACTGCGATCCAAAATCAATAATTGCAATCATATAAAAACCTCTTCCTGTTTTTTTTACAAGTATATCAAAAACAGGAAGAGGTGACGGAATTTATTACAATTTTTTAGCCATTGACTATTCTTGGCTACTTATGCATGCAAATGTATATGTTGCTTGCACTTGCGCTACAATTGATTGGGTTCCGGGCATCACCATAGAACCAGTAGATTCTGGTGCACCCCCGTCAAGATTTCTTTTTGTGGGAGTGGCAGAATCTGTCGTCAGAACATGCAATTCTTGTAATTCTACAAGCCCCAACCCTTCTGATTTTATAGCTGCTTCTGCCTTGGTTCTGGCATCAACAGTAGCTGCTTCAATTGCTTGCCTTTGTAGCTCTTCTCGATGCTGCATGTCAAAACGAATTCCTTGTATTTGATTCACGCCTGTTTCCATGGCTACATCGATCAGTTCGCCAAGGGCTTCAAGATTCTTCACGGCAATAGATAATTGATGGGTTGTTTTGTACCCAATTAACGTGGGTTCTTCTCCAGATTTATAGGTATAAACAGGGCTAACATTGTATGAGGTAGTTTGAATGTCTTCTTCTGCAATGCCTTCTTCGATCATTGCCGTAATAACATTCTTTGTCAGTTCATTGTTTCTAGCTTGAGATAGGGCAGCTTCTTTTTCTTGCGTAACAATACTACCACTTAAAATTGCCATATCAGGTTCTGCCTTAATCACGCCTGTACCCGTTACATACAGATTTTTCGGATTCTCAGGATCGGACTTGAGCTGATCGGCATTAACACGAGTATGGACCATAAAAAGAGTGAACAAAACGCTCACTATAACAGCTGAAGTAATTATTTTACGATGTTTCATAGTAGCCTCCTTAAAAATGTTCAATGTAAATAAGAAAACTTGAAAGAAAGGTTCAATGTTGAATCAAAATTGAGTATACTGTACTTTTACTTTTAGGAGGAACGTATGTATTGCGTAATAGTTGGTTGTGGCTTAGTTGGATCTAGGGTTGCAGCTATGCTCGCTCGAAATGGTCACAATGTTGCAGTGATTGATAAAAACGAAGAGGCCTTTAACAGATTGCCCTCTGAGTTTGACGGGCTAACCATTGCTGGCTATGGGTTTGATGAGTCAGTTCTCAAACAAGCTGGAATTGAACAGGCTGATGTAGCTGCTACGCTGACAGAAAATGACAATGTCAATATTATGTCCTCGGCAGTAGCCAAAACAATTTTCAAAGTGAAACGTGTGATTACGAGAGTTTATAACCCAAGTAGAGAAAAAACCTTCCGAGCATTGGGTCTCGAAATTGTGTCTCCCACCATATTAAGTGCCGAACAGGTATACAGTCGTTTTATAATGGGTGAAAATAGTGCCAATTTATACGTCAACCAAAGCTTTGAAATAATGGAGCACATTTACGAACCCATTGGTTCTGATGAGTCTGTTGCCGATCTGGAGAAAAATAACGACCTTCGAGTGATTGCCATTGTAAGAAATCACAAAATTTCTCTGGCCAAAAACTCTATCAAACTTTCCAAAGGCGATCGCATCATCACGGCTATTAGTATTCACTCTATTCACGATTCATCAAAAATATTCGGGAAAAAACAGGAGTCTTAATATGCATGTTATTATCGTAGGTGGCGGTAAAGTAGGAAACAATTTGTGCAGAGAGCTTCTTTCTATTGGATATTCCGTTTCTATCATTGAAAAAGACGCGGAAAAATGTGAAAAGATTGCTACCGATATGAATGCATTGGTAATCCACGGAGATGGAACCGATCATTCGATATTAGAATCTGCGGGTACAGGACAGGCAGATTATTTGGTGGCCGTAACTGGCAGAGATGAAGACAACTTTGTGGCCTGTCAACTGGCAAAAATCACTTTTAAGGTTCATGTGACCATGGCAAGGATCAATGACCCACGAAATGAATCTATCTTCAAAAAACTCGGGATTGACTTTACCTATACTACCACCTTTATTGTGTCGAAAATGATCTTGGAGACAATTAAATGCAGGTTCTGTGGTTTTCCTTTTGTGATTCCTGAATTTTTGAGTAACAAAAGTAAGTTTGAGATTATTCGCCTTGTATTAACTTATTCTTCTCCTGCTATTGGGAAAAGTCTTGCCGATTTAAATATCCCATCGGGATCTTTGGCCATCGCTATTTACAGGGAAGATGCTATTCAAATCCCTTATGGAGATTTGGTTTTACAGGAAAACGATATTGTCTATCTGATAGCAGAACGCAAACATGTCGATACGGTGCAACATATTTTACTTGGAAAGGAAGATGCTGAATAAGTTATTAGCTTAAACGTGGAAGATAAAACTTAATTCCTACTTTTTGGTCTCTTTGAAGAAACTCAAATTGGGCTCCAATTGAATCCAACATTCTTCTACAAACATTGTCCTTGCCAAAAGTATCGATTAGATGCTCAAGATGCAAGGATCTTTCAGAAGTTTCTAAATAAAAATCAACCAAAAGAGCCGACTCCGTAGTTCGAACATAAAAATCTACAGAAGAGTTGGGCTTTACCAACCCAATGAATGTTGAAACTGTGGTCTCTACAACATATACAAAGTCTTCTCTTCTTCCCACAATGACTTGATGCAAATTATCCACATGGATTTTCAAATTGATATTCTCTTTATGAGCCATGAAAAGGATTTTATCGCGCATAGAGGACATCACTTTTGAAACCGTTGCAATTTTGATTCCATTTGTTAAAAGTTTTTTTTCTTCGTAAAAACTGCTTTTTTCTTCTAAAAAATCAATCATTTTTTTTGTATTGCTTTTCAATACTTTTGTTGCTTCTAATCGGGTATGTTCATCAATAGGTGTATGGGATAAAATGGACGATGCGCCTTCTATGCTAGATAAAAAACTTCGACTGGACTGAATAAAATCGATGAAAAGCTGAATATATTCTTTTTCAGCACTTTTTTGTTGGTACTTCGATTTTTGCTCATAGTTTGTAAGCGTGGATTGAAGATATGTGTTTTGCATCTGTAAATGGTACAAAAGCTTGTTTTGCTCTTTTCTTCTTAAAGCTCTTTCAATACAAAATTTACGTTCAAAAACACCTGCATTAAATGGCAACCAAAAATCAATTCGCTTTTCTTGAAGAAGCCTCTTCATTTGCGATTCAGTTAATTCAAAAACGATAAAAAGAATGGAGACGTTTTCAAACAAATGCGTATTTTCAAAGCGGTCCAGAAAATGAGTACACTCTTTGTGAGGAAATTCATCAGACAAAACAATGATATCCGGTTTATTGGTTACAAGGATTTCTTCCCCAATCGAAAGTCGGAGCGACCCTGTAACCTCAAAATCCGGTATTACAGAAAAATAATCTTCCAGAGACGTAAGTGTAATTTTTGTATTGGCGAATATATAGCCTTTTTTCATCCCTTCATTATACAAAAATCAAGTAAAAAAGGTAAAATTAAAGTAAGTGATATAAATGCAAAAAGCAAAATGGTATCGACAAAAAGAAAATATTTGTATTTGTGAGTGTTGTCCAAATGAATGCAGGATTGCCCCTCATCAATCTGGATTATGTGGAACCTATACAAACATCGGTCAGCAACTATGGAATCAACGCTACTATAGGTTTTCCTCTATTTGCATTGATCCCATAGAAAAAAAACCCCTGTACCACTTTTTTCCTGGTAGTAGCATTTTGTCATTAGGTGGTTATGGGTGCAATTTAACCTGTTTTTATTGCCAAAATCATTCCATCTCCCAAAACAACTCCCTTGGAGATACTTTATCGCCTGAGTCCATTGTTGCAGAAGCACGCAAGCATCATGCTGTAGGCGTCGCTCTAACCTACAATGAACCTCTTGTTAACATAGAAACGGCTGTGGATTTATTCTCCTTTTGCCAAAAAAACAACCTGCAAACCGTCTTGGTAACCAATGGCTATGTCAACGAAAAACCTCTGTTGGACTTGGTTCCTTTTGTGGATGCCGTCAATATTGATTTAAAATTTTCTAGTACAGCCTCGTACAAGAAATATGCTGGCGGCCAGTTAGAGCCTGTCATAAATGCTATAAAAATTTGCACGCAACACTGCTCAACAGAAGTAACCCATTTAGTAGTACCTGGCATAAACGATTCTGCTTCTTCTATTGACGATATCTGCAACCTTATCTCTTCTATCAACCCTTCCATCCCTGTCCACTTCAGCGCTTACTATCCTCAATGGAAATCCAGAATTCCCGCAACAGCTCCCGAATTAATCCAATCCATTTGCCAACAAGCAAAAAAAACGTTATCCTTTGTGTATGGTGGAAACATCTCCCCATATTGTGATCCCGATTTACATAATACCTATTGCCCTACCTGCCATTCATTATGGATCGAACGAATGCAGAGTAGAATACGTATTCATAACATTACGCACAATACATGTTCGATCTGTGGTAGAAATATAACGGAATTTAAAGGATTAGAATCATGAAGAAGCGATTTGTATCGATTTCTCTCGTTGTAGTTTTTTTGTTTTGTTTTTTTCCTGTTTTGGCGCAAGAAGATATTCAAATTGCTGGAAAAATTTGGATTCCCGGTTTTTTTGAAGTTGGCACTAGCATTGCAGGAAACGATGATTATATTTATGTATGTGATACCAATAACGCCCAAATTCAAGCATATGACACCGATTTTCGACCCTATTTTCATTTCGGTGGATATGGCTCAAAAAATGGACAATTCATCTCTTTACAAGGTATTCAAACCGCAGGAGAGGAACTTTTTGTTACTTCTATCCGCGATTACAAAAAGAATGAAGGAAAGATTCAGGTTTTTTCGAAAACGGGGATCTATCAACGCTCTTTTGCGGAACCAAAAACCCGATCTGATTTCATTCGAACTAGCCCTGTAGTAAATGAACGTGTATATGCAATCACAAAAAGCACCCTATGCACATTCGAAACGAATGGATCTTTACTATTTGAACATGACACTGTAGATAATCTTTCATTTCTTGATCTGAAAGATATTGACATATCTCCACAGCACATTCTCTTGGTAGATTGCCAGAGAAGAGGGTTTATGATGATCGATTGGGACCTATCTTCTGTTCGCGTAATAGGCGAAGAGCTGATATCCATCCCTGTCGCTATTGAATATTCCAATAACACAATTTTTGTGGCTGACGCAAAAGGAAATGTATTTGTTTATTCAACCAAAGGCAAACATTTGTCCACAATCCCCAGCCAAGAAAACCTTCTTGTCAATAGCTTGTACTATGCACAAGAAGATACCCTATATGCCACAACAACTCGTCCTCATTCCATTACGAAGATACATACATCCACACTGGAAGTATCTGTTATGGAAATGAAACCAGCCAGCCCTTTGGAGTTACATTGGCCTTCAACAATCTGCATGAACAATGAAGGATTGCTATACACCAACGATGATGTTACCCAAAGTATTAAATGTATCCAAAGCAAAACCAATGAATTCATTGCGGAAATGGGTCGATTAACTGAGGAGTCATCATCCTATATCTATCCTTCCGATCTATGTGCTGGGCCAAACGATACTCTTTACGTTATTGACCTGAACAAGCCCAATCAATTATATTCTTTCTCGGAATCCACAAATCAACTTTTTTACGAAGGTTTGAACAGCAGTCACTTCACCCACATACAATACGTCCATCCTTTTCTGTATGCCCTAGATCAATACAACCAATGTATCCACCAAATATCTGTAAAAGGTATTGTAGAAAAAACGTTTTCATTTCAAGATTCCATGAAAACTATCCAAAGTTTCTTTGCATCAGAAGGGCAATTAACTCTTCTGAACCACAAAGGTGTCATATTTCTATTGGAAATGTCCTCTGGTTCAATCATTCGCTATTATTCTTTGCAGAATTATACCCCCTCTTCCACCGCAAAGATCCATTTCGTTCCTCTAGATAATCGCTTGTTAGTAGTGAATCGAGATGATTGCTGTATAGATATTTATAACAACCGTAGCGGCATTCTGTTTTCGAAATATGGTAGCATTGGTGGCCCGAATACTTTTATCCAAGACAGCAATGCACAAGTTAATTTGTGGTTTGAAACAGGGCTTTTTTTGTTTCCTGAAAAAATGATTCCTTACCAACAACAAATCGTTATCGCAGATGCCGGGAATCACCGAATTCAATTCATTCCATTGTCTCGTTTTCTTCAGACTGTCATCAAGTTACAAATCCAACAACGCAAAGCTTTTGTGAATGGCGAAGAACACGAAATGGATGTAGCTCCCTATATATCCAATGGACGGACAATGGTTCCTTTACGCTTTATATCAGAAGCATTTCAAGCAGAAGTACTGTGGAATTCTAAACAACAAGAAATTTCGATTCAAGATCGTGATACCACAATAGTACTGACCATTGGTTCTACTATTATGCGAGTAAATGACAATGTTATAACTCTAGATGTGCCACCCGTAATACGGACAAGTAGAACATTTGTGCCTATTCGAGCCATCTCAGAGACCCTGCAAGCTGCTGTTGAATGGAATGCAGCAAATCAAACTGTTACGATAAGGAGGATGTAGATGTTCGATTGGGAAAAGAATCTTCAGCAAATAACAGATTTGTATGGTTTAAGCGGAGAAGAGTCCCTTGTGATTCAATGGATTCAAAAAGAGATTGCCCCTTTTGTAGACGAGTCCTACACCAATACCCTGGGTAGCTATGTTGCTATTAAAAAAGGAAGGGGACTGCAAAGGGCAAAACTCATGATCTCCACCCACATTGATGAGATTGGCTTTGTGGTTGGGTCCATCCTGGAAAAAGGCTTTTTACGTGTAGAGCCAAGAGGAGGAGTGGATCCAAAAATTCTACAAGCACAAGAATGTTTCGTTCGTGATATTCACGGCGAGCTTATTGCCTGTGTATTTTCTACAGTACCGCCCCATTTAATAAAACCCGAAGAACGTACAAAGGTTCCTAGTTATGACACACTCATTTTAGATACGGGTCTTGAAGAGGATGTATTGAGAAAACGAATTCATGTAGGCTCGGGGATTGTTTTTAAATCTCCCTTTACCAAACTGCTCTCCGAGAATTATGCCGGCAAAACACTGGACGATCGTTCATGTGCCGTAATCAGCATGGCCGTTGCTAGCGAATTAAAGTCTATTCTGCATGACTGGGATGTTTATTTCGTTTTTTCTTCGCAAGAAGAAGTAGGTACAAAAGGAGCAAAAACTTCTGCATGGGAAATCGAACCCAATGTCGCCATCGCAATGGATGTCGGCTTTGGTTCGCAAAATGGCCATGAAGGTCTTCCCCTTGGAAAAGGGCCTGGTATCGGCGTTGGTCCTAACTTTACTCCAAAAATTGTTACCGACCTTCGCCAATGTGCAGAAAACAAAAACATACCCTTCACCATTGAGCCTTCCCCAAGACCAGGAGGAACAGATGCTGGTTCAATACAAATCGCTCGTGGCGGAATACCTACCGCACTCCTAAGTTTGCCTTTGCGTTATATGCATACTCCCGTTGAAGTAATCAATCTCAAAGATTGTAAATACATTGTGGAACTTCTAACAACCTATATTAAAACTTTGAATGATGAATATTTGGAGGAACTTCAATGGTCTTAAAAGAATTGTGCAACCTACCTGGAATTAGTGGACATGAAAATGAGGTCCGCTCTTTTATCCGCAATGAAATTTCTGAATTTGTTGATGAGATGAAAGTGGATTGTTTGGGCAACTTAATGGTAAAGAAACAAGGTCACAATTGCTCGAAACATATCATGTATCTGGCACACATGGACGAAGTTGGTTTGATGGTCGAAAAGATAGAATCCAGCGGTGTTATTAAATTTGCTACCGTTGGAGGTATTTTGCCCTCCATTCTACCCGCAACGCAAGTAAAAATACTGGGAAAGAAAACCCTGCAGGGGGTTGTTGGAATCATGCCTATCCATCTCCAAAAGAATGGGGTTATGGATCCCATCAAAATGGATTCTTTGTACATTGACGTAGGGGCTTCTTCAGATAAAGATCTGCAAGGTAGCATAGAATGTGGAGATCCTATTGTTTTTGCTACGCAGTATGAAGAATATGGACAGTTGTTGAAAGCAAAGGCCTTTGATGACAGAGTAGGCTGTTCCATCATGATCGATATGTTAAAACAAAATATTACACCCGCCTATGACACATGGTTTGTCTTTGCTACGCAAGAAGAGGTAGGGTTAAGAGGTAGTGCAACAGCCACATACCAGATTAAACCAGATTTCTCAGTTGTTTTGGAAGGAACTACTGCCTGCGACAACCCCCTTGTCGAAAGAAACCGCTATACTACTCAACTAGGCAAAGGGCCTGCCATCAGCATTGCCCACAATGGCTTCGTTTTCTCAAAAAAAATCTTTGATTTTTTCAAATCGGTTGCTGAAAAACACCAAATCTCTTACCAAATCAAAGAGAAAGTGGCAGGTGGTAACGATGCCACGAACATCGGAAAAGGAGAAAAAGGGTCCTATGTTGGATCTTTGTCTGTGCCTGTTCGCTATATTCATTCACCCGTAAGCATTATGCACCCAGATGATTATCAAAATACATTGCAATTAGCCCTGGCACTATACCAGGAAAATCAATCATTTCTTACTTTGTAGAGGAGGTATTCCAATGAAAGACATTTTAAAACAATTTGTTGAAATCTCAGCCCCCAGCGGCAGAGAAGAGCCTATTCAAAAGGCAATTCAGTCTATTATTCAACCCTATGTTGATGATATAAAAACAGACTCTCTAGGGAACCTGATTGCCCATAAAAAAGGAAATGGGAAAAAGCTTCTTTTTGATGCTCATATGGATGAAATAGGCTTTGTCGCTACCTATATTGATGACCATGGCTTTGTTCACGTTGAACCTATTGGTGGACACAATCCTATCAATCTTCCTTTCCAAAGAATATGTTTTGAATATGGCGCAAAAGGGACCTTGGGTTTTGAATCCGAAATTCTATCAAAAATGAACTCGGATCGTAAGGATGTTTCTTTTGATACCCTCTATGTTGATATTGGGGCTCGAAGCAAAAATGAAGCTCTATCAAAAATCCGCATTGGTGAAACAGCAACCTATGATTCTCCTTTCGTTGATATGGGACATCGATATATGTCCAAAGCAATGGATGACCGTGTAGCTTGTGCTATTTTAGTCAAACTTATTCAAACACTACAAACCCACCATCACGATCTATACTTTGTATTTGCTACACAAGAAGAAGTGGGATTGGTAGGCAGCAAAGCTTCAGCTTATGGAATTGAACCCGACTTTGGCATTGCCTTGGATGTTACTGCCACTGGTTTCGAAGACACTCCCAAAGGACTAAAACGTGTACCCATGAAACTTGGAGCTGGTCCTGCTATCAAAATCCAAGATAGGAGTATGATTGCAAACCACAGTCTCAACCAATGGATTCAAACAATTGCTGATCAAAATCGAATCCCTACCCAATATGAAGTTCTTCCTTTTGGAGGAACAAACGGAGGAGTTATTCAAACAACCAAATCGGGGGTTTATACAACCTGCATTTCTATCCCCACTCGATATCTACATTCTCCAAGTGAAATTGTGGATGTTATGGATGTCCAAAACACCTACCAACTTGCAAAAGCAATCGCTGAAAAAGAAATCACTCTGTAAGCATCGTCATACCACCCTATGCCCATCTTGTATCAGAAAAGCATAGGGTGGTATGTACCGAACCCTGCAATATGTCAAAAATACCATTTTTTCTAAAGAAAATCTTCTATCTTTTTCAATCTTCTTTCAACCATTTTTTTAAAGATGATTGCATTATTAAGGCGGCGGGTCTTTCATGGGCACTATTTTTAAATATGATTCCTATGCTGATCCTTGTACTATCCATTGCCAGTAGTCTATTGCCTACAGGTCAGAGTGCGGTAGAATTCACAAAGCTTTTTTTCCAGGTTTTAGATCAGTTTACTCCCTCCCAAATCAGCAATTTGCAATCTATCATTGATACAGCTTTCGAAGCATCTCTTTCTTCATCCATTGCTGCCTTTTTTGTCATGCTATGGTCTTTGTTTATTTTTTATTCTTGGATAAAAAGAACTTTTGATAGTATCTGGAACGTTCGAAAAACAAAAAAACTTCTCCCCAAAAGTAAGATAAGGGGAATGGGCGTCATGATTCTTTTGATTGTATTTTTGGTTTTTTCCCTTATTGTTTACAACATTCTCTTGTTCTTCATCCGTTTTATTGATGCTTCCACTTTTGTATCTTTTCCTCAGATAACCTCTACAATCCTTTTGTATTTCTTAAACCTCACAACCGCAGGCTTCACTTTCTTTGCTTTTTTCAAATGGATTCCTGAAAAACCTGTACACACAAAAGCTGCCTTTTTTGCTGCCCTTGTTTCGTTAACAATGGAAATTATTGCATTGTTTGGTTTTCAGATGTACTTGCAATACTTCGCAAAAACAAGTAGCATTTATGGCTCTATGTTTTCTATCATCGTCATTCTTCTTTGGATGTATTGCACAATGATCACATTGCTCTTTGGTTGTGAGTTTTGTAGAATCTACCATCAATCTATTGACTAGGAGTTTGCATGCATACACCTATTTTAACCATTCATATAGAGAAGCTACGTCACAACGTAATAGCCATTTCTGATTTATGTGACAAAAACCACGTACATTTAACTCCCGTTACCAAGGTGATTATGGGGGATCCAATAATATGCAAAATGTACACAGAGCATGTGCAATCCTTAGGAGACTCTAGATTAAAAGATATTATGCGCATGCGGAATAATTCGATAGAGGCTGAATTTATGCTAATTCGGACACCTTCCCTGCAAAACGCTACACAAGTTGTTGAAGTTTGTGACATTAGCCTAAACAGTGAATTAAAAATCCTTGCTGCAATGAACGAGTACTGCCTTTCTACGAAGCAATCCCACAAAGTTATTTGTATGGTCGAAATGGGAGATTTACGGGAAGGTATCATGCCAGAGGATTTGCATGATTTTTTTACCCAGTGCCTTGCCTTTCGTGGATTGGAAATGATTGGCGTAGGAACCAATGCAACGTGTTTTGCTGGATTGATTCCGACACCTGATAATCTTTCTATCTTAGAAAAAGCAGCTTCCATTTTTACTTCTGTTTTTGGCTACAAACCTACGTATATATCAGGTGGTGGATCGAATGTAGTCCCGCTTTTGGAGAATCATAGCCTTCCCCCTTATATCAACCACCTTCGAATAGGAGAGTCAATTGTGATGGGAGTGAATGCCATTGACAAAAAACCAGTCCAGGGCTGCTGTCAAGATTGTTTCACCTTGACTGGGGAGATTATTGAACTGAAAACCAAACCATCGATACCCTTGCAACCCTTAACCAAAAATGCTTTTGGGGAAACCCCGGTATTTGAAGATAAGGGCTTAAGAAAGAGAGCCATTGTGAATATAGGTCGCCTTGATACAGATGTCACAGAAATTGAACCGCTCGATCTGGGCTTGAAAATACTAGGAGCTTCTTCAGATCATCTCATACTAGACGTAGAGGAAGGAAATCAGCGGTTGCAGGTGGGAGATCGGGTATCTTTTGGTTTGCATTATTCAGCCCTTCTGTATTCAATGAGCTCTGACTATGTTCAGAAAAAATATGTCTCCTAAAGATCAACAAGGTAGTTAGTGATCTCATGTAAAAAATCTTGTACTTCCTCCATCAAAGGAGTAAAAGCGACAATAACACCCAACACCAGCAACGCTACAATTAATGCATATTCAACTAGCACTTGACCAGATTCTTCGTCTCGAAACCAGGAAATCAGTTTTCCTTTTTCCAAATTGCAATTCTTTGCTCTATTCTCTGGTAGCTCAATAGTAGCATAGGATATGCAAAAGAGCATTTTCTTTGGCTTCACTGAGACACATACTCGTTGAATCTCTCCTGTTTTTTTCACAAATACAACATCAATTGGAAACTTCATACCAAAAGTATGGATTGAGGAAGCCCGATAAAATATCATGGCTTCTTGTGAATGCATTTCCTTTTTGCCCAAAAGTCCTTTAACTTTTTGAAATATACTCTTTGCTATTATTGCTTTGGAAGATACTACTACTCCATCTTCAGTTTGTATTGTCCAATAGTCATTTTTCATGTTGTTGCTTCGGTTTTCACGGTAAAGGTTCTGACAATGATATCAGTGGGAGGAAAAAATGGAATTGATAAGCCCTGGTATTGTGCTTCAATAAAATATACTGTATACACTAAATCAAGAGTCTCTTCTTCCCATGATATTGTAAATCGATCTGGATCGCTGGTATAAATAGGGAACAGTATATCATTCTCATAAAAATCTAAAACATCATTGATGGATTGTTGTGTTTGAGAAGCATCATTTTCAATGTCGGAAAACGATAAAACGCGAGCAATATTTGATACCATATAGTGCATATTGGTTCTGTAATAGTACGAAGCCCCCAAAGAAATAAAGGCCATCACTACTAACAAAACCACTGTAATCAAAAAAGCAGTTTCAATAATGGATTGCCCAGATTCATCGGTCTGAAAGCCATGTTTGTAGATGTTGTTATTCAAACCCATAGATAAAAATGGCCCTTTCTGTGATGCTATTATAATGATCCGTTGAATTTCGCGCTGTCTCTGAAAGAGATAGGGTTATCAAGAACTCGGGTATCAACCCCTGTTGTACTTGTATTTCAGATTCAACCCTGCCATCTTGGTGCAGAACAATTTGGATTGAGCGATCTTCAAATTGATTTAAAAGAGGAAGAGTCTGCATTTCTTGTTGAACCGAAGACGGGATACTTTCTGTCATGGATTGAATTCGTGCAATTCGGTTTACTTGATAGGTCATCATAAGGGCATCAACATTTCGGAAAAGAATAACAGTGGCAAAAAAAGTGATTAACATCGCTAAAGGGAACAATAGTGCAAACTCAATCGTGGTAGTTCCTTTTTCTCTAGTACGACTACAAAGCTTCATAGAAAAATTGGGACCTCAAAAAACTGAATTACATACAAAATACGGAACAAAACAGCTAAAACAGTTCCTATCGCTATAGATACGCCATAGGGCATGGTCATTTTACCATATCCTTTCAACGTTGACGCGTTTCCAGTTTTTATCAATGCAGAGAATAGTGGAAAAAACAATAAAACTGCTACTACCAATCCTACAAGAGCTGTAAGAATAATGGCATTAATGGTCATTTGCCAGCCCAATATGGCACCTATCGCACTCATTAACTTAACATCACCCGCTCCCATGTTTTTTCCTTTTCCAATGAGATAAAAAACAAAGAAAAAACCGAAACCTAGTAAAAATCCCCATAAAGAATGAGTCAAACCTTCCCAGAAACTACCCCCATGCAACATCACAAGAGTTGGTCCAGCAAGAAAACCAAATGCAACACCTGGGTATGTAACAACATTCAAAATTTTTCTGGTTTTTATATCTGTCACAATGGAGATACCGCAAATAATCACTGCTGCCAGATATAGTATTGTAGAGTGATACGACAATTGATACATCATCCTGTAAGACTCCTTGTTATCATCAACTGGATTTTGGGACTCTTTTTACCATCTTTATCTTCGGCAAATACCTGAAATTGATTTACTCCCGGTTCTATTGGAATCATTTTTTGCACTAAACCAGTTTCATCAACAGTAATGGACGTTTCCAGTTGAGGTTTTTTGTTGTGTATTGAGTACACTTGAATCAATGTGTTGGGGGTAGCTGTTCCTGTCAGTATACCATATTGATCAACGGTGGTGGACTTTGAAAAAGAAACATTCACATAAACACCGGTGTAGTGGATAGTTTTATCAATAGTTTTGGACAATCCCATATCGTCAGACAAAGTAAACACTATGTGATTTTTCTTTGAAACTAAAGCCAAATCAGACAAAGAAAACTCTCCTGTTTGGGGATCTAGAGAAACCGACAGTTCCTTCTTTTGCATCATTGCTTTCACCTTGACTCCTGGGGTAACAAACCCATGCATTGAAGCAGTTTTTTCTGGTGTGGAATACACTCCCTTTTTATCAAAGTCTGGCAAAGAGAAATTAATATATTTCATGGCAATGAAATCGCTAGCACGCTGGCCATTGTGTGCAACCACGGAGATGTAGTACTTTACAAGCTCTCCTTCGGGGATGTCAAATCGAGCAAACCATGCTTGTTGCACTTTGTTGTTTTCCAAATAATTGTGGATGTAGTCTAGCTGCTCTGGACTCTCAATAGCACCCTGTGTGTATTGTAATTTTGCTTCTCCGGTAAAGGGTTCTTCTACTACTTGTACGGCATATACAGGAACCTCATTTCCATTCACAAAAACCTTGACTCCTGGAGTTACACGATAATATACAAAATTTTGGAAGGTAAGCGTCATGTTTGTGTTTTTTTCAGCTTGGGCTGGTAACAATACAGATCCTAAGATGATCATAAGCATAGCTGGTAATATAAACATAATTAGAGGAAAAAGCATCTTGGTAGGAGCGGTTGCAATCTCTTTTTCTACGTGAGATCGTCTTTTGGCTCGTAGTTCTTCAGCTTGGTTCATAATGACAGGTCGCAGTGGGGTTCCAAGTTGTTCCCCTTGAATGACAGAACTTAAAAAGCTACGAAATTCAGGAGATTCATTTCTGGCCAAAAGGTGTTCAAATGAATCAATACGGCTAAATCCCACCTGCACATCGTTGATAAAAATATCAAATTCATCTGCTAGTATAGTGTTGTTTCTCTTGACATACTCTTCTACAGCCAACTGAAAATTCATGCCGGCTGCTAAACAAAGGGCAATAAAATCCATAGCATCTGGAAGTTCAAGAGATATCTTTTTCGCTCTTCCTTGCAAAAGAGAGGAAATAAAAAAATCGGGGTATACAAACCCTATGAAACCAAAAGCAATAGCATAGTAAAAGAAACTTGTGTCTTCATTGCCTAGGGCAACAATCATAAGAAGAAAAAAGAACAGGAAGGCACAAAAGATCTTCAACTTATTGTGCTCATCAGCATCCATATCAAATGGTCTACCAGCTTTTTCCAGCTTGTCATCTAGCTGCATTTTAGATTCAGGGCTTCTTTTTGTAGCTATGCCCCGCATCATGGGAAGTATTCGATAAAAGGCCTTTGATAGGTTATAAAGAGTTTCTACAATAAAATTGGGGGATTTGTTTTTTTTCTTTTTGCGTTCTTCAATCCCAAACAGTGAATCCGTGGACCTTTTCTTTCTCTCCTTCCACGAAAAATACAGTCGTATAATTAGGTATCCTATCGTACTTATGAAAATAAAGGTAAGTAGAGATGTTTCCATAGTAGGCATCATAGTTCAATTTTGGTTAATTGAGAATTAACATAAATACCAATCACTTGCATGAGAACGGCTAATACTAAAAGCAAGATACCTTTTAGCGTATTTGTTAATGCAGCATATCCTGATGAGACCAATATCATTAACATGACATAGGGTAGAAGTGCAACTATTGCAGAGGATAGCTTTGTTTGAGCTGTTCCTACGGCAATGCTTCGTCGCAGTTTTACACGCTCTTTCAGGATTCCTTTTAGTTCTTCTAAAAATGGAATTACATTACCTCCTACTTGCGATTGCAGAACCAAAGAAGAAACAAAAAGATTCACTTCAGCATTGGGATATTTATGTATTAAGCTTTCTAATGAATCTTTGAGAGTAAACCCAACTCGATAGTTGATATGAATCTTTGAAAACTCACTTTTGGATGGCTCAGGCATAGACATGGAAACAAACTCAAATGCTTGATCCAAAGAAAACCCTGCTTTCAAAGAATTGGCCACTGCAGACAACGTATCGGGCAATTGATTGACAAATTTATTCTCTTTCTCTCCTTTTTTCATTTGCAAGAATATTTGGAAACCCACAATACCAAGGCTCATAAATACGATCCCCATCACAATGTTAAGATCAAACATGAAAAAGAAGATAAAGAAAATCCCTGCTGCAATAATAAAAAGGAGGAATCCAATAGTAAATGTGTTGATGGATAGCTGGAAAATATCCTGTATGGATCCTTCTTTTACCTTATGTTCAGAATGCGCCTTGACGTTCTTTCTTGCTTTTCGGTTTTGATAAAAAGGAGCAAAAAGGTCGTCCTGAAAATTTCCATCACTATTTTTCATAAGGTTGTCCTAGTTTTTTCATCACGTTCTGAAGTTTTTCATCGTTTGCTTTGTTAGCCACTTGGGATGCAGTACTCTCCTGAGACTCTAAAAAGTCAAGTGGGTTTTCCTTTTCATAACGCAAAACTTCTAATTTTGATTTAAGTCGGTCCGAATAAGGTTTGTATTCATAATGACCCACTACTTTTCCTGTTTCATCTCGCCGATCTACGACAAAACGATAAATGTGATTCAGTACCACTTGGTTGTCTTGAAACTCAGCAAGTTCTGACACTGTGGTGATCCGCCTTGAACCATCTGAAAAACGAGATGTTTGTATGACGCATTCAATAGCGCTGAATATCATTTCTTGCAATATGTGTACAGGCATTTCTAAGCCTGTCATGTAAACCATGGAAGTTAAACGAGCAATAACATCTTTTGGAGTATTTGCGTGAACGGTTGTCAAGGATCCATCATGACCTGTATTCATCGCCTGTAACATATCGAATGCTTCTTTTCCGCGCACCTCTCCAACCAATATTCGGTCTGGTCTCATACGTAAACAATTGATCACTAGGTCGCGAATAGTAACTTGTCCTTGCCCCTCGATATTTGGGGGTCTAGCTTCTAGAGATATAACATGAGGTTGATCCAGCTTCAATTCAACTGAATCTTCTACAGTAATAATTCTCTCTGTTGAAGGAATAGAGCTTGAGCATACATTCAATAAAGTTGTTTTTCCAGATCCCGTACCGCCCGATATTATGATATTTGCTCTAGCCCGAATGATGGCATGAATAAAGCTGGCCATTTCTTTTGTCATGGAGCCAAAATTAATGAGACTCTCGTAATCTAAAATGGTATCTTTAAATTTTCGAATTGTTAATGTTGGACTTTTTACGGCAATGGGAGGAATCACTGCATTCACTCGGCTACCATCAGGCAACCTAGCATCCACTAAAGGGCTGGACTCATCAATTCTTCTCCCTAAGGGGCTCACAATGCGATCAATAATTTGCACTATTTGGGTAGGAGATTCAAACTGTACATCCGATTTGATTAGTTTTCCATCTCGTTCAATAAACACAGAGTCAGGTGCATTGATCATGATTTCTGAAATAGAAGGGTCTTCTAATAGGGGCTGAATCATCCCAAAACCAAATATCTCATTCAAAAGACGATGAATGATTTGCTCTTGATATTCTATGGGGAGAACTCGTTTGGATGCCTGTATTGTTTGCAAGCAGATATTTCTTATCTTTAGCTTTACTTGATCTGGACTCTCTTGTTTTTCTCTTAAGATTTCTGCTGGCGTAATCTCTTCAAAAACACGATTGCGGATACTCTTATAAAATTCTTCAGTATCCGGAGAATGTTTCATCATCCATTGCCCTCCCATTCAAGAATTTTTTCCGCTATATCCATGACATCTTTACGAATAACACCTTTTTTGGTGACAGCGGGAAACATATCGTTCATGGAAGCAAATGCAATCTTGTGATCTTCTCGAACAGAACCAAAGAGCTTGTAAGGGAGAATTTTCTGAAGAATGGAATGGATCTTTTGATCTGCTTTCTTGGTTCTTTTGTTATAGATAATCTCTGGGGGTGTATTTATTTTCAACCACTGAAATTCCTTTAAATAATTCACCAAACGAAACAAGGAAGGTATTTCCGGCGTAAACAAGATAAAAATTTTGTCGGATTGTTCAAATACAATCTTCGAGATCTTGTTCACACCCGGGTCAAGGTCTACTATAATATAGTCATAAATAAGCTTTAGCGTTCGGATTGCTTTGCTAATTTTCCCATCTTCAATTTCTTTCATTCTTTCAAAAGAACCTGGGGATACAACAATATCAAAGTTTGGATAAATTTCGCTTCTTTGTACAATATTGCTGAGTCGTTCAGGTGACAATTCATCAGCAATGGTAAACAAGTCAATTGTAGATTGTGTTTTGTCAGGACTTATGTTGGTAATTGCTCGTTGGTCCCCATAAGGAAGTCCTAAATCCATAAGTAGTACCTTAAAAGACTCGGTCAAGTTTGCCAAAACAAGAGCTAAGTTGACCGACAATAGTGACTTTCCCACACCACCCTTAGAAGAAGTGAAGCTTAGAAGCTTCCCAAGCTCTTTGGATTGCATACCTGTATTCTGATATTTTTTATCTTTAAAAGTAGATACAAAGGCATTCATAGCAATTTGAGGAAGAGATTCTGGTTGTATAGGTCGAGTAATTACATTTCTAGTAGCTGTCTTCACTATTTTTCGAATATCTATTAAGTCTTCTTCCTTGACAATCAATACAATGGAAGTAGATGGATATTTGATTATCGCTTCTTCTAAAAAGCTAATCATATTGATATTCTTTAAATGATAGTCCAAAATTAAAATATCGGGGGTGAGCATCCGAAGTTTCTCATCAAGGATAAATCCATCAACCACTACATCTTCTATTCGTAGCATTGAATTTCTATCAAAGTATGGCTGGTATTGTTTCAATTCAGTGGCATTGTCCAATGCAAAGACAACGCTAAGATGATTTTCAAAGCCAAAACCTGGTACCATGTACTATCTCTCTTGATTCTTGATTAAACGAATCACAAAATGATCATCAATATTTCTTTCCAAAACAACCGAAAAACGCATTTTAATACTTAAAAAGGCGATAGGAAGATAGGCTGTATCATTGATCTCCAAAATAGGGTTCACCCCCGTTATTGTCTGACCGTCAATGGCATACTTGTTTTGAAATAGATAAAATTCGTAAACATGTTGATCTAAATTTCGAATTGCGATTTTCTCTTCGTCAAAGTCATACGATAGATCCGCATCAAAAACTTGATATAGAAAACGAATGGGGATATAGACCTTTTCTTGGTATATAAACACATTGAGATCATTCATTTGTGGATCTTCACTGTTTAAACTATAGACTGCTTTGTCATAATTAATCCGGATTTCTGATACGGAATCTGGTGTGTTGGCAATTGTATACGTAACTTCGTTCAAAATTTCATCCGTTGGGCTGCGGTATTGTATGGTAAATTCGACAGTTTTTTCTAAATTTGGATTGGAAGAAAATAGTTTTAATGTAAAGACGCCATTGTCTGATGGTTTAGAAATCGTATAGTCCACAGTTGGAGTTATTTTTTTAACTGTATAATAATGATCTGGTTCCCAAGAGGGATTTTGCAAAACAATGGATGTGGGGACAAGGGGAGAAAGAAAAACCTCATTGACAGATTTAGGAGAAATCCATTCTAGAAAACTAGATTCTGTAGTGGGACTTCCTGATTCTGTATTAGAGTCAGACAAAGGACCAAAAATAAAGAAAAGTAGTGTCGCTGCCAATGCAATCAATAAAACTGGCAGCCAATAGCGTTTTTTTGTAGATGACCCTGTACTTCCAGCATCTTTTTTCGGATGTTTCATGGAAAAAGTGGGGGAATTGGAGTTTGTTGAATCAATTTTTGCTGTTCTCTGGGTTTCTTGGTACACCTCTTTTTCTTTAGAGTATGTCACATTTTGGGAAGTTTTTTCTTTTTCGGGCTCTTTGGAACGAGGATCCATTTTTAGATCATCGTTGATAATTTTCCGAATATCCACTTTGTTCTCATTGTTCATTTTCGCGGAGGGTTTATTCTTTATCGAAAAAGATACTTGTTTTTTTGGACTGTTCTTTTGTTGTAAGTCTCTATACAAACCCGTATCTGATGTGACGTTTAGAGGAGGTATTTGTGCTTCTTTGGGACCACGCTCCTTGCTTGGCCTGGAATCTTCTGAATCATATTTGGTGGCTGATGTATCTGCAGCCTTGCCTGTGTAGCTTGTTAAAAAAGCTTCTAAGGCTTCTGTCATTTCTTCTGCTGTTTGAAAGCGTTGTTCTGGTTGTTTTGAGAGTGCTTTCAAAACAATCCTCTGAAGAGTCAAAGGAATACCTTTTTGAGACTCCTCAGGGAAACGAGGAACTTTTTTTAAGTGCATATCCATGACTTCAACTGGAAGGGTAGAGTCAAATGGGGGTGCCCCAGTGAGCATTTCAAATAGAAGAACACCAACAGCATAAATATCAGTTCTCGCATCTGAAAAGGATTGCGTTATCTGCTCGGGAGCTGTATATTGTACTACACCTAGAAACTCTCCACTTGACACACTAGAAGCATCCTCAACCCGTGTAAAACCCAAGGAGCTAATACGTGTTCTACCTTTGTTTGGGATCATTACTACATCAGAATTTAAATCTCTATGAATAATTTTTCTTTGGTGCAAATAGCCCAAGGCATCCAAAACATCCAATGCAATTAATACACTTCGCTTAATAGACAATTGTTCTCTCTTGAGAAGATTTTTAACAGAACTTCCCTCAACATATTCACGTATTACAAAATGGACCCCGTCTTCTTCAATCACATCAATAAATTTCACAAAACCCGGGTGATCGATTTTCTTCATGGTCTCGATTTCTCTACTAATCCGTGTCTTAAATGTTGGCCTAGACTCATTAGGGAGCTGAATGGTAACGGGCACATCCTTAACCAAATCAATACCATAATACAGTTTGCTTAAAATCCGACGGAGAATGAGCTTTTGGATTCGATATCGGTGCTTAATCTCTTTTCCTATATAGGGGTCGGTATCGAACCCAAATTCAGCCTCGTGACTGGATTTTTCTGCATGAGGTTCAGGTCGTCGTGACTGTCTTGTTGCATTGTCCTCTTCCATCGCAGTCTCCTCTTGGCGCATATCTTCGTTTTCATGGTTTTGGCCTTTTGCATGCGTAGGCGATTCTTCATCGGCTGAAGAAATCACAATGGGAGCTTCTGAATCTTGGGGGAGTAGCCCCGTTTTGGAATCATCACCATCGGATTGGAATACGAAAAAAGAGCCTTCTTCTTCGCCTTCCTCGTATTTAGGACGATAATACTGTGATACATCCTGCAATTCTTGAATATCTTTGAGTACTTCTTCCATATTTTGATAGCGCTCAGACTGCTTCTTTTTCAGCATTTTCATAATCATGCTTGAGGCCTTCAGCAATAAATCTGGTTTTAATTTTTTGGGGGATTCAGGCATGACATTGATGTGTTGATAGGCAATATTCACAGAAGAGTTCTCGTCAGCAAAAGGCAACTGCCCTGTTGCCATTTCGTAAAAAACAACCCCAAGGGAATAGATGTCGGTTGTAGCATCAATTCTCCCGATTTTATGATCCAATTGTTCCGGGGCACAATAGGATAGAGTCCCTACAATTTCTTTCGTATTCTGTTCAATGTTATCCAAACTGATGTTTCGAGAGAGCCCAAAGTCCGTTACTAATACGTGCCCGTTGTTGTCTACCATAATGTTGGACGATTTTATATCTTGGTGAACAATACTCTTGCGATGTGTGTAAGCAAGCGCCGTAGCAACACCTTGCAAAATGTTGGTGATAATGTTCAGAGGGAGTGGACCTGTTTGCATAGTCATTTGCTGCACAGTAAAACCCTCAATGTACTCCATTACAATATAGTATTTTGAACCCTGTTGTCCGTAGTCTAGAATGGAAACAATATTTGCATGCCTAAAAGAAGACAGCAAATCTGCTTCTTTCTGAAACCGATTAATAAAATTTTTATCTGCTGCTAAAAACTCAGATAATACTTTGATTGCAACGGGCTTATTAAGGGTCGGATGGTCCCCTCTATATACAATGGACATCCCACCTCTGCCAATTTCTTCAACTGCAACATATTTACCGAAATGAATTTTGTCCATTCATTACCCTCCAGACACACAGCCGATGGTCAGAGTCGAACTGACGACCTGCTGATTACGAATCAGCTGCTCTACCAGCTGAGCTACATCGGCGAACAATAAATATGGGCGGAACAGGATTCGAACCTGTGGCCCCTTCCGTGTGAGGGAAGTGCTCTACCTCTGAGCCACCCGCCCATCCCTTGCAAAATTCTAAGTTAAGTATAAACTTGACTGCATAGAAGTCAATGAAACGCGTATACCATACAAAGGGGTTTTATTTTGATCAGTGTTTGGATTGCCTTTCTGATGAGTGTTTTGGGGTTTTTTTTTGTGTTTCAGTTTGTTCGATCCATTTTGCAGTATCCGGCAGAAAAATCGATCCAAGAAATTGGATTTATTATTCGGCGGGGTGCTTTTGCATATCTTCGACGTCAATATAAAATACTGACACCTTTCGTACTTGGATTCACCCTGTTTATCATATTTTTATTCTCAGTAGAATTTGCTATTATGTTTTTCGTAGGATCCCTCTTTTCCATTTGCAGTGGTTTGATTGGCATGAGTATCTCTACAATTGCGAATTACAAGACAACGGCAGCTGCCAAAAAAAATATCCAATCCGCCCTCTATGTTTCTTTTACGGGCGGTTCCATTATGGGTATTGCTACATGTAGTTTTGGCATTTTGGGTCTATCGCTGAGTTTTATTCTCGCACAGTACCTTACTTCACTTTCTCCCATCAGTATTCTCCTTGGTTATTCTTTAGGAGCTTCTTTGGTAGCTCTCTTTGCTAGGATAGGAGGAGGTATTTTTACAAAAGCTGCCGATATCGGAGCTGATATCGTGGGAAAAACAGAAGCCCATATTCCCGAAGATGACCCACGAAACCCCGCCGTCATTGCAGATAATGTTGGAGATAACGTGGGGGATGTAGCTGGAATGGGTGCGGATCTTTTTGAATCCTATATTGGAGCAACCTATGGTTGTTTTGCCCTTATTGCTCTGTTTTATGAGGGCAATCCTACGTACATTTCTTTTATCTTTACTCTCCTGTCTATTGGATTTTTTAGCTCCCTTGTTGTCATATTTTTTTCTAGACACATGTCAAGAAAAAAAAATGTGAATCCAAGTTTCATGATTAAAAATATTGGCGTTTTTTCGTCCCTTATGGCTATTGTTCTCACCTTTTTTGCCAGTTACTATCTCCTCCAAAATTTATTCTTTTTCTATACAGTTACAGTGGGAATCATTTGTGGTTCTGTTATTGGCTTCATCACAGACTATTATACCTCCGCTGCACCGATTCGAACCATTGCATCGGCATCTGAAGCTGGCACTGCAAGCAATATCTTAAGTGGTTTCAGCTATGGAATGCAAAGCACGTTTCTTACTATTACAACCATAGTTATTGCTGTATTTTTTTCCTATGCGCTTATGAATGTTTTTGGGATTGCTCTGGCAGGGCTTGGAATGCTCATCACCGTAGCAGCAACCATTTCTGTTGATGCGTATGGCCCCATATCGGACAACGCCGGTGGCATTGCCGAAATGACTCATCAACCTGAATATGTTCGACAAACCACTGACAAGTTGGATTCTATAGGCAACACTACTGCCGCTATCGGGAAAGGGTTCTCCATTGGATCAGCCGCACTCACTGCACTAACTCTGTTTAACACATTTACTCACCTAGACAAAATTCAGGCTTTGCACACTTCCTTTTCTCTTGATAATCCGCAGGTCATTATTGGCCTCTTTGTTGGTGGGATGCTACCGTTTCTTTTTTCTGCTCTTACAATCAATTCTGTCACGCAAGCTGCCACCCCTATGGTAGAAGAAGTTCGTCGCCAGTTCAAAGAGAAACCAGGACTTCTGAAAGGACTCACCGCACCAGATTATGAAAAGTGTATTGATATATCCACTACGGGTGCCATCAAGGGAATGATTCTGCCCTCTTTGCTGGGAATTGTATTTCCTTTTGTATTGTATACAACTATTGGGATTGAATCTGTTATAGGCTTGCTTGCAGGAGTTCTTGTATGCGGTGTTACAATGGCAATTTTTATGTCCAATAGCGGAGGTGCCTGGGACAATGCAAAAAAATATATTGAATCAGGGTTTCATGGGGGGAAAGGTTCCATTGCTCACATTGCCTCTGTTACGGGAGATACTGTAGGAGATCCCTTAAAAGACACAGCCGGGCCTTCTTTAAATATTCTCATCAAACTAATATCCATTGTAACACTAACCTTTATTCCGCTTTTTCTATAACTCTTCAAAGGAGAAACTATGAAACGAATTGGCATTTTTACATCTGGACGTGACGCCCCAGGAACCAATGCTGTTCTTCGGGCCATTGCGAGAACTTCCTTTGAACACTCCTATGAAGTAATCGCTTTCCGTAACGGAATGGAAGGTGTTGTTTCCAACCATTCCTTTTTGATGGATCGATCGTATGTATCTGGGATTCTCCCCATTGGTGGTACCATTCTAGGAACTTCTTTGAGCGATCCCTACCTAGAAAATCACAATGCAATGAAAGACACAAAAAAGATTCAAGAAAAGCTTTCCATCACTAGCTTTATTGGGGTTGGTTCTTTCTCTACCATGAAATTGTGTGCATTTATGAAGGCATCCGACATCCCTGTTATTGGAATCCCTGCCACTATCGACAACAACATTCCCGGAACCGATTATAGTGTTGGTTTTCAAACCGCTGTCGACTATGTTTCAAGATCCCTAGATCGGTTACACTCCACTGCCTCCTCTCACCACCGAGTTTTCTTAGTGGAAGTTATGGGAGGTCAATGCGGTTGGATTGCTCTTCATGGAGGCCTTACGGGAGGTGCTGATCTCATCATCATCCCAGAAAAATCGTATTCAGTGCAAGAAGTTATCACCCATATACGAAGGCGAGAAGGAGAAGGTAAATTCTTTTCTATCGTTGTTCTTGCAGACACGGCTGGCTTTCCTGTCGACATATCCGACAAGGAAAAACAACAAATTGATGATCACAATGGGCTTCTTCAGTTCTTATCTCATGAAATATCCAAAGAAACGGGTATGGAAACAAGACAGCTAATCTTGGGACACTTGCAACGAGGTGGATCGCCATTGGCATCAGACAGGCTACTTGGAACCCTTCTAGGCAATGCAAGCGTTGAATCTGTTCGACGAGGGAATACGGGTGTTCTGGTGGGTCAAGTAAATGGTCAGATTGAATACACTGACTTAGAATCTATCAAAGAAAAGAGACCTGTCGATTTACAACTGTTAAATACTGCAAAAATATTTTTCTAATTAAGGAGATGGTTATGGAAATGAAAGCTACTCGCTATGGATATTCTGAAGCATTGTTGAAGTTGGGGGAAACCAACCCCACTGTTGTAGTTCTTGACGCTGATTTGTCGAAATCCACAACAACCAATACATTTCACAAAAAGTTTCCCCAACGAGCTTACAATATCGGGATTGCCGAACAAAACATGTTAGGGACAGCTGCTGGTCTAGCTATTGCTGGAAAAACTCCCTATGTTTCAACATATGGTGTTTTTGTATCAGGAAGAGCCTATGATCAAATACGAACCACCATTTGCTATACCGATCTTAATGTCAAAATTGGTGGTGCCCATGGAGGCATTTCTGTAGGTCCCGATGGTGCTACTCATCAAGCATTGGAAGAAATCGGACTTATGCGAAGTCTTCCCAATATGACTGTACTTGTTCCCTGCGATTACCACGAAACATACAAAGCTACTCTTGCATCGGCCACCATTGCTGGTCCTGTGTATATTCGATTTGGAAGAGAAGCGGTTCCCATTCTTACAACGCCAGACACCCCTTTTGAATTCGGAAAAGGCGTCATCGTCCAGGACGGTTCCGATGTTTCCATCATTGCTTGTGGCTCTATGGTGTATGAGGCAATGGTAGCAGCAGAAGAACTGAAAAAAGAGGGGGTTCATGCTCGCGTCATTAATATTCATACCGTCAAGCCAATAGATCAAGAAATCATTATAAAAGCAGCGAAAGAAACAGGCGCTATTGTAACAGCCGAGGAACACCAAATCATGGCTGGCTTTGGATCTGCCGTTGCCGAAGTAGTGGTACGGAATCATTCGGTTCCTATGGAAATGGTTGGAATCGAAGATACCTTCGGAGAAAGTGGCACGCCTGATGAATTAATGAAAGCCTATGGACTTACTCATGAGGCTATCATTCAAAAAGCCAAAGCAGTTTTGCAGCGCAAATAATCTTTCGATGAGTACTAAAGATCGCATTGATGAACTAAGAGACACAATCAAACAACACGATTATTATTATTACGTTTTGGATCAACCTAGAATCAGTGACAGCGATTATGATGCTTTATTTCAAGAACTTCTTGCATTGGAAAAAGAACACCCAGAATATGTTCGTTCTGACTCCCCGACTCAACGTGTTGGGCATACTCCTCTAAAAGCATTCCGTCCTTTTCATCATGAAAGTAAAATGTATAGCTTGGATAACGCATTTAAAGAGGAAGATATACAGAACTGGTACCAAAAACTATCCAGAATAGCTGACATTTCTGGTTGCTCCTTTGTGGCTGAACCCAAATTGGATGGATTGTCCATTGAGATATTGTATGAAAACGGAGTTCTTGTATCTGCCGGCACTAGAGGAGATGGTCTTGTGGGGGAAGATGTAACGCAAAATGTAAAAACGATACGGTCCATTCCATTGCATGTCCACCCCTTTGCCAAAATGCACTCTGAAGTGGTGTTACCATCGTTTCGCGTACGGGGCGAAATCATTATGCAAGAAGCCGACTTTATTGCTTTGAACAAGTATCGCAAAGATCATGATGAGCCTTTGTTTGCCAATCCTCGCAACGCAGCTGCTGGGTCACTACGACAACTTGATCCAGCTATTACAAACCAACGCAAATTGACAGCTTATTTTTATTTCCTGACCGATTTTCATGAAGAACACAAACCACTTCGGTATCACTCTGACGTTCTAGATTACCTTAAACAGCTTGGTTTTCCAGTGAATCCAGAGATTTCTGTAGTGGATTCTCTTGCAAACTTATATGCATATCAGAGAGAACTCCTTTCAAAACGGACATCTCTCCCTTATGATATTGATGGAGCCGTCTATAAGATCAACGATCGTCGTCTATGGAACGTTTTAGGAAGCACTTCCAGAGCTCCCCGTTGGGCAATTGCCTATAAATTTCAAGCAGAAAGCGGATCTACAGTACTTGCTGATATTCGTATATCTGTAGGAAGATCGGGAATCCTTACTCCCGTTGCTGTTTTAGAACCGGTTCCTATCGGAGGAGTAACGGTTTCAAGTGCCACCCTTCACAACGAAGATGAAATCATGAGAAAAGATGTTCGTATAGGGGATACGGTTATTGTGCAACGTGCTGGGGATGTCATCCCAGAGATTCTTCGGGTAGATTTGAACAAACGACCTTCCCATTCCCAACCTTTCCAAATGCCAACCCATTGCCCTATTTGTAAAACGAAAGTCTATCGTAAACCAGGGGAAGCTTACATCCGATGCACAAATATAGAGTGCCCGGCTAGAATTGAAGAAAGCTTTTCATATTTTGTTTCAAAAAATGGTATGGATATTGACGGACTTGGCAAAAAGTTAATTCAAAAACTATTGCAAGAAAGAATGGTTGAATCCATCCCTGACATCTTCGAACTTCAAGAGAAAGACCTTATGCATTTGGAGGGTTTTCAGTCCAAACTAGCTCATAAGATTGTTCAAGCCATTCAAATGGCTAAAAACCTCCCTTTATGGCGTTTTATGGCTGCTATTGGCATAGAAGGAGTTGGTGAGAATACAGCGAAGCTTTTATGTCAATATTACTCTTCGATTGATGAATTTCTTCAGGCCACCTACGAAGACCTTGATCACATCCCCGGTATTGGCCCAGAAACAGCCACTAATATAGTGCAGTATATACACAATCCTACCAATGTGGATATGATCGAAAGATGTAAAAAGGTAGGATGCACTTTCACCAACACAGGCAAAAAAACACCTATTGCTTCCAAGATAGCTGATAAAAGCTTTGTCATCACCGGTACACTGTCTATCCCCCGCAATGACATGAAGAAAAAAATTGAAGACAGGGGTGGACTTGTAAAAAATACGGTCACGTCTCAAACAGATTTCTTACTTTATGGTGACAATCCTGGATCCAAACTTGCAAAAGCCATTGCGCTTAACATTCCAACCATTACTGAAAAAGAGTTGGAAGAGCTTCTTTAGCTCTCGCAAATTTATTCCTCATAAAAAAAAGCCCTCTCCAAGAGAGGGCTTTTTTTGTTGTTACAACTAACAGATGTTAGGATTTTGGATAAATAAGTGTAATGGTTTGCGTGGCTCCATCCCATCCTACTTCTGCGCCAAATGTTTCGGCACAGAATCGCAGAGGTACCATGGTTCTACCATTAATTATGGTTGGCGGAGCATCTAGGATCATAGGTTCATCGTTTACCATAGCAGTGCTTCTGCCAATCCACAGCTGTATGGTTTTTCCGTAATAGATTAAGGTAATCTTCTGTTCATTGCCGTCCCAACCAACTTCAGCACCAAAGGTTTCCGATATAAATCGCAAGGGAACCATAGTTCTACCATTAATAATAGTGGGTGGGGCATCTAGTTGAACAAGTTGTCCATTGACTTCAGCCTGGTTGTTTCCGATGCGCAGAATAACAATTTTCTTTTCAGGATAAACAATGTGCAGCTCGACTACATTTTCGTTACCGATCTTATCAACTGCCTTTATGACAAAGACATTGACTTCTTCTTCAAGGGTCACTTCGTAGGCAAATTTTCCACCTTTTCCTAGCTCAATTTCCTTATCATCAATCGTTACAATTACGTCTTCTTCGTCACATTGACCAATGATGTAAAATTTATCTTCGGTGGAAATTGCATAGTCAGGCGTTGTAATATTTAAAGAAGGAGGCTTGGTGTCAAGGTAAATGGTAAGAGTCTCTTCGCCCTTGTTACCAACGTCATCTTCTGTTTCAACTAAGATCTCATTTTCCCCTTCTTCTAGTTCGATAAAGAATTCAAAATAACCATCTGCATCTAGCTCTGCTTCATCGTCATTAATGTAAACGAAAGCTGTAGGTTCAGTTTGACCCTTTAACGCAATCTCTACTTCTTTGGTATACAGTTCTCCGTCAATTTCAATGAATTCTGATAGATCCCACTCAATTACAGGTGGTTCTTCATCAACCACAGTAATTAAGACTGCTAAGAGAACCTTTCCACCATTGGTATCAAAGATAACTCTTCCAGAATGATCCCCTTGGTCCATATTCCAAGTATTAATGGTCAATATAGCTTCTGATGTATTGTCGTCGACCGAATCGATATCAATGGATAACCAGTCTTGATCTACTTCGACAGTTCCTTCTAGGCCATCAATGCCAACGTTTTCAAGAGAAAGTTCAATGTCGGTTATGGTATTTCGTTCAACCTTATCTAGTAGAATTCTGTCAGGAGATACTTCTAGTTTGGGTGCAAGAGACTGGTAACAGAATATTTCTTGTCGTCCAGTAAAAAAGATTTTATTGCCATATACAAGTACATGTCCAATGATTTCTTCGTCAATATCTTCTTTCCAGACACGTTTTCCACGCCTGGAAGCATCAAGAATAATAACTTCTGTACCGCCTGTAAGAGAATTGTTGGAAATCTCAGGACTAAAACACACAATGTAATCGCCAGCAAGGGCCATGTTTTCGAACTGAGAGGTACCGCCAACAGATTTAGACCAATTGTCTTTGCCATCAGTCTTGTCGAGTGCCCACAATTTGCCTTGCGCATCTTGCACAAAGATATAGTCTTCATTCATGGCTGGTGCAGTACCAAAGCACAAAGTATTGGTTTGATAGAATTCCCAGATTTCTTCTCCAGAGTCCAGATCATGAGCAGATACAACCAAAGAAGCTGAATTGCCCTCTATACGTCCACGGATAAAATATACTTGTTCGTCGTCGTTGCAAGAAGCCACGCCTAGTCCTTCATTGTCAATATAATCCCATATAATATTACCGGTATCTGCATCAATACAATATAAGTAACCGGGGGGAGTTATAGATAGGCGGCCTTCACTTGAGATAGTAAATCCGGCTGAAGAGGTATACAGGTACTCTTCATGCACTGATACGGGGGAGGCCCATCCGAGGTATTCTCCGCCTTCAATGTCAACTTCCCAGTCAACATCACCGGTTTCAGCATCCATCTTTACCAATAACGAACTATCGGTTTTGTACATGAAATCATCGTCGTCTTCACCAATAAACGCAAACATGGTTTTGAAATATAAAAATCCTTCACTGGCCGTGATAGGAGATGAGATAGCACCAGTAGCTTCGCTAACCCACTCTTCATCACCATCTTCCAATGTAAAAGCAGTGATAACTGTTAAGCCAGTTCCTTTGGTTCCAAAACCATCGGTAGAAGCAACATAAATAAGCCCTAAGACAGGATCAATAGCAGGGCAAGAAATAGAGAGACGATGTTCTGTTTCTGCTCTCCAGATTTCTTCTCCAGATTCCATTTCAACTGCAATCAATTCTGCTGCCTGCCCTCCGCGCGAACCATCATAAAGGACAGAATATAAAATACCATCATAAGCAACTGAACCAGTACCAAGAGATTGGTTCGATCCAGCATCGCTGTCAAATGGCCAATCCATAGCTTCTTCAAACTCGTCCCCTAAAGTTTTTGGAGAATAATTTGTTCCATACGCATCATGAGAATACATCAGCCATGGATGTATACCCGTTCCATCGGGAGCATTGTTCCCTATTTCAGAAAAAGCATTTACAGATAAGGACAATCCAGCAACTAGGATAAATGATAAAAATAGACTAATAAATCGTCTCATGGTCCCCTCCTGTCGAATTAATTGGATTTTTTTTCAGGGTCTTTGTTTTTTGCATTTTCACTTTCTGGTAAAGCCTTAACACTTTGTCGTGCGTGCATCATGCTTTTTCCTTCAAAAAATGCATTCTCTTCAATAATCAGTTTATCGGCAGAAATCTCACCTACAACTTTGCCTGTATCATGTATTTCAAGTTTCTCGGAACAAACAATGTTGCCTTCAATCTCCCCCATTACGGTTAAATTGGTTACTTCAATATTGGCTTCTATAACCGAACCTTCGCCAATAATAATATCGGCGTCTCCTTTAATAAGACCCTTCACTTTTCCATCAATCCGAACATTTCCTTCTACGAAAAAACTTCCTTCAATGAAGGTGCCTTTTCCTAAAAACGAAGTAGAGGAAGAGCGACTGATTTTTTGATCTGACTTTGATCCAAATGCCATATATCACCTACCTATTATGGTTCTACGGCTAAATTATTAACCAGCAGTTGATACCCTATAAAACTTTCCTGGGCAGTTGGATGGGTAGCAACCTTCGCTAATACCTGCCCTTTTTCTACAATATCCCCCAAGCTTATGGCAAGATCGTTGCAAAACAAATACCGTGAAATAGTGGTATGCAGATCTTCATTCTTGTGGGTGATTTCAATCACATATGTAGAAATTGCAATTTCTTCAATTCTGGTTATTTCTCCGCCTGCAGTTGCCTTAATATAAGTACCCAATGGAGCAAGAATTTCTACACCAGGGGTGGAAATATAGGTTCCTTGGCGGACTGGATATCCATTGATAGGAAGTCCTGTTGGAGTTTTGCGAACATTTTCTTGAATAACTTCTTGGCGTAACTGCGATGTCTCTAATTGATCCTCGTGATCTCCAATAATGGGATAGGAATCAGCGATGCTAGAGGCAGGTTGTGCTTTCGATTGACTGTGGCGTACACTGAATAGAAAATCAGAAAATTCCTTATTGGAATAAGGAAGCTTTAAAGCATTGCATGCGTCTTTTTCTGTGGAAGAAGCTTTGGATAAAAATACATCGGAGGTGTTGATAAAGGCTTCGGTTTTAATAAGGGCTTTTTTCACTTTAATCTCTCGGGAAAGGTCTTCATCATCGGCATTCATAATGGTTTGGAAACGTTGATAAAAAGATGTTACTTGTGATTGGTAATACCAATACTTGTATCCAATGATGGCAAACATAGTGACGAAAGCAAATAAGCAAGTAAAAGCAATGATTCGTAAGGGTTTGGATAAAAGAATATGGAAAGTTCGAGAGTTATGAGAGGATACAATTAAAATTTTGTCAGGATTGCTGCTTCTATTGTTAGTGGGGGACATGCTTACTCACCAAACTATTAAATCTTTCTGGATCAATGGCTTCGGATCCATATCGCACTTCATAGTGTACATGAACACATGTTGCAGTACCGGTACTACCAGCTTTGGCAATAACTTGTCCGCGTTTTACATATTCGCCTTCGTGAACGAGATTCTTGGAGTTGTGAGCATAGAGGGTCGAAATACCATCTCTATGATAAACAATGACTGCATTGCCATATCCACCAAGATAATTGGACTTCATAACTCTTCCCGATGCAGTTGCAGTAACATCTTGCCCGTAATATCCAGAGATGTCAACTCCAGTATGCCAGTCGGGGATTCCCCAGACAGGATGGATACGATATCCATAGCCAGGGTCGATGGGGCCCTTTAATGGAAAGCCAAGGGGTGTTTTCTCCCACTGGAGTAAAAAATCTTCTGATGCAAGAGAAAGAACTTCATTGTTTGTTATTATCTGATCTAATTTTTCTTTTTGTTCAATCAGATTTTTTTCAATGGTTAAGGCTGTTTCCAAATTAATAGAGGTCACGTTGTTAAAATATCCCGTATACCGGGTTATATCGGACATGTAGTCGTCAGGGTCTAAATTCATGGATGCTAGCTTTAAACTAGTGCGGTTTTTGGAATCTGTAGAAGCAATATGCCTCATTTTTTCCAAATTCTTTTCTTGGATTTCGTAAATGACCTTTAGCTCTTTTTCGATTGAATCAAGCTCTTCTTGTTGTAATTGTTCTGTTTCCTCTAAAGAAAGACCTGCTATTTTTACAAATTCTGTTTTGTAATAATTGTATCGGTGAACAAGTCGGAAAGATGCAAAAAGAAAAACAAGAAAAACAACGAGAGCTAAAAAAACCCATATAGAAGAAATAAAAAAACTCTTTGAATTTCCTCTGGTAGGCAAATAAATAAAATTAAATCCACGTTTTTCTGTGTTCATAGCACCAACATCATATAATAGTTTTACATTTTATTTTGACTATTTGGATACGTTTGTCAAGAAAATGAAAATGAAAAAGCCCCGGCAAGAACCGGGGCTTTTTGTTTACGTAGTACGCTATTCCAATACTATTCCAATACAATGCACTCAAGAGGGCATGAATCAACACATGCACCGCAACTAGTACAATTCTCTGGATGTGTAAGTTCGCAAATATCATCAACCAACTCTAAAGCGTCGACAGGACATCCATCAATACAAACACCACAACCCGTGCAGCAATCAGCATCAATTTTAGGTAAAGCCATTGAATCCTCCTATAAGAATTTTTTATGCATTATATACATCATTTCTCAAAAATACAAGATTGGAATCTTACAGATCTTGTTTCGTAAACTCATGCCAATAGGTCTCTTGAAAAATCAAAGATTGGTTCTGTATGCGCACAATGTCAATTGGTTTTAATGCCAATCCACTTGCATCAAAACCTTTGAGCCCAGTAAAGAAATGAATGTCGGAAAGGTCTGCCTTACGAAGCTCTTTGTAAATCTGAGCCAATGAATTCTGCTTAGAAACAGAAGCTGCATGATTGATTAAGGTCATTTCATCAGCGCCTAGTGCAGCATAATAATCGGGTGGTTGACCAAATGTTTTCAGGTAAGTCTGAAAGAATGAAGAGGAAGTAAAGTCAGGTTTTTCAGTGAAAAAAGGAACTAGAAAAAACGTGTCTTCCCAAAAATTATTTTCTAGAACCTCCTCTATTGGTAAAGTAGGCATAATAATAGGCGCAAAAATGGAAAAGTCTTTTCTTGCGGTTGCAATCATTGTCTGATACATGGACGGTTTTGTTATAAGAAAGATAGCATCTACATTAGACTGTGAAATGGTAGCAAACACTTTGTTAGGATCCACCGTATTCTCATTTAAAAAACTGATTTCCATAATGGTAGCATCTATGTTGTTTCCTTCTTGTGTGAAACCTTCTTTCAAAGATCGTAATCGTTGACTAGACTGATCAACCACAATGCAAATTCGCTGTTTTTTCATTTCAGTTACCACATATCGAGCGCTCAGTTTTCCTTGATATAGAGGATTTTGGTTTACCAAAAGAGTGGTTTTGACTTCATCTACAATACTGTGCTGATAAGAATTACATACAAAGGTTCTATCCCATGCATCGGCTACAAATTTAGCAACCTGAGCGCATTCAGCTGAAGGGGTTCCCATCATGATTCCCTGCGGATGTTCTTGGAAAAAATCCCGGAATGCGTTGGCTGCATCCTCTGGATCTCTTCTTGTGTCATAGTAAACAAATCGGAATTGTCGGTTCATTTCAAGCTGATTCGACTGAAGTTTTCTTCCGTTGGTTAGCGATGTATAAACATCTGATGCTTGAGAAGACTGATCTTCGGCAAATCCTATATAGTAAAGGTCTCGATTCGAGCAGCCTGTCAGAAGGGAAAAAATGACAATGCAAAGGAAAATCTTATGAATCGCAAATTTCATTAGTTTTGCACCCATTCCGTAATGGGGGTATCGAAATAACGACCAATAAAGTTTTCAACTCTTGGTAGCGGCTTTAGGTCGCTATAATCATATCCCTGTCGATGCATTATCAAAACTCGATAATTGGCTGCATTGGTGTATTGGTCCAGGAGCATGTCACTAAACGTCTGCATGTAAAGCATCATATCATTGTTATCTACATGAAAAGAGGTGTGAAGTTCAATACTTTCAACCATCGAATGAAGAAGCGAGTAAAAATTCCCCGATGCTCCACCTGTATCTGCTCCGTAGGATTGAACATGTGATATGTATTCATCATAATGATCAAACACGTTGTTAAGGCCGTCTTCTAGTGTATCAAGAGAAGTTGTAATAGATTGATAGAAATTGTCTTCGGTTGAAAAAACGTCTTCCAAAGAAACTTCTTGAAAGAATTCATGTTGATCGCTTTCAACCCCTAAATCGTAGCCCATTGAAGTAGCCAATGCAAGAGTATCAGGATTGTTTTCTATAGAGAGCTGACGCAATGGAAGGAGCACTGGTAAAGCTTCCTCGTAAAACTGAGAGGGTACATTCATTTCTAGAGAATCAATGGAACGTAGCTCAATAAAAAGGTTTTGATAAAGGAGCTCAAGTTCATCCCATTTCTCTTTCATGTATTGCTTCCTTAAGCCATATGCATGTCCTGGGGTGGGGTTTTCGTAATCATCCATCTCTTGAATAATGTCTTGCCCTTGTATATTTGCTTCGTACATAAGAGTTTCGTAGGACTCCAGCCACAATTCAGGATACAAAATATCGGAGGGCAGCTGGAGAGACCCGATAGACATCATGGCTACTTTTCCCATCTTATCAAAGCGTTGAAAAAGTCCATCCCCTACCAATAAATCGGGGACATTTACCGTTTGCATAACAAAAAACGAATTTCGCATGTGAACTTGCTCTATACCTTTTTGCATAGAAAAAAAACTAGCAGTAGTTCCCGCCACTTGATCGGTATAGTATTGCATTGTAGGGATATCTGATGATTCAATGGGGGACTGTTTTAAAAGACACGAACTAGGAATGTAGATGGAATCAATATTTTGCCATGGTTGGGTACTGTTTTCCACATTTAAATCCAGGATCTGCTTGTACAGAATCATCTTTTCTAGTTCCACAAAGCAAAGTAGTTCTTCGTCTAAAGAATCAGGAAACCCAGATACTTCTACATTTAAAAAGGCAGAATCCTGATATTCAATGCTAGGTGGTATATCCAATACATCCTCAGCAAGGCTTACATAGTTTGCAATCGGTACCTCCGAATAGGCACTAAACCAATTCGCCAAATCACTGTAGTTAGATACATAGCTAGTTAACTTGTCAGCTGCCAATTTATAGTTTTGCAGCATGACTCCCGTATGATAGATCATTCTTGCATATCTAGAGGCCTGATCCGAATTGACATGAAAAAGAATTGGCTGGGCATTTCTTTCTACCGTCTGTGCGGCTAAAATACCTTGATCAACCGTATTTCTTAGTTTGGTTTTAAACATGATAACTTTCCCGATATCAATTAACCCAATCCCCACCACAACAAGAAATAGAATAAACACAGCGTACAAAATAATCACTTGTCCAACTTCTGAAGCAGCTACATCCTTTTTCAGTTGTTTCATGATTCTCCCTACAAAATAAAAAATAGATAAAAGAATAGACAAAACTACGGTTGTTTAATATCCTTCAAATATTATAATTCAAAACTGTACGCATATTATATACTATAACGAGGTAGAATAAATATGAAAAGACGGGAATTGGGCCTACATTATTTGCAAGAAAATCCGTATCACGTAAAAACTTTTGATCAGTATCCTGTCTCTTTGACTCGAGAGGATATTTTTCATTTTTGCCAACAGATAAGGCGTGATATTGTATTGTCGACCTTTTCTGCTGGCTCAGGACACCCTGGTGGTTCTCTTTCTGCAACCGACATGATGGGGGTTCTGTGGACATCCTTTCTCAACCATAAGCCTGCTCTTCCTTCCTGGGAAGATCGAGACTACATGATCTATTCAAAGGGGCATGTAAGTCCTCTTATCTATTCTCTTTATGCAGAAACTGGATACTTTGACCGTACACTCCTTGCTTCTTTTCGAGAATTTGGATCTCCTTTGCAAGGTCACCCGGCAAAAAGTAAGCTGGATTGCGTGGAAGTTTCCACGGGTTCGTTAGGACAGGGCTTATCCGTTGCTGCTGGCATTGCTATGGGGCTGAAGCAAGACCATAAACCGAATCACGTCTTTGCGCTTTGTGGGGATGGTGAATCACAAGAAGGTCAAATTTGGGAAGCCATTATGAGCGCTGCCCATTACCACCTAGACAACCTGACACTCTTTTTCGACTACAACAATCTAGAAATTGACGGCTGGGTGGAAGATGTTATGGGTATAGCCCCCATTAAAGACAAATTTGAAGCATTCAATTGGCACACCATTGTTATTGATGGACACAATACTGACGACATTTCAAAAGCCATCCAAACCTCACTAGAAAACAAGAATCGGCCTACCGTCATCATTGGCAAAACCATCAAAGGCAAAGGAGTTTCTTTCATGGAAAACGAGGCTGACTGGCATGGTAAAGCCCCAAATGAAGAGCAACTCAACATTGCTTTGCAAGATATTAATAGAGAGGTTGACGAATGGACACACTAAAGAGAACTCCTTTGTATGAGGAGCATGTTAAGTTAGGAGCCAACATGGTTCCTTTTGTTGGATTTGAAATGCCTATTGTGTATACATCCATGATTGAAGAACACATGGCTGTTCGAGACCATGCTGGTATCTTTGACGTATCACATATGGGAGAGATTACCATTGAGGGTAAAGATGCCTTGCCCTTCACAGACTATTTAATTACAAACAAGTTAAGTACCGCCAAGGCAGGTGACATTAAATACTCTGCAATGCTCTATGAAGATGGTGGAGAAGTTGACGATTTACTTGCTTACAAAATAAACGACGAAAAAGCATTGTTAGTTGTCAATGCATCCAATATCGAAAAAGACGTTGCTCATATTCTGGCAATTAAAGAATCTAGACCTGATCTGGATTGTACTATCCAGAATACTTCTGACCAATGGGGACAAATTGCTTTGCAGGGACCGAAGGCAGCTTCCATTTTACAACAAGTTACACCGACCGATTTAGAGACAATGAAGAAGTTCACATTTCAAGAAATTTCTGTAGGGGGTATCCAAACACTAACCTCTAGAACTGGTTATACTGGCGAAGATGGATTCGAAATACTAGCGCCAAAGGACTCTACTTCCACCCTATGGAAACTATTGATGCAAACGGGCGAAAAAGATGGAATGCTTCCTTGCGGATTAGGAGCAAGAGACACGCTCCGCTTTGAATCCTGTCTTTGGCTTTATGGAAATGATATCGATCATACAACAAACCCCATTGAAGCTGGTCAAGGTTTTGCTGTCAAGCTAGACAAGGATTTTGTTGGAAAAAAGGCTTGTCAAGAAGCAAAAGAAAAAGGTCCTAAGCGAAAACTTACTGCCTTTGAAGTGAATAGTAAAATGATACCCCGCCATGGCTATTCAATCTACCACGAAGGCAAAGAGATTGGACGAGTGACATCGGGGAGTTACTGTCCAAAAATTGATAAAGTGTGTGCAATGGGCTACATACCTGCAGATCTTTCGGTTGTTGATAATAGTGTTCAAATTAAGATCAGAAATAAAGAAGCCCCTGCAACTGTTGTAAAAAAACCATTTTATAAAAACAATAGATGATGTAGTTCATTTACAAAGGAGTTGGAGATGCAAATTTCGAATCGTGCAAAACATGCAAAAGCCGAAGGGGCTTTTGAAGTCTTGGCAAAGGCACAGCGTATTGAAAGAGAGACAGGCGTGAAAGTTGTACACATGGAGATAGGAGAACCTGATTTTCCTACCCCAAAAGGGATTATTGAAACATGTAAAACAGCTCTTGATGAGGGCAAAACTCACTATACCCCGGCAGGTGGTATTCCAGAGTTTCGCACTGCCGTTGCAAAACACCTTAGCAAAACAAGGAACATCAATGTAGATCCTGAAAATGTCCTTGTTGCATCGGGTGGAAAACTACTGATTTACACAACCTGCGTTACCTTTTTGGAGCCAGGAGATGAATGCATTGTTCCCGACCCAGGATACCCTCCATACCAATCGGCCGTCAATCTAGCCGGCGGAATACCCATTCCATTACCACTCACAGAAGAAAATGGATACCAGGTTACAGCGGAAGAATTGGAAAAAAGGATTACTCCAAAAACGAAATTAATTATCATCAATACTCCACAAAATCCCACCGGCGGAGTGTTGTCCAAACAAGAACTAGAAAAAATTGCAGATGTAGTCAAAAAAAGCAATGCTATTGTATTTTCCGACGAAATATACTCGGATTTGATTTACTCTGAAGAAGACCAACATTTTTCTATCGCAAGCATCCCCGGGATGTTAGATCGCACAGTGCTGATGGATGGAATGTCCAAAACCTATTCGATGACCGGATGGCGACTAGGCTACGCAGCAGTACCGAAAGAATTCTACGGTAGCATGAAGAAAATTGTCAACAATACAGTGTCTTGCTGCCCTGCTTTTACGCAAATTGCTGGTATTCATGCTCTCGAAGGAGACAATCCTGAGGTTCACATGATGTGGGAACATTTCAAAGAGCGTAGAGATATCATTTTTTCTCTCGTCAATGAAATCCCTGGTATGAGTATGATCAAACCCAAGGGTGCATTCTATGCGTTTGTAAACGTAAAGCCCATTTTAGAAAAATATTCTATAACCTCTGCAGACTTGGCTGAACTTTTCCTCCAGAAGGCCTATGTAGCATGCCTGAGCGGAAGCATTTTTGGGAAGCAAGGAGACAACTATATTCGATTCTCCTATGCCACCTCTAAGGAAGACATTCAAAAAGGTATGAGTAGAATCAAAGAACTCATTGAAACGGAATTTCCCGTATAAATGATTGTGCAAAAGGATTTTCGATTTGATGCTGCCCACCACTTGACACACTACCATGGAAAATGTGAATCTTTGCATGGCCACACCTACTACCTTTCTGTCATGGTTGAAGGAGAGTTAGATGTTTCCTCCGGCATGGTATTGGATTTTCTCTGTATCTCTAATGCTGTTCATGAAAATATTCTCTCCAAGCTAGACCACAAAAATCTTAATGATTTTTTCGAAAACCCTTCCACAGAGATTGTTGCAGAATGGATTTTTAAAACCTTGCATCCCCACCTTCAAAGTCCTACCTACCAACTTACAACCATTAAACTATCCGAAACACCTTCTAGTCACATAACCTATACAAAAGAAGATTATGCGAGATATACAGAACGAAACTGATGATCGCAAAGTGAAGATTGATCGGGTAGGCGTACAAGGAGTACGCTACCCGATCTCAGTTTCTGATCGAGAAGGATCTACTCAAGCAACTACGGGACTTGTAAGTCTCTACGTCGACCTCCCTAAAGAATTTCGTGGTACTCACATGAGTCGTTTCATTGAGATTCTAAATGTTCATCGAGACAATATCGCCATTCTTTCTCTTGAGGGAATTCTGCAAGATACGAAAAGAGCCTTAAAGGCAGAAACATCTCACATAGAGATATGTTTTGATTTCTTTATCAATAAAGCCGCCCCTGTTACTGGTATAAAAAGTTTTTTATCGTACGATTGCACATTCATTGCTTCAAAAGGCAGTGATTTTGATTTTTTAATGCAAGTAAAGGTTCCCATACAGCTTCTTTGTCCATGTTCCAAAGAAATTTCAGCCTATGGGGCTCACAACCAACGAGGAATTGCCTCTGTCTCTATTCGTATGAAACATGGCCACCAAAACATTGTTTGGATTGAAGAAATCGTTTCTATTTGCGAAAAGGCCGCTTCCTCTCCCGTATACTCGCTACTTAAAAGAAAAGACGAGAAATACGTTACAGAATATGCGTACAATCACCCCCGATTTGTGGAGGATGTTGTTCGAAATATTTATTTACCCCTAAATCAGGACCAAAGAGTAACTTGGTTTTCGATTGATGTTCTAAGCAACGAGAGTATCCATAACCACAATGCATACGCCCAAGTAGAAATGGACAAACGATAATATGTTTACGTCGATTGACCCATCTTTGGTTTGTTCAGCATTACAAGAAATTGGGTGCACGCAAGAAAGCATTCCTATCTTTTTAAAGAAAACAAATCTCCTTTGCATCAAGGCAGATCATATTGGATACAAAGAAGCTACCATTCTGAAACAAACGTTTCTTAGTCACGGTGGCGATGTAGCTGTACACAAGAATGTACTGGATCATTCCATAGAAGATTCTACTATTCTGATGATAGGAACTGAAAATGTGATTGCTCAATGTCTGCAAAGCTTAGAAAGACAAAACTATTTTCAGATCCCTACCATTCGTAAAGAGCTTGCACGCTTTCTTTGCACGCTCCACCAAAAACAACAAGTCCGCCAGCCTGTATTAATGGGCATATTAAATCTAACCCCCGACTCCTTTTCTGACGGAAATGAATGTATTTCTATGAATGACATATTGCAAAAAGCATCATCTCTTCTTGAACAAGGATCTGACATCCTAGATATAGGAGGAGAATCTACAAGACCAGGTGCTGCATTGATTCAAGAAGAAGAAGAATATCGTCGCGTGATAGAACCCATTGTTCAAATTCACCAACATTTCCCTAGCTGTAAGCTATCACTTGACACCCACAGAGTCTCCATTGCAAAAGCAGGCATTGAAAATGGCATCCAAATGATCAACTGCATAAAAATCTCCCCAGAAATGATCGAACTGATTTCTCGACATCCCTCTATAGAGCTTGTCATTATGCATATGAAAGGGACGCCTAAAACAATGCAAAAAGAAACGCAGTACCATTCTCTTTTAGAAGAAATTCATCTCTTTTTTGAAAAGACTCTTGAACAATGTTCTCGTTACTCAATAGATAAAGAACGAATTGTCCTAGATCCAGGAATAGGTTTTGCCAAAACCGCAGAACAAAATTTTGACATTTTGAAACATATCTCTTGTTTTTATGATTTAGGTTGCAGAATACTTGTGGGTCATTCCCGAAAAAGCTTTTTTGGTGACATGGCATCTATTCCCTTGCCTGATAGAGATTCTCCAACAGCCCTTATGAGTGCACTTCTGTGGGAAAAAGGGGTAGATATTCTTCGTATTCATGATGTGAAGGCCACCAAAAATGCCTGCAAAGTCCTTTCTATCATGCACTCATGAACACCGTTTATTTTTCATTAGGAAGCAACGAAGGAAATCGCAAAAGCTCCCTTCTACAAGCTTTGCATTATCTATCATGCAAAGGTATTTACCTATTGAAAGCCTCTACTATCATTGAAACAAAACCGTATGGCATGAAAAATCAATATCCGTTTCTTAATTGTGTCATAAAAACTAGGGTTCCTTCCTCAGACCCTTCTCAAATTCTTCGTATCGTGAAGGGTATTGAGCAGCTTATGGGGCGGAAAGAATCGGTTCGATGGGGTCCTAGGAATATTGATATTGATATATTGTTTTGGAATCGGGACATTGTTCGCACTCATTCTCTTACAATTCCCCATGAAGACCTACATAATAGAAGTTTTATACTTCTTCCATGTATGGAAATCTGTCCTACTTTTATCCATCCTGTATTTCACAAAACCATAAAACAACTATGGAATATTTACAAAGAAAAAAAACTATGATACTATGAAAAAAAATCTTTCGGAGGTTCTACTATGTGGTCAAATTGGACAAAAATTTTTTCTTCCATTTGGTTGATTCTCTTTTCCATTCATATAACGAATGTGTGGAGTCTTCACCCTGTTACTCTCATTGTAATGGCAACCATAGTGTTCATTGCTGCCATGTTTGATCTTATATCAAAGCAAAAAGATAAATAGTTACGAGTAACGCTTTTGTACAAACGTTTGGTTGTTTTATTTTTGGGCTTTGTTTTCATGGTAAGTGCTGGTTACCCAGCACTTTTTTTTTCGCATCGAGCACTAGCCGCCTCTTCGTATTCATCGCATTGTTTTGTTGAAAATCAGGGTCAGTGGGATTCTTCTATTCGTTTTTTCTACAACGCTACCTTTGGAGGTATTGTATTTGCGGAAACTGCAATACATATCAGGTTCCCCGCTAAACCCTCCATCCAATACTCTTTTCCCTTTGGTTCTATAGCACCAACTGGCTTTCAGCCTTCTACTGTTCAATATACATACATAACTTCCTCTGGTGTAATCAGAGCACAAACCTGGTCTTCTATTCAATATCGGGACGGCTCAAATGGAGTTGATTATCTTTTCTACATTGAACAAGACATCCTTTCTTGTTCCATCACTCTCTCTCCATATTCATCCCGAAAGGAAGGCCTAATTCCTTTTCGTAGTACTCTACAAAAAGATTTCCCAAAAAGGCCTCCTATTAGTACAGCCAAATCATTGCACTATACAGTCCCTATTGACCCTTACGGCAACACTACCGCCGAAGACAATGAACCGCCGGGGAATGAGACCCTTCAAGCTATCCATACCAACCCCCTTGGAGTTTCTTGGGTAGGTGGAGCTGTTCTGTCTCCTAGTAGTCAATCACAAGAAACAAACTCCCCTGAAGAAAATTACGATGCATATCTCAAAAGATATCGAAAAGATGGATCAGTTGCAGAGTGTATCCTTTTTGGTGGCTCTGAATGGGAGGAAGTGACAGGGATTGACGTCTCAAACGATGGTCTTGTATATTGCTGCGGAACAACCGATTCAAAGGATTTTCCTTTTACAAGAAATCTATCATCAAGCCAGCGCTTTCAGAACACCAATGTTTTTGTTCTCATCTACAATCCCTTAGACCAATCCTCCAAGGCACTACTTTTGGGAGGTTCAGACAACGATGCCGCTCTTGACATCAAAATTAATTCACGCCAAGATGTTCTGATTACAGGATATACTACCTCTTCGGATTTTCCAGCTACTAAACGTTTTGTCTCAACGAACCAAGAGCCCCATCAGAGCAATGCTTTTGTTGCTTGCATTGATACTAGCGATTGTAGTTTGCTCTACAGCACACTTGTTGGTGGTTCTCAATGGGACGTTGGTATGGGCCTAGCCCTAGACCCATTACAAAACATTTACATTACTGGGTACACATATTCTCCTGATTTCCCAGTCACCCCACTTGCTTATGACACATCTCACAACGGAGAAAAAGATGTATTTGTTGTTCGTTTTACTTCCGATGGAAACCGCATGATCTTTTGTACGTTCCTAGGGGGTGATTCCTTGGACATTGGGAAGGCTATTGACTGTGATTGGCAGGGCAATGTTTTTGTCGCTGGTACTACAAATTCCTCTTCTTTCCCCTGTTCTACTCGTCATGTACAAAACAATCTAGGTGGTGATCAGGATGGCTTTATCACAAAAATGAACGGTTCCGGTTCAAAGCTCTTGGCATCTTCCTATATCGGAGGGTCTTTGCGAGATGAAGTGACCGACCTTATCACCGATCATTGGGGAAACGTATATGTAACTGGCAATACTTTATCAGAAGATTTTCCCATCACTACCCAAGCTGAATTTCCGATGCTTCAGAAGCAACAAGACATTTTCTTTATGCATATGAATGCCCATCTTGATTCAATTGTTTACTCAAGTTATCTAGGCAATCATGAATTCGATATTGCCGGAGGAATAGGGATTGATTTTTACAACAATTTGTATATCGCCGGTATTCATGACGATTCAAAAGAGACTTTTTTACATATCGCTTCCTCTCCTAGAACATCTTCCTGCTTTCTTGATCAACCATTCCTCTCTATACATAGACCCTTTGGAGCATTTATTGTACAAGATCCCCTCAAAAACAATACATTCCGCACTATTCCCAATAATTTTTCGTTCTTGGATGTTGTTAACAGCACCTCTCCTACCATACAAATAGAGTTTTCTTCCCCTTTTATAGCCTACCTGCAAATGATTCTTAATACAAATCCACTGACGCAGCTTCACAAAAACTCCCGCGAAGCTGGATTTGAAGGAGAAGAAACCACCTATTTTGGATATTACACAAAAAAAGCACTGGAAACATTTCAGATTCTCCATCACATACTACCTACCGGTTTATTGGATAGAGAAACTGCGATTGCATTAGATCAGTGTTTTGTAGATTTACAAAAAAAACCTGTCAAGCTACTCCCCAAAAATTGGGTCGTGAAACCCTTGCTTGTAAAAGATAAACTGCAAATTGTCACACCTAACTTTCAAGAGTGGTATATAAAAATCCAAGACCCCACCGATGCAACGATTGGCTGGATGAATTTGAATAGCTTTTCTTTTTCTATCCAAAGCCAAAGCCACCTTGCAACCCTTACTCAACCCATATCCCCATCGATTGAAGGGCAAAGGGGCGGACGCACTGAAAAGATCATTGCTACTTATATCCAGAACGAATTAACAAACTATCTTCCTGACCATTTCCCTGAGGAGTTGTCATTTGCCCTGATTGTACATGAATCATACCCTGATGCATATCATTTTGACAACTCTTTAGTCACTTTCGATGCTGGAAGGGGTATTCAGCAAATTACAACCAATGCCTATGTTGGTTCTGGCTTAGGATTAGCCCTGTTCACGACTGCTGGTAGTAAATATCTACCTTATTGGCATTGTTACGAACCGGGCTTACCAGTAGATTACCCTTCCAATCACAATGCAAACACTGACAAGTTTAGTGGTTATTATTGGGCCGAAGCAGAGTGTCTCCTAGGAGAGCCCTATGTGTATTGGGGCGGCATCTTTCAAAAAGATCAATGCATTGGTACATGTATCTACAATTGTGCACTCGACACAGGAAGTAGAATATATACAAATACACCTTTGGGTATCCAGTCTAATATAGCTGATGGTTTTGTAGTTTTGCAAGACAAGCTAGCTGCTACTTCTCCAACCGAGGAATGTTTTCCCATTGCGTTTTCCTCTTCCTTTTTTGAGCAGCCCTTATCCCTCTCAGAAGAGGATGTACGATTTATTTCCTCGATCCAAAGGTATCATGGTTATTTTCGATTTCCACAAAATGATCCCAATAGCTATCTATACGCTATTTCTTTGCAGCTACAGAAAATTGGTCTTGGAATTCAAAACAATGATACAGACATATATTGGTTTTCAAAGCAATTCACAAAAGACCGTGCAATATCGTTTTTAGAGTGGTCAGAAAAAGTAAAGTACGTATTTGAAAACAATATTGAAACCTTTTAATTCTCAGCCTTTATTCTCTATATCAAAGAATATGCTGTTCCAAAAAAGAGGTATTGATCGTTCCTTTTTGATACTCTGGATGTTCCAACACTTTTAATAGCAGGGGAATATTGGTTTGAACTCCCTGGATGGTAAACTCTTGCAAAGCTCTTTTCGCAATGGTAAGCACTTCCTGACGATTAGATCCATGAATGATCATTTTTGCAAGTAGCGAATCATAGGAAGAAGGAACGACATATCCAGAATACACATGAGAATCCACTCGTACGCCTCGACCAGCTGGGAAATGAACAAAATCGATTTTTCCAGCACAAGGAACAAAGGTTTCCGGATTTTCAGCTACAATACGAAACTCCATGGCCCAACCTGATTGATGAATCTCGCTTTGTAGCAATGGCAAAGCATCCGTTTGTGCAACTTGGATTTGCATTTTGACAATGTCGATCCCCGTTGTTTCTTCTGTCACTGGATGTTCAACTTGAATACGGGTATTCATTTCTAAGAAATAGAAGTTGCCTTCGCTATCGGTGATAAACTCACAAGTACCAGCATTCTTATACTGTAGTTTCTCCCCCAAACAAACAGCAGCTTTTACCAACAAAGATTCTTTTTCTTTAGGTAAGCCGCAAGTGGGAGATTCTTCTATAATTTTTTGGTGTTTTCTTTGAATAGAACACTCTCGGGTTCCCAAATGAATAACATTGCCTTTCCCATCACCAAAGATTTGAACTTCAATATGTCTAGGATGAAGTAGCAGTTTCTCCATATATATTTCATCCGATCCGAAGGAAGCAAAAGACTCCCTTTGAACAATCGGAAAATTGTCCATGAGTTGTTGTTTGGAATCAACCCTTCGTATACCTCGACCTCCACCACCCATTGAAGCTTTTAAAAGCAATGGATACCCAATACTCTCGGCAGCTCTCAGTGCATCTTGAATATCCTGTAAAGGTTTCTCTGTTCCAGGCAAAATAGGAACATGGGCACTTTTCGCGATACTGCGCACATGCGCCTTGTTAGAACAATGGATCAAAGAATCAGGAGTTGGACCAATAAACAATAGCCCATAGTCTTGACAAATTGTAGCAAATGTGGCGTTTTCGGACAAAAAACCATACCCTGGGTGAATAGCATCTACCTCCATCAATGTAGCGACGGTAATAATTTGAGAAAAGTTGAGATAACTCAAGGAGGGATTGGCTGGCCCAATGCAAACAGAAATATCAGCATACTTGACTGGCAATGAGTCGGCATCAGCTTCTGAGTAAACTAATACAGATTCAATTTGCATTTCTTTGCATGCCCGAAGAACACGGAGTGCAATTTCTCCTCGATTTGCAATCAGTATTCGACGAATGCTATGCTTCATCGTTAGAATCCTGTGGCTTAATCTCAAACAGCGGTTGACCATATTCCACCATATCACCATTTGCAGCTACAATTTTCGTCACCACTCCCTCTATATCGGAGTGTATTTCGTTCATCACTTTCATGGCCTCTACTAGGCATAGTACTTGTCCTATCTCCACAACATCTCCGATTTCTACATATGGCTCTTGCTCGGGAGATGAAGCTCGATAAAAGGTTCCCACTAGAGGTGTTGTTACAATATGCAGATCGTTACGATTCTGTCCAGACGCATTATCTTTGGAGGAGTCCTCGCTAGAAAGTGCAGCTTTAACAATCTCCATTTGACTATTCTCATTTTGCTCAATACTGATCTTCCAGTCTTTGGTCTCAATGTGAACTTTTTTTGTAGAATTCTCTCTCATAATTTGTATCAACTTCTCTACTTGATACATGGCTTCGGTTTTGTCATTATCCATAAAATCCCTCCATTTGTAAAATGTTGGCTATCGCAACCACTCGAATTCCTTTGCCTTGACCTGCAGAATCCATTCCTTTATCGGTTGTGGCCTTGATGTTTATGATACTCTCTGAAATGCGGAGTGCTCTCGCAATGTTTTTTTTCATTTCATGTACATAGGAGTGAATATGAGGTTTTTTGCATACAACAGTTATGTCAATGTTGCCCACTTCCCAAAAAAACGGCATTGAAGCGGACCGAAGTTTTTGCAAGAGCGATAGGCTACGGATTCCCATCAAAGATGGTTTTTTAACGCCAAAGTAAGAGCCAATATCACCCATTCCGATAGCGCCAAGAATAGCATCGATGACAGCATGAATCAATACATCGCCATCAGAATCTCCCTCAAGCCCTTCATGGTGAGGAAAATAAACGCCCCCTAGAACAAGATCCCTGCCTTGCTCAAAAGGGTGAAAATCCCACCCTATACCAACTTTTGGGTTTGATCTAGAAAGCTTTTCCAAAAACGTCTTTGTCGTTGGATCTGTAATTTTCTCAGAAATATACGATCCAGAAATGTATTGTATGGATATGGATGAACAAAAATGGAGAAGAAGTTCAGTTTCATCTTCCCATATACCTTTATTTTTTGTATAGGCTTCAAGCAGTGTTTTCTTGTGATAGAACTGAGGAGTTTGTGCTCGAACAAGGCCCTTTTTTGAGACAGTTTCTAGGATCGTTCCATCTCTTACTTTTTTTAAAGAATCGTAAACAGGAAGAACAGGAATCACTCCTTGAATAGATTCTTCTTCTGAAGCCATAAACAATGAATCTAGTATATTGGTGGGAACAAAAGGTCTAGCAGCATCATGGATGAAAACCCATTCCGAAGAAGATGTACATTGTTGTAGTCCATTCCAAACACTTTCTGTTCGTGTTTCGCCACCCTTTACTATATGTATTTTTTGATTCGTTGGAAACCACTTTTCAATATCAGCAAGGTGGAAAGGACCTACAAGAACAATTTCATCAATTCTATCGTCGCATACAAAGTTTTGGAGGGATGAAATATAAGCTGGCTTACCAGCTATAGAGATGTGGAGTTTGGAATCTGTCGCAGAAAATCGTGAACCACTTCCCCCTCCTACAATAACACAACTAGCTTTATGATGGTTCATCAAGTTCCTTAATGAATTTTCCAAATACAATTTTCCCTGCTGTCGATTGCAGCACAGACATGCATTCCACCTCAACATTTTTGTGGAGATGGTGAATACCATTTTCGACAATAACCATCATCCCATCGTCAAGATATCCTACTGCTTGATTCTTCTCTTTTCCAGGTCTGTTAAGGTGCAATGCTAAGATATCCCCGGGTACCAATTGTAAACGGAATGCCAAGGCAAGCTCATTAATATTAATAACTGGTATGCCTTGAGCTCTCGCTTCATCGGTAAGATTAACATCCAGCGTTATGATAGAAGATTTTGTCATCTTTGCCAAAGAAACAATATGGTCTCGGATAGACTTAGGAGCTTCCATAAAGGATACAATTTGCATTTTCTTCTGTAGCAATTGCGTTAGCCGGTTGATGATTTTTCTTCCTTTTTCTACTCTTCGTGCATACACGAAGCTAACTTTTGCCAATCGATTCAATTCGTCAATTGTAACTGAAGAAACGAAAAACCATGAGGGGAAAAGCCCTAATTTTACCAAATCTGCAATGCGCCCATCTAAAATTGCACTGCTATCTAGTACATAGGATTTCTTATGGGCTATACCTCGTATCCGTATCCTCATTTGCGTATAACTCTTCGTGATTAAATCTATGAAAAAGAAAATAATGTAGAAGCCCACAACAAAACCAATGGCAACTCCAATAAACGTCCAGAAGAACAAGATGGTAGTATCGACATCTTGTAGAGAAATTCCTTTTTGAAGATAGGGAGTAACATATATTTCTTTAAAAAACCACCCAGAAAATACCGATACCAAGGCTCCCAAGATAAATCGTATCATTCGTTTCAAGTCAATTTTATTTGCTGTATTTTTCATAGATATTTATTGTACGCGTTTTTTTCTTTTTTTTAAATATTTCTCTATTAGAGCTAGTAACAAAAACACGCCCCCAAATATCATGAGCCAATATGAATTTCGTACCCAAAACATACCGGGCTTTAGGCGTATCTCATATTTGTTTTGAATCCGATCTTTGTCTGTTAATACAACGACGGAATCTTTCTCTACTGTATCAACCCAGTGTATATTGTCCTGCAAAACTTCTGAATAAACCGATGAGTTAGTAAGTTGTTTTCCACTTGGATGAACAACTCTCTGCAAGTCAAATTTATCAATCTCACTCCTGTGGTTGTTTTTACTAATCTGTATAGAAGCCTTTTCTAAAACAAAACCATTGTCGAGTTCCTTGGTTTCAAAACTTATTAATTTGTACTCATAGCCGTCTCTTTGTACACTTTGATTTGGATGTAACAAAGTGCCAGATTCTGCAAAAGGAATAATTTGAAGATCCTCTTTCCAATGAAACAACATAGCGGGTACAGGAAGGGAATAATTTTGAAAATTTCTAGAATAGTGCCACAAAGAAGGATATAGAGTCCTCTTGGTGTTGGTGGGAGTAATGCATTCAATTGGAGAGGTTTTCTTTTGTCCCAAATACATGGATGTAGTGCTATGTTCTTTCTTTTGAGAAAAAAGATAAGCTCCCACTTGATGAGTTTGTCCGGGAGTTAGAAAGACGATCTGCTCAGATAGCAGGGGTGCATTTACAGAAACACCTACCAAAAGGAAACCTACTGCACAATGCACAAACAATAATCCTATCGAGCGCAATGAAATAGTACGCAAAGTTCGAAGTATCCAATAAAAGCTCCACAAAAAACCAATATATACGCTACATGCACACAAAACTCCATAGGATGAGTCTTTTAATTGAGGATACTGCCAATATAGGAACATAACGCCTGCTAAAGCAAAAGCATTCGATTTCAAAAAGATGCTACCGCTACTTTCTTTTCGAAACACCTGAAAGAGACAGAGTATTAAAAAAACGAGAAAAAACCCGATGAAAACTTTAGTTAAAACTGTCGTCAGTTCTGCTTGTTGTGTAAAAACTGGCAATGTAACTTGCAAGAATAATAGAAAGGCCAAAAATCCCATGAACATAATGATGGAGAATTTCACTGGATACAGTTTGAAAAGCATCTTTGGCTTTTCTGGTAAAGGTAGCTTCGAATAAGCTTTCCACAGAAAGAGTCCTGGAGTGACAAGAAGCATTCCAACAATACCATACAAAACAACAACCAAACTTCCCTGTGCATAAGCATGGGCGGTAAATGACGCAAGAAGGCCTGAACGAATTAAAAAGCTAACATAAAACATCGAGAATACCAGAAAGATCGGAACCCCATAAAACCATATTCGCCCTTTTCCAAACTTTTTAAAAAATGGATACAAATGAAGTAGCATAAGTACGAAAAACCAAAGCGATAACGATCCACTCTCAACAGGATCAAACGACCAGTATCCTCCCCATCCAGTAATCTCATAAGCCCAAAGAGATCCCAGCACCATCGTAACGGTAAGGCCCAAAAAGGCAACATACAGGGCATAATTGTAACGATGGATCCAACGAAACTCTTGTTTTTTAAGCAAAGCTGCCATGCCTACACTGAAATACAACCCTAAGAAAGCATAGGAAAGGAAAGCAAAAGGAGGATGCGTGACCATCAAGGGATGACTCAAAACAGGATTCAACCCGATTCCATCTATTGCTTGCATGGTATGAGTCTGGAACGGTTGTGATTGCAGAAGCAACACAAGTACCAAAATATGTAGTAGCAAAATAAAAAAACTAATTTCTTTCCTGAGGAATCTATCTTTCAAAGCAATGAATAAAGTTATCTGCGTGAACAGAAGCCACAAAAACAAAGATCCCGATTGCCCCGACCAAGAACATGCCACCAATTGAATGAAACTCATTGCTTTGTTGGAGTGATTGAACACATTCACAAACTGAAACTGATTTAGAATAAAGGCTTGCAAATACAAACCAAAAGCAAGGACAACAGATAGCATGGTAACGACAACAAAAAAGAAAAACCACTTTTCTTTCTTTCGATTTGATTGAAGGCAAAAAAATAGTGCAATCCAAGCAGATATAAATGCTACTAATAAAAAATATTGTCCCATCATGGCAATTCCTTTGTTTGTGATTCTACTCTTAAAGTTATTCATAAAGCTGTAAGAATTTCAATTGAGAAAGGCATTCTTTTCCCCTATAATTATTTCAATGAAGACAATTAGGATGAAACAAAACACCTTGCCTTTTTATATGATTCTTGTTCTTGTAGTCGTTTGTCTATTCTTCTATTTTCAATATTCTAGACACTCGTTTGCCCAAGGCGTTTTAGAAGAAATGTGGCACATCGAACTAGAGTGTCCTATTGCTTCCCATACAATATCTTCAAAAGGCAGTTATGTAGCAGTAGGAGATACAAATGGAATGGTGCACGTGTACAACCAAGATGGTTCGGAGCATTTCTCTCATCAGTTTGATTTCCCCATTCTAGACCTTCAGTTCTCTTTTGATGAAACATCTTTGCTCGTTCGGTGTTACTCGGTTTATTGTATAGACCTACTTGAAAAGAGAATTAGTTGGGAGAAATTTTATCAACCAGATCACTATTACATTGAAAATTTCTGGGTCTACCAGGATGGAAAAATAGGCTATCTTGCTTCTTCCATGAAACAGCTAGAAAGTATTTATTTTTTAACAAATTCTGAGGGAGTATCCATAGAAGAACCTAAGCAGCTTCCCCCTACCCATGTTCGGTATCATATCACCCCCTCACCGGATGGAAAACTTCTTGTGTGGACCACAGAAGGGGGAACCATTGAATGTATCAGCTATTATGGATTTGTTCATTGGAACAAACAAGTTTCTTTTTCCAATCAATCCTCCTCTGATCCCTATCCTTTTCTGCAAGACATCAATGACAATGGAGATATTTGTATCAGTTTTTCCCATTTGCAAGGGGATGCAGAAGTAACCACCATCCTGCTAATCAATATTGAAGGAACAGTTCTATGGGAAAGAACTAGTGCCGAACCACTTCAAACCTTAGCATTTTCGCATCAAAGAGATACTATTTTAGTAGGTACACATAAAAATGCTCAGTTGTATGGTCTTTCAGGAAATTTGCTACACACAAAAAAAATATTTGGATACCAAGTAGAACAAGCGGATGTTTTTTATTCCCATCTTCTGATACGGTATGAACCTTCGAGCGAAATTCGACCACGTTCTTATCGAAAAGGGATTGTTGAATTAAGCTGGTTAGACAACATCATTTGGCGAAAACATACAATAGAAACCTCGAAAACTGAGTTTTCTGTTGCTGACAATGGATATGTTTTTTTAGAAGTTAGTTATCCTCAGAAGTTTTCGTTTTTCAAGTTTCATTTTAACAAAGCACAAAGGAAGGTGTGAGTATGTTACATTATGATGATTTTTTTTCCCTTCGATCCAATCGTGTCAAATCTTCCATTATTCGTGAACTCCTGAAGCTCGGAAGTCAACCAGGAATCATATCCCTAGGGGGTGGTCTACCGGATCCCAAACTATTTCCCATTCAGAAGTTTCGCGAATGTATGAACAAGGCATTAAGCGAAGAAAATGGTCCTGTTGCTTTGCAGTATGGAGAAACTCCAGGCTACAGACCTCTAAAAGAATCCTTGATCGAAATTTCAAAAAATGACGGCATAACAAACATTGATATGGATCACCTTATTGTTACAACAGCCTCTCAACAAGGCATTAATTTATTAACGCAAGTATTTGTAGAAGATGGTGACATTGTTGTTACAGAAAAACCGACGTATTTAAGTGCCATTCAAAGTTTTAAAACATTCGGAGCAACCTTTGAATGTGTTTCCATTGACAAGGATGGCGCATCTATCGAGGAATTAGAAGAAATTGTAAAACGACGTCAAAAAGAAGGTAAGCGTATCAAATTTTTCTATACCATACCCACGTTCCAAAATCCTGGAGGCGTGTGTATGAGTTTGGAACGTAGAAAAAAACTAATCGCTCTGGCAAAAGAATATGGCTTCATCATTATTGAAGACAACCCTTATGGGGATCTTCGGTATAAAGGAGAAGCATTGCCATGTCTAAAAGCTCTTGATACAACAAATGAATACGTTGTATACCTTCGAACCTTTTCCAAGATTCTTGCACCTGGCAACCGTTTGGGATGGATTGTTGGTCCCAAACCAATCATTGCAAAAGTTAGTCTAGCGAAGCAATCAGTCGATCTATGTTCTCCTGTTATCATTCAAATGGCAACAGACATATACTTACGAAAAGGATATTTATGGCCTCATATTGAAATCATACGCAAGTCGTATGCTATAAAATGTCAAGCCATGTTGGATGCAGTAACAAAGTATTTTCCTTCTGAAACCAAGATTTTGCCCCCTGACGGCGGAATGTTCTTGTGGTGTAGCTTGCCCGAATACCTAGATACACAAAAACTATTCCCCGTCGCTGTTGAAAAACATCAAGTTGCCTATATCCCTGGTTCTGCATTCTTCCCTGATGGCACGGGACAGAACACAGCACGATTGAATTTCACAAAACCCTCTGTTGAACAAATTGACGAAGGTATCAGGCGTCTTGGAGCTTTTATAAAGGAAGAAATTGCAAAACATGGCTAGAAAGAAATACAACCACAATCTTACAAATGAATCGCGCTCTACAAACACTCAGACAAAGAAGACCCATGCAACCATAAAACATAAAAAATCACAATGGATTGTGGTTGTCCTTATAGCTTCACTTCTCCTCAATGGATACTTCGCAGGCAAATCCCTCTTCTTCGCTGGCACTTCTTTAGATAAAATGATACTCGCCACATCAAAGGCAGCGTTTACTGTAGCCAACCCTGTCAGCCTGAAAGACAGAGTAAATACTCATGATTCTTTTCGCATCTCCTTAGCTGAAATTTGGGACAACCGAATGCAACGAGCATTGGGATACACTGTGCAGTTTCCAATTCCCAATTTCCCCGATGGTACCGTTATATTTGATGCTCAAATGGCAGTGTATTCTGTAAACCTTATGAGTTCCTTTTCAATTAAAGGCTCTAAGGCCTATACAGGTGCGTTTTTTAGAAGGCTTCAAGGAATGACCCTTGAACATCTTGTAGGTAACAATGGCATTTTTCGACCCGATGAAGAAGACTTGACCGTTTTTGCAGAACACTTTAAAGATAGCTTCTTACGAGCTTACACGGTTGCATTTCGATATACTAAGGGTGCAGATGAATTTGATAGACTCTTTCCGAATGGTATTTCGCTAGCAAGCGTCGGGGATCAACTTAAAACGTTTCAAGCTTTTGACATGAGTGGAAAACAATGGTCGTTGCAAGATTTGTATGGCAAGAAAACAGCACTCATCTATGTAGATGTAGGATGTGGTACATGCAAATCAAAGTGTGGTACAATTCGAGACCTTCTGGTTCCTTTAGGAATTGAGGTTTTATTTATCACTGATGCAGGTGAAGAAGATTCTGCAAAGTTTGTCCAAGACTATGCACGTAATCAGCCAGTCATCTATGATGGAGACAAAACCTTAGCCAATCTTCTATATCTAGGCTCTGCTCCGTACCTTGTTTTCATTGATACAGACCTTACTATTCGATTTAAAAGTGAGATTGATAGCATTGTAGACGATGTTGAACCTGCGATTGAATCATTTGTAAACTCATAAAAAAAACTGCCCTTCCTTTGAAAGAGGGGCAGTTTTGATTATATTGTTTTACACAGACAAAACAGCGACATATAAAAACCCAACGAGAAGAAAAGTAAAAAAACGAACATACTGTTTCATCATAGCCCTCCCAAAGTTTTTTGGTATACTATATTTTGTATCATAGATGCAAACGAAAAGTAAGAATTTTTGCGATAAAAATCAAATGAATCACGAATCCATATTTGAAAATTTTGGAGGATATAACATGAAAAGATTGATTTCGATCCTACTAGGTCTAGCATTAGTAATGGGTACATTATTGATTCCCTTTCCCATAGAAAAAACGCAAGCGATTGTCAAAAAAATGGTTCTTGTCGAACAATTTACTGCTACATGGTGTGGCCCTTGTGTCAGAGGAAGTGAAATCATTGATGCACTGTACGAAAAGTATGGCGATAAAGACTTTATTCTTATCAAACACCACCCCTCCTCTCAAGGAGATAGGATGGTTTCTAAATTTGCTCAATTACGAGCCAACAAAGTATCCTTAACAGCCTACCCCTCCTTTTACATTGATACAAAACTTTGTTCCGATAGAACTTCTGATGGCTTAACAAAGACAATTAAAGATACAAAAGCAAAAGGAGCCAACTCCTCTATATCTATTGATAAAAGCACCATCAGTGACGGGGAGGTTACGTTCCAGATTGAATACGAAGATGTACCTGAAGGTGCTGAAATATGGTATTGCCTTGTAGAAGACTTTGTCTATGAAAAAGCTCAAAATGGCGAAAAACGACATCGGTTTGTTACCAGAGATGGAGGTTCTCTCCCTTCTATTAGTGGAACTGGTTCTACATCGGTTACGCTCGAGATTAATCCTGCCTGGTCTACCGAAATGCTGCGCGTTTACTCCTGGATAGAAACTCGCATTGGAGTTGACAATTCTGATTATTACGATTTTGGAAATGGTAACATTAACCCCCTTGGGACAGTTCTGGCTTCGTATCCAAATCAACTCGATTTTGGACAAATGAAACCCAATAGTACCGCCAAAGCAGACTTACATATTCGCAATTGTGGATCGCAAGATGGTTCTATAGAAATCAACATAGATGAGTCTTACCTTTCTCTGCAGAAAACATTGCAAATACCACGCTTATCAGAAACTGCCTATACGATCAATTTATCCACAGATAATCTAGAACCAGGCATATATAGGGGAACAATTAACCTTCAAGGAGCAGATTACAAAAAAGATGTTCCATTTCAATTGCAAGTATTGCATCAGCCCCAAATAAAAATTGAAACAAATACGATTCAATTCGGTGAAATAAAACGGGGCAAGAGTTCTTTTCAAACGATTGCAGTCTCCAATGCCTACGATGGCATCCTAACCGGTACTACTTCCACATCAGAAGACTGGCTACGAACTACTCCTCGAACTTTTTCGGAGAATTCATTTGATTTAAAAATTAGCGTTAGCACAAGCAAGCTGAAATCAGGTGATTATACTGGGACCGTATACATCGAGTCCGACGGTGGAGACAAAGAAATCACGGTTCATATAACCATCATTGAAGCGGATATTGTTGTGGATCGTGAAGAGATCAATTTGGGACAATTAACTTTAAAGAAAGCTAAAGAAGTGGAAGAATCCATTACGATATCAAACGAAGGCGATGCTTCTGCATCTGTTATCATTGATAGCATTCCATCTTTCATCATTATGGAGGAAGAAAATTTCACCTTAAAAAGTGGGGAACAGAAAGTTTTTTCTGTCAAATTAAATGTATCTGAACTATCTATAGGTGAGTATCACGAAAACATCGTATTTGAATTCGACAAGGAAGACTTTATGGTCCCTGTCACGGTAGAAATTATAGAAGAACCTGCCATTATACGAGTTGAAAGTGATTTTATCAGAGAAGATGGCATTTTGTATGTAGAAGCAGAAGAAGAGAAAGTGGACATCGAGTGCATTGTCTACAACGATGGTGAGGCTAGGATGGACGGGTCTATCGAACTAGACGCACAATGGTTGCGATTGTCTGATCGATCGTTTGCTCTCCTTGGAGGAAGAAGAAAAACTATCACCCTAACATTTAACCCTGAAAAGGCGACTGCGGGTGAGAATACCGGGAAGTTAGTTTTCACATCCAATGGGGGAAATGTAGAATTGGATATTCTTTTTGTTGTAACAAAAGAATCAGTTGTCATCGAATTTCAGATCGGAAATAACACAGTCCGAATAAATGACAAACCCACAGTAATGGATGCTGCACCCTTTATTCTAAATGGTAGAACGGTAGTTCCCATTCGTGTTATTGCTGAAGCGTTTGGTGCTTCTACAGAGTGGGAAGGTACTACGCAAACGATAACCATTCTATTGAATGAAAAAACAATTGTCATGAAAATTGGTTCAACGATCGCTCAAATTAACGACAACCCCACCATTCTTGATGCTCCTCCCATCATTCAAAATGGGAGAACATTTGTACCCTTACGTTTCATTGCTGAAGCGTTTGGTGCTTCTATAGAGTGGGAAGGTACTACGCAAACGATAACCATTACTTTATGAAACAATTTGTAAAATAGTTATTTTGTGATATATTGATTAGTTGCGATCTTATTTTTAATGGCTAGGAGTTTAGCATGGGTAGAAAAAACAAAACTGGTACAAATGGTAGAGATTCGAATCCAAAATACCTTGGAGTAAAATTATACGATGGTCAAATAGCACAAGGTGGCAGTATTATAGTTCGGCAACGTGGCAACAGGATTTATCCTGGTTTAAACGTACTGCAAGGAAGAGACTTCACATTGTGTGCTAAAGCCACCGGTAAAGTCAAATTTGAGCGTTGGGGTCGATCCCGTAAACGAGTATCCGTTTATCCAGATGTTGATTAAAAAGATCTATCTTCCATACAAAGCCCTTTCTTTTTTGGAAAGGGCTTTTTTTGTTGAATACACAGCACAATGAGATTTATTGACGAAATCACAATTCGTGTTAAAGCCGGCAATGGTGGTAATGGTTGCATTAGCTTCCGTCGAGAAAAATATATCCAAAAAGGTGGCCCAGACGGTGGTCACGGAGGTCGCGGTGGTAGTATCATTTTTCGAGCCGACCAAGGAATTTCTTCTCTAAGCGTTTTTCAAAACCAGCGATACTTTGCCGCACAAAGCGGTAGACCTGGCGAAGGTAACCAAAAAAATGGACGAAAAGGAAAACATACGTACTTATCTGTTCCTCCGGGAACTCTTGTATACGAAATAACAGATCCTCAAAGCCTGGTTGAATCAGGTGCTGAAAAAACCCCCTCCATAAAGCTTTTAGCTGATTTATGCAAACACGGAGATGAAGTTGAGATCGCAAAAGGAGGAATTGGTGGAAAAGGCAATTCATCTTTTGCAAACTCTATTGAACATGTCCCTCATATAGCTGAACATGGAGCTCTTGGGGAAGAAAAAGAACTCTACATTGAGTTAAAAACAATAGCTGACGTTGGTTTTGTTGGTTTTCCTAATGCTGGGAAATCTACCTTGCTTTCACAAATAACAAACGCAAAGCCCAAAATTGGAGACTATCCTTTCACAACCATTGTACCTAACGTAGGGGTCTGTTCGGTTGGGATAGGAAAAACTTTTACCATTGCTGATATTCCTGGTATCATTGAAGGAGCATCTGAAGGAAAAGGATTGGGTTTTCAATTCTTGCGTCACATAGAAAGATGTCGCATCCTCCTGTATATTATTGATTTGGACAAAGAATCAATTGATGAATGTGTGCAAGAAATGAATTCCCTGTTTCAAGAAATTAAAGATTACGACGAAGACCTATTCCAGCAATCTAACATTGTTTGTGGTAACAAAATTGATACTCCTCGTGGAGAAAAAAATGCAATCCTTTTTCAGAAGTATCTCGAATCAACTGAACACCCTTTCTTTTTCATTTCTGGAAAAACAAAACAACACGTTCCGCAGCTAGTTCAATATTTGTACGATATCCTGCAAACCATTCCCAGTAAAAATATTCCCGTTGAAAGTCACTCTGTACATACATTGGGTGATCAAGAAGTTCTTGTACGAAAAGAAGGGGATATCTATATTGTCCAGTGTCCCAGACTTGAACGCATTATTGCAGGTACAGATCTGAACTACCCGGGCAGCTTGCGATATGTATATAGAATGTTTCAGAAGTATCACATTGACAATATTTTAAAGTTTCATGGCATCCAAGAGGATGACCTTGTAGAACTAGGTGGAAAGCGCTTTCGATGGTTTTAAACAAAAGACCCATTGGGTTCTTTGGTGGTTCTTTTAATCCTATTCACATTGGTCATTTGATTGCTGCTGAACAAGCAAGAGAATTCTTTTCTTTAGAAACCATATACTTCATTCCTACTTGGTCTTCGCCGCATAAAATGGAGGTTGCACTAGCTCCCCCCTTTCATCGAATCCAAATGATCGAAATGGCCATCCGAGATCATACGAATTTTTCAGTGCTTCTTTGCGATATACATAGGCAAAGTCCTACCTTTACCATTGACACCTTGCGGGGCCTTGCTGAAAAGTTTCCGTGCAATGAGTTCTCTTTCCACTTTATTGTAGGGAGTGATTCTATACAGAAGCTTCCAACGTGGAAATCTCCCGCTCAAGTTCTCAGTTATACGGATTTCTATGTTGCAAAAAGACAACTTGATCCTATGCCTGAAAACTTCTTGGAAAGTCTTTTTTCAAATATTCCTGAAGCAATTAATAAAATTCACTTTTTCCCTATGCCTTATATAGAAATTTCATCATCTATGATTCGACATAAGATTTATGAAAAAAAATCCATACAATATCTTGTACCAAACAACGTAGCATCGTATATTGATATCAATAACCTTTACAAGGAGGCTTACTATAGAAAGAATTGATTTTACCACTGACAACAAAAGAGAGTTCATTATTGAACTATTGAAGGAGATGAAGGCTGAGGACATTGTTCTTCTGAAGGTAGAAAAGCTGACAACAATTGCTGATTATTTTATTATTTGTTCAGTTGATAATACCACTCAATTGCAAATGATTGTAACTCGGTTAGAGAAGGACTTAAGAAATCATGGGGTGAAGCCGTTATATCCTGTCAAAGAAAAATCTCCTGCATGGACAATTGCTGATTTCGGGGACATTATTGTCCACATATTCATGCCAGAAGAACGTAAATTGTATGCACTGGAAGAATTTTGGGAAAAAGCTCCCATTACACACATTAACTATTAATTTAGTATTGACTTAAAGAAATAATCTTTTACCCTTGTAGTAGTTTGGAGAGGTGACCGAGTGGCTGAAGGTGCTCGCCTGCTAAGCGAGTGAGTGGTTTATCCCGCTCCGAGAGTTCGAATCTCTCCCTCTCCGCCACAAAAAAAAGGCAGCGCATGAAGCGCTACCTTCTTCTTAAACATGTTGTTCGTACCAAGGCTATAGCTTAACTTTCCGTGTTTTTGTTTCTTCTGCCTTAGGCATCCGAATGGTTAAAATCCCCTCTTTAAATTCTACTTCTGACTTGTTTTTATCAATTTTTTCAGGGATTTGGATTTCTCTCATCATTTTACCCGATGAAGTTTCTTTGTAATAATAATCACAATCCTTGCATTCTTCATCTTGTCTTTTTTCTGCCTTTAATACCACGTAATGATCAGCAATCTCGATTTCAATATCCTCTTTTTTAACACCCTGTAGCTCTGCTTTCAAAACATATTTATCGTCTTTTGATACAAGGTCAATAGAGGGAAGCAAGGTTCCATCACCAAACATAGGTCGCTGATCGGAAAAGAAATGATGGAAGAAATCATCCATAAGGAATGCTGGTTTTAAGGTGGGTTTGTTTAAGCCTTTGTCGTAAACAACTTTTAAATTTTTGTTATCCATTGATATACCTCCATTCAATAGTGTTTTCTTACTATTATTATTCCCAAAAAGAATGGAAAATTGTATACTATAAACATGCGAAAAAAAAATAATGTTCTACTTCTCGTTGTACTTTTTTTATTGATTAGCTTTACGTCTTGCAAAAAGGAAACCAATGTTCCTCTGATTTCAACCTATGAGAAACCTGCCATAGAAGATGAAACAATAGCATGGATTGCTCCAGCACTAATGCCTTACCCGGTGTACAAAGAATGGAACGAAATACAAAATGAAAACAAACATCTGTATATTCGTGGAGCAAAGCCATTCATGGACGCTGAAAATGCAGATGAGTTCAACCAAGTTGCTTCTCAAATTCCCCAATATGAAATTGATTTATTAACACAGTTTGCCGAAGAATACCATGCATCCTTTTTGCAAAATCAATATGCCAGTTCCAACTATGGCTATAATATATCCTACTTTGACCCCTCCTTTATATCCATTCCCTTCACTTTTTTATCCAATTTTGGAGGTTCTACTCCCGAAGATATTGTGTCTATTTTGAACTATAGCTTTGTCCAGCAACAAGTTCTCCAAAATAAAGCGTTATTCAAGCCCTATGGATCCTTTTTAGAAACGATATCTACGATCTGTTTTAACGACTTAAAGCGACAGTTTACAGAATTTCCACCCACTTCATCACGTGATTACATAGAATTCGTTGCATCAAAATATGACATACGTCTACTTGAACAAGGAACAAGTGCGGAAAATCCAGCTAATTTTCAGCATATTTGTGTTGTCCCTGACGGCATCATTGTATTTTTCCTCTCTGGAAACATATGCAAGCCAGGAGGAGGCATTTGGGAGGTTTATGTCCCCTATGAATCCATAGCCCCCTATTGTCAAATTGCTTTACAAGACAATGCCTACTCAGATTTAACCTATCCACCCGATTGGGATATGTATGCTGGCGAAGGAAGTTTTATAATTCATTATCCAGAAACTCCTAAAACTAGCCCAAATGAGTATTCTTCGAACCTGGTTTCATGGATTTCCGAAGAATACAATCATGGTTCAACCAAAATCTATGTTCCCGTTTCCTTTTCGTCAAAAACTGAGAATAACTTCCAACAAGCCACTATAGAAATTGAGTGGCATCGTTCTACTCCCTTCACCATATCAGATGAGATACAACCTGTTTCTCAGAAAGAAGAAATGATTGATGGCATTGCATTCACAAGCTTTGAATACTCTGACGTCGCTGCAGGGAATATATATGAATCGAAAAGGTATATAGGGCAGTGTGTAAAAATGTATTATCAAATTACTTTCACCATTCACTCTATGCAACTTGATAATTATGATCCGGGCACCGTTGAGGCCTTTAACAAAAGAGAAGTATATCGTGCTGTAAACAACGTATTTCGTTCGTTTAGTTTTCGCTAACTATACTATTCATATTGTTGGATTTCATCAAACTTGTACACAATTTCTATGCCAGCTTCCTTCATCATCATCTCAGGCTCTTGATGTGCATGGTAACGACGTTCGCAGTAAATCCTTTTGATGCCACAATTAATAAGGAGCATTGTACAGATTCTGCAGGGAGTCATCGTGCAATAAATCGTGGCTCCGTCAATAGAAATACCCCTTTTGGCAGCCTGGCATATGGCATTTTGCTCTGCATGAACAGTTCTTTCGCAATGTTCTGAAATTTGTCCATCTTCATTCACATGCTTTCGCATGAGATGCCCTACGTCATCACAGTGTGGTAGACCTTTGGGTGAACCAACATACCCAGTTACCAATATTTGATTATCCTTGGCTATTACGCACCCACTTCTACCCCTTCCACAAGTAGCTCTTTTAGAGATAGCATGCACAACTTCCATGAAGTATTCATCCCACGTTGGTCGCTTGTACTTTATATCTGACATAAAAACTCCCTCACTTCCTTTTCGAAATGTTTGAGTGATTTTGTATTCAAAATGGTCCAGTCTGCCATAGCAATTGGACCGCCTTTGTCGGCATTCTCAATTTCATCATAATCTCGCTGCATTGCTTCTTTCCTTGTTAACGGTCGAAACAAGGTATGTGTATCCTCTGCTTTTGTACATCTTTCTTCTAATCTCTTGTATCGGATTTTGGGGGGAGATACAATCGCAAGAGTATAAAAAGAATCCTGAAATCTCTCTTTAAGAACTTTGTATTCTGCAAAGCTATACAGACCATCAATGACCACCTTACCCCTCTGGCACATAACCGATAGTTTGGTCAGGTTTGCTATTGCGAAAGCACCCATACCATGCTTCTGTCTTAATGAATGACGTGCTTTTTTTTCGTTTTCTGGTGTGATTGGGATATTTTCTTGTTGTAAAACATCCATCACAATCTGACCAAATCGAAGATACTGGTATCCTTGCTCTTGTATAATCAGTGCGGCAGTTGTCTTCCCAGCACCACACAAACCTGTTAAAGCAATAATCTTGCTCATTTGTAAATCAACTTTCTACAAGGCATTCTATCCACTTTCTCACCATGTGTCACAGAAAAGATCACTTATGAACTGGACTTTCTCTTCTGCAAATCAATACCATTTTCTAGGAATATGGAAACAATATCATCTGCTCCGATATAGCCAGTGTGTCGAGAAAATTCTTTGCCATTCTCATCATAAAATACCTGTGTTGGGATTGCATGAATACCAAGCTGTTGAACTTGCTCTGAATTTTTTGCATGCAAGAATTCTACAACCAAAACACTTTCATAATTGCGACGTAATTCTTCCAAAACTTCTTCCATGGCAACGCAGGGTACACATGTATCAGATCCTACTTCAAGAAACAAGGGCAAGCCATTGGTCTCTATATCGAGGATAGATACCTGAGAAGAGACTTCCTGACTCTTTACGAAAGCAACAACGCCTATAAATAGTACAACAATCAAAACAACAATGATGTTTTGCCATGTTTGACTCATGTAGTATTCTCCTTCATAATTACGGACGATCTCTTGTTCTATCGTTCAAGATAGACCCTATAAGAGGCCACACTTCGGGAAGTTCATATCCCTTCCGCCAGAAAGCAGCCCCTGCAAGCCCATATTCATGGACAAGCTGAACTTTGTGTTTTATGGATCGTGGATCCTCGATCCACAATTTATAAGAGTGGGTTTGATCGCTCCATTGAGCATAGTACTGACGTATCGTATCATCCCACTGGGCTGCATGCTTTTCTCCTAGTTCCATGGAATAGCCCATAAAGTAGGACTCCGATGAAAAACTTATGGGTTGAATGGTTTCATCTTCAATCCAAAGCCTGGAATAAAAGGGTATTCCTACAATTACTTTATGAGAAGGAACAATGTTGATAAGCTCTTCTACTCCTTTTTTTACCCACTCGTATTCAGCCACGGAACCGCTTTCATCTCCACCTGCCCAATATTGATCATAGGCCATCAACACTACATAATCGGAAACTTTCCCTATAGCCTTGCGGTCGTAACACAAGGACCAATTTTCGCTTTCTGATATTGCAGTAATATCGACCGATACAACAAGGCCATTTTGATTAAAAATTGGGTACAATTCTCTCAAAAATTGGGTAAAAAGATCCCTATCATGGAGATATATGTTTTCCCAATCAATATTGACGCCGTTTGCTTCATAGTCTAGTACAATTTGAAGAAGACTATCGATCACTTTTTTTCTTCGTTTTGTACTTTGCAGCACTTCATGCGTCAAGGATGGATCGAAACTATTGGTACAAGCTATCCATACTTGATATTGGTTAGAATGAGCCCACTCTATATAATCTTTTCGTCCTTTATCGGCCAATTCTCCTTGGGAGTTCTGTAAAGATAGCCAGGTGGGTGAAATGGTATTTAGTTCTTTTGCTATATAAAGTTCGCTAGGATCGGGCGTACTCCTATATACATATTGCCATGTCATACAGATTTTATCTTGTTGGATGACGTCTTGTTCTTTTGTAAAAGGTGAAGAAGGGTAAAAACGATGATTGCTAAGTTCCTCGCTTACGTTTTGTATGGAAACCCATCCTATGTCATATTGGCTTGTTCTTATTTTGATCCATGAATCAAGAATTCGTAAGATGGTCACCTGTTGATTTTTTGGAAGGGTTGTTAGGGTTTGTGAATGTTTTCCTGGATATGGATGCACAGAAGTTTTATTTGGTAACACAAATGGTATGGAACGAAAAAAAGGTCTTTCTATATATAGAAGGTGGGATTCTGGATGCCACTCTATGGTTCCCTGGAACAAAAGCTCAGCCATATACAAAGGAATAAATGCAATGTGGTCTTTCCATAAAATATCTTTGCCTAGTACGTCATCCAACCCCATATATACAACTTTATCTAGACTGGTGTAGACCACTATTTCTTCTTGGCTATCCCAAAACAGTTCCATATTGGCAATATCTCGGAGAAATCTAGAGGAGATATATACATCATCAGAGGAAAGTATGAGAGATGTATCAGAATATTCATGTCCGTCTACATAAATAGATGGCTTAGAGGGTGCTTTTTGATGTTGATCAAAAAGATCACAACTACAATGGGAAATGAAAACTAAACACAAGACGACATAGATAATAAATCTATTCTTCTTCAAATTTTTCTACCTGATATGTATACACTTGCAACGCAGGATTATTCTTCCAAAAATAAGGCTCTAAGTCTGCCTTGAAAGACAAATGCCTAAAGAATTCTTCATGCGAAGGTAGCTCTCCCCAGACTTGGGGTAAAAAAGTAGCGGTATGGGATCCAAACTGGAAAATAACACCATCTTTATGTGGGGTTACCTTTTCAATTAAATCCCTGGGATTCTCATACTCAACTTCCACTGGAACAGATAATACTGAGATCTCAATAGACGTTTGCTGAAGTTCGTTTTGAGACATCGGTGGAAATCTGGGATCGTGGAAGGCAGCACTGATAGCATTTCTTTGAACAGCTTCAGCCAAGGGATAAACAGGATCAATGTTGCCAATACAACCCCGAAGAGTACCTTCCTGAGTGAGAGTAACAAAACATCCTTTTTCCTCTGCAAAAGAAGGCTGACTTTTTATCTCTGGAGCTATTTCAAAAGACGTCTTATTTAAACGACTTTCGATACTTTTTCTAGCAATATGTAACAGGGTTTTTTGATGAGCTGTATTCATTGTTTCATCCTATAAAAAAAGCCCGAAAGCAATAGTTTGCTTTCGGGCTTTTAAATCGAATGATTGCTATTCTTCTACAATCACTTCAAAGTTCATTGTATTTACGTTGCCTGCTACATCGGTAGCAGTAATTACAAAAGCATTTTTGCCTGGTTTCACGGTGACATCAATAGACCATATATCGTGTGTTACGGTTGCGGTTTGGTTGTTGACGGTGACTTGGGAATCGGGTTCTACTCGGCCTGTTAGGGTAACTACAAAGGGCTCCGATCCTTGCAAGGTGCCAGGATCGTCTACAAAGATCATGGGAGGAGTGGTGTCTAGGGTAATGGTCAACATCCGTCGAACGGTTTTTCCGGTGGGGGTGGTAGCGGTCGCAATAATGGTGTTCAATCCTTCTTCTAGCGTAACACGGACAGAAAAGGATCCATTTTGTGCAACCGTGGCAGCTTCGTTGTTTACTTTCACTTCGTTGCCAGGATTGGTAATGCCGGTTACTTGCAAGGTCGTATTGTTGGTAATGGAAACAACAGGATCAAGTTCAAGAGTGGGTTCCGCTGTATCAGGTTTGACCCAGAGTTCTGTATGGCCTTCCATCATATCGGCGTTGGTAACGTGTACGGTCACGATTCCTTTTTCGTTAGGAGTGACGGTTGTTTCATACAATCCTTGGTCGTTGGTGGTACCAGAGGTATTGATACCAGGTCCTTGGATGGTTACCTTGGCTCCATTGACAGGAGCGTTGGTACCAATTTCGGAGACGGATATTGTTAGTTCTGAGGATACATGAGGGTTGAGAGAAGGAATAGAATCCACTTCTACTTGAAGACCCACAATGGAATCGAAGTGAATAAGATCGCGGAGTGTATAGGTGGAGGTATTGTCAAAATGATATGGTTCTACATGGTAGTTCCAGTTTTTGTTAAAGTAGCCAAGGGAAGCAATTTGTTCTCCAATCCCCGTGGGGGTGAAGAAGAGGGTTGTTTCCATGACAGCAGGATCGGTAGCGGAAGGAGAGGTATCGCCATAAATAGCGGTTTGGTGTTGGTTGCCAAAGAGGAAAACGCGACCATCTTCGTGCATAGGAAGATCCCGAGGATCAGCGGGGCGCACCTGAACAATCATGTTGTTTTCAATGGCATAGGTTAAATCGTAATTGGCAGCGTTTAACAGATCTTGTCCTAGCTCAATGCGAGTTTCGGCCGAAAGAACTGACAAACGTGGAGGAGCAATATGTACTTCGTGACTTGGGAAAGCTTCCCAGTCTAAATAGAATACTCCATCGGGGGTTTGATTTGGTACAAATCTTGATTCTACATGAGCTGGATCAGTTTTGTATACAGGAGGATATCCACAAAGGTCAGCCTGAGCGGGATTGTTTGTATAGACGTTATCTCCGACAAGTCCTCCCACATAACAAACGTCTTCAGCAAAGACATAGAATGTAGTTTGTGCATTGACATCAAGACCAAGAGAATCATGAAAGTCTAGCTTCTGGTTGGGATCGATATCAGCAAAGAGATAACCACCTTTGTGAGGACTGTTGTAGATAGCACCTAAGCCCCACCCTTTTGTTGGTGGAACAAGTCCGCGATTGGGTTCAATATCCCATCCTCCATGAATACTATCTTCGTCATATCGAACCAATGTTGTGTTGTAATACACTTGACCAAGAGTTACTTGATCACTGCGATTTTTGGTATGAATAAAACTACCCGCTTGGTACAATTCTGAAGCAACGCGATCAATCTTTGCATTGTCATTAAAGTCAAATCCAAAATGAGGGATATAAGGGTATAAATCTTGCATGAAATGATCAGCAAACAGTTTTCTGTCTTTTTCATCAAAATCAAACGACTCTGGTCTTGTTAAAAAAGGAGTAAAACGAGCGGTGTTTTTAATACCACCACCGCAAGTACTGACACCTTTGCTAACACCTTTTAGAAGAAGTCCTTGTGCATTTTTAGCTGTAATCGTAACTTTGTAGACGCGATTGTCAGCTGCCGTTAAGACAAAATCTGGCTCGCCAGGAACCATATAGCTTGTAAGTCCTGGGTCTTCTGCGTTTGCGATTGCATACTCAACAGTAGGAAGCGCAACATTTACTTTTGCTTTTGCCGCATGCTTTCGATCGGGTGTGTAGATAATGACATCAAACGAACCTTCGTCATTAGCGCAAAAACCTCGGAACGCGTATTTCCCATCTTTGGCAAGACTGAAATCAATTTTGATAGGCTGGAATGCCGCTGATGAAGTAGAATAAAGATATCGGTTTGATATTTTTGTCTCATCATCATTGTGCAAATCGGTTCTCAACCAATAATACTCAGGGAGTGGATCGGGATGAATATCATGAAACAAGAAATTCCAAATGTGGTCATCTGCTACTTCTCTGTTTCCTTTTTCGTCTAGTACACCAACAGAAAGATCAACAGGGTTGCCTTCTTCATCGGTCAAAACAAAAGACAACGGAGAAACAGGATCAACCAGTTCGGGCGTCACACCAGCAGTTAAAGGATTAGGCTGCACAGAGACAGACAAGTCAAAAACTGGTTCAATTGTCAAAAATTTCTGTCCTGCAAGATACACTTCGTGCGAATATTGAGGAGGCGTTCCAGGTAGTCCATACAAAGGAGTGAAAGCTCTATCATTGTCATCATCGCCGTATTTATAGGCTGTAATCATGATTGGAAGAGTTTCATTCTCACTTATCACGTGATCTGGTTCATCATTAGGACCACCAAAATCAATACCGATTGTATTAATCAGGGCGCCATTGGAAGCAGATAAGTCAAATACATATTCGCCATTGTTTCGTTGGAACGAACGTGCATCAATCAAACCACCGGCCCAAGTATTAGTAGCCATATCGTATGTACCGATGATTTCTGTTTCGTAATCACGGAAAGAAATCTTTCCGTCATTGTTTAAGTCTTCTTCCCAGTCAAACTGTTCTTTGAGTTCAGTGGTAACGGTATTTCTTGGAGGATTTGTAACCCATCCATCGCCAGCACCATTGAATAGCTTGCTGTTCTTAGTGGCAATTCCGCGATCTTGCCAAACAAAAACGAATGCATCATTACACATTTCCGTACTTTGCATGGATTCGTATTCTTTGATGGTTGCAACAACCTTATTGTCTATATCAGCCACTACATGGTCAGACTCTGTAACAATTTCAAGAGAGTGTACATCAATGCCATCGGTTGGAGGTTCTGCGCAGCAATCTTGATAAATCTTTACTGTGCCATCCCAAAGAATAACTTTTACATTGATGATGCCATGGGAAATTGGAATAATTTCTTCAAAGCGGAATACGTTCGTGAGACCTCGGAAATCAAGCTGCCCACCGTCACGCAATTGGGCATTCTCTACAGGATACTTTGTCAACTCATTGTCGGGTTGAGAAATATCCCAATCACCATTCTTATCTGTCCAATCATATCCATACGAATATTCATAGTCATACATATTGGTATGTTCAACAACGATTTTCCCCGACCAATCGTAACTAATTGGAACATTTCGGACGTTATTGTACCTATATTCGGGTGTTACCGTATTCTTAACTTTGTTAAATACCTTTGGTTGAGCGAAAGGTCCTGTAATTTCCATTCGACGGATACGGAAATCTTGGCTTGTTTTGTCATCAAAGCTTAGGTGGTTCCCGTTTATGTCTTTGATAATGAAGTATAGGCCATAATCAGTTAGAGGGAAGAATTCGGTACCAAGTTTGTTAAAGTCAGTGAAATTGTTGATATCTACATCTTCGTACCAATTCCACCACCAAATAGCAGGATATGCGTTCCAGCCGGAGTGATCCTCCGTGGTACGAGTATATCCACTAGAAACAATACCACCTCTTACTCTACCCGTGTGTGTTTGACCTCCGGGATATCCTCTAAAATCTCTGCCAACATCTTGCACGATGGGGTTATAGGGAGACTGGATTTGTGGAGTGGGTAAAGGTAACTTAGAAATGGGAGGATTAGACTGAGTGCCAGATGTATAGTTTACTTGAGAATTTTGCAAAGCATGGTCTACGAGAGCCATTTCTGCAAAATTTACATAGGGATCAGGTGCCAAGACTTTAAACATCTTAACGCCACAATAATCAACTCCCATCTTTTCAAATCGGCGTAATCCACTACCGGGATTGCCAATAATATCAAAGAAAATTTCGTCATCAAACATACCAGGAGGGCATACAATGCCATCTTCGATAAAGTATGGTGGGTGAACAATTTGAGAGTTGTAATCGTAAATTAGGTTAAACGTTTTCACTTGAATCTGCAGTTTTGTAGCTGCACTACGAGGAATCACAGTAACAGGGATTGTTCCACCGCTGTCGGCGGAGGAATAATTTGTATCGCCATGGTTGCGTAAATATACAGGAACTCCAAAAGTAGCTACCTTAAAAGGACCATATTTATCGTCGTAGCTTACTAAACCATTGTTTCTGAAATCACTTCCTCCACAGTTGTGGCACTGCCAATCCCCTTCGGAACAGTCACTGTCGAAAACTTGTGGACTTGAAACAGTTTGGATATATCCTGGAATTCTTTCCATGTAAGCAATATCGTTTTCGTCTCCACCTGGAGGTAAGGGGCCTACATAATTTGGATTGGGTACCCATAAGTGATCGCCAGGATCAAGCATCCCGGGATGAGGTCCTACATCGTCCCAATGCCAATAACAGAAAGTCCCATCTGAATTAACTTGTACAATTACTTTTTCGGAATATGACAAATCATCGTAGTAGGTATCATTGACGGCCATATCTTTGTTATTATAAACACGAGCAATGGTAGAATCCAATGGTTCAACCATATACCCAGTAAACATATAATCGATACCCGCACCGGCTGCATTGTATATTGCTGCAACCTCCTTGCCTTCAACGGTTGATATAGGTAGATCAGCGGGATCGTTTACATCGTTTTTGTTATCTACATCAATAAGGTTCATAAACAGATTAGGAAATTTCTGATCCAAAACGCCAACACATTTTTTGTTAGCTGTAAAGCGGATATCCTCTGCTTCAACAACATATGCCAAATCGGTGTAACAATCGTAACTAGTATGAAGCTTCGGAGGAATATTGTCATTCCAAGGCGGAGTTGATTGCGGTTTAGAACCAAAGGCGTGACCAATTAGTCTACCTAGTTCTTTTTGCCCATTGAAATAGGGTTTGTTGTCATGTTGCTTCCAGAATGGATCATAAAGCGAGACTTCTGGGGGAACATTGTCATCAATTCCACCTGTATTTCGAATGGCAACAATGCGCAGTCGGTTATCATATGATTCTAGAACATACCGGTCGTTTTCAAATGCTTTTTGAAAACCTTCATACGTACCATCAACAGAACAGGATCCGCGGTATGGGGTAAGTTCAAAAGAAGTCATTTGATGGTCTCCGTCAAGAACCCTAAAGTCTTCATCAATAAAGACGTTTTCTCCAGTAACAACGTCTTTTACAAAGACATAGACTTCTTCTTGTGGAATATACACATTGCCTTCCCATCGTCCTGGTCTAGGGGGTGGTTCAACGGTAATTTTTAAACTAGTGGTTTTTTCTACCTTTAAACCTTCTTCTACATGGACTTCCATACCGAGTTGATCAGAAGGAAAAACTTCCCAATCGATGAATCGTGAGTCGCCATTTTTGCCCATTGTAAATCCATGAACAATGTTTTCGTTCCACCAATAGTGAATTTTATCTCCTATTTTGGATCCACATAGGTAGAGATTATCTTCAACATGAATATCAGTTAAACGGGTATTCCCTTTTTTGGTTTTGATCTGAATAATCATGTCATCAAGATAAACAGAGGGATCTGGAGCAGTAGGTACACCTTTGCCCCATATTGCATTGTTAAGATAATCGCTATTGCCATCGGGGTCTGCAATCAAAACGTTGTGTTCAGTGCGATCCCATAAATGGACGTTCGCATCACAAGCACCTAATCCAAGGGGACTCTCTGGAATGCTGTAATGTTCATAATCAAAATCGTCTGGTTGAACAACTGAAAACGGAGCATAGGTATAGCTCCAAGTCAAACGTACATCTCCAGGTGTTAACCATGTTTTTTCAGGAACAGAAGCCAACGGATTATAACTGTCATCCATATCCACATACAAGGATTTGTAATCTCTTCGGACTGCACCTGGTCTGTTCATATCGTAGTCTTCTGCTAAAGCAAATACATTCACAGCATAATCAAAGTAGAGTAAGGTACCCATATTGTCGTAACTAGAAACAGTGGTAGGACAATCCGCATCATGGACGGTCAAAACGGAACCGTTAGGAAAGCGACCAGAAAGATCGAAAACGCGAATGTCTCCAGGGCTTGCCTTCCCGTCACCATCTGCATCGAAATACAACACGGTTTCAAAGGAACGTTCAGTGCCTACACCAGTCGTTAGTCCCATATAAAATCCTTGAGAGAATGGTAAAAATCCTTGATGATCGGCTTCCATATCACTAATGCGATAGATCTCTTCTCCTACATCGTATGTTCCATTTTTAAAAACTTTTTCATTCGGCCAATCTTGATCGTAGAACATATCAAGTTTATGGAAATTGGAAAGCACATCGCCAACATCAAGATCTCCTTCTGAGACTTCAGATCCAGCTTTGTATTCTGTTAAAATATTGCTTCTAGTAATCATGCGATCGGTCAATCGTATATCACCTTCGTTAACAATTTGGTTTCCAAAGCCATCGTCTGTTTTGTTATCGTTCTTATAAATAGGTTCTTGACAGCCATACATGACATTTTGAGAACCCTCATAGAACATGATATCACTAGGGAAAGGGGTTAGGGCTCTACCGACATCTCTTGATGTAATAATGGCGTTCTCTGCACCAATATATTCTTCACAAGCAATTCCTTCTTCTTGGTCGTCAGAAAGGTTGTAAGGAAATAGATTGTATCGTTCGTTTCTTGTAAGTGTCTCATCTAAATCACATATATCGTTTGACACGCCATTGTCTTTAAAGATTTCTACACCAATGTATTCCCGGTATTTTAAGTGAATGTTTTGGAATGTTGTAGCAGGAACAAAGAATTCTTCTCCAGTTGGATCCAAAACAGTATTTTTCTGCACTGATTGTGCAGCACCGTGGAAATCTTTATTAGGAGATCGAAGAGCTGCCGAAGTAACACTAGGCATAATGCCAGACCAAACATCTGTTTGGACAGATAGGTTGTAAGTGGGCTCATTACAACCACCGTGTAATACTTCTCCAAGTAACAACAAGTCGCCATATATTCTGGGTACACTAGTAAGACTACCCGGATAGGCTGGTACAGGAATCATGGTTGCATTGACATAGCCGCGTTTCCTAAACTTTGCATTGGTTTGAGTATTTATAATGTTGTTCACATTGGAGAGTCTAAAATCCCCATATGAAACAACGCCTAATCCGGTAGTTCCATCTTCTTTATAAATCCATTCACCAAATTGGTATAAAGTCCACTCTAGTTCCATTCCCCAAGCAGTAGATCTTGCAGAATTGATATTTTCTGTATGCATTTCGTCGTTTTTTTTGCCAGTTCTTTCGCCAGCAAACAAGCCGGATTCTTGGAAATTTGCTATAAAGCGCCACAGTTCAATGTCAACGTCTTTATCGCCTTCCATAACAGTGGTGTTGGCAGCGTACTTGTAGTAGGTTAATCCATCATCCATACGCACAGCAACAGGTGTTAATCGGAAATCACCAACTTGGACGGTATATTCGTTATTGGGGGTAGGAGGGGTAACGCTTGTGTTTACACCCTTGCGATATATCCATTCTCCAGGATGATACGCTGACACTTTAGCATAGTAATCAACACCATCATCAATGGGGTCAGGCTTAACTCTGCTCCCTGAGGAATTAATGTTGTCTGCATGAAGCTCATCAAACACGTTCACATAAACACTATCTTCATCATTTGGACTGGATGTATAGTACCAAGTATAGTCGTTATAAGGCTCTGAATAAGAACCTACCTGGTCCATTCCAAGACAATTACGAGATCGCGTTATACCGATTGTATCGGCAAAATCAGATGGGAGTCCCCAGTATGAAAAATCAAATAGTGGATATCCAGTAGCACCATCCCAGTCGGCTTTTTTGGTTTCTCCATGTGTAGATAAATTGCCAACTACGGGGAGAGGAGATCGGACACCGTTTTCGTCTTGTAAAATTGGAAAATCGGGCATATCAACCCATCCAATTTTAAAGTATTTGCCCGTTCCATTACGGTCCCAAAAATAGTTTCTGGGTACGCCATTGGCATCCATTTCACCGCGATACATAGGATGATCAGGGTCAAGGAAATAGGGCCCTTGGGTATCATTGCTTCCAATTGGATCCACTAATGCATTTTTATTGTTTCTACATGTATTGTTTTGATTCAGGTTCGCCAAAAAATTCTCTAAATCATTTTTTTCTTTGTCGAACTGCACTTCATACGTGTCATAGAGATTGTTTGGATCTGCAAACTCATAGTAGCGGCAGTCATTAAAGTATCCGTCTGCATCAAACCATAATTGGCCGGCGGAATCATATACTGCATACCATCGATCGTATTCTTGTGATTTTCCACTAGCAGGATCTACCATTAAATAAAATTCAGTCCAAAGAATTGGCTGCACAGTTGTATTTGTGGTAACAGGAAATCCTTCTTGGTCAAAGATTTGATTACCTAACTCATCAAAATGAGGTTGAGCAACTCTTGCAGGAATATTAACTTCACCAAAAGCATATTGATTGGGACCCTTTGCATAGCTACCTATTATGGGGTGTTCTTCAGAGACGATGAAATTAGATAAAACTGCAAGTTCCGCATCTGGCATTCCATATTCATCTTGTCCCCAGCACTGTTCGCCAGGTTTCTGCCACGGAAAATGTATGCCTGGATCCAAAGCCGTTCCATCCCTTTCAAAGCCGACGGGAATAAACCTTGAGGCTATAAAAACTGCATTCTGTGAATCAGCAGCCTTTACGGGAACAGAATTAAAACCGACTTGAAGAATACTGGCAACCATAAGAAGTGCTATCAGCCCACTTGTTAACTTCTTCATACCAATTCTCCTTTCAAAAACAATAGTTTGTTTTTTTTCATTTGACATAACAAACTATTACAGAACTTCCATATACCATGCATTGGAGGAACAATGGTATTGGTTGGATGTCTGCTCTTCATTTTCTTCTACAATCACTTCAAAGTTCATTGTATTTACGTTGCCTGCTACATCGGTAGCAGTAATTACAAAAGCATTTTTGCCTGGTTTCACGGTGACATCAATAGACCATATATCGTGTGTTACGGTTGCGGTTTGGTTGTTGACGGTGACTTGGGAATCGGGTTCTACTCGGCCTGTTAGGGTAACTACAAAGGGCTCCGATCCTTGCAAGGTGCCAGGATCGTCTACAAAGATCATGGGAGGAGTGGTGTCTAGGGTAATGGTCAACATCCGTCGAACGGTTTTTCCGGTGGGGGTGGTAGCGGTCGCAATAATGGTGTTCAATCCTTCTTCTAGCGTAACACGGACAGAAAAGGATCCATTTTGTGCAACCGTGGCAGCTTCGTTGTTTACTTTCACTTCGTTGCCAGGATTGGTAATGCCGGTTACTTGCAAGGTCGTATTGTTGGTAATGGAAACAACAGGATCAAGTTCAAGAGTGGGTTCCGCTGTATCAGGTTTGACCCAGAGTTCTGTATGGCCTTCCATCATATCGGCGTTGGTAACGTGTACGGTCACGATTCCTTTTTCGTTAGGAGTGACGGTTGTTTCATACAATCCTTGGTCGTTGGTGGTACCAGAGGTATTGATACCAGGTCCTTGGATGGTTACCTTGGCTCCATTGACAGGAGCGTTGGTACCAATTTCGGAGACGGATATTGTTAGTTCTGAGGATACATGAGGGTTGAGAGAAGGAATAGAATCCACTTCTACTTGAAGACCCACAATGGAATCGAAGTGAATAAGATCGCGGAGTGTATAGGTGGAGGTATTGTCAAAATGATATGGTTCTACATGGTAGTTCCAGTTTTTGTTAAAGTAGCCAAGGGAAGCAATTTGTTCTCCAATCCCCGTGGGGGTGAAGAAGAGGGTTGTTTCCATGACAGCAGGATCGGTAGCGGAAGGAGAGGTATCGCCATAAATAGCGGTTTGGTGTTGGTTGCCAAAGAGGAAAACGCGACCATCTTCGTGCATAGGAAGATCCCGAGGATCAGCGGGGCGCACCTGAACAATCATGTTGTTTTCAATGGCATAGGTTAAATCGTAATTGGCAGCGTTTAACAGATCTTGTCCTAGCTCAATGCGAGTTTCGGCCGAAAGAACTGACAAACGTGGAGGAGCAATATGTACTTCGTGACTTGGGAAAGCTTCCCAGTCTAAATAGAATACTCCATCGGGGGTTTGATTTGGTACAAATCTTGATTCTACATGAGCTGGATCAGTTTTGTATACAGGAGGATATCCACAAAGGTCAGCCTGAGCGGGATTGTTTGTATAGACGTTATCTCCGACAAGTCCTCCCACATAACAAACGTCTTCAGCAAAGACATAGAATGTAGTTTGTGCATTGACATCAAGACCAAGAGAATCATGAAAGTCTAGCTTCTGGTTGGGATCGATATCAGCAAAGAGATAACCACCTTTGTGAGGACTGTTGTAGATAGCACCTAAACCCCAGCCAACGGTAGGTGGAGTTAGATTGGGATTAGGAGTCACGTCCCATCCTCCATGAATACTTTCTTCGTCATATCGAACCAATGTTGTGTTGTAATACACTTTACCAATTTCTTGTTGATCAGCGCCAGGTTTTGGTAATTGATAAAAAGTGCCAGGTAAACACAATTCAGAGTTTCTGGTATCAATTTTTTGGTTATCGTTAAAATCAAATCCAAAGTGGATTGTATACGAATACAAATCTTGCATGAAGTGTTCTGCAAAAAGATTACGATCTCTTTCGTTGAAATCATACGATTCCGGTCTTGTGGAATAAGGCGTGAAGCGAGCGGTGTTTTTAATACCTCCACCGCAAGTACTGACGCCTTTGCTAACACCTTTCAGCAGAAGTCCTTGTGCATTTTTGGCTGTAATCGTGACTTTGTAGATGCGATTGTCAGCAGCCGTTAAGACAAAATCTGGATTCCCCGGGACAGAGTAAGAGGTGCCAGCGGGGTCATCTGTATTGGTTACTTCATATTCTACAGTGGGTAAAACAACCTTTACGTTAACTTTAGCAGCGCGTTTTCTGTCAGGAGTATAGATGATGACATCAAACGAGCCTTCGTCATTGGCGCAAAAACCGCGGAAAGAATACTTGCCATCGGTTTTTAAGTTGAAATCGATGTCAATGGGGCTAAATGGTGCAGAAGAAGAAATGGAGTAGAGTTGGTGGTTGTTCACTCGAGTGCCATCATTGTTGTGTAAATCGGTTCTCAACCAATAATAATCAGGTAGCGGATCGGGGTGAATATCGCGGAACAAGAAATTCCATATATCTTCATTATCGATCTCGTATTTGCCATCTCTATCTGGAATTCCTACAGACAAATCAACAGGAACTCCTTCATCGTCGGTTAAAACAAAGGATAGAGGAGAAACGGGGTCAACCAGCTCAGGTGTAACACCTGCAGTCAAAGGACTTGGTTGAACAGAAGCAGTTAAGTCCATAATAGGTTCTACGGGTAGAAATTTCTGCCCAGCAATATAGACTTCGTGAGAAAATTGTGGGGTAGTACCGCCATAATTATACAATGGTTCAAAAGATCGGTCTGTGTTGTCGTCGCCGTACTTATAGGCAGTTACCATAACAGGCAGTTTCTCATAATCAGAAATTAGGTGATCAGGTTCATTGTTTAAACCGCCAAAATCAATACCAACGGTATCAATTTGGCAACCATTTTCTTGTGACATGGTAAATGAATAAACCCCATCCCCTCTCTGGAATGTTCGGCCATCTATTAAACCACCGTTCCATGTATTTGTAGCTAGGTCGTAAGATCCAATAATTTCTGTTTCGTAGTCTTTAAATGATATTTTACCATCTTTGTTGTAGTCTTCTTCTTCAAGATACTGAGGAGCCAGTTCGGTATATTTGCTGGAATGAGGTGGATTTCCTAACCAACCGTCTCCGGCACCTTCATAGAAACCCGGGACGTCGCCTACTACTCCGCGATCTTGCCATACATAGACCAGGGCGTCGTTAACTAGACTTTCTTCTTGAAAAGCGGTGTATTCAGTGACTGTAACTTCAATTTTATTATCTTGGTCTGCATATAGCGCCTCTACATTAGATTCTACGGTTAAGGCATGTACTTCAATTCCATCTGTTGGAGGTTCAGCACAACAATCCTGATACACTTTAATAGTACCATCATAAAGGGTTACTTTAATCTGTATCAAACCATTGGAGATAGGAATAAACTCATCAATTCTAAAAATGTTGTTAAGTCCACGAAAGTCGAGTTGTCCTCCACCCAAAAGAAGAGGATTTTCATATTGATAGAGTTTTCCATCTGACTTAGTTCTGGTCCAATCAAATACTTCTCGATTTGAGTAAGTACCATTGGCAGCTAAAGGATAATCCTCTCTTCTACCGTAGTACTTATTATCCCATGACATTTCATATTCTTCAAAGTTGGAACTATCGATGACGATGCTGTTTTCCCAATCATACACAATGGGAACATGTCGAAGGTTGTTGTATCGATACTCTGATTCGATAGTTTGCTTCACAGGATCAAATATCTTTGGTCTTGCAATAGGACCAGACAATTCAATTTTTCGAATTCTATAATCTGGTTGTGTGTCCTTGGTGAAGCTAAGGTGATTTCCATCAATATCCTTCAGAATAAAGAATGTGCCATAATCGGTTAGAGGGAAGAATTCGGTACCTAGTTTGTTGAAATCGACAAACTTGTTATAGTCAATGCCTTCGTCGTACCAATACCACCACCAAATAGCGGGGTATGCATTCCAACCACTGTGATGGTCATCAGAACGATAGTACCCTCCATTTTTAACAGCTCCAGCAACTCTTCCGGTATGAGTTTGCCCGCCAGGGTATGCACGCAAATCCTTTGCAACATCAATAACCATAGGGTTGTATGGTGCTTGAATTTGGGGAGTTGGAACGGGCATGGGTGATAGGGGGTTTTCCCCAGCTGTATAATCAACTTGCGAGTTCTGTAATGCGTGGTCAATGGTGTTGAAGTCGACAAAGTTAACGTATGGATCGGGAGCTAATACTTTAAAGTAGTGGACTCCGCAATAATCAGTTCCGAACCTATTAAATCGTTGCAGTCCCGAACCAGGTCTTTCCCAATCCAAATATACTTCATCATCAAAACCACCAATAGAGTGGTCTTTATTGGTTTCAATGAAATATGGAGGATGTTTGATGGAAGAATTGTAATCAAAAATAACATTGTAAGTCTCAACTTTTAGTGCAAGTTTTGTCAAGGCGTTTCTGGGTAGAACGGTAACGGGTATCTCGCCACCTTCATTGGTAGAAGGATATGGGTCTTGTCCATAATTTCTTAACAGAGATGGAACGCCATATGTAGCTACAGTAATGTATGGTGGTATACCAGGTTCTAGTGGACCAAATGTATCGCCATATGTAACCGTACCAAGGTCATCAAACAATCCATCGCCGCAGGATATACAATTGTCTTTACCTTGTGAACAATCGGTATCAGTAAACTTAATTCTTTCATTGCCATTAATGTTTACCTTTAGGTATCCAGGTAATATGTTAGGACCAGTGGAGGGATCATCTGGATCATAGAATGGGTTTGGTGCCCACAAGAAGTCACCTTCGTCTAGAATACCAGGGTTTGGACCGCAATCATTCCACATCCATACAAGAAGAGTCTCATCGTCGTTGTATTGCCCTATAATTAACTGGTTTTCTTCAATATCATATTCCGTAGCACCAATAGAATGAAGACCGTATACTTTCCCAGCCAGACTGGCACTAATGCGGCCGGTAAACATAAATTGGATACCAGCACCAGATGCATTATAGAAAGCGACAATCTCGTGACCACTTGGTACCGATATTGTTTGACCGCTAGGATCATTTACGTCGTTAGGGTTATCAGCATCTCGCAATTTAACGCTTAGATTGGGAAACTTTTGATCCAAAATGCTTAAGCATTTTTTTGAAGGCAACAGATTAATATCTTCAGGAAGAACCTGTTTGGAAACTTCGGTGTATGTGTCAAAGCGTCCCTTAAGTTCAGCAGGGAGAGGTGGTACAGGGAATTCGGTAGGTCCCCAGATTTTACTACCATCTGTTTTTCCTGCGTAACGCATCGTGTTATCATGCATTTTCCAGAATGGATCATAAATCTTGTAGTGCCCTGGGGTGGGGTCTACTACACCACCGCAGTCTTTTACTGCAATAATTTTCACGTTGTTATCAAATGTCACTAGCTCATATCGGAATTTTTCACTATTCCATACTTTCTGCCAGCCTTTGTAAAAACCAGTAGGTGTGCAAGAGCCTTGGTAGGGAGTGAACTCGAAAACAGCTTCGGGGTTGTCAGAAGTAATGACTCGATAGTCTTCATTGAAATCAATTCCAAGAAACTCCTGATTGTTTATTATGTAGACATACACTTTTTCTGCAGGATGGTATACGCCGTTTTCCCAATATTCTGGCTTGGGAGAGGGATTGATAGTGACGCGAATTTGCGTTGTTTGTTCTACTTTAATCTCTGGTTCAATGGATAACTCCATACCCAAGCGGTTGGACGGAAACACTTCCCAGTCAATAAAACGGAAGTCACAGTTTTTTCCAACTGATAAACCGTGAACAATATTCTCGTTGATCCAGTAGTTTTTATTACCACCGACAAGAGATCCACATTCGTACATGGAGCTGTCAAGGGTGATTGTTGTTAAACGAGTACTATGAAATTGATCAATTTCTAAGGGAGTAATGCGAATAGCACTGAAAGGAAGGATATCTTGTATAGAAAGAAGGAGTTGGTTTTGTTGAATATAGCCATACCAAATAATATCTTCAATTGTTAACAAAAGCTCGTTAAGGGGATCATCGGAGTTATCCCGGTCACCTATTTCAACAACAGTGTATGGTTGGTATCCAAAGATGGGATATAAACGAATATCTCCCATACTGATGGTTCCTGAATTGTCAACATCTACGTATCCACCAACATGAGAAGATGGGAAAATTGGATCTTGGTATACTCGAATGTAAGCGGGAGTAGGATCCATGTCATAATACAAGTCCATGTCTATTAACATGTTTGCACTGACAATAGAACCGGGGTCAAACTGTCCTGAGAGATCAAGGACTCGTATATCGCCAGGGGTAATTGTATGAACGGGATTTACAACAGGGTCCCAATCATGATCGAAGTAAAGAATACTTTCAAACGGTGCTTCGCCCCAAAAGAAGTAATTATCGATGTCTGTAGATGATATTGTAGTAAAGAGTGGAGCATCACGGGGAACTTTAGATTCCGTTAAATAAATTCCTTCTCCGTTGTCGTAGGTATAGTTCTTTTTTATGTCTTTTTCTAGCCAATCTTGGTCAAAAAACATTTCGTTGTAATTAAAATTGAACAAGGTTAATCCTACGTCAGAGTCGCCATCTACAACGGTTGTATTGGCAGGATATGTAATAACATTTTGTCCCACCGTAACAGTAACTTCTGTAATTCTTTCATCGCCCGGATCAACGATCTGAAGAGCTCCGGGTTGAATGACTTTGTTTTTATAAATAGACTCACCACAGCCGTATGAATATGGATTGTTGATTGGGTCGGAGGCGTCTAGGGCAGTAGTGTCGTGATACATAATGTCAAAAGGAAATGGAGACAGAACTCTGCCATAGTCTTTGTCAGCTACGACATTGTTTGAACTACCTAAAAATTCTTCGCCTGTTCTTCCGGGGCGATAATCGTCTGAAAGGTTGTATGGGAATAAGGTATCGATGGGAGGCGGAGGATTGTCCATAAAATTCTCACCTAGGTTGTTATCAATACCGTCGTCTTTCCATATTTCCACACCCAAATACTCACGAAACTTCACGTCAATATCTTGGAATGTGGTAGCAGAAATATCAAAGGTTCTTCCATCGTCATCAAGAACTGTGTTACGCTGCATAGATTGAGCAGTTGACAAAAAGCTTCCACTTTGAGAGCGTAGAGAAGCAGCTGTAAAGTCTGGAATTTCTCCTTGCCAAATATCGCTTTCAATAGAAAGGTTGTACAAAGAGTCGTTGCCACCGCCAAAAATGACTTCTGCCAATAGAAGTGCGTCGCCACGAACCCGTGGGACATAAGGATTGGAAGTTTCTTTTAGTGCTTTACTTACGATAAGTTGTACATCTGAGCTTAGAAGACCTCTGTTGCGGTCTTTTTTCAAACCACCAAAAACAGGTCCGTTTACATTTGTTAGACGGTAGTCTCCTACAGTAACTCGACCATACGTTTGTGGGTCTGTTCCGTGGTCCCTGTATATCCATTCTTGATACTCATAGGAATACCAATCCTCGTGCCATTTTGAATCAGCAGGAGTTTGCTTGTTGTCCACGTGGAGTTCGTCGTCTTCTTTACGAATACGCTCTCCGCCGTTAGTACCTTCATCAGCATTGTACTCGGCAAAATTTGTGCGGAAGCGGAACAACGATTTGTATCGAGGGGGAACGCCTTGGTTAACAGGGTTGCCAAGTCCGTCGAAGGCACAGTCCCAGTCACCAGGCAATACTTTGCTGTTGGGAGGATAGTTTCTGGTTTCTCCATTGAAGTAAACAGAAACAGGCGTTAACCGATAATCACCTTCTTGAACAAAAAACGAAAGGTCTGGCCAAAGGGTGGCGTTTGTGCCTTTTCGATAAATATGTTCACCGGGGTCAAAATCAGATATTTGGGTATAAAATCTGTGTAGTGATGGAGGGTCTGAGTAAGGAGGATAGTTCACGGTTATAGAAGCAGTTTTGTTTTGTGCTTCGTCAGAAACGTTGTCAGTGTGAAGTTCGTCACCACAGAGTACGCGTTTGGATTGTGGGTTGTCTATGTCGCTATTGTAGTACCAGCGGAAAGACTTGTTGGGTTCTAGTGTGTAGTCAGGCTGAGTGATGGGGGTATCGTCAAATTCGTATCCTGCATCTCTTGGTAATCCCCAATACCGGAACTCTAGCAGGTCGTATGCTTGCTGAGCATCCCAATCATAGGTACCGCTGTATTGGGTTGATACAAAGGTTTCTCCTTGGACTACAGAAGGTCGGATAGGTGGCACAGAACCTTCTCCTCTTTCTAGAGGAAAATCAACCATGTCGATCCAGCCCATTCTAAAAAATCTCTTTGTGTTGTTTCGATCCCAAAAATAAATGCAAGTGTTACCGTCTTTATCGATAAATGTAGGTCCGTGAAACATATCAAATCGTGGGTTATCAGGATCTAATATGTAGGGTCCTTGGGTGTTGTTTCCCGTGGATGGATCTACAAGGGCGTTTGGGTTATTGGTGCAGAGATTGGTTTGATATTTTCCGTTTAGGTTTGCCGGATCGGCAGGTTCAAAATATCGACAGTCGTTGAAGTAGCCATCAGGATCTAGCCATATTTGACCACAACTATCATACACTGCATACCAAGGGTCTTTAAATCGAGATTTACCGCCATCGGAAATAACTTCGAGATAAAACTTCGCCCAAAAAAGAGGTTCTGCTTGCGTATTTGGCAGTAGTGCGGGTATGTTGTTTTCATTCTCTATTGCTAATAAAGAATTCGGCATACCATAGCCTTCTCGCCCCCAAACTGTTTCTCCTGATCTTTGCCAAGGAAATAGCTTGCCTTCAAGTTTTTGACCGTCTCTATTGTAACGGACAGGAACGAAGCGAACAGCAATCATCACGGCTTTGTTCAGTTCTTCATTAGCTTTAGTAATGTTCACGGCGCTGTTAAAAGGAATCTGTAGCATAGCAACAGCCATAAAAGAGATGACTAACCAAGCGAATAATCTTTTCATCTCAGTTCTCCTTTCTCATCTTCGCTGTAAGGGGGTTGTGTAACCGTAAGAAACTTGAATTGATCAGCTTCTTGTACCCCTTCGCGAATAGGGAAAAAACGTACAACACAAAGTATGTCAAAAATACCATAGACTACCATAAAATCAAATTATGGAAGCAATCCAAAACATACAAAAACCTCGTAGCTTTCAACGTCAATAATTATTTCATCAATTGGATAAATTATATAACAACAAATTGCGATTTCCATGCTTTCTTTCGATTCATTGAATTTTTTCTTTCATTTTCTTCTATTTTTTTTGTTTTTAAAGCTCGTAAACATCTTCATATATGAAGTATTTCCGGTACAATAACTAAACCCGACGAAATGCAAAAATTTTTTTTGAAAAGGATTTTTTATGAACCAACAACTACAAGAACACTGGGCTACAATTTTAAAAGACATTAAAAAAGAACTCGTGCCGACAAGTTATTATGCTGTAAAAGATAGCAAAATTCATGCTATCCACTCGAATACTATAACCATTTCCGTTGTTTCCGAGTTTGTCAGGAATAAAATTATGGAGGCTTTTATGCCTGTGTTTCTTTTTGCTATCAAAAAAGAATTCCCAGACATAGAGAATATCGACTTCATTGTAGAAGAAACAAAAGAAAAAAATTCCATTCCAAACACGGACTACAAACACTCGTACGAAAGAACTTCATATTTGAACAACCCAGAAAGTGTTGAATCGTTGCCATTAAATCCTCGTTATATATTCGAGAATTTTATTGTTGGTGGTAACAATCAGTTGGCTTACGCAGGTTGCAAAAGCATTACAAGTGATTTAGGAAAAGTATATAACCCACTTTTTTTATACGGAGGGGTGGGTTTGGGGAAAACTCATCTTTTACAGGCAATTGCCCATGAATGCAATAGAAGTGGTAACAAAAATATCGTTTACATTACTTCGGAACAATTTCTTAACCAGGTGGTTCACTCTATTCAGGTGAACACTGTGGACAAATTTCGTGATAATATTCGTAGGGTAGACTATTTAATTATTGACGACATACAATTTTTGGTTGGAAAAGAAAGGACGCAGGAAGAATTGTTCCATACGTTTAACGCTTTATATGATCAAAAAAAACAAATTGCTATCTCGAGTGATCGTCCACAAAATGAGTTGAAAGGAATTCAAGAACGATTAATTTCTCGTTTTTCTATGGGCCTTACTGTTGATATCTATCCGCCCGATTACGAAACCCGTTTGGCTATCTTAAGAAATAAAGATAAAACCGAACAATACGGCTTACCAGATGATGTGCTTGACTTCATCGCTTCTCAAAAATTTAACAATATTCGTCAATTGGAAGGTTCTCTTATTCGTGTTGCTAGTTACTCTTCTATGCAGAATATTGAAAATGTAACTGTTGAATTTGCAAAGGAAACACTTAAAAATTTCCTTCCCATGAGTTACAAGAAATTCACTCCCGAGGAAATCAAGGTAATTGTTGCAGATTTTTACAACACAAAACCTCAAATGTTAGAGAGTAAGAGACGTTCTAAAGATGTTACCGTTCCTAGACAAGTAGCAATATATTTGATTCGTGAAATGACAAACTATTCTTTACCTGTTATTGGAAGATATTTTGGAGGAAGAGATCATTCCACCATCATACACTCGTACGAAAAGATTAAGGGTGAAATGAAAACAGATGTGAAACTTAAAAATGAAGTGGAGGAGATTATTAAAAAACTACAATACACTTCTTAACAACGCTATGGTTTCTTACATATATTAAGAAGTTAGTCTTTATTATAAGGCAGTTGAAGTTGTTCAAAGATTTCTTTTAACCCCTTCTCATCTTTAAATTTGATACGGATTTGGTTGTGGAAAACTTGTACCGGTTTGTGCAAAAAATCCGTTAGAAACTTTTCTTGGAGTTTGTAGTGTGGATAAGTAACCGACTTAGGCTTCTTTTTTCCACAGGTTTTAACAATATATTGAGACAATTCCTTTACGGTTAGCTTGTGATCAATTAAGTAACGAAGAATTGTTTGCCTTTGGGTACTATTTTTTACAGACAATAGAAGTCTTGCATGGCCCTCTTGAATCAAACCTTTTTGTAAAGCTTCTTTTGTATCTTCATCAAGCTGAAGTAGGCGTAAAGAGTTGGTTACATACACTCTACTTTTCCCTATAGAAGAAGCACATTCTTCGTGTGTAAGAGAAAACTTCTGAATTAAAACTTGTAGGCTTGTTGCAAGGTCGAGAGGCCGCAAATCCTCTCTTTGAATATTTTCAACAATGGTTAGTTGAGCAGCTTGCCGGTCGGAAATATCAAGTACGTATACGGGTGCTTTCGTCTGGTTAAGGGAGCGTAATGCTTCCAACCTCCTATGGCCAGCAATGAGTTCGTAGTAGTTGTCTACGAATCTTACTACAAGAGGTTCAATCAAACCATTTTCTTGGATAGATAGGGCGAGTTCTTGGATTGAATTAAGGTCAATGTGGATTCTTGGCTGATAAGGAGATTTTTTTATCAAATGAACCTGAACTTCCCTTATAACACTATCTTCTTCTTTGTATTCTTCTAGAAGGGCTCCTAACCCTTTTCCCAAACCACCTTTACGTTTAATCATGTTGCAACAACTCCTCTGCTAACAACTCATACGCTTTTGCGCCTTTTGAGTGTTCGTCGTATTCACTAATTGGTTTCCCATAAGATGGTGATTCACTTAATCTAACATTTCTTGGAATAATGGTTTTGAACACTAGGTTTCCAAAGTAGTTTATGACTTCATTTGAAACATCTTTTGACAACGTAGTGGTTTGATTATACATTGTTAACAAAACCCCCTCAATCTGAATTGAAGGGTTTAGATTCTTTTGTATTCGCTTAAAGGTTTGAATAAAGGACGAAACTCCTTCAAGAGCATAATATTCACATTGTAGTGGAATCAAAACGCTATCAGATGCAACTAACGCATTAATGGTAATCACACCTAAAGACGGTGGGCAGTCTATAAATACATAATCATAGTGCACAGAGATTTTGTCAAGTTGTTTTTTTAAGGAATACTCCCAAGAAGGAATCTGTAACAATTCAACTTCAGCTCCTGCCAAATTCATGGTAGATGGTAAAACATCATATCCATAGGAAGATGGGAGAATTATTTTGGAACACTCGGTTGACTGTATTAACACGTCGTACGCACAGCTTTCAAGATTGCTTCGATCAATCCCGCTTCCTGTTGTTGCGTTGCCCTGCATATCTAAATCAATTAACAATACAGACTTTCCTGCTTTTGCGATATAAGCTGATATATTGATGGACGAAGTAGTTTTTCCTACGCCACCCTTTTGGTTTGCAACAGAGATTATTTTTGCCATATACATCCTCAATTTTGTTTAAATGCTTTTATTGATGATACCTTGATTAGAAAAAAACTCAAATAGATTTTTTGTCTACTCTTTCTCCAAACACGTATCTTTAGAATGATCCCGTTTTTTTCTTATACTATGTTACATATTTCTCACCACTACTACAATTTTTATAGGAGGATATTATGAAAGCAATTGCCATCAACGGAAGTCCAAGAAAAAATGGAAACACACACAGTCTTATTGAAAACGTTTTAAAACCTCTTCAAGAGTCTGGCTATACCCCAGAAATTATACACATAGGAGGGACTCCTATTCGAGGCTGCAGAGCTTGTATGAAGTGCAAAGAGTTAAAAAATAAGCGATGTTCCATCGAAACAGACTCCCTCAATGAAATCATTCAAAAAGTGTTTCAATCTAACTTGTTAATTTTGGCTTCTCCTACTTACTTTGCCGATATTACCAGCGAGATGAAAGCTTTTATAGATAGACTGGGGTATGTCTCTGGTGCCAACGGACGACTTTTGGAAAAAAAGATTGGAACGGCGCTTGTGGCAGTAAGAAGGGGTGGTGCTATCCATACATTTGACTCTATGATGCACTTTATTCACATACAGGGAATGATTTCAATAGGATCTACCTATTGGAACATGGGTATTGGACGAAATCCTGGTGAGGTGGAATCTGATGAAGAAGGAATCAAAAACATGAGAGACCTTGGACAAAACCTGGTATGGTTAAGTAAAAAACTGCACCACTAACAAATCTTTCTTTGTAAAAAAGTAAATATTCACCGCAACAAATATTGACAGGGTTGGTTTGCTATATATAAAACTTAGACACTTGGCTAAATAAACAAACATAGAAAGAGGACCATATGGAATCTTTACTTCTCCTATTTAAAGCGCTTTCAGATCGAAACCGACTCCGCATTCTACATGCTTTAGTCGCACAAAAAGAGCTGTGTGCGTGTCAAATTACTGAGTTAATCCAAGTTACAAACGCCACTGCTTCTCGACATATGGGAGTATTGATTAATGCAAATCTTGTTCAAAGAAGAAAAGAAGGAAGATGGGTATATTACAGAGTAAAAACCGAAAACACCGGTACCGGTGAATTGTTTTCCTGGATTGAAAAAAAACTGAAAGATGACCCAGAAGCTTTGTTTGATCTTGTTTCTTTGCAAGAAATAACCCGATGCGGACCAGAAGAAATTTGTAAAAAACACAAAAAAATGACTACTTCATTAAAACACTAGTTTTATATTACGAAGGAGAAATGCATGAATAAAAAACTACGCATCTTATTTTTATGTACCGGTAATTCATGTAGAAGCCAAATGGCAGAAGGATTGACACGTTATTTAATGGGAGACTCCATTGATGCTTATTCAGCCGGCACTGAGCCACAAGAATTGAACCTTCATGCTGTCAAAGTGATGAAAGAGATTGGAATGGATATTTCCACCCAACACCCCAAACACATACAAGAGTTCCAAGGAACGCTTTTTGATGTTGTTATAACCGTTTGTGACAATGCGCATGAGGCGTGTCCTTTTTTCCCAACAAAAAACAAAGTGATTCACAAAGGTTTTATTGATCCCTCTGTAGTCGCTGAAGAGTTGGCGAAAAAAGGAGCATCGGAAAAAGAACAACTTGATTGGTACAGAAAAGTACGAGACGAAATCAAAGCTTTTGTGGAAACCTTTCCAGGATCATTCAAAGAGTAAAACAAGGCGGTGTATGATGGGAAAAGCTTACCACTCAACCAATGAACGGCATATGACTAGCGGTTTTGAGAAATATTTAACCCTATGGGTTGGATTGTGTATCGTTGTTGGCATTCTACTGGGCAAGATGGTTCCCGGAATGGCTAAAACACTCGACGGTATGGCAGTTTATGTAAACAATGCACCCGTGATTTCAATCCCCATTGCTATTTGCTTGTTCTTCATGATGTACCCTATTATGGTGAAAATTGATTTTGCTAGCGTAGTGAAAGCAGGGAAAAGTGGAAAACCGGTTTGGTTAACACTGTTTATTAATTGGTGTATCAAACCCTTTACCATGTATGCTATAGCTATGCTTTTCTTAGGGTTTCTTTTTAGGGGATTTATTGGAACCGAGGCAATGGACATTGTGAAAATGCCACTGGGTCTTGACTTACCAGTTGGAGCTACACACGGATCTGGAATGGTTGTTTTCCAAGATGGCGTTAAAATGCTACAAATACCTCTTTGGAGAAGCTACTTTGCTGGATGTATCTTGTTGGGTATTGCTCCCTGTACTGCCATGGTACTTGTGTGGAGCTATCTTTCTAAAGGCAATGACGGGCTTACCTTGGTGATGGTAGCCATAAACTCTTTAACAATGCTCCTTCTATACGGAATTCTAGGGGGATTTTTGTTGGGGGTTGGTAAACTTCCTATTCCTTGGCAAGCTTTATTGTTATCCGTTTCCATTTATGTCGCTCTACCTCTTTTGGCCGGACTTGTATCAAGGTGGTGGATCCTTAGATACAAAGGAGAAAACTGGTTTAAAGAACGATTTCTACATCTTCTAACCCCAATAACCATTAGTGCTCTTTTGTTAACCCTAGTTTTATTATTTAGCTTCAAAGGTGAAACTATATTGGGCAACCCCTTGACCATACTGTGGATAGCAATACCGTTGTTTATTCAAACCGTCTTTATTTTTGGTTTGGGATATGGTGCCGCAAAACTGCTCAGGCTTCCATATGCAGATGCCGCTCCTGCGGCCATGATTGGTGCTTCTAACCACTTTGAAGTTGCCATTGCTACAGCTGTTATGATATTTGGTCTTTCATCTGGAGCAGCACTTGCAACGGTAGTTGGCGTTCTAATCGAAGTACCCGTTATGCTCATGCTTGTGAGTATTTGCAAAAGAACGTCGGGTTGGTTTGAGCCAAACAGAAAAACAAGCTTATCAAGAGCGCAACACGGGTGAAACGCTACGCGAATTCATTCGACCTACTGCATGGTGGTGGACTCATAGCTCTACCCCAATTCGTTCTCCAAACCAAAACACGTCCGCAAACCCTTTTTATTCAACACCTTACTACATGCTAAAACCCTTCGGACTCCCGGACACCAAGAGATTGTTGTGTTAGATGAGGTAGTTTTTACTGTCAACAGCAGTTATTTGAAACTTTCGTATTACTATGTTTTCTTCCAATTCGCTGTCGGAAAACATTTTTTAGATGGTAATCAGTGGTATGAGTTTTAATATCATAAAGAACCTCCATCGTTTTCTGGGTTACCCAGATGTTTTCGTCTGCGTAAACCGCTTCAACAACACCTTGTCAAGTTGCTGCAAGAAAGGTCAGGTATTTGGCTGCCGAAGAGTGAACAATCTAGACCTCTTTTTTTGGGCTTTCTGAAGTTGCTTGTTTTTGTCCTTTTTCATACCACACCTCCTCAGTTTTGATGTCTGTCTCTGGACCAGCGGAGGTATTTCATCAACTCCAAGAAGTCATCCTTTAGATTAAATGTACTTCCCTGAAAAATCCTCGAACGCATTTGTGACGGTGAACTCAACATCATTTCCTAAAGCTCTGAAGTGTTCCTTTCCGCATTCTATCTTGGCTTTTTCGTTCGGGCGTAAAGCATCAGTAAACAAGGTACTTTTGGTCTCAACAACAAAGTAAAGTTTCTCTTTGCCATCTACCTCAACTAATACAGCCCAGTCTGGGTTGTAGGTGCTCAGAGGCGTGTCAATTTTGAACCAGTCGGGAGTTTGGCGTAGAGCTTAACATCACTGCTTCGCTCAAGCGCGGTGGCAAATTGCAACTCTACATCGGAGTCGTAAACTACGTGGTCAAAAACCGACTTCTGGCTTTCGATCATATTCTTTTGCAGATATCCAAATAATTCATTATTGCTAAAAAGCTCTTGAGCATAGAAATGATCATTACCAATCTTGTGATACTTAATCCCGTCCACCACAAAAAGACGCACCTGGTGTTTTTCTATATGAGTAGCCGAGTAACGCAGTGTGCAGAGAGGATTCAGCGAAACGATTGCTTCTTTACTTTTGAGGGTAGTGTCCACACTCTGAGGCTCGTCAATAATCACAATTGGGTTTGTTTCCTGTATATATTCAATTGGCTTAGCCCCGGTCATTCGATCATGAGCACGATGGATAATATTGGCTTTGTTCTCTTTTTCCGGATCGGTGAAGCTTTTTCGGAAAGCATCAATATTGATCACCATGATCTGGATATCCGTACTTGTAGCAAAGTTTCTTACATTGGAAAGTTTGCTTGAGTCGTAAACAAACTCATCAAAAGAGACATTCTCGTAAAGTCCCTTAAAGTGCTCTGTAGTAATCTTCAGAGACTTGGCAACACCTTCCTTTATGGCGATGGATGGCACAACAATGATGAATTTGGTAAAACCATAGAGCCGATTCATTTCGAAAATAGTCCGAAGATAGACATAAGTCTTTCCTGTTCCAGTCTCCATCTCTACAGTCAGATGAATGCCATCTTTGGAGCTGAAGACGTCTGAAGGAGCCAGCCCGTTCCGCAACTGTATCTTGCGGATGTTTTTATGGATATCCTCATCCAGCAGTTTTAAACGGTTACCGATTCCCAGGGCATTCTGTTCCTGTCCGGAAAAAAGAGTCTCTTCCTCCCAGGATTTTAGCGGAGCCACAGTAAAATTGGTTTGGCAAATTTCCTGTCCCTCAAACACCCCGACAACGGACTCTATGGCCTGTTTTTGGAAGTCCAGATTCGGATCAAATTTGATTTTCATTCGTCATCTTCTTTTTTACAGCTGAGGAATACTCGTGCGTTGCTTCCCATTCAGCCTGCGCTTCTTCTAATTGTTTTTTAAGGGCAGCTTTATCAGGCAAATAGAGCTGATAGGCGGAAGCGTGAATATTGGCATCCTTTGGCAAGGTTAGTTCAACTAAGCGGTCATCCTTTGAATGGCAAAGCAGAATGCTGACAGTTGGTTTTTCATCCTCCAGTTTCACATGACGGTCGAAGTAGTTGACATACATCTGCATCTGGCCAAGATCCTGATGTTTCAGTTCTCCAATTTTCAGGTCGATGATCACATAACAGCGAAGCAGGCGGTTGTAGAAAACCAGATCCACAAAGAAATGGTCTTCATCGAAGGTGAACCGCTTCTGACGAGCTTCAAACAAAAAACCCTTACTTAGTTCAAGAAGAAAGTGTTCCAGCTCATTGATGATGGCAGTTTCCAGTTCTGTCTCAGAATAGCGGTGATGCTCTTCAAAACCGAGAAACTCCAATACCAGCGGGTCTTTGATCGCATCAGTATGCTTTTCGATCAGTTGTCCCTGTTCAGAAAGCTTTTTGACTCCAGCCTTATCTTTGCTCAAAGCCAGTCGTTCGTAGAGACTGGAATTAAATTGCCGCTTGAGTTCACGCAGCGACCAGCCCTCACTGGCAGACTCTATCTCGTAGAATTTCCGTTCATCCAGATTCGATATACCCATCAGAAACAAATAATGTGACCAGCTCAAAGGCAATTCTGCAGACAGTGTTTGCACAATTTGTTTTACATTCAATTTCCCAGACATTGCTTGGGATTTCTCCAATGAAGATTGGTCAGACGCTGTCTGGCAAATTTGTCGGTTATAAGAAATCCCAGACAGTGTTTGGGATTTTCCCTCTATAGATGGTGCATAGCTCAAATAGAACTTTCGCATATATTCAAGATTACTGCGAGAGTACCCCCGTCCAAACTCTTTAGTTAGTTCTGCTGATAGCTCCTTTATGGTTGCTTTCCCATAATCCGCTCGTTCGTGACCCCCCTTGTTCCTCAAGGACAATCCGCTTTCCGATCAGATAATTGGAAACAACCTGTAGAGCATTAACACTCCTTCGTGTAAGCGAACGGGCCTGAGATATTATTTCCCGAATATCGCTAACCAATCCACCAAAACCCACTTCCGTGTTTTCCGTGTGTTCTGTGATTCCACCCAACCCGTGTTTATTCGTGCCCATTCGTGGTTTCTTTCCCATTACAAGCTCCTTATATCGACAATGCCAGCCTGTTTAAGAATCTGAACCGCATTGGTCTTAACCACATCATCTTTGAATCCTGAGTCTTTGAATACCACGCGCATGATTTCCGGATTGAGCTCATCCTTCAGTTTCGCGTTGCCTTCGACCACCTCAAGGGAAATAGTGTCCGACAGACAGACAATAAGCGATCCCAACCCGATATCGAATACCTTTTGCCCGTCAATGGTGTGCTCTGCAATGGGTAGAGTAAGATCAAGTCCGTACTTTAGAAGAACCTCGTAAAGAACATCTTCCTCACAACGGTCAGCTTTGATGTTTTCTACAAACGCTTCAAGCTTCTCTTCGTCTAAATCAAAGTCCACTTTCCATGGCTTGATATTAGTGGAGTCAAGTTTGAATACCTTGAAGCCAAGGTCACCATTGTAATCGGGATTTTCTTCTTTGATTTTTACAGCTGCAAGCGAAATTCTTGCTTTTGTTAGCTCTGTAATTTTTAGTGGCAGTTTACTTTGATTGCAATATTGAGCTGCTGTTTGCTGTTCTTTCTTTGTTGGATCAATTACTTCGGGGAGCTGAACAAGCAGAAATTTACGATTACCGTTATCGTGAGTATTCTGTTGCATCATCGCATCAGCGGTTGTTCCAGAACCAGCAAAAAAATTCATAATAACTGCATCTGGGTCACTTATGTTCTCAATGAAAAATTTAATGAGTCCTGTTGGTTTTGGATAAGAGAAAACTTGTGAACTGAATAGAACACGAATCTCTTTAGAGCCATGCTCTGTCCTGCAAACTTCTTTTTCGGGCAAATATGAAGAGATAGCCATGCGCACCTCTTCTGTGCCGTATTTCTTTAATGCCTTTTCACGGTCTTCCCTTTCAAAGACCCTAAAAGCCGGACATTTTATGTTGAGGAAATCATAATCTCCAGGAAATACGATTTTCCCATTTTCATAATAGTAAGGAAAAGTGTCTTCTGTTACACACCGTGTTCTTGTCTCATTTGCTGGAAACTTCTCACCATTTTTAGAGTTGATCATTGTAAAAAAGGAATTTGGTCTCTCTGCTTTTGTTGTATTCTTTGTTAAATCCTGCAACCTCCAACGATCAGAAAAATCATCAGACTTAAAGTATCTGCGCTCTCCAATGCGTCCTGCTACAAAATTTGGCTTTCCATAACAAACAACCCACTCAACATCACAAGACACCCCAAATGGAACATCGGCTTTGGCCGTTCTGGATCTCCACGGGAAAATTGCAACAAAATTTTCCTCACCGAATATCTCGTCACAGATTTTTCGAAGGTTGGAAACTTCGTTGTCGTCAATTGAAATGAATATTACCCCATCCTCTTTTAGTAGATTCCTTGCCAACTTTAAACGAGGGTACATCATATTTAACCAATCGGTATGATAGCGACCACTGGTTTCGGGATTATTCGAGATATTTCGTCCTTCACAATCTATCTGACCGGTAATTTTAACACACCAAAGTCAATCTTGCCTTCAGTAAATGCTTCTGGGAAAAGTTTTTTAAGTTTGCAAACATTTTCAGCAACAATATCCAATGTGTTACCATTCATTCTTTCCATACTTTACCCCCCTATATTGATTCGCTAACTGTGGCGATTTTTGTAGATTGTTTGCTATGATTTCACCCTCTTTTGTGGGCCGTCCAAACGGCTTTTATGTAGGAACAAACCGGACGATAACCCAGACAGGTATAAACCTTCTATTGCAAGTTTAACAAGGTTTAAGATAGGATGATAGAGTGATAAAATCAAGTTTTAGTATCGGTCTGATACGAGTACAAGTTGAAAATAGAAATGGTGGAGGTGACGGGAGTCGAACCCGTGTCCAAATAGAACAACAGTATACCGGAGTTACAAGCTTCCCTTGTTTTATACTCTATTGTTGGGAACAAGGAACCAATCAATAGAGATCTGAAGAATTTTTTTAGCTACCCATCTTTCTTCAGAAGAAGGTAGGGTAGCCCCTTTTCTGTTTGCAGTTTAAAACCCCGAAAAGGGAGAGTTAAAAACTGAGTCGCAGACTAAGCTACGGCGTAATTGTTTGCGTAATGTGAATTATTGGCAAATATTGTTTTGATACATTTTTAACGGAGCCAAGTATCATCTCCGGCTTGCCGACATAGTGCAATCCTACTGTCGAAACCATTACACCCCCATATACATTTTTCAAGATACTACTACTAGTATACCCATTTCTAGGAAGTTTATGCTACGAAATAGGATGTAACTTTTGAATAAAGTTTAGCTCGCGCAGGGTAGCAGACTGTACTATTGCATTCTTTATTGCAACTTCATCCGAAGAGCCATGACAAATAACTGAAATATCTTTTATACCCAATAAAGGAGATCCACCGTATTCACGGTAATCAAGTTTTTGTTTTAAGGTAGAGAAGCTGTCTTTAAGTAGCAAACCGCCTATTTTGTGTTTCAAAGAAGAGCGAATTTCTTCTTTGAAGAATTCTTTTATGAACTGCATCGACCCCTCAACGGTTTTTAAAACAACATTCCCAACAAAACCGTCACAAACCATTACTTGTATATTGCCGCTAAATAAATCTCTTCCCTCCATAAAACCCTGGAACGAATCGGGAAGATGATCCGACAGTAAAGTATAAGCAGCTTTTGTAAGGTTGTTTCCTTTCGAGGATTCACTTCCGTTGTTGATGATGGCAACTTTGGGGTTGGGATATGAAAACATCAAAGAATGATAAATTGAACCCATGATGGCGTAATCAAGAAGGTTTTGTGGTTTGCTATCTAAGTGGGCTCCTGCATCAATTAATGTGCTAACCCCCTTTTTAGTAGGAAAAGGAATAGCAATCCCGGGACGGGAAATATCTTTAATTCTTCCTAATAAAAAAACGGAGGCTGCCATTTGAGCTCCCGTGTTACCAGCGCTTACAATAGCATCGCAGGTGTGATTTTTAACCAATTGAATAGCCTGATATAACGACGTTGATTTCCCCAACCGAAGAATTTTTGAAGGGGTTTCGTCCATGGGAAAATTTTCTGGAGCATGAACAATAGAAAAATGATCACGATAAGGAAGAAAACACTCTTTTTTAAGAGCTTTTTCAATCACATCGTGATCACCCGTAACCGTAACATGTATGTTGTTGTTGCTTTTAATGGCGTCTAGTGCACCATGAAGTCTGGTTGTATAGCCTAGATCACCACCAAGAGCATCTAGTGCTATACGAATCAAGCTGTTGCCGGTTTCTCAGATTTTTCTTTTATAGCAATGATACTTTCGGTGCCATAGTGTCCGCAATACTTGCAGACATTATGAGGAAGTACGGCCTTGTTGCAAGTAGGACATTTTGTTAATTGAACGGGAGTCATTTTTTGCATTGCTCTACGATGCTTGTTTCTCCGCGTAGTTCTTTTCTTTTTCGGAACGTTCATCAATATCTCCTTTAATACGTAAAATCAAAAAAATATAGGCAAGAAAAGTAGTATAGTAAAGTACAGGTGAAAATCAAACGAAAGTTACTGTTCTTTTCTTGCTGAACCAACCAAAAATGCTCCCTTAAGGGGTTTTATGAGTTTTCTAAACAATTCAAGAGTAGGGGCTTCCGGTTCCAAAAAGAGCGATGGATGATAGTTCACAAAAACAGCTGATTCAATACTGGGTGTTGAAAAGGTGTCAAACCGATTAAAGAGGTTTTTTAACGATTGGTATGTAAAAAAGGTGGCTTGTTTATAGATAGTGTTGTCAAAGTTTGGTTGATTCATCAGAGATTGAATCCAGAGAGATTCTTGATTTAGTACACCAAAAACTACCCTTCCTCCTGGTTTTAATACACGATGTATCTCGCTTAATGACTGGTCAATATCAGAAACAAACTCAAGGGAACTAATCGCTGCAACAAGGTCAAAACTATGATCTTGAAAAGGAAGATTTTCAGCCTCAGAAGTTATAAAGTGTATAGGAACAATAGACTGATTTGTTTTTTCTTCTGCTACCTCCAACATTTTCTTGGAAGGGTCAACGGCAGAAACATGAGCACCTTTGTTTGCAAAACGGATGCTGTATAGTCCCGTTCCGCAACCAATATCCAGAACTCGTTTGCCCATTAAGTTACCACAGTGTTTCAAGATTAATCGTTGTTCTAAAGCATCAACAAATTCTCCTAGAGGTGTTTTGTACCAATCATCATATTGAGCCGATATAGAGTTAAATAAATCTTCGCTAGGCATATCCTTCTCCGTGTAATGTAAAGTTTTGATATTCATTTTACCACGAAAGAAAGAAATTATATAATATCGACATGAACTATTACAGAGGAGCACAAAATGAAAGACTTTTACAAAGAAGCTGGCGTACAAACACTTGCTGATGGCACTTCCATGAAAGGGTTGTTACACTGGGTAGACAAAACCTTTGCATTTCGCAGCCCCGGAGAACCTGGGCATGTACTTCTACCCATTGGTTTTTTTGCGAATATTATCCATATTGGAAATGATCTCGGTCTTGCTGTTTCTACCGATGGTGTTGGAACAAAACTATTGATTGCTGAACAGCTCCAGAAATATGACACGATTGGCATCGACTGTGTAGCCATGAATGTTAATGATTTAATTTGTGTTGGTGCTGAACCTATTAGCTTCTTGGATTATATTGCAGTGGCAGAGTATGACACTACTATGATAGAACAGATCGCTTTTGGGCTCCACGAGGGGTGCAAGCAAGCTAGGATTTCTATTCCTGGTGGTGAAATCGCACAAGTGAAGGATTTGCTACATTCATCAAAAAATGCTTTTGACATAGTTGGAACAGCCATAGGAACCGTACAAAAGGATAGAATCATTACAGGGAAGAATATTGCAACAGGGGATGTTATGATTGGCTTTCCTAGTAGTGGTTTGCATAGCAATGGATTTACCTTGGCCAGAAAAGTTCTACTAGACACTTCTAGTCACCCTTCTACCAACCTTCTTATGGAACTCTTAACCCCGACAACGATTTATGTGGAAACTGCCATGTTGCTTTTGCAACATTTTACAGTCAAAGGATTTGCTAACATTACGGGAGATGGCTTGTTAAATATTCTCCGCCTTGATTCTTCAGTAGAGTACATAGTTGACAACCCCTTGCCGGTTCCTTCCATTTTTCACACGATTCAAAAAACCGGTACAATTCCACCTGAAGAAATGTATAAAGATTTTAATATGGGACTTGGTTTTGTGGCGATTATTTCACAAAGTGACTACGAAGCCGTACACACGCTTTTGGATTCAAAGAACATCGATCATGCCAAGATTGGAATTGTACAAAAAAACACTCACCCTAAGCTCACGGTGCCCAGTTTGTCCTTAATAGCTGAGCACGGAACAATCCGATCCTATAAAAAATAGTTTTGTGAGTTATTGTCCCGGGTAGGTTATATATATCTTCTTTGTATTGGCTTCCCATATGACTGATGCCCCAAGCGCTTCTGTGACAAAACGAATTGGCACAAAGGTTCTACCATTTTTAATCATCGGTGGAACGTCCAGTGTTACGGGTTCGTCGTTTACATATGCCGTATTGCTGCCAAGTATCACATCGACTCTATTCCCATCTAAAATATAAGATGCTTTTTTCAGGTTGCTATCCCATAAGATTTCGGCTTTTAAAGCTTCCCCAATAAATCGGAAGGGGACTAAGGTTCTTCCATTTTCTGTAAAGGGAGCTTCGTCTAGCTCTACTCTTTCATTGTCAATATATGCTGACTTAGAGCCAATCTGCAAAACAATAGTTGTTCTTTCTTTTGGTTGCGCAGGGGCATTGTCTAAAGACAGGATTTGAATACGAGAATTACCGGTATCTGCAATATAGACATATTCTTTGGTTCCCCATATGTCTCCAGGATAATTAAAAAGACCTTGTTTGTCTTGGTATCCATCTATGGTTGATGGGTAAAGGACAGCCCCGTTTTTCCCAGCTGAAAACAATTCTTCTCCACGCTTGGTGCAAAAATAGATAGTACCATTGGTCGTATTGAGAATGGATAGAATAGAGCCAGCAAGGTGTATGTCAGAGTAAAGCCCTTCCATGGGCAAGGCAAATTCTGCTACTAGATACCCTTTCGAATCTACCACACGCACTTTCCTAAAGGTTGGAAGTAAGATGTACAAAAATCCTGATTCATCTACACAAATTGAGCTTTGACTTGCAAATGATGGTTGACTTTTCAAGGAGCTAACCTCAAGCTTTGTAACATTTTTGCCGTTTTTATCAAAAGAATACAGTAGACCATCAAACCAAGACAAAACAAAGAATGTCTGATCAGAAGATCTGAAGTAGATACTTGATTTGGGAGGAATGTAAGGGGGAGTGGGAATGACCGATGCCTTGTTTTTGCCAATACTGTAATGAATGATGTTCAGCTGTATGCCTTTGATAACAATGAAGAGGGAATCATCTTTATCCATAAACAATTGAACGTCCGTGCTGAAATCTGAAACATTAGCAAGAGAAAGAATTTGTCCAAGCGACACTGAATTTTTTAAGGAATCGTTGTGGTAATAGCTTATTACGTTGGATAACAGATGGAAAGAAAAGATATTAATTTTATCTCCCGTTATCCGATACGGAGACATTGTGTCTGAGGAACATATTGGAATAAAAACAGAGGACGATCCATTTCCAACCAATTCTATTCCTGTTTTTGGTTGACATACTAGGATTTCTTGTTGCGAGAAAATGCAAAAATCAGGATTGTTTTCCATATTGGTAGGCGATGTATATATGTAGTCTCCCTCGCTACGAATAGAAAACGAATCTGGTTGCAAAATATAATAATAGGAGGGACTGCTAAACAGAGCAATATCACCCTCTGGAAGGCATGAAATGTGAGTGGGAAAATAAGATAGTGTGGTTAATTCAACATGTTTTGTATACGTGCCAGATAGTGTGAATTGATAGATGCTTGCATGTGAATTACGAAGATCTCCATAGGGGGCATGAAGGACGTAAATGGCGTTTTTGGATAGTGCTATATCAATTGCAACGACTGGACTACCATTCTCATCAGTGAGTTTTCTAGCAATGTAATCGTCATCCTTGGTGGAGCCCATCCATACGGTTCCACTAGATTGTTCCTTGAAAACAATTTTCTGTGATTCTATTGGCACAATACGATTGCCAACGGCTCCAATAAAACCCTTGATTGTATTCAGTTGGCAAGTTTGAAGAAGGGTGCCTTCGCTAGAATATCTGTAAAGGTAGTTGTCTACCCGAAGATAGATTTCCTGATCCAAAGAAGCGTGCAATTCAACTTCGGCATAATAGTTTGCATTTGGAAGATATACGGGAAAGGAGTTGATGTACTTCTTTGTTGTATCGTATTTACTAATGCAGGATTTTAGTCCATCTAAAACCAATAGATTGGAAGATCGATCTCTGCATATTCTTATTGGATATCCCAGTTCCCCCTCTATAGGACCATGACCAATAGTATACCAGCTTCGATTCGTATCTGCATATGAAGACAGCGGAAGCGATGTCATGAAGAAAATAGCAATCAAAATCCATACTTTTACCGTTACAGAGGTTTTATTTCTTACAATCATCTTGACCTTTCTTTCTGTCCGACTTTTTTTTCTGGACTGAAAAAAACGAATTTTTAAGAGAAGTAGACTTCGTGAAGATGTCTTTGCTACTATTCTTAATCTTAGTAGAAAAAAGGGACGATTTTCTGGCGGAATATTCTGCTGCTCTTTTAAAGCCATACACCACAATGTACCACATTTTCTTTGGATTCAGCTTGCTTGTACGAATCATTTTGATAAACAATGGGATGATTTTAGGTAGAATGAGTAAGGGTACCAATATGCTAGCATAACCTTCATATATCCCGTGGTTTTTTGAGAACACAAAAAGAGGTATAAGCAAGAAACAAATGCCAGCTGCAAAGGAAATATTCTTTGTTATCGTGTTCATTAGAACTAGAAGAGGAATTAACAACAAGCTAATGAAAGGAAAGATGGCAAACGAAACACCCGCTGCGGTAGAGGCTCCTTTTCCACCTCGAAAGCCTGCAAAAACAGGCCAATTATGACCACAGATTGTAGAACCTGCTATTCCTAAAAACCATCCGCCGTGCAGCAATTCATTGACGTACAAAAAATACCCTATTGATGTAGGGATATAGCCTTTAAGAAAGTCACAAACGAAAGTAAAAATACCCCAGATTTTACCGACAGAATGGTAAACATTGTTGGCCCCCATATTTTGATACTCATTGTCTCGAATATCCTTTCCTGTTTTTAATCTACCAATGATAAGCGCTGATGGGATTGAACCAAAAAGATATCCAAAAAATGTTAATAATAAGCCACTACTGATAGTTGTCATCACGTCCTCAACAAGAAACTCTTATTCATTAAAACACACTATACACATGATAGCATTTATTTTGTTTCAATGGTAGGTTCATCAACATTGTTATCCGATTTTGAACCTACTAAGTCTAGTATCAATGCAAGTACATCATCTTGGTATTGCAATGGATCTAATGAAAGAAAACCGCACGACACAAAAAAACGATTTTGTTCGTTTTGAATAAAACCTATTCTCTGATCCAGTGATGATCCAAGTAACGTAGCAGTGGACTTCAATGGCACATCCTTCCATACCAAGGTGTGAAAAGGTTCCCAGTTAGCTCGTGAAGGTATGAAATAGGCTTCTTTTTGTAGTAGAACATTCCCCTCCGAGGCTTTCATTATTGGCTCTAAGTGCCTACTGTAGTTCGTTAAAGAGAACCTGTTCGATGCTATTCCAAAAAATTGAATCAGCATTTGGTTCAAATTTTGTTTATATGTACTAGGAGCGAATCCTATTACAATACCATTTTGTTCTGAGAACGTTTCAAGATAGTCTACCAAAGGTGAAAAACTTTTGTATGAGTAGCCAAACCAATAGTTATCAAACAGTATCATTCCATCCATGCGATAGTCTTCCACGTAATGGCTGGGGATGCTACAAAATTCGAGGGTTGTGTTCTGGAAAGAAGGATGTTTTAATTGGTTTACTTCCCTGTTTACATGGTTTATGGGGATGGATTGATTCAACTTATCAACATACGATATGTTGACTGGAAGGCCAATACGAAAATACTCTTTTTCCACATTTGCATCCATACTCCAATCCGGTTCAGTGAAAAGAAAAATAGGTTTTTCATGAGGGTTTTTTAAGGGGTCTGACATAAAACCTTTAACTGTATGTCTAAGAACATATTCCCCTTTTTTGCTTGGAATGGGGATGTGAAAATGATGCAAAGAATACCCTTGCAGTTGGAATTGTTTTTTTATAGTTGTATCCGTAAACACCGTAATGCCCGTTTCATCTAGTACAGTAATGGAGGACTCAATAAACTCGACCACTTCATAACCATTGTTGGATAGAGAGTAGAAGTACGGTAACGTTTCTCCTGGATATACATTTTGGATGCGCGTAAAGGGATACTGCAATGAAATATTATGGGGAGGGGTTACAAGTAACAGAAATCGAAGTTCTTTGCCCGTCTCATCAGAACAACGAATTCCTACCATATACGGAAGAGTTCTTTCAATCAGTACTTTTGTCTTCTCTCTAACCGTTTCCGAAAAAATAATATTTTTGGGGTCATTGTATTCAAATACATGAATCTTAGTACAGTGGTCAATCTCAATTTCTAAAGGACTCTTATCGTCTAAAAAAACAGTTGGAACCAATGCGCCGTTATCCTTTGCAATGAATGATTTAATGCGCGCTTCCATAGCAGGCCTTGGACCTTCTTGAGATACGGATTGATGAAGAATTTCTAGCGTAGGGTCTCCTAACAAAGTAAAACCTGCAAAGCTGTGAAGAGAAAAATCATATACGTAGTTTTCTTCTATGTACCGGGTTAATGTTTTGTTACAGAGTTCACCTAGAGAATCTGAAGAGGCAATGTTTGCAAAAAAATGAGAGCACATTGCATCCATTTGTTGTGGGTTTGAATACACTACTTCACCATTGTTTTTTTTATTGACAGCAAAGCTTGAGTAATTTACACGTGCTCCTCCTACAAAGGCAATGGCCCCCGCTTGTGAAAAAAGCAATGATTGACCAAAAGAGGTAGGATGACCAAATACAGGATCCGATTCATACTGTATTCCCGAATCTCTTGTGTCAAAGGAACCATTCATGCATGAATAACTAAATACAATAGGAAGCTTTTCTTCGTTTTCTAAGTGCATACTATCTCGTACGTCGAAGAACCCCGGTTCTAATCGTACTTCACTTCCCGATCCATGAGCACAAATATTGGCAAAACCAACCTGACCTTCTTGGAAAAGAGCAGTAGCTTTTTCTTCATTACAGTTTCCTTCGGTAGCATACAGTTTTGACAATTGAAACTCTTCCTCAGGAAGAGCATTAATAATGTATTGACTTAGCAATTCTCCTATATAATGATAGTGAAACAAGTCCCCGCCCATGAATGTCATTTTTGAAAACCATTCAATATCAAGATTCTCTTTCCAACACGCCACTTTTTCAACGTAATGGTCTAGCTCTTCGACAGATCTTACAGGGATTCTCCCCAGGGAACTTTCAATTAGCAATACTTTGTTACCTCCATTGGGTGACATATAAAAAAAATCAGAGGGAATGATTTCATTGTAAAAATCGTTTGTGAGATCCCACTCCATTGTTCCAGCAGTAACATATACTGAAGCTGGAACAATGGAGCTGTCGCCTATAATAGTTACAAATTTATGAGGGTCTTGTTCCAGCCTGTATTGTAGAAAAGATTGAATCTTCCAGGAGAGTTCCTGGTCCCAGTTTTCCAAAAATCCCCACCTACTTTTATCGATGTTACTTATATCTCGAAATTTTCCAATGTTTCTTGATTCCCAATCCTTCTTAGTTTCAAAATTTTTTATTGCAGACAACGGGGTTATGTAGCTGTCAATCCCCCATTGATGGTGTAGGTCTTGCAACCTCCTCGCACTTGTAATCCAACTATCAGGACATATGATGATTTCTTTGTTTGTGACCGCTGACATTGCTCGCAATGGTTCATCCGTGTTTGGAACAACTAGAAAGGAGCATTCTTTAACATAGAATACTCTGCCAGAACGAATTTGTAACGGGTAAAACAGAATATTGCACGACGGATGAAAGGAAGACCCGGTTATGACAAAGTCTACAATATTTCCAGGTAAAACACCTGGTCTGGATCTTCCTGAGCCATCTGTTGCATACATTTTGGGAGATTCCTTTATTTCGTTACTAGATAGAAAGGAACCATCGCTATGTAGTAATGGACTCCAGATTAGATTCTCGATATAAATAGTAACATTGTGCGACACTTGTTGGGGAATTGTTGTAAATAAAAGTGTTGGTTGTTCTGGGATAGTCAACGGAGAATATCCATCAAGATTGAGTTCTATTTTCCCATTGTTGTTATGGTATTGAATATCCATGGGTTGTATAGAAATTGTATACATTGTTGTTTTGGACAGAATAGTACGAGAGATGCTACTAGAAGATTCTTCGATGCATTTTGTTGATTTGTAAGAGGATGAGAACAATAATAAAAAAGTTAAAAAAAAGCTAATCCATTTGTATACCGTACGTTGTAACATCTTATTCTCCATTCTCTGCATTGGGTTTCTCTTATTATATGCAACCATTAAAAATATCGAAAGCAAAAAAAAGACAAGCCAAAAAATAACAACACCATTCTTGAATAAAACAGGAAAAATATAATGATAGAAAAGAGTTTTTACAATGAATACAAAAAAGTTGTTTTTTTATGTGTAAGTGATGTATAATGCATTCAAAACCAATGGAGGAATGTTATGAGTAAAGTACGTGAAAATTTGTTTTACACTGCCACTGATGAATGGGTAAAAGTCGAAGATGGCATTGCCACTATAGGATTAACTGATTATGCACAAGAACATCTTGGAGATATTGTTTATGTTGAGCCCTGCGATGAGGACCAAGACATAAAGAAAGAAGACGTGCTTACGACTGTTGAATCCGTTAAATCTGCTTCAGACATATATTCTCCAGTATCTGGGAAAGTTATCTCTTTTAACTCCGATGTTGAAGAAGAATCCTCTATTATCAACAAAGAGCCATATGACGGTGGCTGGATATGCAAAATTCAACTTACTTCCGAGGAAGAAATTGATGGATTAATGACCGCCGAAGAGTACAATGCATCAAAAGAAGAATAATGTGTTGTAAGAAATTTATATAGCTATAAGATATCGAGGTAATCATGAGATTTATCCCAACGACGTCGAAAGAAAAAAAAGAAATGATGGAATCTATAGGAATACAGAGCATAGACGACTTGTTTCAATCCATCCCCACAGATTACATTTTGCAAGAACCTCCTGGCATTGGTGAGGCTATGTCAGAGCAGGATGTAACCCAATTTTTGTCGGAGTTATCAAAACAGAATGTATCTTTCGATGAAGCCTCCTGTTTCATTGGGGAGATTGCTTGGCATCACTATGTACCCGCTATTGTGCGAACTACGGCTTCTTTGCCTTCTTTTTATACTGCGTATACACCATATCAACCTGAGTTAAGTCAAGGAACTCTTCAGGCAATATATGAATTTCAATCCTATATGGTTCATTTGACACAAATGGATGCGTCCAATGCATCCATGTATGACGGGGCATCTGCTGCTGCTGAAGCTATGATCATGGTGCTAAATGCCAGTCGAAAAAAAACTGCCCTGATTAGCTCCTTACTTCACCCCTACTTAAAAAAAGTCCTCTACACCTATGCTTCTCCCCGCCATATAAAAATTGTTGAAGTACCATCTGATGAAGGAAGCATTCATCATCAAAAGCTAACCACATTGTTAGACGATGATGTAGGATGCTTTATCGTTCAATCTCCTAATACTTTTGGAATTATTGAAGATCTCGAAGAAATTTCTTCTATTCTCAAAGACAAGAAAATACCCTCTATAGCTGTTGTACTAGAATCATTTTCTTTAGGTCTTCTGACGCCACCCGGAGCTTTTGATTTCGATGTTGTATGCGGAGAAGCACAGTCCTTTGGTATGTACCCCCAATTTGGTGGACCAGGCCTTGGATATATGTGTGCATCTTCTAAATATATTCGAAAAATGCCAGGTAGAATTATCGGAAAAACTGTAGACCTTGATGGAAAATCCTGTTATGTTATGACGCTACGTGCTAGAGAGCAAGATATTCGTAGAAATAAGGCTACGTCTAATATTTGCACTAACAATGCACTGTGTGCACTGCAGGCAACTGTGTTTTTAGCTACTGTAGGGGAAAAAGGTTTACGAGATTTAGCCAAACGAAATTTCAATCATGCACACTATGCGTTCCAAGAATTAAATGATATAGACGGCATTACCATCCCCTACAAAAAACCCTTTTTCAATGAATTTCTTGTTCAATTCAACAAGCCAGTTGATATTGTGAGAGATGCATTATTGCAAAGAGACATCCTGATTTCCAAAAACAGTTTCGATGATTATTTTTCATATCTCAAAAATTCTGTCATTCTTTCCTTTACCGAAATGAACTCTAAGGCTGAAATAGATACTTTGAGAGATGCATTGAAAGAGGTATTAAAATGATCAAAAAAGACATAAAATTACTTTACGAGACATCCCACGAAGAAAAGGCTTGTTACAAACTTCCTTATACAGAAATTGTACATGATTATGTGGAAGAATCTTTACCCAAAAAATGGCTTCGTGATGAGCTGTTTCTACCGAATGTTTCAGAAACTGAAGTAGCAAGACATTTTTATAATCTTTCCATGCTAAATTATGGTGTTGAAAACGGTATGTACCCCCTTGGTAGCTGTACGATGAAATACAACCCTAAAATGAACGAACTCATTGCCCAATTTGACGGCTTTCAAAAGACCCATCCATTGCAAGCCGATAATACTGTCTCAGGAAATCTTTTTCTTTTGTTCGACCTCGAAGATATGCTTTGTGAAATCACAGGTATGGATACATTTACGTTGGCACCAGCAGCAGGTGCACACGGCGAATTAGTTGGGATCTTGCTAATTCGGAAATATTTTGAAGACAAAGGCGAATTGGATACCCGAACCGTCATTTTAATTCCCGAATCAGCACATGGTACAAACCCTGCCTCTGCAGTTGCGGCTGGATTCACTGTTGAGGAAATCAAATCAACTGATACGGGCGAAGTCGACTTAGACTCGCTTCGTAGTAAACTCAACGAAAACGTCGCAGGAATTATGCTAACAAATCCCAATACAACGGGTATGTTTGAGTCCAATATCAAAGAAATTGCAGCTCTTCTACACGAGAATGGTAGCTTATTGTATTATGATGGTGCTAATTTGAATGCAATCCTTGGACTCGCTAGACCCGGCGATATGGGATTTGACATTGTTCATCTCAATATCCACAAAACTTTTTCTACGCCACATGGTGGTGGTGGCCCTGGTGCCGGACCTGTAGGAGTTAAGGACCATCTTATTCCTTATCTGCCAGAACCATTGGTTGGCATAGAAGATGACCAAGTAGAAACTACAGATATGGATATTGAAGAGAAGTTGTATCGAGTAAGCAGAATGGAACAATCTATTGGTCGCATACGTTTAACCGATACAAGCTTTACCGTTTTAGTGAAGGCTTATGCCTATATCCTAACACTCGGAGAAGAACATATTCACGAAGTCGCAGAAAATGCTGTGCTGAATGCAAACTATATCAAAGCTATGTTAAAACAATATATTCATTCTCCAATATCCGCTCCATGCATGCATGAGTGTGTACTGTCAGCATCCAAACTAGAAAATGGAATCACTGCTTTAGATATCTCAAAACGTCTAATGGATTATGGTTTTCACCCTCCTACAAATTATTTTCCACTTATTATTCCAGAAGCATTAATGATTGAGCCAACCGAAACAGAAACAAAGGAAGAAATGGACCGGTTTATCGAAGTAATGAAGATCATTGTAAAGGAATCAAAAGAGAATCCAGAACTTTTGAAAAATGCTCCTGTACATACTCCCATACGTAGAACAGACGATGCAAAAGCCGCGAAGGATCTGAACGTTGCGTTTCAAAAAAATGTAAATTAGAATTTTCGCATCTATTTTTTTCTTATTACTACGTTGGTCGATTTTTATATTGCTTATATATTTTAGCTATAGTTACATATTGCATATAGAGAAGTTTGTACAAAGGAGAAAACCAATGAAAAAAATTACATCTATAACTGTTATCCTTTTACTTTTGTTAGCCCTTATCACAACTAATACAAGCGGACTCGAAAAGAATTATCGTTGGATTAAAATACCTGTTTATGGTGGAGTTATCAGCTCAATATCACAAGGATCTAACAATCAACTCTATTGTTCAACTATGGGAGACGGTATCTATACCATAGGAACTGATCATTGGGACCCTGTCGAAAATGAGATTCTTCCTGATTATGTCTATTTTGTTTTGGAATGGGATGATACTGTGTTTTGTGGAACAGATCAATTTCTTTATGTGAAATCACCGTCAGAGGATTGGAAAAAAGTATCCACTCACTTATCGAATGAGAGAATACGAGCTAAGCAGATGAGCGTTGCATCTTCTCGAGATAACGACGTATTGCTACTAAGTACAAACCGCGGACTATACAAGTCATTTGATCAAGGAATAACCTGGATCCTTGATTCCACAATTACAGTTCCCGTGTATACTGTTGCTGTGAATCCTAGCAAACAGAGCCAAATTATTGTATCAGCTGGCAACGGTCACCTTTTTATGTCAAATGATTATGGTATTGAGTGGATTGAAATAAAGAATGATAAAGTTTACGGCAAAATTATTTCTTTGAGTATCGACAGAGATAATGAGAAAATTCTTTATGCGGGGACTCCAGAAAAAGGAGTTTATATTTCCAAAGATGGAGGACATACGTGGAAAAGCGAAAGTGAAAATCTATCCAATCTATATGTGTCTTTTATACAACAAACTGATCAAGGTATTTTTTGCGGTACATATGGTGGATTGCATACATACCATGTAAAAGATTCTCGCTGGGAAAAAATGGGCGACAATCTTTTGAACGCTAATATTACCACTGGATTGTATTTTGAAAAAAACAAAACTTGGATTGTTGGTACGAATGGTAGCGGTATACATACATTAGACGATACTACTAAAAAGTGGACACCGTTAAATGAACATATTACGAATCTTCATGTTCGATCTTTTGAGCAAGACTCAAAAGGAGAAACAATTCTGTTAGGAACATGGGGAGGGGGGGTTTATAGATCTTTTGATAATGGAAAGTCCTGGAAACCATCGAACAAAGGTTTAAAAAATCCTTATATTTTATGCATAGAAAGAATAAACGATGCAGAATATCTTGTTGGGACTTTCAATGGAGGAATATACAAAAGTAATGATGCTGGACTTTCTTGGGAATCTCTTCAAACATCTAGCATTTTCACCAAATACATTTACTCCTTAAAGTCTCTTCCTACAAATACAGATACAATATACTGTGGTACCAACGGAAATGTTTACAAAACAAATAATGCAGGACGAGATTGGACGAAGCTTTCTTTGGGATCTTTTGAAAATCCTATAGGAAACATTACAGATATAGCCATTAATCCAGAAAATGAAAATGAGATATTTGTTTCTACAGATGAAACCGGTTTGTATTCTTCCAAAAATGCTGGAAAAGAGTGGTATTTTTCTGGCAAAGGAATTGAAAACAGACATATTACTTCTGTTGTATACCATCCCTTGTATGCAAACACTTTGTTTTGTACCACCATTGGAAGTGGTGTGTTTTGTTCGGTTGACAATGGAAATTCTTGGGGAGCTTGCAACGAAGGCTTGGGATCTAATATTGTCTATTGTTTATCATCGAATGACACCAACAAAGAAGAGTTTTTAGTCGGTACCGAAACGGGCATCTATAGAAGAAAGACTATGGAAGATCCTTGGGAAGAATTCGGTCATGGACTTCAAGGTCTCCGAGTGCGATCTATTATTAAAAATTTGACTAGTGATTCTTATTTTGTAGGTACAGATCAGAAGGGACTTTTTAGAAATGTCCACTTTCCTAATGTGCCTATGCCCATGAGTCCTAAAAACAATGAAAGAATCACCACCCTTCGACCCACGTTTTTATGGACAGAAACGACGGAAGTTACAATCCCTTACACATTTTCTTTGCGTGTTATGGATTCTTCACAAAAAACTATTTATGAGAAAGATCACATATCAGGTGATCAGTTTATTGTTCCTGCAAATATTTTATCCCGGTATAATACTTATCATTGGACAGTTCGAGCAGAATCCTTTGCCGGTAACACCCAATGGTCAAAACCTTATTCATTTACTGTTATTGGGCAAATTGTGTTGCAAATCAACGAACCTCTTATGACGGTTAATGGAAAAATTGTTGAAATCGATCCTGGTCGAAATACCACACCTATTATTCGTGAAAATAGAACATTTTTGCCCATACGAAGTGTCGTTGAGTCTTTTGGAGGAACCGTTACATGGGAACCAACAGCGCGTTCCATTGTGTTAGATTTTATGGAGAATACAATTCAGCTACAATTGATGAATCCAATCGCTACCAAAAATGGGGAGAGCATTCAAATTGACCCAGACAACGAAAACGTAACACCTTTTATTCAAAATGAAAGAACTATGATACCTCTTCGATTTGTGGCAGAAAGCCTCGATATTGACATACAATGGAATGCAACGGAGCGAGAAATTATATTGGAGTATCCTAGAAGTTAATGCCTATGGAAAATAAAAAAACACATGATACATTAAACCAACAGATTGTTCCTTATAGGAAAAAAGGACGATCTGGTAAAGAAGATATTGAAAAGCGAAATAAACTAGTAACGGATCATTTGTGGATTGTTGAATATGTTTTAAAAAAATATCGCGACGACCACCCTACTGTTCTCGAAGAATTGCGTTCAGTTGGCAATATTGGTCTTATAAAAGCAGCAGAGCGATATGACGAAAATAGAGAGGCCTCTTTTGTTACGTACGCTACCATTATTGTGAACGGTGAAATTAAGCATTTTTTACGAGACAACATTGACACTATACGCATTACTCGGAAGCATCTGGAAGTTTATAAAGATGTTATGAGAATCATCGATTTGTATATTGACGACTATGGTGTCGCTCCTACAACTAAAGAAGTTGCCGAATTGTCTAAGTATTCTGAAAAACAAATTATAGATGCCATGGTTGCAGCATATGCGAAATTTCCAGTATCCATTGATGAACCAATCAAAGTAAGTTCTGAGAAAATTTTAATCGGAGACACAATCCCCCAAAAGAGGGACATTGTTGATGAGAAAATTAAGCAAAACTCAATTGATAGAGCTCTTATGAAATTACCAGAAAAAGAACAAAAGAGCATTGTTTTACGATATAAGTTTGAGTTAACAAACAAAGAAATTGCAGAGTTACTTCATTTAAAACAATACCACGTATCAAAATTAATTAAAAGTGGACTGAAGAAAATGAAAGAAATTATCCATGAAGAATCAGATATTAAAAAACTAAAGGAGGGTTCTTCTTGATATGTTTCACGTGAAACATATCAAGAAGAACCTCTTTGTCAAAGATTATCTAGGGAATGATTTTTTTCTTTTTTAGCAAAGAAATCAGGATAATCATATCAGAAGGTTTCACTCCGGGTATATCATGTAAATCTTTGATAGTCGACGGCTTGTATTCGTTCAATGCTGCAATACATGTTTTTGACAACATATCAAAGTCTGAATAATCAAGATTTGGCGGCAGAGGATGATTGCCATATTTATCCATCTGCTTACGCTCATTTCGTTCTCTTATCAAGTATCCCTCATACTTACTTTCAATCATTAATTCCTCTTTTACATCTGGAGGAAGATCTGCGAAAGTATCGTCTAAAAGACTAATCATTTTTTCATTCCAATCAGTTCGCTTCAACAAATCGAAATAAGAATAGCTTTGGTGAATTTCTGGCAAAGATTTGTCTTTTAAAAATGTTATCATCGATTTACTTGGTGTGATTTTCTTATGAACGAGTAACTCTCTTCCAATTTCTAACGAATTCATTTTTTCTTCAAAAATTCTCCATCGTTCATCTGTAACAAGACCAATCTTGCGGCCTATGGGGGTCATTCTTTGGTCTGCATTGTCCTCTCGGTTCAACATCCGGTATTCTACATGAGAGGGAGTAATCCGGTATGGCTCATTTAAGGGTTTGTGAATCATGTCATCTAGCATGACTCCAATATAGGAATCATTTCTTTCTAGGAGTAATGGCTCTTGGTTTTTTACTGAGAGTGCTGCATTAATTCCTGCTACAATGCCTTGGGCTGATGCTTCGTCATATCCTGTACTACCGTTGATTTGACCAGCTAAGTAAAGATTCTTAACTTGTTTTGTCTCCAAGCTCGTGTTTATCTCTGAAGTGTGGACCCAATCATAGGCAATTGCATAAGCGGGTCGAAACAGGCGTACTTGTTCCAATCCTTTAATTGTACGGAGTATTTCCAATTGACAATGCGGGTATATACTCATGTTTAACCCTGCTATATAAACTTCGTCAGTATGGTATCCTTCTTGCTCAAAAAACAGAGAGTGTCGTACATTATTGGGGAACCATTGTACTTTTTCTTCAATGGAAGGACAGGATTTGGGACCAGTTTTAATCATATTGCCAGACTTGGAAGGCGAGTATTGTAAATATTTTTTTGTAACTTCAATGGTTTTTTCATTTGTCCAACCCAAATAGGAAGATAACTGGGGTTTCCAAATTTTTCTAGGCGTAATGAAAGAAAGAGAAATGGGAATTTCCTCACCTGGCTGTTCTTGAAGCATGTCGTATTGTATTGATTTTTTGTCGATTCGAGGAGTAGTTCCTGTATTAAACCGTCGAACATCAAGACCAAGTCTTTTTAGGTTTTCAGATAAATCACCACCCTTTAACTCACCTCCTCTACCGGCATCATAGGATACCCATCCTACGTGTATTTTTCCTCCCAGGTGTGTGCCTGTTGTTAATATTACAGTTTTCCCATACATTTTTTCCTTGTATATATCAATAACACCAATGCATTTATTGTGATCTATTATCAAGTCGTTCACAATGGTTTGGTATAGATGAAGGTTGGGTTCTTTCTCTACTACTACTTTCATATTTTTGCTGTAGGCAGCTTTGTCGCATTGAACTCTTTTTGAACGCAAAGCCAAACCTCTGGAAGTATTTAGTACTCGAATCTGTGATAAAGCTCGTTCTGCATTTCGAGCTATTTCACCACCAAGAGCATCTACTTCAGCGATAATCTGACTCTTACCACTACCACCAATAGCAGGGTTGCATGGCATCCATGCTATCGTGTCCAGATTAATGGTGAGTAACAGTGTGCAACATCCCATTCTAGAAGCAGCAAGAGCAGCCTCACAGCCAGCATGACCAGCACCAACTACGATTACATCATATTGTATTTGCATATGAATCTCCTATCATTTCTTTGCCATCTAGAAAAACTTTTTCCGGGATTGTGAATGCTATCTCTTTTCTCGAAATGCGAAAAAGGTCTCTGTTTAGGACAAAGAAGTCTGCTATATACCCTTTGGCCATCATTCCAAGGGAGTTTTCTTGATAAATTTGACGGGCTCCAGCTATAGTATATGCATAAAAAGCTTTTTTTCGAGACATGAATTCTTCCGTATACGCAATGTTTTGAAAAGGATTTTCCGATTCGACAGGTGCATCTGTAGAAAGAGAAAACAACAGGTTTTCTTTATCATAGCGTCGATAAGGATATCCTCTTCTCGCAAGATAGGACGGATCAAGAATTTTCTGTACTGTTGGCAGGTCTGCACTATAAAAGCATGGTTGTATACTAAGTTCCAATTGTTTCTCTTTCATCTCTTGTATCTGGCTTGGTGATGCAAATTGAGCATGAATGATTCTGTGGCGCAGAAATGAAAACGAATTGTCAGAAAAGGCATTCAACACCTTTTCTAGTGCTTGATCTCCAATCACATGGATACAAACTTGAAGATGATTTTGATTGGCTAGATGAATGATCTGTCTGACTGTATCAACCGAATGATAGCATACACCATTGTGTTGGGTATTTTTATAGAATGTACTTATATGGGCCGTTTTGCCACAAATAGAACCATCCATATAAATCTTTATCATCAGACCTGTGTGAATAAAACTTTTTGATGGATTGTTTTGAATGTTTGCTCGATTTTGAATCCAATACTGCAAATCTTGTAGATTCTGGATAGATACTTTTTCAAACAACCTACAAGGGAGCTGCATTTCTGTATTTTGGAAAAAATGATGGATGCGATAGGGGTCCCAGTCTTCACTATGAACGGATGTTACCCCGTTTTGAAGAAAGCGTTTTGCACCTTCAATGAGATATCTTTTTTCATTCTCTATATTTTGGGGCAGTCTTTGTCTCATTTCAATAAGGGCAGTTTCACATATCATTCCTTCTTGTATGGATGTTTTGTCAATGCCATCTAGCTCCGATAGGTTCAGGTAATGAATCGCTGAAGAGTTTACGGTAGCAACGTGACCGCATTTTCTGATGAGAATAATGGGTTGAACAGCAGAAATTGTGTTTAAAAAAGAACGATCTGGGACAAGGCCTACTTTTTCTTCGTCCCAGCCTCTTAACAGGCCAATCTCTTGACATTCAAGGTGATTCTTGATTATTTGATACAAAGCTTCTTTAGAAGTTACATCTAGCAAGGAGGGGCAAAGATGTTTTTCGCCTGTTCCCATTAAGTGACAGTGACTATCAATTAAACCTGGATAGACGTATTTTCCAGACCAGTCTAGAATAACTTCGTTTTCTGTTGGGGTCATACTTTTCCAGGGTTGTAAATCTGTAATTGTATTGTTTGTAATGCGCATATCAAATTCATCATATTGCATCTTGATTGGATTGTATATATGTGCTTCGCGTATTAACATAAGGTCGCCTTTTCCTTTAAAAAATAGTAATATAGTAACCATACCACTTTAAAAACAAATATGTTGAATAAAAATGAAATGTAAACAACTTCAATCATTAATTTATTATGGTGAAAGTAAGCGAATTGAATTCAAGCAAATGCCATGTGAGGGGGTATATAAAACAATTTGTGCATTTTTGAATACAGATGGAGGGAATCTTTTAATTGGAGTGGATGACAATGGTAATGTTACTGGCTTTAAGCCTTCTACTAAAGACATTGAGGCATATCATGACGCAATATCAATATGGTCCACAGACCATATTCGAGAAGAAATCATTCATGTCCACGGAAGGTCTGTATGGGTAATTCATATAGAGCCTATGCGTGAAACAAACCATTCTTCTGCCATTTGGAAGGGAGATAAATATGTACGAATTGGAAATTCTACAAGGCGAGTTTGCATTTCTACGAAGTCGAGGTAGTACATGATTAAAGAGTTTTACAAGAAGAGTATTAAAGATCAGAATATTAAGTTCAAGAATGACAATATTGAGTCTGATTATTTAAGGACGGAGGATGTTACTGGTCTGCGATTATATATTACGGGCCTATTGGGAGTGGCAGGGACAGCCAAAAAGGATTTCTCCCTGATAGAATTAGAAAAAAAAGCTCTCCAAAATGCAAAAAGTACTCCTTATTCTTTGGATTGCTCGAGTGGTCTTCAACAAATGATTATTTATAACTATGAAATATCCAGTGAAAAGGATTATAAAAAAGCGATGACTTCCTTTGTAGAAGAGCTTAAAATGAAACTACCAAATTGCATTTTTCACGGGCAAATGAGCTTGATTGATAGAGAAGAATCTCTAACCAATGAAATGAATTTGAAGCTACGATATAAAGATCATTACATCATGATTAACATGTATTTCACTACCGAGGAAAACGATACCCCAGTACCATTTTCGTATCGAGGAAGAAGGTTTTCTAGAGAAATATTTGCAAACGTAGTTCAAACCATGGGTGAAGCTTGGAAAAATGAGATAGCTGTCAAGGACAACTCTTGTCTGCCCGTTATATTTCCATGTTCCAATCGATCTCCTTTCACGGATTTGTTTCACCACCTACACGGGGAAAGAGTTGGGAGTGGAAATTCAAGGTTTTCTGGAAAAATAAATCACCTTTTGTTTCATCCCTCTTTTACTCTTTACTCTTCGCATGATATCGAAAACCTTATTACCCCATTTTTTGACATGGAGGGTACGGTATTACGATTAAAAGAAGGTCCTTTGTCTTCTTTTCGCTGCCCATTGATTCAGGATGGAGTCCTGATATCTCCCTATACAGACAAAAGAACAGCAAAACAATATCAGTTTCCTTTGACGTCCAATGCCGTGGGAGCTTACAATCGAGTTCCTTTCCCGGGAATTGCTCATTTCCAATTGCATCAAACACATGAATCTTTAGCGGATATGCTGCAGGGCAATGTGGGGATTGTAGTTATGAACGCGAAAGAAATCAAGCATTCACAAACCGGCGATTTTTTCTGTCAAACGAAAGTTGCTTACCTAACAGATGGTGTTCAACTTTTAGGCCGCGTACCACCCATAACAATACAATCCCATACAATGAAAATGTTTGGAAATGATTTCATGGGATGTTCAAGAAATATTTTGTATCCATTGTTCTGCAAAGACTTGTTTGCATTTAAAGCACATGTTTCATATCAATAAGGGGCTCTATGATGAATGTAAGAAGTATATCAAGTGATTTTAAATCCATATTAAAACTAGGTACAGAACTTATTGGAGTTAGATTTTTACAAAACCAAAAAGAAGCAAAATCTGAAATCGTATCAAATAAACTAAACTTTTGTCAACTAGTGGCGAATGCTAGGTATCAAAGCAGAACTTCTACCGGTATTCCGCAGCGGATGGTATGTTCGTTGGGCGCTGCAGCATTGGGCTTGATTCAAACTCCCAAAAGTTTTCAAGATGGAACTGCAGCTGTTGGAAAGTATACGAAGGATGAAGAAGCGGGAAAAAACTTCTTTGCAAATACATACAAGCTTGGCGATAAAGGGAAACAATTTGAAGCTATTGAAGTGGGTCCTTTGGAAAATACCATTGGAGATGTTTTTGTTATCTATGCGAATCCAGCACAAATGCTTGGTTTAATTCATGCAAATTCGTTCTTAGATGGAAGAAAAACGACAGGAGACACTGTGGCGGAAGGGGCTTTGTGTTCTGCTACAGCCTATGCAAAAGGGATGCTCCAACCCATTGTAGGTTTTCCATGTGCAGGGGACCGAAGATTTGCATCGACGCAACACTCAGAATTAATTTTTGCTGCTCCGATAGAAGATTTGCAGAGAATTTATGATTCTCTAGTTGAGCTACGAAAAAATGGTCCTATATATCCCATTCCGCCTCAATCGGACTTTGAATCGCTTATGCCTAGTGCATATACAATAAAGGAGGTAGATTTAGGGTGATAGAACCCCTTTTCTTCTCAGCATTTTTCTTTGGGGGTAGTATTTGGTTTGCTGTACTTGCCTTTTCTAGGTCTGTACATGTACGCATTATGCAATCAAGCACTTTTTTTTCAATGGTTGTATTGATATTGATGGGGCATATATTTTCCATTTTCTTCTCGGGAGAAATTGAGCTACAGTTTTGGCATATTGCAACTTTAGTGGCTTCCATTGCGCTATATATTGTTGTACTCATCATTGTCCGAAGGGAATATTTCATCCAGGGCATTTCAGAAGAAGATTTTGTGGAATACTTGATAGATTTTCTGGATGAACAAAAAATTTCTTATCGTATCTCAGAAAAGTCTATGATTCCAGAAATATCTCCAGAAGTGCCTATGAAAGCTTTTTACATCGTTCTTACAAAAACCGCCTACATAAGAACCAGTACAAAGTCATTACTTCGCCTTTCAAAAGCATATTTTATTGTGCGTCTGAAAGATGCTTTAGTTCCTAGGATGTCCTATGAAAAAGTTCTATTTGCATTCATTAGCGGACTTTTATTATTGTATGCATTTTATTTTGTTAGGTATTTGTAAAGGAAGGTTTGTCGAACATGTTTAGTTGTTCTTTTTGGGTAGCATTGATAGCCAACATATGTGCTCAGGTCTTGAAACCAATTATTGAAAGGGTTCAAACTGGTAAATGGGATATATCCCTTTTGTTTGTGAATGGTAAGTTTCCAAGTTCTCATACAGCAACTGTATCAGCCCTTACAATACGAATTGCCATAGATTGCGGACTATCTTCAAATATTTTTGCTGTTTGTTTTATCCTTAGCTCCATTGTTGTTGCCGATGCAACAGGAGTTCGACAAGAAGTCGGGAAACATGCAAAATACATTAATGATCATATTTTGAACAGAAAACCAAACGACCCTTTGGTGCATTTTCCGATGAAAGAATTAGTTGGACATAACATGATAGAAGTTTTAGGGGGGGTTGTTCTAGGGGTTATAATAGTTCTGATATCTCTTGCTCTTTGTAGCCCATATTGTCAATGATAGAGGGGATTGTAAAGAAAAATGCAAATCCACCATTCATTTCACTGTGGATCTCATAGGTAACAGAAAGTGTCGATAACAATTGTTTTACAATCCAAAGCTCATCTTCAAACAAGGATATCAAAAAGTTTGATGGGTTTTCTATGACAGAATCCTTCATTAATACCCGTAAAACAAGCAGAATATCTCGCTGATGCATTGAGGTTGAAAGGTATATGTTTGGAGCGTTGAACCGTTCAAAAACAGTTTCTAACAATGTTGTTAAAACAAATTGAAATTTCTCTTTCTGGATAAAAACCTGCGAAATATTCTCTTGAAATTGGAAATTGATGGCACTTGAAAAGTCTGGGAACATGTGAGCAATATCTTGGATTAATGTATTCAAAAGTACACAGTCAAATGAAATGCTAGAAGCAATACTTGTGGAATAGAAGTCTTGTACAATTTTCAGATTACGGAGAATTCTAGGTAGCGATTGTAGATAGTTATTCTTTTTTGACCTAGTGGCTGTACCTGTGGAAGGTGCATTATATAATGCGTGGATTTCTTCAGAGGCTTTTTCTAATAGTTTTTGAAACCATTGATCGTGCTTTCCATTCTGTTTTTGATTCTGTTTTGTATATTCGGTGATTCGAATTAAAAAACCTTCTTTTTTTGCAGAGTTATACAGAATAGGAAGAATTTTTTCTCTTTCATGAATATAGTCACCATTTGAATCAAAGTAGTCTTGTTCATGAAAATAAGTAAAGCCAAGGGTGATATACGGGAAAGCATCTGCCCTTTTGTGCAAGTGATACTCTTCGGAGAGTTCTTCAGATGATCTACTCAATACATTGGAGGAATCTAAATGAACCCTATCCAATAAACTTGGATTGGCATAGAAAATCGTACCTTGTGCATTGGTTATCAAGATGGAACTTGAGCTTTTATCTAAAACAGACTGAAGCAGAAAAGATTTTAGCTTGATGGATTCGATTTCACTATTTTCTTCAAACAGGAATAAGAAACTATTATCCGCATCTTTATAAGGGCCCATGAAATGAATGGACAATGAGCATGGGACATACTCATTGGAAAACGTTTTAAGAGAAACCTGAGGGTGTTGAATACTAGTTGTTCTGGAGATGTTTTCTGAGAGTCTTCTTTGCATTTCCTTTGCTTGATTCGGTAGAAGATAGTCTTTAAGGAAAAGTCCACGCATAGATTGCTGATTGTTCTGCAAAACATCGCTTGCTCTTTTGTTTGCAAAGAATATTGTAAGTTTTTCATCGCATATAAAGATGGGTTGATGAAAATGATGAGACACTTGTTCGCAGCTAAAAGGATCTTGGAGCATTCGATATTGAGAAAGATTGGAAAAAACATCTACAATGGTTGGGAGTTGATGAAGTTGATAGTTTGGGATTACATAATCACAACCCAGTTGCATGTAAGATCGAATGTTCAAAGGGTTGTTTTCGTTTTCTACAGCAATGATGGTTGTTTTTTCCAATAGATCATGGTCACGTAAAAAATGCATTTGATCAATAAAAGGGGATTCATTGTTAGTGGGAAATAGAATAATACAGTTGGGAAGTTTTTGTTTTACAAGATTGTTTTGGACAGATTGTAAAAAGGTAATCTCATTGGCAATGGGATATAGGAGTTTTGATATTTTTTGTTGATGATTTCTTTCACAATTAATGATTGCAATCTTGGTTTTTTGTTTTGCCATTAGCATGTGTTTACTTCGTAGGATGGAGATGGAACTCAATCCCCTGTGCCAAAGGCAATTCATCTCCGTAATTAATGGTATTAGTTTGCCGTCTCATATAGGTCTTCCAAGAGTCGGAACCGGACTCTCGTCCGCCACCTGTGTCTTTCTCTCCGCCAAAGGCACCACCAATTTCGGCCCCACTTGTTCCAATGTTCACATTGGCAATTCCACAATCTGAACCTGCGGCTGAAAGGAAATACTCTGCTTGTTGAAGGTTGTTAGTAAAGATCGAAGAACTCAATCCTTGGGGGACATCATTGTGAAGTTGAATGGCTTCTTCTATAGTATCATAGTTCATAACATATAGAAGCGGGGCAAATGTTTCTTTTTTGACAATAGGGGTGTTATCGGCAATTTCTGCAATGCAAGGGGCTATATAAAATCCATTGGGGTAATCTGCAATGGAGAGATATTGTCCCCCATACAGAATAGAGCCGCCCTCTTGTTGGAGTTGCCCAATAGATTCTGTCATTTCTTTACGGGCTTTATCGTCAATCAAGGGTCCCATATTTGTTGATGCGAGGAGGGGATTCCCAATATGAATCTGTTCATAAGCATGAAGCAATAATTTGATGAATTGTTGACGTATGCTTTTTTGAACAATGATTCTACGCGTTGATGTACATCTTTGACCTGCTGTTCCAATGGCACCGAACAAAGTTGCATGAAGAGCAAGCTCCATGTTGGCATCTTCTGTGATGATAATAGCGTTGTTTCCTCCAAGTTCTAAGATGGATTTTCCTAAACGTTTTCCAACAATTTCACCGATTCTTTTCCCCATTTTTGTACTGCCAGTAGCACTTATTAAGGGAATTCGAGTATCATGAATCAACGATTCTCCAATCACTGAGCCTTGTCCAATAATCAAATTGCTAATGCCTTCTAGGTGATGTTTTGCAAACACTGAGTTAATAATATTTTGGACAGCGATTGCACACAAAGGAGTCTTTGAACTCGGTTTCCATACACATGTATCGCCGCATATGAGTGCCAATAATGCATTCCACGACCAAACAGCAACCGGGAAGTTAAAGGAAGTAATAATACCAACAACTCCATAGGGATGATACTGCTCGTACATGCGATGAGAAGGTCTTTCGCTATGCATTGTCGAACCGTATAGCATACGACTTTGACCCAGAGCAAAATCAGAAACATCAATCATTTCTTGAACTTCTCCGAGTCCTTCTTGATGCATCTTCCCCATTTCAAGAGTTATTAAAGTTCCCAATGGTTCTTTGTACTTGCGAAGTGCCAGGCCGATATCTCGGACGATTAAACCCCTTTGAGGAGCAGGTATCAATCGCCAATTGCGAAATGCAATGTGGGCTTTTTCAACGGCTTGTTCGTAATCTTCTTTTGTCGCTAGGATTACAGATGCTAGTGGTTGGCCATCGATGGGAGAAATGCTTGTAATCTTTTCTCCATGAGTTTTTTTCCACTGATCACTGTGACCCAGACAAACACCATAATTTACATCTTCAATGCCTAAATCTTTGAGTACTTCCTTCATAGAGCCCTCCATGTACATACTAATGAATCACGAAGATAATTTTCTTCCATAATAGCACAAAAAGATATCATGATGAAGACAATTCAGGAGATGAACTGCTTCTTTTCGTTAAAGAAATTCTTCCATACAATACTGGCGAAAATAAAAATACTCAAAGAGACACTCCCGGTAATACCAAGCATTATGCCTATTTGGTATCGTATTGCTGTTATTGGAGAAGAACCTGCAATAATCTGACCGCTCATCATACCAGGTAAAAAAATGATCCCCATTCCAAGCATTGAATTCAGGGTGGGAAGAATGGCTGCTTCAAAACTTTTGTTGATACTGTCCCGTATAGCTTCTTTTGGTTCAGCACCAAGATGGAGGAGTGTCTGTATCTGATCTTTTTTTGCTTCTACATTGTCTAGGAGAGTTTTTAATCCAATGGATACTCCAGTCATGGCATTTCCAATAATCATCCCAGCTAAGGGAATCCAATATCTAGGGTCAAACAGAGAAGGTGGATTGACAACAATGATTAAAAAGAAACAAAGCGCTAGCAACGTACCACTAGAAAGGCTAACGATGACACTTTTAAGAATATAAGAGGACATTTTTTTTTGAACGATTTTTTGAATGTTTAAGATCGCAAAAATTTCCATGAGAAGCACTGTAGTCAAAGTAACAATGGGGTTGTTTACTTCAAGGATAACGCCTAAAAGATAGCCAGCCAAAACAAGTTGAATAGTCATTCTGAAGGATGCTATCAAAAGCAACATTTCTTGATGTATCTTGCGATTTTTCATAAAAAAGTAGAGTAGAACAATGAAAATATAGGCTATTGCCAATCTTGTTATTTCTATATCACTCATGGTTGATCCTCGATACGATTTTTATGAAGGACAATGGTTTTGTCTGCTAAAGAGCAAAGCTTTTCCGAATGAGAGGAGAAGATTAGATTCATAGAAGAGAGTTTGTGAGTTTTCATTAAATACTGCAGTATTTGGTCAGCAGTACTTTCATCCAATGCGGACGTAGGTTCATCAAGGAGTAAGACTTCTGGATGTAGAAGCAAGCAACGAATGATACAAACTCGCTGAGCTTCACCCCCAGAAAGTGAATAAATTGATTCTTGAAGAGAAACGGTAAGTTGAAAATCTTCCAGGTATTCTTGCAATTGTTTTTCTTGGGGAATTTCCTTCTGTTGCATCTGTAAACCTATTGTAAGGTTGGCGTAAACAGTGCCAGGAAACAATACGGGTTTTTGCTCTACAAGCGTCACATTCCTACGGTGATGAATGATATCCATTGAGGCAATGTCCTTGCCTTTGTAAAACACAAAACCCGAAGTGGGGCTTTTTGTTCCATTGAGAAAAGAAAGAAAAGTACTCTTTCCAGAACCAGAAGGACCCTTAATGGATGTAATAAAAGAATCAAAAATTGTTACTGTGGAGGATTGAATGACGTTTAAAAATGTGATTGAATGGCAACTAAACAATTCTTTCATATCTCTATAGTATACATGAAAATTGAAAGATGTTTTTTTAAAAACAACCTGCTAAATTAGAGATCAGTTTTCATTAAGGGATTGTGGATCAGTTACGATTATAACAGATACGTACGTGTTTTTAATGAAAACTGCATTCTCTAATTGTCAAAAAGATGCCCCTTGTGTACAAAACTGCTAACACTTTCATGAAAAAGCTCTATAACCCCCATGAGGACAAGTCAAAAAAGGAGGCTTGAAAAAAAAGAGAAAGAAATTGTTTTTTGAATTGGAAAGAAGGAAAAATTTATTTCCACTTTTCAAGTCGATCTTAAAAATAACTGTGGAAAACAAGTGGAGAATTTAGAGGAAAAAAAATAACTCCTCCTTCTCTAAGGTTTTTTCTTCGCATTCCATCAAAGAAATTTTACAAACATTATGTATAATGGGTTTTGTACAAGATTGAAAAACCATCTACAAATTGAGAAGACTATCAAAATGATTCCCACAGTTTGTAACGTAGCTGTGGAAAAAAGGTGGATAAATATGCAAAACTGGTTTATATATGTCTGTGTTGGATTTACCGGAGGAGTTTTTAGCGGTCTTTTCGGCATTGGCGGAGGAATCATTATTATCCCCATGTTGGTACTATTGGGACTTCCCCAGCTTTCAGCACAAGGCACAACCCTTGCCCTTATGGTGTTACCTATTGGTCTTTTAGGCGCTATCGAATACTACAAGAATGGCCACGTGGAGGTAGCCATAGCCTTGTTCGTGGTGGCGGGTTTTTTTATTGGTACACTTTTGGGAGCAAAAAGTGCTATGAAAATTCCCACTGTTTGGTTGAAGAGAATATTTGGTGTCATTATGATTTTTGCTGCTCTTCGAATCATGTTTGTCAAATAGAGTAAAGAATTTGTAAGTATCAGTCATAGAAAGCAGAACATCACTATATGTCACACTCTTTTTGGTTCAAAGCTTTGGTTATTTTTTTTACAGGAGTTGTATGCATGGAACTTCTTTTTTATCACAAGCCCGTTGTCACTCATTATGAGGTAGAATCTTCTCAAATACCTGTTCAGTTTCATGAGTTTACAATTTTGCATATTTCCGATTTTCACAATGCATCGTTTGGACATCAACAAGAATCGCTAGTGAGTATTGTAGACGCTATAGCTCCTTCCATTATTGTTTTTACGGGAGACTTGATTGAAAGAAGATACGACGTAAATACACAAGGACTTGTATTAATGGAACAGTTAACAAACCGATACCCTGTGTATTTTGTTACTGGCAACCATGAAGAATCTATGCCACATGCTTCTTATGAACAATTGTTAGAAGATTTACAGGACAAAAAAGTGACCTTATTGAATGATACGTCTATTGTGCTTACAAAAGAAGAAAGCCACCTATTGTTAATGGGATTAAGAGATGCTCTTGCAACAGATCCTTCCAACTATGCGTCACTACTGGAACAAATGCGGAAGGAATGTGGGCAAGACTTATTTTCCTTGTTATTGGCTCATAGGCCAGAGTTTTTCAATCAATATGTAGAAGCCCAAGTGGACGTTGTATTCTCTGGTCATACACATGGAGGACAAATACGAATTCCCTGGTTTGGTGGGATATATGCTCCCAATCAAGGCTTTTTCCCTACCTATATGGAAGGAGAATATAAGCAAAGCCGTACAAGGATGTTTGTAAATAGAGGTCTAGGGGCTACTGTTTTGCCTTTTCGTTTGTTTAATCCTCCCGATATTTCTGTTATTCAGCTACTTCATTGCGATGACAGAGATTGATAGAAGAACAAACTGCGATAAGGATTTGCAATTGCGTTGTTGAGGAAACCGGTTATCCCACTACCGAACATGTGAATAAAACCAGTTGAATAATCAATGTCTTCAAGATTTGGACCAATAGTATCTGCTTGAATCAAACTTCCATTATCCATATCCAATGTTACAAGACTACCATTTGTTAGTAAGACAAATAGTTTTTGATGTGTTGGGTCTGTAACAATATCGAGAATACTGTCGCCTGATTCATCGGTGTATCGCCAAACTTCCTGGAAATCTGTTGTATCCATGCAAATAATTTCCCCTTTTTGGAAAAATTCACCAATCAAAAGAACCTTTTTGTTCAAAACAAAACTATATACCGACGATGTAGGAAGAGAACCCTCTGCATTGCCTGTTAACACATTTTCTTGTAGTTCTGTACCCTCAGTGTCGAACGTTTGAATAGACAATGTGCGAGTGTCTACTGATTCGTACCGAAAACAAACAAAGAATCTTTGGAGTGTATGGCTAAACGATGCATCAATAAGAACTTCTGCTGGATTGTTGCTAGAGGGTTGAAAACTCCATGACTTCGAAGGCGTTGACGTTTTCAGTGCATGAAACTGAGTAGCTGGTGGATCCACACCTCTTGATAAATAGTAATAAGATGAGCCAATTAGGTGACTTTGAAAGACATGGTTCTCTAATGTATGATGCTGAATGGTTTGGTCTTTTGAAACAAACAGTAAGTCTGTGTATGCTGCTAAAGCTGTAGTTTGCGAAGAAACGTCCGAGTCAAAGTGATGCTTAATGGTTCCACCGGCAAATAGAGGGTATGGAGACAAAGAAAGTGAACCCGCATTTTTTGGTACCACTTCTTTTTTATCTGCTGTACAAAACAAATCTTTACTATGTAGAGATTCATTTTCAATATACAAGTAGCGACTTATCGGAGTACCATTTTTATCTGTGCCACTCCCTACAAAGTGATTAAGACAGCGTTCTTTGGTGATAGGAAACAATAGTTCTCCTGCAGGATTGTTGGTTAATGGATAAAAGTGTAGTAGTCCATAATCCGTGGATCCAAAGACATGATCATTGTTGATACTGATAGAATTTATGGGAGTGCCCGATAGGGTGACAAACCAGCCATTTTTAGTTTTTTGAATAGCAGAAAGGTCTTCTATTAATTGAGGATTTGATTTGGTTGTTGTGCAGTAGGACATAGTAAAAGAGAACGATAGAATGAGAAGGAACGAAACAATATTTTTGATTTTCATTATTTAACTCCTTTATGAAAGGGGAAGGAACCAATTACGAGGATCCCTCATTCCGTCTTCAAGTTGATAATACATGGATTTTTTATCGGAATGAAACATGGTTACAAAATCTTTATCTACTTCAATTCTATTGGTTATCTTATTGTTTTCGATGACAAGGATTGTGCATGCAGGCTCTCCCGGGATAAACCTTCTTGCAAGCAGTGCGTTCTGGAACCGATACAGTTCCGCTTGGGTGTTATTTTCAGCCCCAAGAGTTAATGCTTCCTCTACGGTTTTGTGTTTTTGTATGATCCCTTTTTTCACAGAAATGGAGTACAGGGACCCATCTAGCAAAGAGAACCACAGTTTATCTTGGCAAACAACACAATTGCTACCCTTTCCAGTTTCTTGAAAACCAATGTCATCGGTAATTACTCTCCAGTCAAGAAGATTTTTCGATAGTTTTCCTTCCACGACCCCGAATTTCAAATTTGTGTTGTTTTCAAGCCATGCAAATTGAAAATATACATACGTAGTAGCCTCTATCTCAATAGCGTCTAAAGGTCTTATCAGAACAGCATTTTTGTAATCTTCTAGATTGGGTCTAAGGGTATATTTATCATGTTTGTATCCATAGTACTCAGCGGTAGCCTGAGTATGGTTTCCATGGTCCGTGATAGAGATCTGAATATGCAAACCAGGGCGTAAAATTCTTTGTATGGAAAGGGGTGTTTTTGGTCTTACAAAAGTTTTTTGAATGGGAGATTGCGTGTCAATAGAAGATTCTATTTCAGAAGGTACATCAATAAAAATCAAATCTTGTTTTCCATCCCATACAAAAGGGTATATATCCGGTGCATCTGATTTGAACACAGGCTTGTTTTCAAACATAACAATGCCGTTTATCACGTTCCACTCATGTGCCATGTATTGGTTGTTGCTTGCTTTTTCGTCATAGGTTAGAAAGGGTATGGAGTCAACAGTAGAAAATATGTGAGATCGCTCAACTCCATAAATCAATACAAAAACAATGACAACTAACGAAAGCAGAACAATCCATATAGTCTTACCTAGAAGCTGTTTCATTGCGACTCCTTTGTGTTCAAATGGGAAAAGCACTTTAGAGTAAGTCTATTATTAGTTTAACAGCAACAGCAATCGTTACAATGACAAAAATTGGTTTGACGATTTTGTTACCATTTTTAATTGCCATATGAGATCCTAACCATGAACCTCCAATCATACAAATACCAACAGGAATGCCGACTGCAAACAGGACCTTGCCGTATAGTATGAAGGTGATCAAAGATGTGATGTTGCTAATAAAATTAAGAAAACGTGCATTTGCGCTAGAACGAAGATAGTCGTACCCGAATACCTTGATGAATGTAAACATGAGAAATGATCCGGTGCCTGGCCCAAAAAAACCGTCATAGAAACCTAAAGAGAGGGACAGGAACATTCCGATCCAGACACTCTTTCTAGTAGGATTTTGCAAAGAAGTATCAATGGTTCCTAGAGAAGGGTGAAATATTGAATACAACCCAACAGTTAATATGCCAATGCTAAGCACAATGTTTAGCAAGGTATTGTTTAGCGACAAGATAGTTCGGACGCCCACAATAGAGCCGATGAGGGTGAATGGAGCTAAAAGAAGCAAAAGACGGAGGTTGGTTTTTTTTGAGCAAAGGTATCGAAATGAACTAGTAAAAGAGGAGAAACTAGCAGATAGTTTATTTGTGCCAAGAGTAAACTGAGGAGGCAAACCAGCTGCTAAATAGGCGGGTATTGTGATGATTCCACCGCCACCAGCAATACTATCTACCCAGGCAGCAATAAAACCAAACAAACAAAGAAGGATATAGCTTGTAATACTTAGTTCCACAAATGTACTCCTTGTACAAGAGTGTGCTTAGACGATCTCTTAGAGAGTAAGGAATGCATAAGCGACATAAGCAAGAGATAAAAGTGCAGTATTCCATATGGCATGAAATGCAAATCCCCAAAAAAATCCAAACTGTAATCGTATGTAGCCCATAACAAGTCCAGATATAAATTGAGGTAAAATGATCAATGGTGAAAGAAAATATATCCACAAACTAGGTGAGGAAAGGTTTGATATATGCATGATCCCAAACAAAAATGCAAAACCATAATAGATCCATCGGAAATGTGTATGCCAAAATGTTTCGACAGAGACTCTCTTCAAGAAAAAAAGAAGGGTACAAATGCTGCCAATGGAAACAAAAATACCCATCATGATAAGATTGTTTGACTCAAAGAATGACGAACTTTGTGAAGAAAGAATGGAATGCAATAGAATCAGGATATAAACAATGGAAATCCCCAAGGACACGGGGTGAAAATGCAAAGGCAACCGGAATCCAATCTCTTCTGTAAGTGGTAGCAGTATTCCCCCTATCAGCAAGAGTTCCCAATAAGAGCTAGACTGTACAAAAGTCGCAAGTTCATTGGTTGTTGTTGTCCCTAAACGAGAATCGACCAAAAAAAGCAGAACTGTAATTGCTCCTCCAAGAATAAGCTGAAAAACAAGGTTCACTGTTAAATACTGAAAAACAATTTCGATTCGACTGCTGAAGGAAATCTGAAGAGGTTTTTTTACAACCGTTGGTTGGAGAATGTAGCGAGTAAGGTTTTGTAAAGCATGAAATTTTGCATTGTTCTGTTCAATCCTATGCATTGTCTGGGTATGAAACTATTGAGATGGTTGGGAATAAAGAGTAGATAGATCGGGGTTTTCTTCAATCCGAAAAATAATATATTTACCTTGTTTTTGGATAAAATAAAAGGCTACATTCTCTTTGTCTTTAATTCGAAATGTTATCACATCTTCTCCTTTGGAATTCAGGACCCATTTAGGACAGGAATAAAATCCCGTGTTACCAGCAATCTCTAGATCGTGGGTCTGCTTTATTATTGCGGGATCCGTTACTAGTTCTTCAGCTTTTTCAATGGTGCCATTATACAAGTAATACAGATAGTCAACAAGAGTTTGGTAGGGGGATTGAACAATGCTTGAGCTCATCAGGTTGTAAGTTCCATTTTCCAAGATCCAGATTTCCTGATAATAGCGGCGATAGGTCGATGAGTTGCATTCCCCAAAAAGATATCCTTTTCCTGTTGCATCTAGCATTATTTGTCCTTTTGCGGTAACCATTTCAAAATTGGGTTCGTTAACATGTATGGAACCATTTGGATAAAAGGGGGAACTAAACTCTATCTTCCAAGATCCATTTCGTAGAACAAGATATTGATACGACTTTAAGAATAAATCTTTGGAAGGTTCTTCTACAAGAATAAGACCCAATTTGTCTTTATTTGTATAAAACCTGTCAGGCTTCGAATCAGCAGTTTGTTGGTGAGAAAAGGAGTGGATAAAGAAAAAAGGAGTCATGTGGATGATTCTATTTTCTGCCCAGGCGATAACCGTTCCCATTTCTTGTATTTGAAACATAACCATCCCTTCATATGTTTCAGACAAGAAAGAGGGAAGGGTGGGGTTTGATATGATAAGAGGGGGAGTTTGTGACAATCCCCACTCTTGGAACGTTTTCCATTGTATGAGCAAATGAGAAAAATCTTTGTTTTTGTAGTATTCTTGAATCATATGGTAGGGTTCTATGTGATTTGCTTTTGGTGCTGTATTGATTTGAGGATTCAGTTCAATAGGCTGATCGTTTGCCTTGTATTCATCGGAGGATATTGTGGGCATCAATTCCCAAACACTTTTTGATGCAGCATATTTTTTTTGATACAAAAGGGCATCTTGTAGGGCAATGTATGCTTTTTTCTTTAACAGCTTCATAGAGAAAGGTTCTTCAGGGATGTCAGGAATCCAGTTTTGAAGAACAAGTTGTGCTTCTTCATATCGATGTAATTGTAGTAAGCATTTACATTGTAATAAGGTTAAAAGGTGTTTTTGTTCCACTGTCAAAGAACCCGTTGAGGATTGTAATAGTCTTTTGATCTTTTGAAGGGCAGTATCGCTGTAGTTGGCATAGGTTTCATACGCAATGAGTTGAATCGCAAGAGAAAGGTTTGAGCTATTGGATCGTACTTTTTCTTGATATTCAGAGACAATATCGGGGAAGAAGAAGGGATAAGAATCTTCCGCATAAACAAAACTAAAATTGTATTCCCAGCTGTTCAGGCGAAACAACTCAATGCTTTCTTTGCCAGCCTTGTCGAATGTCCACCTGGCAATCTCTGGCTTATCATCGTTCCCATAGCTACCAGGGTAGTTTTCTATATGCAATTTATGGTAGGAAATTGTATTAATGCGGTTAAGCGTCCATTCTTTTCCTATGGTATCAATAAGGTAAATATATAGAATTTTTTTTTGATTTGAAAGTTGAATCCCAACATATACAAACTGTTTGTGTAAGTAAACCCAATCGAGCTCTTCACCCTGAATCAAACTCCACCCCTTTTTTTTCCAGTCTTCTCCTTCCTGAGAATAAAGATTGAGCTGAATATGACTTGGGTAATCAGGGTGGTCAAGAAAAATGACACCCTCTGTGCCAGGGTTTCCATCAAATTCAGTATTGACAAAGTATGATCCGGGGATGCTTTTTGGAATAAAAACCCGGGCATCCTTTGGAATCTGAGATGCAAAAGGAACCGTAATCTGAGAGACCCTAGCAGTAACCGATGAGATAGGCAAGGAGTTTTCATTGCTCTCAGTATTCGATTTTTGGCAAGAATGAAGTGAGAGAAATGATGAAAACAAAAAGAAGCAAAGTAAAAAGGAAACGAAGGTTTTCATGATACTATTGTAGCACGATTGATCGTTTTGTTTTAGTCTGTAAGAATTTTTTTCATTTGTTGGACAAACTCTTCAACATCTTTTTTTGTTGTATCAAAAGATGTCATCCATCGATATTCCGAGTTGGTTAGATCCCAGGAGTAAAAAAAGGAAGCTTGTTGCATGAGAAGGGCTTTGGTTTCTGGAAGGCGTACAAAAACAGCATTGGATTCGACAGGTTTTGTAACCACCAATAAAGGGAGGTGTAGTTGGATGCATTGTTCTAGGTATTTTGCCATTTGATTGGCCTGTGTTGCGTTTTGAATCCATAAGTCTTGCTCAAAATAAGCTAAAAACTGTGCAGATATAAACCGCATTTTGGAGGCTAATTGAGCATTTTGTTTGCGGACAAACAATGCATCCTGTGCTAGCTTTTGGGATGCAAAAACCAAAGCTTCGCCATATGCCAATCCATTTTTTGTACCCCCAAAGGAAAGCATATCTACTCCACAATCAATGGTAATGGCTTTAAGGGAAAGTTGCAATGTGGCCGCCGCATTGGCTATTCTTGCTCCATCTACATGTACATACATGTCATTTTGATGAGCAAAATCACAAATGGCTTTTACTTCTTGTGGAGTATATACGGTGCCTAGCTCCGTTGCTTGTGTGATGGAAATAATTTTTGGCTGGGAATGATGCTCAATCCCTTTGCATTCTAAGAATCCATGCAACTGCTTTGGGGATAGCTTACCCAACGTATTGGAAACTTGTTTTATGGAACATCCTGTAATCTTTTCAGGACTTCCACATTCATCACATACAATGTGGGCTGTGTCGGTGGTGAGAATGGAATGATATGATTTTGTACCGCAAGCTAGTCCTGTAATATTGGCTCCAGTTCCATTATATACGAAGAATGTTCTTGTGTTTTCTCCAAAAATTTGCTGGAATACCCGTAATGCTTCTTGGGTATAGGGGTCGTCGCCGTAAGCTACAAACTGCCCATGATTGGCTTTGTGTATAGCCTCCAATATGGTAGGGTGAATTCCTGCATTGTTGTCACTTGCAAAACTTTTATTGTTTGAATAGTGTGGCCACTGTATCTTCATTTTTATCTCCTGCTGGGTGATGTTCTAGACCGAAATGATGTATTTCGTAAAAAGTAGGGAATACATCTTCCAACTCTTTGGCAGCTATTTGAAAAGAATTTAAAACCGAGGTATGGCATGTAAAGTAGAAGATTTGATGCTTCTTTGACATTTCTAGCAACAACTTTGCTGCTTTTTTTTGTCTGGCTGCATCAAAACGAACAAAAATATCATCAAGAAACAACGGAAGCGTTTCACCATGTTCGGAGAGCTCATTGATGAGTCCAATTCGGATGGCTAAATACACTTGATCAGCCAGACCATCACTCCATTCTTTCTCTGTTTTTCTTGTGTCAGTTGTATCATACAAGACAAAGCTTTCCTGGCTATTTTCAGAATCACTCGTTTTCATGAGGTGATATCGCTGATCCGTTATTTCATAGATCCATTCACTGGCATATCGAATGACACCGGGTTGTTGTTTTTCTTCAAAGACAGATTTTGTTTTTTGAATCAAACTATAGGCTACTATGTAGGTAAGCCATTCTTCTGCTTTTTCCTGTAGATTGTTCTCAAGAGATTCTTTCTTTTGTTGAAGATATTCCATTTCGTTGTTTGCATACAGGTCTTCTTTCCTTTGTTGCAGTTTACCACGTTTTTCAACTGCTTCATTGATCTGTTTTTCCAGCGTTTTAATGGTGCTTTGACAATGTAGCAAACGATCTTCGTTTTCTTGAAAGTCTATTTTTGAGAGAGTTTCAAGAGTATCGTTCCATCTTTCATCATTGCCCACTTTCCCATACATTCTATGGAAAAGCAATTCTTGTTCTTCCTTGGTCTTTTGGAAGGATTGATACTCTGTAGTCTGCTGTTCAAATTCATCCATATTACTAACTTGATAGGATTGTAGCAAGGAATTGTATTGCTTGACTTTGCTATCCAATCGTTCTTGAATATCCACTTCGCTACGCTGTAATTGTGCAATATGGATATCCAATTCTTTTTTATTATGCGCTGCCTCTTCAGCATCGGAGAGTCTTTTTTGTAGATTTGTAATAAATTCTGCCGAAAGAGTTTCTTTTGTGATTGTTTCTTCTAGATGATGTAGTATTTTTATAAGCTGATTTTGGACATTGCGAATGGTTGTTTTGACTAAAACTTGTCTATCAGAATATTGAATCAATGAATTTAACTGTGCTTGAGCATCTTTGATGAGAGAGAAGAGAATATCTGCATCATGGATGTCAATTTGGTTGGAAAGTTGGTGTTCGCGTTTCCATGCTTCCCATTTTTGGGATATATCTTGTAGATGTTGTTTTGCTTTAGCATATTGGTTGTCTATTGTATCCATTTTTGCTTTCAGCCTTGTAAGATCTGATTGCATATCAGCCATGTTTTCTTTCCACCTTGCAATAGCCTGCAAACTGTCTCGGTGATTCTGCAAAGTCTGCTCCCACATTGTCAGAAGTCTGGCAATATCAGAACTATCATAAGACTCTACTGGAATCTGATGTTTTTTGGAGTAGGCCCTTATGGTATTCTTAATGCCAATTCCTTCACTTTTTTCTGCTTTTTGTTTTTTAACTCCTAGTAGATAGAATAGGAACAGAATGCTCCCTATGCCGACAATGTATCCGATGGTACGCACAAGCACAATGCTAGGCAGAAGAAAAATGCTAGATAGGCTTACCAATAGCAAAATAAACAGAACAAGGAGAATAGACTTTGAGGGCAATCCATGAAGTCTGCTTTGAAGATTTGATTCCCACTCTTTTTGTTGCAAGTAAGAAAGCTGTTTCTGAAATTCTTTGTATTGCTCATAATGGCCAACAAGAGAAGCATATTCTTTGCTTGACAAAAGCTTGGAGTTCTCCTCTTGAATTTGTTTACCAAGAGTCTGTACTTTGCGTTGCAAAACAGAAACATCTTCTTCATTTTTGCTCTTTGCATCTTCCATGCTTTTGACTTGCTGTAGAAGATTGTTGTAGTCTTTTTTCCAATGATGAATCTGTAGTTCTTCTTCGGCTGTTTGAGGGATATTCTCTTGTAGGATTTGTTTGTTCCATTGAGGGTCTATTCTTGTTAGTAGTTGATTGAGTAGGTTTTTTTGTTTCTTTTTTTCCAAACGTATTTGCGGGAAATCTTCGACTGCTTGTGCGTATTGTTTTTTTTGTTCGACAAGCTGGTGAATAGATGGTGCTGCTTCCAATATAGAGGTGGGTATTGTAATGCTTGCATATTGTTGTTGAAGAACAGATCGTTCTTGCTGGATCTTTTGTAAAGATTCTGTAAGGTTTTGTACATCCTTGTGATACTCTTTTGCTTTTTCTAGCCGGCTTTCTGAAAAGGCAACAGAATGAAACAAAGAAGGAAACTTTTCAAGCTCTTTTCTTTTGGCTTGATAAGATACCCAATCGCTCTTCATTTCATGCCAGAGAGATCTTTGGAGTTGCTCTTTTTGAAGGATTGTAGTTTCTTTCTGGAATTCTTGAATCTGATCATCTAGTGAATCTAATTCGTCATTCCATTGAAGGTATTCTGAGCTCATCTGTTCTCTGTCACGAATCTTCTTTTTTGTCTCTCGCAATTCTTTGTGAAGCTTGTTCAATATTTGCGTCCTACCACTAGGGGTTAAAATTTCCTTGTAGTTTTTTTGCAGTTGATTGAGTGCAAACGATAAGGATCGCACGCCAAAGCTTGCAGATAGAAAACGATTTTGCATCTCTTCTTTATTCATCAAGGACAATCCGTTCCAGTCTTTAACATCCATGCAAAAAACTTGACGGAAGGTTTCTTTGTCAATACCGTTCCATAAGGAATGGTCGATCTCTTGATTTGACAATGTTTGATCGGGATACAGGACGGATACTTTTTGGTCTAGTCTTTGTATTTTGTATATTTTGTCGGCAGAAGTGGCGATTTGTATCGTACCCGAAGGCTTCCCACCGTTAAATGGAGGATATGTTACATCTGTTTTGGATGCTTTTTTGGGAAAACCAAACAGCATCTGTTGAAAAAAATTTCGTAATGTTGTTTTCCCGCTTTCATTGTGACCGAAAAATAGTGAAAAACCTTCCGATAAGCTTATTCTTGTCTTTTCATATCCACCAAATTGATCAATGTATACTGATTTAATCTTCATTTTGATCTTCCGATAACAATTCTAATCCTAGACTTTGTGCATTCGAAACAATGCGATTCCATGGAAGACGAAGTTCTTTGTCGGGGACCATTCGAAGAAGTTTTTCCAAAGGCATGTCTTCAATTAGCTTTTTGGCAATTTCTTCAGGATTTTCAGCCCGTAGAAGCTCTTCCGTTTTTTGTAAAAACAAACTACTAAAATCATTTCGTTTGCGAATGGCATCTATATCTAGATATGGTTTTGTTTTGATCCGAATAGATTCCAGATAACACCCTTCTTGTTCAGTGTTTTCTCGAATGGAATCCTCCATTTCCTGCAAGCGTTCCTGTAGATCTTTATGGAGAGGCGTATGGCCTTCCAATTCAAAACGGAAAATCCCTGGGGAATCTTGCGTCTTATCAATCATATCTTCCATCATTGATTCAATTAACTGATCGATGTGTTCATCATGAACTTCTCGAGTTATGTGGAACCAACGAAAAGAGCTGGTTTCAATGAAAGTGCATTCTGTTTCCCAGTCCTGGACCATTACTAGATAAAACCCCTTTTTCTGAGTATCGTTGATATGCAAACCCTGGGTGTTTCCTGGATACACTACTGCAGGATGATCGTCATGAAGCAACTTTCTTGTGTGAACGTGTCCAAGGGCCCAATATTGAATGGTAGGAATAAGAAGGTCTTGCAGAGAACAGGGTGCGTAGTTTTCTGTAGAAGGGTCTCCTCCTACATTGCAATGTAGGAGCCCAATGGTGTATGTGTTAGGATCGATCGTTTTCGAAAAATCTACCATTTCCTTGGCAATATTTTTTTGAATATCTCTTGTAGGGTAGCTATAGCCAATAACATTCACATAAGGAGTATCATTGTTATCACGATACAAGCTTTTACATGACACAAAAGGAGGAAATTGAAAAACAGAATCGGGAAATTCTGTCTTCATCATCCAACTATCCAAAGGGTCATGGTTGCCATGCACAAACAGACAGGGGATATGATGGTGGGATAACAACCGCATTTGTTTCAGAAAGAAGAGTTGTGCTCGAATACTCTTATTGGCAGCATTGTAAATATCGCCAGCAATAAGTACAAAATCAACTTTTTGTGATATAGCAGTTTGAACAACTTTTTCAAACGATTTAAAAGTGGATCCTTCTACAGCTTTCCAAATTTCTTCGTTCTCTACTTGGACGCCTTTAAAAGGGGCTTCTAGGTGAAGATCGCCACAGTGAATGAATCGGATATTTTTAGACATTCTTTTTCCATTCCTTATTTTTTTGTTGATTCGTGTTTGCATCCTTTCTAACATAAAAACATTATATAATAATAATATTCTATTTGAACTGAGGTGAAAATTGAGTACACAAAAAACTTCAAAAATGCGTTATCCTGTTCAATGGATGGTCCGATTGGCCATTTTGATAGCCATTACAATTGGATTTCAAATGTTGAAACTCCCCCAACCTATTACCGGTCCTGTCGTTAACCTTATGCTATTTATGGCTTGCATGCTTTTGGGGGTTTGGGGAGGCGTTTCTCTTGGCCTCATTACTCCCTTGATTGCAGTGGCCGTTGGCATCATGGGAAGACCAGAGATGGTTCCTGTTATTATGATAGGAAATGCAGTACTAGTAGTTGTTTTTTCTTTGGTTAGAGGTCGAATCCCACAATTGTATAAAACACTACTTGGTGTTGTCTTTGGGTCTGCATTAAAATATGGAGTTTTTGCAGTATCGATTGCTTTCATTTTACAGCTTCCTCAACCTGTTGCTCAGATGTTTGGTGTTACACAATTGTTTACAGCTCTCAGCGGGGGAGTATTGGCAATGATTATGGAGAAGGCCTTAAAAAAGACTGAATTGCTTCAACATTAAATCTTTATCTTGATGAAAGAAATAACTCCCCGGATTCGTTTTTTTGCGAACCTGATTGTTCTTTTTTCTGTTACAGCCTGGGGCTTGTCATTTGTTAGCATGAAGGCCATTTTGATAGCAGGGATTCCTCCCATGACAATGACCACAATTCGATACGGAATCGTTGCGTTTATTTTTTCAATAGTATTATTTTTTGGCAAAAAGAAAAAACATCTTTCCTGGATGGATCACCTTGTCCTTCTTTTTAGTGGAATGTCTGGAGTGGCTCTATATTTTTGGTTTGAAGCAAGGGGGATCATGTACACAACAGCCTCCAATGCTTCTATCATCATAGCTCTTATTCCTATTGTTACTGCCATGACAACCAGTATCCTATACCGTATTCGTATACGTTTATGGCAAATACTATCCACCGGAATCTCTTTTTTTGGAGCACTTCTAATTATTTCAGCCCAGAGCTCATCTCGTGCAGCTCCTGACCCTTTAAAGGGAAACTTGTTAATGATTGGTGCTGTTGGTTGTTGGGTTTTCTTTACTTTTTTAGCTTCTCATCTCCATTCTCGGATGGACACCCTGACTGCAACTGCATGGCAAAGTGTATACGGTTTTTTTCTACTACTGCCCCTAGCTATATTTGAGAAGGGGTATTTAGTGACCATTCCACGCTATCTTTGGATCCACTTCTTGTTTCTATCCATTGTTTGTTCCGTCTTGGCATTCTTGTTTTACAATTATGCCGTAAAGATTGTTGGAGTTACCATCGTGTCAACATATGTAAATTTTATTCCTGTAGCAGGCGTTCTAGGTGGGTTTTTGCTATTGCACGAAACAATGACACCCTTGCAGTGGATTGGATCAGTACTTATTATTCTGAGCTTATGGACCGTTAACTTTGGGAAAAAACAATGACTTTATCTCTTTTTTTGACACTTTTTTAACTACTAGTTTGGTATAATGTAAGGACACTAAAATATATGGAGGTTGGCATGAATTCGAACTATAAGATTCCGGTTCCTATCAATGAGCCCATTTTATCGTATGCCCCGAATTCTCCCGAGAGAATTCCGCTAAAAAAGAAGCTAGACGAAATGTATCAAACCAAAATAGAGATTCCTTTAATTATTGATGGGAAGGAAGTAAAAACCGGCAATATGGCTTCGTGTACTTGTCCACACGATCACCAACATATCCTCGCTGAATTCCATCAAGCGGGGGATCGTGAAATCAAAGACGCAATTCAATCTACACAGAAAGCTTGGACAACATGGTCTGTTATGCCCTGGGAAGAAAGAGCAGCCATTTTTCTACGAGCAGCTGAGCTTTTAACAGGACCATATCGAGACGAAATGAATGCAGCAACCATGCTGTGCCAAAGCAAGAATGCTTACCAAGCTGAAATAGACTGTGTTGCTGAATTGGCAGATTTCTTACGATACAATGTTCACTTTATGCAGAAAATCTATCGAACACAACCTAACAATTCCAAGGGTATTTGGAATCGCTTAGAATACAGACCTTTAGAAGGGTTTATTTATGCTATCACTCCCTTCAATTTTACTTCGATTGGTGGGAATCTACCAACGGCCCCTGCTATTATGAGCAATGTTTCTTTGTGGAAGCCAGCTAGGACTGCGGTCTACTCAAATTACGTATTCATGAAAATATTACTTGAAGCGGGGCTTCCGAAAGGTGTGATCAATTTTATTCCAGGTCCTTCTTCGGCCATTACCGATATTGTCCTAGATAGTCCGCATTTCGCTGGTGTTCATTTTACTGGCTCTACGGAAGTATTCCAAATGCTATGGAAACGATCTTCTGAGAACCTGTCAAAATACAAGTCTTATCCTCGTATCGTTGGAGAAACGGGAGGAAAAGATTTTCTAGTAGTGCATCCATCTAGCTGTCCAAGAGAAGTTTCAACAGCCATTATTCGAGGTGCCTTTGAGTATCAAGGACAAAAGTGTTCTGCTAATTCTAGAGCATATTTACCAAAGTCACTATGGAACGAAATATGGAAGCAGCTACAAGAACAACTCAGCCGCATTAAAATGGGAGATGTTCGAGATTTTTCAAACTTCCTTAACGCTGTTATTGACAAACCTTCTTTCGACAAGATTAAAGATTATATACAATATGCGGATGAGCATAAAGATGCCCAGATTATTTGGGGAGGCACTTGTGACGATAGCAAAGGCTATTTTATAGAACCTACCGTTATCCTTACAACAGATCCGCATTTCAAAACGATGGAAGAGGAAATTTTTGGACCTGTAATCACTTTTTACATCTATGAAGATGAAAAATATGAAGAAACTCTTGAGCTATGTAATACAACCTCTGAATATGGTTTAACAGGAGGGATATTTGCTCGAGATCGAGACGCTGTCATTTTGGCTGAAAATGTTTTACGACATGCTGCTGGAAACTTCTACATCAATGATAAAACAACAGGAGCCGTCGTTGGACACCAACCTTTTGGTGGAGGTAGAAGCTCTGGTACTAACGATAAGGCAGGAAGTGAATTTAACCTGCTTCGATGGACCAGTATTAGAAATACCAAAGAGTGTTTTGCTCCTGCCAAAGACTTTGTATACCCCTTTATGGAAGAAGAATAAAGAGTATCAACCACTACAGTATCTGCCACAGTTCTAGGACTGTGGCAGATCTTGAAGGGAGGACCGCGAACATGAGAAGAATATGCACCATCTTTGTTATATGTTTGTTGTGTATAGCCCCTACGTTTACCTCTTTTGGTCAAACCAAAGCCGTTCGATATTTGGAAGATATTTTTCAGCCTGAACAATTGAAAATTGAGACAGACATTGTTTACAAAACGATTGAAAAGTCAAATAAATCCATTCTGGAACTAAAAATGGACATTGTTTCGCCCCTTGAGGAATCATCCAAAAAACGACCTTTGCTGGTTTGGATCCATGGGGGTGGATTTGTGAGCGGTTCGAAGGAAGTAATGATGAAACGTTGCATCGAGTTCGCTCAGCTTGGTTATGTAACATGCACGATCAACTATAGGCTAGTTCGCGATCTTTCTTACCCTTTTACGATGGATACGGTAATTGAAGCAGCTGTAGATGATTCTCGAGATGCCATTGATTGGCTACTGGACAATGCATTCACATTTGGTATTGACGAAAACATAGTGTTAGTGGGGGGTTCTTCTGCAGGTGCAATCACCTCTTGTCACGTTGCCTATGACGATAGACCATGGAATAACAAAGACAAGTTGAAAGGAATCATATCTTTATGGGGAGGAATTCTTCCCACTCATTCAGCAGATTTTGAATTGGGATTGATCTCATATGATGTGATTGTTGATGAGGACGAGTGTTCTGTTTGTATTATTCATGGTGCTAAAGATACTACTGTGCCTGTTTCCATGGCCTATGCATTGGAAGAAAAGTGTGCAGACGCTGGAATCCCATGCATCATGAAAATAGATCCCCATGCTGCCCATGGCGTGCGATCTGATATCAACAAAATATATCACTCCATTGAACCTCTGTTTTTGTATATTTGTATGCAATAGTCTTGTATGCAGGGTTTCTATTTTCGAAAATTATTGTACAATACAATATCGATTTCAATCGAAATGCCGAAGTGGCGAAACTGGTAGACGCGGCAGACTCAAAATCTGCAGGAGTTCACTCTCCGTGAGGGTTCGAGTCCCCCCTTCGGCATATTTTTTATGGTTGTTTTCTTTTTTTCAACTTCCTTTATCTCTTCGTTACGATTCTTTTCTATTTCCGTGGTTTTGTTTCCACATAACCTGAAGAAAAGCTCCAAATAGAACAATGGTTAGAAGGAAACTAAGAATGGGTCCTACAACCGGAATCCATTGGAAGAAGTAAAGAATGGCTACTCCAACGCAAACAGTGATCCAATCAAGGCGTTCTTTTTTGGTGATCCAATAGAATACAAAATACCCAGTTGTAATCCCTGCAAGTGCATGCGAAAACATCCAAAGTGCGATAGATCCAAAAAGCATAGAAAGGGCAACCTTCCAACCAAAACCAATAATAAAGAGGACAAGCAAACCAATTGGTAAGGCTACAAGGAATAAGAGTCCTATTCCTAACGAAATCCAAAAATTCTTCTGTACGGTTTCCACTGTTTTTTTACTGCTAGAATGGAATACATAAAAAACAAGGATAGCCAAAAGAAGAGAAGCCAAAAAAGCAAATATCTTGGACCGAATTGGGAATGATTTTTTAGGTGGGGCTTCTGTCTCTACAGGTTTTGTAGGGGCTGATTTTACATCCATTGTCACAATGTATGCATTGTCGGAAATAGAAAGAGAGGCATTGCTACTGTATCGAAGTTCTTGGATTTATGCTCCATCTTCAATAATAATGGTGTTTGCATTCATGTCAGCGCTACCGGATGTACCCATAAATCGAATGGTATCTCCGAAGAATTGCACCAAACCCTGTACGGTTCCTTTCATTGTTAATGTGCTAGAAAGAACAAACAGATTTCCTTCAATAGTGCTATTCGGGGAAATCTCCACAATATTTCCTACAATAAAAACATCTCCTTGTACATTTCCTTCTATCCAAATTTTATTGCCGCAAACAAAAGAATTACCCTGTGTAGTACCTGATTGAGTGTAATTGTTGCCCAGAGCGAATACATCTTTGCCTGTGTTGGCATTGTTTTTTACCGTCGACCCAATCAGGAAAAGGTTGTGCTCCACTTCTAGCGGTGGAATCTGGTACGTTTCACCTGCATAAAACGTGTCTTTGTGAATGTTAAGTGTGTCTGGTTCTTCTTGTGTCTGAGCAAAACTGTGAAAAGGCATAAAAAGCATAAGCGCAAGAAGAAGTACAAAAATAATAGTTCTTTTCACCTGTAGCCTCCTTATATAATGAATAGCTATATAAAAAAGTGAACAACACCCTTGCTAGTAAGGGTTACAATACTACCTGCTATAACAATCCCAAGCAAAATATAGAACAAGGAAGTAGTCTTGTGCATCCGGAGCAAAAAGGAAACAATCGATCCTGTATAAGCTCCCGTTCCTGGCAAGGGGATGGCAACTAACAGTAAAAGACCTATCCAGCCATATTTATGAACCGCATTTTGTTTCCGTTCTGCATACAAAAGGGCTTTGTCAAACCAGATCCACAAAAAAAAGTCTCGACGGTTTCGCAATGGTTCTAAAAGGGGTAGCATATATACGAGCATTATTGCAGGGATTAAGTTGCCCAGAATGGAAACAAGAAAAACCATCTCCCATCCTAAGCCTGCTCCAATTCCACTTGGGATAGACAAACGTAATTCTCCAATTGGAGTCATTGCCAAAGCAAATACATAAAATAGATTCATGCATTTAGTATCAATTTGTTTTTCTATCTTTCAATCATAAAATGAAAATATGAACAATAAAAAAGTAATTCATATTGGTGACATTAGCATAGGTGGAGATCATCCCATTGCTATTCAAAGTATGCTTAGTTGCCACCCAGCTGAGAAATCAATCGCATTAAATCAAATCAAAGAATTGGAAGAAGTGGGGTGCCAAATTCTTCGAGTAGCTTTTCCTGATATGGAGGCTGTGGAGGCGATTCCATTTCTTCTATCGAACTGTAAAATGCCACTTGTTGCTGATGTTCATTTTCATCCATCCATTGCTATGGAATGTATCAAAAAGGGAGTTCATAAACTTCGATTGAATCCGTCCAATATAAAAAGAAAAGAAGATCAACAAAAAATTGTTCACCTTGCTAAGGAATACTCTGTGCCCATCCGCATAGGAGTAAATGGTGGATCGTTTCACCGCGTGTTAACAGAAGAAGAGGCATTGAGCGAGATTCAACATCTACTACAAAAAGAGATTCAGTTCCTCCTAGAGGAAGATTTTGATTCCATTGTTCTTTCGGGAAAAACTTCCGAGATTCGACTCAATTATGCAGTGAATCAATGGGTTTACGATACCTTTCCATTTCCGATTCACATAGGAGTTACGGAGGCAGGCCCTTTGATACCCGGTATCATTCAAACAGCTATCGGATTGCAACCGCTTTTGGAAAAGAAAATTGGCAATACGATTCGCGTATCCCTCACTGGAGAATTGCGAAACGAAGTACTTGCAGCAAAGTATCTACTTCAAACGTTTGATTTGCATAAAAGCGTTCGTATAACGAGTTGCCCAACGTGTGGCCGATGCAAATGGGATGTCAAATCCTATGTGGAAAGATTAGAAAGAGATACGTTGCCTATACAAAAATCGATTCATGTTGCCATGATGGGCTGTGAAGTGAATGGTCCTGGCGAGGCAGCAAATGCCGATATTGGTATGGCTGGGTCAGGCAAAAAGGCAGTTCTATTTCGAAAAGGAATCATTCAATCAACAGGAACAACGGAAGAGATATACCAGTTGTTGTTGCAAATGATCTTTCATTCTTCAGCAGATTGAGGTTTGGTGTATACAAGTTGTGTAGGGTATGCAAACTCAATTCCTTTTTCTTCAAACCTTTCAAAAATAGATAGATTAATAGATTGTTGGACATCCATAAACTCATCATAGTTGTTGTTTAGGACATAATATACGGTTTCAAAGTTCAGACTAAAATTACCAAAGTTTTTAAAGTGACAACGACCAAAACGAACATTTGTTTTTTCTTCAATAATGGTTTGAATCAATGCGGGGACTTCTTTGACCAATGACGATGGTGTTTCATACAAAATACCGATAGAGAAGGATGCTCTTCTTTCTTCCATTTTTTTGTAGTTTTGAATCAGATTGTTGATAAGTTGAGAATTGGAAAGAACAATTTCTTCTCCACTTAAACTCTGAATGCGAGAACTAGCAAGCCCAATGGCCTTTAATGTACCGCTTTGGTCGGAAAAAGCTATATAATCCCCTGCTTCAAATGGTTTGTCTAGGATGATCGTAAAATAGCAAATGATATCTTCTACAATTCCTCTTGCTGCCATTGCACCTGCTAATCCTAGTATACCTACAGAAGCGATCAGGGCTGTAACGTCAACTCCGAAATAATCCAGTACGATGAGGCTCGAAACAACCCAAATAAACCCTGTAATGATTTGAATCAAACCTTTGAAATTTTCATGAGAAGAAGAAGTAGAATATTGTTTTTTAAGTAAATGATAAATCCAATTTTTTACCATTGAACTGACAGACTTTGTTACAATAACAACTGCGAAGAGGAAGAAAACCCGGTTAACCCAAACAGAAGCGGTAACGGAGAAAACGATTAACTGTAGAGAGATATAAACAACGAGAAGCTCACATAGAGGGACAATGGTAGTTTTGATTAAATCACAAACAATATCGTTCCATTGGGCTGTGGTTTCTTTTGTTTTGTTGACCAACCAGCAAATCAGTATTTTGCGGATTACAATGCGCGTAATGAGCAAGCCAACTACCAATATAGAGAAAGCCCAGATATAATTGACTACAGGATTGTTAAAAAAGGACAGCTGCAAAAAATCTGAAAAATTCACAATACATCCTCCAAGTTCATCGTTTATTATTCCATTACATTCAATATAATAGAAGAATGAAAACAAAACAAAGTGTACACAAAAAGTATAGTATAGTTGGTTGGTTTTTTTTAGTGATATTGTTGATTTTCCTCTTTCTCTTTGGATTCTTTTTTATTCGTAATGCGAATCGGACTCCTTCTGATGGAAGTACCGGTTCGGGAACATCTTCTTCCACAGTAACCCCTGCATCCCAAAGTGATACAAAACAAACAGAAACACAATCCAACTCACAGACAGAAAAAGATAAACCTCCTATTGTGCCTGAGAAGAACGACAACGTCTCTACTAGAAAAAAAATAGATACACATATCGTGCCAAGTGAACCCATTGAAATTGAGATTCCCACGCCTCCTCTCGGCGATGTTGAGGCAGTTCCTGACTACAATCAATTGCTACGACTCAATGACCTACAAAAGTCTTTCGATTCTTTATCTACATACTTAGAAGAGCTAGAAGAAGAATTCAAGAACAATCCTTCTGATAAAGAACTGCAAGAACTCATTAGGGAAACCAAGAAAGAACTAGACAGAATTACCGAAGAAAGAGAGTCTATCCTCAATGGCGATTTTTGATATTATTGGGCCTGTGATGATTGGTCCGTCAAGTTCCCATACGGCGGGTGCAAACCGTATTGGATATATGGCCGCTCTCTGCTACGGGAAACCGTTTCATTCAGTGGAGATAAAACTATACAATTCTTTTGCCAGCACTGGTTTTGGGCATGGTACGGATCAGGCAATTGTCGCAGGATTGTTGGGCTTTAAAATGGATGATGAAAGAATTCCTTATGCATTTGAGATTGCAAAAGAAAGAAGCCTTGCTTACAATTTCCGAAAAAGCTATAAGCGGGATCACCATCCAAATGAAGTGCGAATTGTTTTTCACCGGGGCTCCGCTCATTCATTTCTCATTCGAGGGGTCTCCATTGGAGCTGGTAAGGCAAAAATTACACAAGTGCAAGAGGACAATGTTTCATTTGGAGGAGATCATGCAGTTTTGTTGCTTAATTACAAGGATATTACGGGCATGATAGGCTTTATAGGAGGTATTTTAGGAAAGCATCAGGTGAATGTAGCCTATATGCAAACTTCTCGAAATGCACTGAAGGGAACAGCTATGGCCATGTTGAAACTGGACGAAGAATGCCCCAACGATGCCATTGTTGAACTAAAGAACCATTCCGATATGCATAGAGTGATTTCAATAAGGAAGTTAAACAATGAGTACTAAAGAAATTCCAAATCGTATTCGCATTCGATCCACACAAGATGTACGTCATTACTTAAAAACCTATCCATTCAAAGGGTTAACTGACTTTTTTATCGAATACGAATCAAGAAACAGATTGCTTCCCAAAGATGAAGTTTATAAACGGATGCAAAGCACCATTAAAATCATGAAAGAGTCTATCGAAAAAGGAAAAACCAAGGCTAATATTACTCCTAGTGGCTTGATAAATGGGGGGTGCGATACTTTTATGAAGAATACCCCTGATACAGTTTCATTACTTGGAGATTGGTTTAATGCTGTTATATCAAATACATTGGCCGTTTCTGAGTTAAATGCTTGTATGGGTCGCATTGTTGCTTCTCCTACTGCAGGAGCTTGTGGAGTGATGCCCGGAGCATTTCTTACTATTTGTGAAAAATTTGAGATTCCAGAAGAAAGGCAAATTCAATCCTTGTTTATCGCTGGTGGAATTGGTGAACTGATTCAAATCAATGCTTCTTTGTCCGGTTCTCAGCATGGGTGCCAGGCAGAAGTTGGTTCAGCTAGTGCAATTACCGCATCGGCTATTGTTTCATTGTTTGAGATTTCGTTGGATAAGATTGAAAATGCCGCTGCCATGGCATTGGCTAATTTGTTAGGTTTGGTATGCGATCCTGTGGCGGGTTTGGTTGAGTTTCCATGTGTCAATCGCAATATTGCTGGTAGCGTGAATGCTATTGCATCTGCTCAAATGGCTTTAGCCGGCTTAACGTCTCCTATTCCTTTTGACGAAGTAGTATGTGCTATGAAACAAATTGGAGATGACTTACCTGCTAGCTTAAAAGAAACGTCGCGAGGTGGCTTAGCTACTACTCCAACTGGGCTGCGAATTCAAAGGAAAGTTCGAAATGTTGATTCAGAAAACATGTAATACCTACGCTAGAGTATTTTGTAGTATTTTATCAGGGATTTTGTTTCTTGGCTTGTTGTTTGGAAGCACACATGCCTTTCCTTCATTAGACAAAGAATTGCATTCCATTGAGTTACAAATTGACAACCCATTCATGAATGTTGATGGTGTGTCGATGAAAATTGATCCATTGTCGGAGGCTGCTCCCATTATTGTCCCGTCTTGGAAACGCTCTATGATCCCTTTAAGAGGTGTCTTGGAACACATGGGAACTACCATCGAATGGGTCGCAGAAGAAAAAAAGATAACGATTTATAAAGAACAAACTTCTACTGAAATCGTTCTTTATATTGATCAGCCTAAAGCTCTTGTTCAGGGGGATACATGTTGGATTGATGAAGAAAATCATCGAGTAGCCCCCTTTATTGTTGACAAAAGAGCCTATATTCCTGTTTTGTTTGTGGGAAAAACACTTCGCGCAAAAGTAACTTGGTACCCCAAAAATAAGTTTATCTCTATTCAATGGACAGATAAATGACAGGCGTAACCAACGTTTATTCTTTAGGAAAAAACGGTGTATTCGGCTTTTTTGTTATTCACAAAGGGTTTTTGGTTTACACCGATCCAGATAAAGACCCCCAAATTGAAATCCCCATCCGAATTCTCCAAGATGTTATTGTCCAGTCCAGTAGACCCGAAGAAAATATCAGCAACATGAAAATCGTGTTTAATTTTGAAGTGGGATTTGAAATAGACCTACCAAGTCCTGTCGCAGAAAAAGCAAAAATTTGGATTTTGAGTATACTCGGCATGTCTAACTCTGCATACAGAGCTATTGAAAGAGAAGATCATAAAGAGTCACCTTCGCAGAAAAAACCCTCCCGCATATATACTGTCCTTACGTTTCTATTCATCATTGGGTTTGTAATTGCCGGGGCAATTTTTTTCTTTAAGCCTGTTCTCTTAACCTCTGTACAGAGCAACTTTGTAAAACAAGATCCCTTTTTAGCGTTGGATTATCAAAAAAAGGGAATTGAAGAAGAGAAAAAAGGTCACATTACTTCTGCTATTAGTTTTTTTGAAACAGCATTGGGCTATCATCCAAAGAATCCAACGATTCGGGAAGATCTTGATAGGGTGTTGGAGAAGAGAATTGAACAAAATATAAGAGTTGGAAATTTTGTGCGAGCAAAACAAGATTTGCACAAGTTATCAAAAGAAAACCAAAATAGAAAAATATATGCCGATAAACTGAAAGAAGCTTCCAAAAACCATACAATAAAACTTGTGGATGTAACTGAAATCGTTCGGTTGCTTTTTAAAAGTGCCTTTTCGGACGATCCGCTAGTGCAACAAGAATTAAATGATAAACTTCAATTGTTTGGTCAAAAGCTAGAGTTTGTTCTGCAATGATAATGCATCTTGGTAGTTTTTTCGAAGATAAAAAATAGAAATAAGAGATGTAAAAATCTCTTGAGGAAGCTTCAACTCATCTCGAACCAACCATTTTTCCTGAAACGTTCCATAACGCTTGTCTAGTCGTAATAGCAAAGCGCAATCTGGTGAATATGTAGGGAAGGTTCTTGTGTCCCCCTTGTCGTCTAATGTAGCTGTTTCTAACAAAAGAGCATATGCAGCAACCTGAAAATGATACTCTACACACAATTGGTTGGAAGTTTTAATGTCAACGATACATATTTGGCCATTAACTCTCGCGACAATATCTACGGTTCCTCCAAAGCCAAGTTCCTGATTCACCAAGGATATCTCAGAGCCTAAAAACTGGATATCGTTGCAAGAAACCCATTGTTGGAAAGCCTGAAAAGACCGGTTAGCAGGCGTGAACAAAGGGTGCCTTGAAAAATCCTCTTCCTTGCCTTTGATTAAATTCTCAACCATTGTGTGAGCTATAGTGCCAGTTTCTGCAGCCTTATCACGGATAGATTCATAGGAATATCCTTTTAAACCAATAGAATTGGCCCATTTTAACAGATATGGTTTGTCAAGCTGTCCAATGATTGTCGTGACAGAGGGTAATGATTCCTTGTTTTGATTGCAATACAGGTGTTTCATATTACGAATTTTGAATTGTAATGAAAATGGCTTCCTTTTGTTTGCTAATAAAAGAGAAGATTGGTGGATTCGTTGTAGGGTGCAAAATTGCATATGGAATAGAAACAAGTTGATTTATCTGTAAAACTTCTCCCAATGACTGTTCTTGAAGCTGCATAATATGCTCTTCCGAAAGGGCTACTCCTGCTGGGTCTGTAAAATAAATATTGGTGTCATCTAGTGGAAAATGATCAGTGGATTCAAGAGAGACCAGTTTTATGTGCAGAACGAAAGTGGTGTATTGTTCATTATCACCGGGTTGTGTTGCAAATGGATCATGCTGAGCAACAACTTGGGTGGCGTCCTTTTCTGTTTTTACATTGTCAATCATCATAGAAAGAGTTGTTTTTCCAGTAAATTCATCATCAAATGTAACTTCATACCATGTTTCTGGTTGTCCAGGATTATCGATGCTTAACGTTTCAGTTTCAGAAGGGATAACCGAGGTAGAAACAGGCATTGAAAAGGTTATTGTCTCATTGGAAGGTTCGTAATATAGGTCTTGCATTTGACAAAAATCTTTAAAGAATGACAAAGGAACCATGGTTCGACCACCAATTTCTTGCACTGCAATATCACATTCTATAGGAATATCGTTTACATAGATGATGGGCGAACCTACCTTTAATGCAAATTGCACGGTTTCAATAGAAGAGGCTTCCTTTTCAGTAGAGGGTGCGTTTGCTGTTGCAGGGCTTGAGGGTTTCGATTGAAAAAGAGTTCCTATGGAACAAGAACTCAAGGAAAAAACAATACAAAACAGAGGGATCCATTTAAGCATTAATCTCATATGTGGCTCTCCTTACTCAAATCTGGTCATTTCTTCAAAAAGTTTCATAATAAAATGATCTGTCATGCCGGCTATAAATTCAACAATAGCTAATGAAAAATCTTGTGGAATAGTATAGACAAAAAAGTGTTTGGATAAAGAATTCTCCTTGGCCATAAAAGAAATATTAGAATATGACAACAGCCATTTCGAAAAATAACTGCTTAACAGGGGGAACGAATTGGTTGATTTCCATGTTTGAATATCACACACAATGTTGTCTTGTTCTTCTTTTAAATAGTCATAGATGGAGGAAATCATTAACTGCGCATAATTCTTATAGACTTTTAAACGAGGATGTTCGTAGATATGTTGTTTGCTAAAATTTCGCAATTCCTGGAGCAAACTATAGTAAGGTTCAGAGAAATGAAGGCCACTTGTTGGTGAACTGCTATTGCACAAATCCATAATTAAATTATGGATTAAAACAGTGTTGTTTATGGTTTCATGGGTGTTCTTTTCGGAAAAACGATCATAGATAGATTGCAAGATGCTCATTTGATTTGGATTCAAGATCTTCAGAGAAAGGGCATCTTCGATGTCTCTTCCTACGTAGGAAATGGTATCTGCAATTCTGACAATGCATCCTTCCCAGGTAAAAGGTTGTGTAGTTCCAGGATGCCGAATTGAATGAAGGGGCAGTGCTTCATCTCTTGGTATCAGAGTTCTGTTGTTTGTTTCTCCGCAGTGGCATACGATCCCATCTCGTACTGCATACGTTAGGTTTAAGCCTTCTTTTGTGCCACTAGGATCAGGGAGATTTTCAAAATGATCCACAAATCGAAGACCATTTTTTTCATGCCAAAATGGATAATAGTTACAATTTGGTGTCAAATAATGAGACAAAATTTTTTCCCCTTCATGGCCAAAAGGAGGATGTCCAATATCGTGCCCTAAAGCAATTGCACGAGCCAACTCAGTATTTAAACCTAAATAGTCGCTAATGATATTACTTACTGCTTCAACATGCTGCACATGTTCCATGCGTGTGCATATGTGATCGTTATTTGTTGCGTAGAATACCTGTGTTTTATGTTTCAACCTACGATACCCTCGTGAGTGAATAATTCTTGTATAGTCACGGAAAAAGGGGGATCGAATATCATTTTTTCTAGGATACAACGGTGTAGATCGTGAAATAGCTTGGTCCCACTTAGGGTTTGTCTCATTAATGGCAACTTCAGCAAATTGGCTTTTCATACTTTGATTGTACGAAATATCGGTTAAAAATACAGCTTTTCTTGAAAGCATTATTGGTTAGAGTATAATAAGTATAGGAGGAATTCATGAAACTACGACGCGATCTAAAAGTGATAGTATTATTGGTAAATTTATGTATATTCATGCTGTTTTCAACTGGTTTTGTGTTTCTTCCCTATTCAACACTGCATCTACAATCTTATTTAGATGAAGATGCCAAGGTGATTTCATTAACAGATCTAGACGGATCTCATTACCTGATGGGAACATATGTAGATGACAGTTCCTCTGAGAAGCAAACCAACGTTTTTATACGAAAACTGAATGAAGATTTCTCCAAACAACTATTTGAAATCCAGTTTGGAGGAAACGGCAACGAGTATTTAACAGATGCAGTATGCTCCCAAGATCAGTTGATTGTTTGCGGAAGTACTCGATCCACAGATTTGCCTACATCTGAAAATGCTCTTCATCCGGGACCCTTAGGTTTAGGAGATGGTTTCATTGCTGTTTTTGATCTTGAGGGGAATCTTCAATATTGCACCTATATAGGAGGATCTTCAACAGATTTCTGTACAGCACTTTGCATTCAGGAGAATGAACTGCATATCGTTGGAACCACCTGGTCAGATCCATTTCCCATTACTTCTAATGCCTTTCAGAAAAGACTGTATGGCAATACAGATGTTTTTTATATGCGGCTTCATCTTTCTTCATATGCATTGGAGTATGCAACCTATTTAGGTGGTTCTGGAGAAGAATACTGTGCATCTATTTGTGTGGTCAACGAAGAAGCAGTTTTATACGGCAGAACCTCTTCGCGCGATTTTTTCCTCACAGAGAATTCATACAATCGATCTTTTAATGGGGGGGAGTGGGATTTGTTTTTAATCTCATTGTCTCGTCATGGTCTACCAACGTACTCTACCTATTTAGGTGGAAGCCGAAATGATTTTGCTAGCGCAATGGAAATATCTCCTGATAAAAAGCTTTTTTTGATAGGTCGTACATATTCATTCAATTATCCTATTACTCCCAATGCAATTCAACTTGACTTAAACGGATTATCAGACGGTTTTATCAGTGTATTTGATTCAACAACTAAATCATTACTATATTCTAGTTTTTTTGGTGGAGATAAAACTGAGTATCCCGAGAGCATCGCTTTTATTGATACCATCCCTGTTATTACCGGGAGAACCTTTTCAGAAAATCACTTCCCTCTTACACCCAATGCTTTGCAGGGGAAGTTTGCAGGAGGTTGGTCCGATGGATTCGTGCTTTGTCTTAATGAAACTGACTTTTCCCTTGCATATGCAAGCTATCTAGGAGGGGATGACCGAGATTCTATTGATAGTATTGTTTGGTCTGGGAAGCCCAATCAGGTATATATGGCAGGTAGGACTATGTCTTCATCGATACCAGCAAAGACAATATCGTACGTGCTAGAGGAGCCTCAGGAGAAAAAATGGAATGGTTTTGTCATGAAGTATTGGCTCCCCATTCAATAAACTGTAACCTTCTGTTTTGAAAATCGGTAGTACAATAGAGCTAGATTTTTTTTGAGGGTGTACTATATGAGAAAATTATGTATTTGGTGTATGTGTATTGTTTTTTTCTTGGGTTTAAACCAGTTTCCCAGCCAACCGATCGTATATGCTTCTCCTTCGTCTGGGACCTATTCTTGGAATCAAAGTATCCAACAGTGGTATTCTGTCGGATATGACTACAACCACGAACCACTAAAAGAAGATCGCTATTTTCCTTGGCAAAAAACTCTTACCAGTGTATGGGGAAGCGATGAATATCCCATGAAGTCTACCCTGTTGGGTAAGAATACTCACCCCGTCTATTATACATGTTTCTATCTTGATCTAATCCCTGATGGAGGACGCACCAGGGGCCAGCAAAAATACTATGTCGCTCTCGATGACCAAGGCAATATTTGGCTCGATCCAGATGGAATCTTTCAAAATTGTATCTATCAGCCGCAGCATGATCCCAAGCACCCACTATATATCGAGGGAGGTTGCGAACAAGCGAATGTTTTGGATGGTAAAATTCGGTACTCTTTCGACCCTGACCCAGGCAACAACACCCTTGGTCCGTATCCAATTCGCACTATTCTTAAGGAAAACAATACAACAATAAAAATTCAAGGACGTAGTTTTATTGTTTCTCTTTTAGACCGTATTGACTATGACCCCCAGACATATGTGGATACATCTGATTGGGACCACAATTTGCGCATTGTCCCCTTCCAAAGAACAGAAAAGCATACAGACAGCTATATACAAAACCAACAATATGATCCTTATGAAGATATCTATCAATGTGTTACTGCATCTGCCACTTCTGTGCAAACAGGTGATATTCGTCGCACTCCCGTTGTCATTGATAATGAAACGATCTATGCACCAAATAGCATAGTTGAACCAGGGGATTTTGATATTGGGCGTAACCTGGTGCCATTTCAAGAAAATGAAATGCATTCTGATCAAGTACAAACAGATGGATTTTACAGCAACGGTGCAAAATATGGCTATACTTTTTTTCAAGAATTTATTTACCGAGTCACCTCCCCCTCCTTACTACAAGTACAGGAGGGATCTATTAGGCTTACAGCAGTGAATATCAAAGTGGATCCTGACGACTACGTTCTGATAGATCATGGAGTGTTCTCTCAAGATGCTTTCTGTCTGTTTGAAGTACCCACTACCGGCAAACGTTTGCCAATGGGTTTTCAAACTAATTTGATCCATGGAATGAAGGACTTTTTTACTGTTCGAGTACATTCTCAAAATACGGATATTCCTGAAACCTTTTCTTCTCTTTCAAAGGGTGTTTTAGTGGAAGGAGATACCTACATTTTTACCACCTTTATTTCTTCTATATCACCTCAATATGCAGGTTATTTGGGAATCGAATGGTTTTATGATAACGGTGTGAACAACAAACGAGCCATAACGCCTACACCTCTTGTAGCAAAAGACTTGCAGGATAATTTTCATCGGGATGGATGTGCAGAAGAAGTTCTTGGGTTGTCCGATACCAGTGCGGATTTAGATTTCGGAACAACCTTGTTTCCTATCGAAGACTCTATTTGTTTTTACGATGCATCTGGTAATGGTTTGGGGGTTGGCGATCCCATCTATCGAGACAATGACCAAAACTATGTTGTATCAGAAGGTGACGAGAGGAACGTTCATACGATCTGTTCGGTTGGTATGCAAACCATTGAATATTCTGCTGGCACTATTGTCACGTTTGGTGATGCAGATGTTGGCCGCGGTTTATCTTCTATTCCTTCTGATTATTTATGGACAGATAAAGGTAGCAAGAATACTGAATACGATCAAAACGGAAGAATGGAACCGGGGGAATCAATTTATAAAAAGTCATCCATCCGTGATAAACTTTCAAAGGTACAAACCAATGATATTCGCATTACTTCTACCGACATGTATGGTGTACATTACAAACAAGGAACTATTGTAAAACCGATGTGTCACTTCTATCGGTACTCCAAGTTTTATGGAGTAACGATGAAATACAACGGGATGTTTTCTTATATTGATGTACCAATACTCCCCGGAGATCAGCCAATTGAGACGCGACAATCGTCACCCTTTCAAGTGGAGCAAACGACAGAGCTGCAGTTGGATCTTATTCCACAAAAAGAAAACCAATCTGTCTATATTTTTATTGATGAGCCTTCGTTAATCTCCTCGACTGTTCCTGTCCCTATGAATGCTCGGTACGTGGAAAACACGAAAAAGGTAGGAACAGAAGTCTTTTCCATTACTCCTTTTACAAGTAGTTTAACCACCCAAGAATGGAAATATCCTCTTTCGCTGCTTGTTTTTGTAGATCTTCCGGGTGTGGATTATCCCTTTCTAGATTTAGAAGATCCGGTCTATAATGCCTATTTTTACCAAACCGAAATTGATCGACGTGAAAAGCGTTATGAAAAACTTCTACCCGATTATTTTACCCCTGATTACTGTACGGTTTTATCCTTTCACGTGTATCCAGAAAGTGCTACCGTAAAGACTTCAAAGGATCATGTGAGTAGTTTTGACCTGCGATTCCCAAACCTGTGGGGTACATTGATAAACGAAGACAACCCATTGGATGTAAATGATCCCTATGGTGTGATCGCTTCTCAATCTGGTGATTTGATTGTTGGCAATTATAATGCCAAAGGAGCTGGGATCGATTACTTATTTACAGCATATGCGCCGATGCCCTTTGGGGTACAACGGTATATTGTCCAAGTAAACACAGATCAAAGCTATTGTTTCTGGTTATGGGATGACAAGGAGCCAAAAGGCGTGTTGGATTTTTCAGATGATCTTTTCGGTCCCATTTTTGTCTACCAACAAGCCTCCTTTACGAATAAAGATTGCTCAGAAGAATTCTTTTTGTACAAGGGAGATCCGATAGGTTTCAATCAAATCACCAAAAATGATGAAATTGGGATATTTGATGGAGGAGACCATGAGATTTTGTTCCAAGACAATACATATCGTATTGTTAATGCACGAGTGGAAACATTTGGGATAGACGTATTATTCGAGACCTACGGGAGCCTAAACGAAGGAGACCCAGGTGGAGACTATCCAATAGCGCTGAAACCCATCTATGGAGAAGACACTTTGTATTTGCGAACCTATGCAAAAAATGCCCTATACGATTACAACAAATCACTGGTGCACCCTCCTTGTTTTTTACAAATTGAATCGGGGCAAATACAATACCTAGGTCATCGCATCATAAAGACCCCAACGGTGAATGACGTAAATTTTACAAACCTTTCCATTGTGGATCATGGACTTCAATATTCCGATGTAGATTACACGGCTGGGGAAAACCCCTTATCCTTTTTGCCAGAACCTACCATTGTATCACCGTACAATCCCATTGTTCGTAACTGGCATTTGGATTTTATTGCGTATCCTGCAGGGCAAGCTCATGTGGGTCGAACATCGTATCGTAGAAGGTATTCCCGAGGAGTTGGCTCGTTTGGTTTCTGTGCTACTCCCACTATTTCGAGTGCATTGTACGAAGAAAGCCCTTTCCGAAAATTGGGAGCAGAGCAATTCCCCATGACAGACTATGACTTCATTTTTACACTGCAAACGAAGGGGGGAGATTTTTTGTCTTTTGGAGAAGATACCCCTTCTCATCTTCGTATCAATAAAATTATTGTCCAAGGACCTTTTAAATGTCCGCAGATACTTGACAGAGACAATGGAAGCGTGGTTCCCTCTAGCAGGATTCCTCTTATCTATAACGATACGGGGAAACTAGTCATTGATCGAAGTATAGCAAAGTGGTATCAAATGCCAGGAGACGACTGGACAGGTTCGATTGGCTTTGGAAGAGATGAAATTTTCTTTCAACAGCAGGATTGGAACCCTCTTCTTGTTCGAACTGGAATCCTCGATTACACCGGCATCCCTTCTGTTATAAAAATACCTGAGATTACTCTTTTGCGTAGCGGAGTCCTCCATATTACAGCCATACTGGCTGATGGAACTTCGGTGGAATTAGGCGATTGCTGGAGCGAAGAACCCTTTGTGGGGATTCCTGTGCACGGTCTTGATTTTGAAAACATTCCAGAAAGCCTAGAGGTTTTTACTGATCATGTACTGAAGCCAACTTTATACGAAAAAGAACCGTATCAAGAAGTCGATCTTTGCAACAATGCCTATGTCATTCTTTGGCAAGATCGAGGAATTCGTCTTCATAGTGCAATGGCACTAGACCCTTACGAGATTGGTGCTGGCGATGGACGTATCAACTTTGGGGGTGGATCTTGGCTGGACCTAAATGAAGATGGAAAAGTATCCTTTGCAGATTGGGAAACCGAAGTAGTAGGCACTTACTACGTAGACACAAATTGTTGGGCTGGTGGTGTATTTGACGGTCGAACCAAAAATGTAAACAACGGGGTGTACCCCCTGGAGTTAACCGAAGAAACAGGTACACAAATTACACAATATGGGGTAGATTTTTGTAGTCGAGAGGGCGATAATTATTCACGCAGACCCGACCATATCATTTCTACCGAAGAAGTAACCCCGATCTATCTACAAGCATACAAGTTTTATGATGATAATGGGGATCGAGCATTTACTCCTTTGTTTCACGGACGATCTCATGAAGTCTATTTGGCGGGAGAAAAATCGATTCGTATTCAGCCCCATGAAGATTTGTTTGTCACCACCTATCCCTCGCCCTTAACAGCAGGGTGTATTGCTGAACTGGTAGATCCTGGAAACCCTCTAACAATCCAAGTACAGGATTCCTCTGGTACACCTATGAATTTCTCATTTGGAGTTATGGATTCAAGTGGACGAAGTGATGTTGATGAAAGAGATGCTTGGCAGCATTTGTTTGTTGACACCCCCAAGGAACCTCTCCCTCAATACTACTGGACTCGAACCGATTTGCACAACCAAGACAATATCGATGCATGCAATACAAAACTTTATTCCAAACCAAACAATCCTTTTAGCCCAATCCAGATTGATTTCAAAGAAAGCCACGAAGGAAAATATAAGTTTTTGAATTTTGTAGCTAACGATGAAGGAGCATTTGAGGTGACCGTTTATTCCCCTGATCACCTCCACATGGGTCGAACCTATATCACCGTTGCTCCTCCTCAAATTGAGTATTCAATTATGCCCTTGGTTCTTGACCGGCATGGGAATATTCGAGGAGCAATGGATGTTCGAGATCCTGATTTTCTGATGACGGCGGGGGTAAACAAAATATACCTCCTTTCTGTTCAAGCCTATACTCCACAAGGAGTATTGATCAAAGGAGTGGATCGAAAAAACCCATTCCGTAATGAACAAACCGGAGAAACAATGTCTCATTCGGGTCGCATGACTCCCTACACGACAAAACCAGCTAGTTTTGACCTACATGAGAACTTCGACAATGTTCCGCAAGGATACTTTTTGCATATGAGTATTCTTCAGGATTTAGAGAATATCTCGATGGATCCTTCCAATACTTTTCAAATGGCTGGGTTTGATGGTACCGAGTATGCCACAGCGGAAACAGTCTACTACAATACATCGAACGTTATGTACGACAATGGGCTATTCTCCAAAACAGGTCGTATAGAGCCAAACCCAACAATGATTCTTGAAGATGGGTGGGGCTATGGCTGTATATACAACAGGGCACACGATGGCGTGTATATGTTTACAGATTTTGATAAGGATGGCATGCTAACCGTCCAAGACTCATTCCCCATTGATAAAAATGGGGAAGTCTGGTTTTTTATCTATGCAGAAGATGTTTGCGATGTAGGAGTTCTCGTCAATTGCAATGATTTTTCTAGCTCTTCTATGTTCAGCGATGTGGTGGGTAGGCCTCCTACCTTTTCTGACAGCCCTACTACAATGCATGGAAGATACCGAAAAAGCTGGGATTCTGTGAATGGATATTCTATGGCCGATGGTATTTTTAAATTGGATTGGGATGCGTTTCCACAAAGAAACATCTCCATACGTCCTCCTGTTCCACTTATACGAGACTCTGAAACACAATTGCCTATCCGCCGAGACCTTTTAAATCCTTCCAACTACGATCTGGTATATGGTGTTACGAATTCCCTTCATGTGTATTTGCAACCAGCAGATAGCAGAGATCTTCCAATAGACGGTGGTTGGGTGCATTTGCAGGGGAACCAACATGAAAGTTCTATATATGCAGGTTTAGAGGCTGTTGATCGATACAACCGTAGAGCGACGCTATTGTATACGCCAACTGGTATTGGTGAGGCTACTTCTTCTCTCTTATATTCAACAGAAAACAATTTGCATATTCTTGATCCCGACACTTTTACAACCCCGCTACGCTATGTGGTAGACCTAGGGGTTGATTTTGATATATTGAAAGCCTTGGATATTACGTTTCCTTACAACCCTGACTTGATACAAAACATGGAAAATGAGTTGACAATACAAATTCGAGAAAAAGGGACCAATGCTCCTGTTGAAAATGTTACGGTATCCGTTTCTGGAGAAGGTTTTTCTGTAACCAGATTGACCAATGAAGAAGGGCAAGCTGCCTTTAACATCCATCCTTCTCCTCAGAAAGAAAAGGTTCGGGTGTATGCCATCAAAGGTTCGTATTTTGAAGCAGAAGCTTCTATTTCGGTGGTGGAACCATGAAAAAATTATGCAATAACAAATTTGTTCATTGTTTTCTAGTGGGCATAATCGTAGCAAGTCTTTTCTCTTTTTTTAATCCACAGACAATGCAAGCCAACCAGAGCATGGATATACTCAGCTACCAATCGTATGCAATGGGTTGTCCCAATTTTACGAATGTTTCTTTGCCTCCTAGTTATTGTCCTGGATCTTCGATACGAAAACAAAAAACATGGGTAGAAAATATGAACTCCGATGGTGTTCTGTATTTTGAAGAAATCCATCCGTCAGAAGTGTTGGAAAAAGAACCAGAACCGACGGATGAATCACCGTTTTATTTTCATGGCTTTAAGGGGAATAGCCGACATTCTGGCTATATTCATCAAGACACGAGCAATAAAATTTCCATGTTGTGGCGGTATTCATTTTACGGCGATTATATAACCGATATCCAAACGTATGGAGATGCTCTTTATTTTGCAGACCACAGTGGCTATGTTCATGCTATATCCAAAAAGGATGCATCGGTCCTCTGGAAATATCCATTGGAAGAAAAAAGATATGTCGTTGGGATTGATATTAGTACAACACAAATGTTTATCACCTACGGTCCTATTTTTAGCCGAAGAGGCATTGAGGATGACTCTTGCTTGCTCTATGCTGTGGATCTTGAAACAGGGAAAGAAAAATGGTCCAAGCGACTGGAGCAAGTTTTAGTGATCAGCCCCCCTCTTGTGGACGAAAACAATGTATTTGTTTCGACTGGAAAAATGAATAGTACTTTCAGCAAAACTGCAGGAGGTGACATTCATTGCATTGATGAAACAGGAGAAACCAGCTATACACTTTCTATAGAAGATTTTTCATTTTGGGGAGATTGTTTAACCAAAAGTGGCTCGGTTATTATGGGTGCTGCTATTCGATATGATCAAGCAACCCGCACCATTGTATTCCCTCACATCTATGCTTTCAATATGGAAACACAACAGCGTATGTGGACCGTTAAGCCACTAGGAGAGAATGGATTTTTAGGTACTCCTAGCATCAAAGATGATTATGTGTATATCACAGAAAATCCTATGATGATGGGCAGAGGAAGAGGCGGTCCTACAAATGAAAGCTGGCTTCAGAAAATCCATATCCAAACAGGTAAATTGGAACAAAGCATGCGATTTGAAGGTGAGAATTTTGGTCGATTTGCACCCACATTGGCCCAAGATGCTATCTATTTATGCTCTTTTACAGGACGTATGTATTGTATCAACTACAATTTAGAGAAGCTTTGGTGGGAAAAACGCTTCGATCGGTATTCGTACTTCACCGAGTTGATGGCTTCTAAAAACCATTTGTATACCGTTCTCTACAATGGTGACTTTCTGTGTATCAGCAAGACAGATGGTTCTATCAAATTTCGATATGCTACGGGTGCATACGGCAGAATGCCTGTTGTTACAGGAGAAGAAGTGTTTGTTTCAGGAAATGTATTGTATTGTTTCTCGGAAAACGCCCTTCCTGTTCTATTTGTAGAACCTTCTTCCATCATTGTGGAAGAGACGCAACAAGGAACCATTGTGCAAAAACAATTTCAAGTTGTTTGGACGGGCACTGATGCATTGGAAGGAACCGTTACAGGAACGGAAAGCTGGATGCAAATAGTTCCCCAAAAAATTACACAAAACATTCAGACTTTCTTTCTTACGATAGACACATCTTCTCTCCCCAATGGAGAAACCGTATCGCAAGTTTTAATTTCTACGAATAAAGGAAACAAATCCATTGACGTGATGGTTCATGTAAACGTGCCAGAACCCTTAACTATTCAAGTAAATATCCCTCCAGAAGGGATCATAACAAAAGAAAAAGAGTTTACCCTAGAGGGAGAAACAGAACCCTTCACTATTCTTGAAATCAACAGTTTAACTAGCGTAGCATACGCAAATGGGTATTTTTATGAAAGACTCCGGTTAAAAGAAGGAAAGAATCCAATTGAAATCAAAGCAACTGCCAAAGATGGCCGACAAGCTTACTTTGCAGGGGTTATTGTAAAAGATTCTATCCCACCGTTTTTAGAGGTAGATCTTCCAAGGATTTACGAAACCACTTCAAAGATTTTTCAAGTTCGCGGGAAAACAGAGCCTGGAGTTAGGCTAAAGATTGGTTCCAAAGAAATTTCTTTGGAAAACGATGGATCGTTTGAATACCTATATACAATGAGTCGCAATGAAGAACTGCTTCGTGTTCGATCAATTGATGCTGCCGACAACATCACACAAGTCAAAATACAATTAATTTATTCGGGAGAATAATCTATTCTTCAACCTTCTCTTCCAGACTCGGATGGGGCAGTTATATTTCATCCGAGTCATAAAATTTAACCATAGCTTAAAGGTTTCTTAATCATTTCTTAATACTTTCATGTTACACCATACATTGTACGAAATTTAACACTCTCTTAGGAGGAAAATGTATGAACGTAAGATGGAATAAAATTGTATCCCTTGTAGCTGTACTTAGTTTTATAGCAGGCATTAGCTTGGTTACTATTGGATGTGGAGATCAGTCTTCAAGCAGCAATGCAGGTACAGAAACAACAGAGCAAGAAATAACCTATTCCGGTATTATTCGTGAAGCTGGTTCAACCAGTGTATTGCCAATTGCTGAAAAATTCGCTTTAGCATTCATGGAGAAACATCCCAATCTTCAAATTACCTATACTGGCGGTGGTTCTAGCGCTGGCGTAAAACAATCTGCAGCGGGTACTGTTGATATAGGAGCTGCCTCTAGAGAAATCAAAATTACAGAAAATGATTTGATTCCTATTCCTGTGGCTCGTGATGGCGTAGCTGTTATTGTAAATGAAAACAATCCCATTCAAGGCCTAACCATGGAGCAGATTACAAAAATTTACACTGGCGAGATTGTAAATTGGTCTGAAGTTGGTGGTAGCGATCTTCAAATTACTGTCTATGGTAGAGAAGAGGGATCTGGTACCCGTGACTGTTTTGACTCTGTAGTGCTTAAAAAGCTCTCAATTTCTCCCACCGCTTTGGCTAAAAAATCCAATGGTGAAGTGCAGATTGGTATTCAAGAAGATGCCAGTGGTATTGGCTATGTTTCTTTAGGGTACATAAACGGTGTAAAACCATTGTTAGTAAACGATGTGGAATGTACTATCGAAACCTGCCAAAAGGGAACCTATCCAATCGTTCGACGTTTGTATTTCATTACTCAAACAATTCCAAGCGATGCAGTCAATGCTTTTTTGAATTTCTGTCGCAGTGAAGAAGGTCAGAAAATTGTTGCTGATAATGGATTTGTCCCATTAGTATATTAGTATAACTAGCAAACCGAAGCATAAAGCTCAGCGCTGGTCTACCCCCTCCTTTATAGCGCTGGGCTTTATTTGAAAAGGGGATATAGGCGTGAATAGAAAAACAGTGGAACAAACAATGAGGTGGATTTTACTAGGAACCGCCTTCGTTTCTTTGTTAATATTAGTAGGAATTATTTATTTTATTTTCGATAACGGATTTTTAGCTTTTATAGAAAATGGTCTAGGGAATTTTCTTTTTGGACATAAATGGAGCTTAGCCGACAACACATTTGGAGCTTGGCCTCTAATTGTCGGATCTATTTATGTAACGGTCGGGAGCATCCTAGTGGCCGCTCCTGTTAGTATTGCTATTGCAGTTTTTATGACCAATATTGCTCCCCCTTTCATTCGTGAAATTGTGCGACCTTGCATTGATTTATTGGTGGGTATTCCATCGGTTGTTTATGGTCTGATAGGAATGGTTTTCCTTGTTCCTCTTATTCGAGAACAATTGGGCCCTCCTGGGTATAGCTTGTTGGCCGCAGTGGTTGTACTCATTCTAATGACGATCCCTACCATTGTATCTGTTAGCGAGGACACACTTCGTGCTGTCCCAACCAAATATAAAGAAGCTTCTTTGGCGTTGGGAGCTACAAAATGGCAAACTATTTGGCATGTCATTTTACCCGCTGCTAAATCAGGCATTATCAGTGCCACCATATTGGGAGTAGGAAGAGCAATTGGAGAAGCGATGGCTATCTATATGGTAATAGGAAATTCATTCAGCATTCCAAAAAGCTTGTTAGATCCTTCTCGCACATTAACTAGTAACATTGTTGGGCAAATTGAAGAAGCTGCCTTAGGTAGTACTCACATTCATGCTCTGTTTGGCACCGGAATTATCTTGTTGGTATTTGTTTTTATCTTCAATAGTATTAGTTTTACATTGGGCAAAAAAGGGGTCCGTTCATGATGAATCCAAAAACCTCCCAATCCATTGCTTGGGTAGCTCTGTCATTCATGACATTCGTTGTCTTGGCAGCCCTCTTTTTCTTAATTATATATGTCGTCATACACGGCTGGAATTCGTTGAGCCTATCCTTTATTTTTGGACCCACTACAAAGGGTGGACTTCTAGCCCCCATTGTAGGAACTGTGTATTTGATTTTTATGACATTGTTATTTGTTATCCCCTTGGGAGTTGGCGCAGCGATATATTTAGCCGAGTATGCACCCGAGAATGGTATTACTCATTTTATTCGATATGCTCTCAGTAGCTTGGCAGGAATTCCATCCATCATTTTTGGGCTGTTTGGTGTTGCCTTGTTTGTTACTCTTATCGGGCATGCTAGTATTCTGGCAGGAGCCTTAACAATGGCTTGTCTATCTTTACCGTTCATGGTAACTGCTACCGAAGAAGCACTAAAAGGCGTTCCAAAGTCATGGAGAGAAGCTTCTTTAGGTTTGGGGGCTACGAAATGGGAAACAACCTGGTTCGTTGTACTACCATCTGCATTGCCAGGTATTATTACAGGGATCATACTTTGTATGGGTCGAGTTGTTGCCGAAACAGCACCACTTTTGGCTACAGCTGGTTTTAGTCCTTTTGTGCCAACATCTCCTTTTGATGGGGCACGAACCTTAGCATTGCATTTGTTTTATTTGGCAACAGAAGCCCCAAGTACAGGCAGTGTAACAAGACATGACTTAATCTCACAGGCAATGGGCATTGCTGTCATTTTGATACTGATTATTGTAATCATCAACTTCCTGATACGGTTGTTCAGCAACCTATACATGAGGAAGTTCCATAAACAGGGAGTTTAGTGTAATGAAAACAGTCCTTTGTTCAAAAGATCTTTCCTTATGGTATGGGAAAAAACAAGCATTGAAAGAAGTTTCTCTTTCCTTTGAAGAGAGAAGTATTACCGCTATCATGGGACCTTCTGGGTGTGGCAAGTCGACCTATTTGCGCTGCTTTAATCGCATGAATGATATCATCCCCAATATTCGTATCGAAGGCAAAGCGATTTATGGAGATCGGAATATTTACGATAAAGAAACCGATCCAGTGGAAATACGAACAAAAATCGGAATGGTGTTTCAACAACCCAATCCCTTGCCTCGAAGTATTTATGACAACGTTGCCTATGGGCCTAGAATCGCTGGCGAAAGAAGGAAAAAGATATTGGATGAAATTGTTGAGAAAAGCTTGCGAAAAGCTGCTATATGGGACGAAGTGAAAGACGATTTGAAAAAATCTGGACTATCATTGTCGGGTGGCCAACAACAGCGTTTGTGTTTAGCACGTACCTTGGCCATTGAACCAAAAGTCATTCTTATGGATGAGCCATGTTCTGCTTTGGATCCTATTGCAACAGCCAAAATTGAACAAACGATGCAAGAACTAAAAGAAGAATACACCATTATTATTGTGACGCACAATATGCAACAAGCTGCAAGAGCTTCTGATTACACTGCCTTTCTATTGATGGGCGAGTGTATTGAATATGGAGAAACGAAGAAAATTTTCATCAAACCGCAGTACAAAGAAACGATGGATTACATTACAGGTCGTTTTGGGTAATTTTTGAACTTCTATAAAAGTTTGTGTCCGCTAACTTTTTTACTTTCCACTATTGACATAAAGTTAGATGTAACTAACATAATATGTAAATCATTAATGGAGAGTGATCAAACGCAATGCTTAGCCCAAGTTTAGAAGATTATTTAGAAGCTATCGCAGTTTTATCCAATGAAGCTGAATATGTTCATGCCTCTACCATAGGTCAATATCTTTCGGTAAAAAAATCTTCCGTTACTGTTGCTCTCCGGCAATTACGATATCACAAGCTTATTGAATACAAACCATACAAACCTATCAAACTTACCTTGTTTGGCCAAAAAAAGGCCTTTGAGATTCTCCAAAGACATACAGCTCTTCGAGAATTTTTCATACATATTCTTCATATCGAACCCGACAAAGCAAACCAAGCAGCCTGCAAAATTGAGCACACCATTGGTCCAGAAATAACCAATAAACTAGCAGAGTTTGTTCGAGACTACAAACAAGAGAGAAGTTTATGAGACATCGAGCAAGACACTGCTGCAAACAATGTAATAAAAGAGGACGATGTAAGTTGTCGGAGGTAGATTCTCGTAGATCGATGAAAATATGTAGTATTCATGGAGATGAAGCTTATATAAGACGATTGTCTTGCATGGGAATTTTGTGTGGGAAAACAATTTCTGTTCTTAGAAGGCATGGCCGAAGAGGAGCTATGATGATTCAGGCAGGCGATAGTAGGTTTGCTTTGGATGTAGGGCTATATGAAAACATTGAAGTAGAGGAAGAGCAATAGCTCATTCAGTTTCATGACAAAAAAATACACCGTTGTTTTAGCAGGCAATCCGAATTGTGGTAAAACAACCTTGTTTAATGCCCTTACTGGGTCGCACCAGCATATTGGTAACTACCCAGGCGTTACAGTTGAAAAAAAAGAAGGGTCCTTAAAACTTCATGGAGCCAGCATTCGCATCATTGATTTACCAGGCATGTATGACCTACAAGCACATTCCCCAGAAGAAGAAGTAGCCCGTAGCGTAATCGAGAGAGAATCTCCTGATATTATCATTAGCGTTGTCGATTCTTCCTCCCTGGAACGAAATCTTTTCCTTACTTCACAGCTTATGGAAAAAGGAATTCCTGTATTGGTTGTACTAAATATGGCAGATACTGCCGAGAAGAAAGGATATGTTATTGATCCACATCTCCTTTCTGAAGCAATGCAAGTTGATATTGTAAAAACCATCGGACACAAAAACCAAGGCATAACTTCATTGAAAGAGAAAATTTATCAGTTGTGTCACCAATCTGCTACTCTTTCTCCTCCCACAGTATTACCAAAATCCCTTCAACAAAAGAAAAATATCTCAACAGAGGATCGATATAGAATTATTGGAGAATGGTTGCACAGCGCTGTTACCTACAAAAAAAAACCGGGCTCGCGATTGACAGAAAAACTTGATGATGTATTAACTCATCCATTTTGGGGAGTGGTTATTTTTGTAGGACTGATGTATGTTGTGTTTTCTTTAGTTTTTATTGTCGGAGCTCCTTTTATGGAATGGATTGAATCCTTCTTTTCCTGGACAAGCTCCATGATTGTGCAATTTTGGCCTGCTACAGTATATCCCTTTCTCCGATCCCTTTTGATAGAAGGAATCATCGGAGGAGTGGGGGGAGTAATTGTCTTTTTGCCCAACATCCTACTGTTGTTTTTGGCCATTGCATTCTTAGAGGGAACAGGCTATATGTCGCGCGTAGCGTTTATTATGGATGGATTCATGGAAAAAATGAATCTGCATGGGAAAAGCATTGTTCCGATGCTTTTGGGCTTTGGTTGTTCTGTCCCTGCCATCATGGCAACACGCACCTTAGAGTCAAGACAAGAGCGTATGACCACCATGATGATTCTACCATTGATGAGCTGTGGTGCTAGGCTTACCATATACGCACTTCTGATTCCTGCTTTTTTTCCGCCCAATCTTCATGGCCCCATGCTTTGGCTTATGTATTTTATTGGCATTCTTGTAGCCATGGTGGCTGCTAAAATACTCCGCAAAACTATTTTTAAAGGTGACTCTGTTCCATTTCTAATTGAACTTCCCGAATATCGGATGCCTACTTTGAAGAATATCCTGCTTGAAATGTGGAATCAATCCAAGGAATACTTGAAAAAAGCAGGGAGCATTATATTGATACTATCCGTACTATTGTGGGGATTGGCTTCCTTCCCAAAAATCCAAGAGTATTCGCAAGATTATCAAAGCAGTATGCAGCTTCTTGAGGAATCTACCCTTGCTGAATCGCAGAAAGAAACTGAAATGCAGTCGCTTTTACAAGCAATGCAAGAAGAAGAACTTGCCTATACTTATGCAGGAAGAACAGGACGGTTTCTTGAACCCGCAATAAAACCCTTGGGCTTTGATTGGAAAATTGGAACGGCTCTTATTGGTGCATTGGCTGCGAAAGAAATGTTTGTTGCGCAGCTTGGCATTGTAAATGCCGTGCGCGATACAGAAGAAAACCAGGTACCCTTGCGTGATAAATTACGCGATCAGTATACCCCTTTGGTAGCCTTTTGTATTATGCTCTTCTGTCTTATCAGCTCACCTTGCGTTGCTACATGTGCGGTTACACGCCGCGAGAGCAATTCCTGGAAATGGGCACTTATCCAATTTTTTGGCTTAACCGTCATTGCCTATATTCTAACGCTTGTTGTTTATCAGGTGGGTAGTTTGCTATAATGGGTTTACATATCCGATTTTGAGCGTATAAAACCAACCGCGAAAGGATAACACAAGTTTGAATACGGTGCTATCAAAATTCAAAGAAGTTATTTTTTCTGTTTTGCCGATTATCGTATTGGTTTTGATACTTTCTTTCACCATCACACCCATTTCCTCGTTTGCTCTCGTTTCATTCCTTGCAGGGGCTATACTGGTAATGCTTGGACTTACCATATTTTTATTTGGCGTAGAGATTGGCATTGGTCCCCTCGGGAGCATTCTTGGATCTTCTTTGGTAAAAAAAAATGTTGTGTGGATTGTGCTGGTAAGTGTGCTCATCCTTGGCTTTTTATCTCCATTGCAGAACCCGATTTACTAGTCTTTGCAAAACAAGTGGACAAGGTTACTTCCGGTGAAATTTCCAGCTATAGCATCTTAATTGTTGTTTCCATCGGCTTATCCATCATGCTGGCTTTTGGTTTTTTCCGGATTTCTGTTTGCATTTGTAGGCCTTCTGCTTTTCCTTGTTGGCGTAAATGCTGGATTTATGGAAGTTGGAGCTACAATTGGAGAAACATTAGCACTTCTTCCCCACAAATCAATCATCATCTTTATTGGCTTTATTCTTGGTTTTGTAACGATCATGGCCGAACCGGCTGTCTATGTTTTGACACATCAAATTGAAGACGTAACAAGTGGTTATGTAAAGCGAAAAGCTGTGTTGATTTTTTTAGCGATTGGAGTTGGTATCGCTGTGATGCTATCAGTTTTGCGTATATTTGTTCCGCAAATTCAATTGTGGCATTACCTACTGCCCGGATATATAGTGTGTCTGGTTTTCATGTTTTTTGCTCCTAAGCTGTTTGTTGGCATTGCTTTCGATGCAGGTGGTATAGCAACCGGACCCATTACCGTCACTTTTATTCTGGCTTTTATTCACGGAGCAGCCAATGCATTTG
>CAZBOU010000003.1:0-185482 GCA_964493625.1 uncultured Caldisericota bacterium
TCTGACATTGTAAGTATCTCCTATGAAGTAAGATACCTAAGTATATCAGAAAATGAAGATTATGCAACGCTATTTAGGAAACGTTCTACTAGAAGATGCAACAAACGGAAGCATCGGAATTCCAATGTGCTTGAATATGTACGAGAATTATCCTTTTTGGTTTGCTTTCTTTACCTCATTGAAATTCCGCGTTGTCACCTCTGGGGTATCCTCGAAACAACTATTTGAAAAAGGCTTGTCCTCAATACCTTCTGACACCATTTGTTATCCAGCAAAACTTTCGCATGGTCATGTAATAAAGTTAATTGAGAAAGGTGTACAACATATTTTTCATCCTTGCAATATTTATGAACGAAAAGAATATGACGGTGCAGTGAATCATTTCAATTGCCCCATCGTAATTTCATATCCCGAAGTTCTACACCGAAACATCGAAGAAATTGAAGACAATAAAATTCTCTATATGAATCCCTTTATACCTTATCATTCCAAGAAAAAGCTCCAACGTTGTATGGAAAAACTTCTTGCCTCATGGAATTTTTCAAAAAAACAAATGCACCAAGCCTTCGAACAGGCATGGAATGAAGATAAGGAATATAAGCAGTGGATTCGTTCTCAAGGAGAAGAGGCACTGAAATATATGAGCCAACATAAATGCAAGGGTATATTGTTGGCTGGTAGACCTTATCATATCGACCCTGAAGTACATCACGGAATACCTGATTTCATTAATTCTTTAGGTTTTGTGGTTTTAAGTGAAGATTCAGTTGCACATCTAGGACAGTTACATCGTCCCCTTCGTGTGGTTGATCAATGGATGTACCATACTAGACTGTATCAAGCTGCTGACTTTGTTTCCAACCACCCATCTATTTCTTTTGTCCAACTGACTTCCTTTGGATGTGGACTTGATGCTGTTACAACAGATCAGGTTGAAGAAATTCTAAAGCAAAAAGGAAAGTCTTACACTTGTTTGAAAATTGATGAAGGAACCAATTTGGGCTCCATCAAAATACGTCTTCGATCCTTGGCTGCTACCTTGAAAGATGCACAAGAACAATCACCTCTATCCAAGACTTCAACCAAACAATATGAATATATAAACCCTCCCTTTACCAATCAAATGAAAAAGACTCACACAATCTTGTGTCCCCAATTTTCACCGATCCATTTTCAAATGGTCGAAGATATCTTCGCTACAGAAGGATATCATTTAGAGCTTCTACCTACTGTTACAAAAGAGTGTATAGAAGAAGGTCTAAAATACGTTAACAATGATGCATGTTACCCTTCTATTATTGTTGTGGGACAACTCCTTCATGCTCTGAAATATGGTGACTATGATGTAACGAACACTTCTGTTGCCATTACACAAACGGGGGGAGGATGTAGGGCCACTAACTATATAGCATTTTTAAAGAAAGCCTTACACGAAGCAGGCTTTTCGAATATTCCAGTTGTATCTTTGAGTTTTCAGAACTTTGAAAAAAATGCTGGTTTTCGACTGACCGGGAGTTTATTACGAAGAGCCATCATGGCAACAGTCTACGGGGATACATTAATGCAAACTCTGTATCATGTCCGGCCATATGAGAAACACAAAGGTTCTGCAGATGAACTTTGTCAACGTTGGATAAAAACATGCAAAGAGCAATTGCGACAAGGGTCATATCGACAATATAAAAGAAATATTAGAGCGATCGTTAAAGAATTTGACCAGATCGCTTTTCAGGATGTGATACGAAACAAGCCCAAAGTAGGGCTTGTCGGAGAGATTTTGGTAAAATTCCATCCTGTTGCCAACAACCATGTTGTGAGACTCATCGAAGAAGAAGGAGGAGAAGCTGTTGTACCAGGGCTTTTAGATTATTTCAATTACGGCGCATACGATCTTCTTTATCGGCAAAAAGAATGGAGAGATTCCTGGTGGAATTACGTGAAAGGACATATCATGATTTCTGCTATAGAAACAATCCGTAAAGCTGCACGAAGCGCAATAGAGAAAAGTAAGCGTTTCCACTCCAGCATGAACATTTTCGAAATGGCTACACTTACTAAAAAACTGATTCAGCTTGGGAACCATACGGGAGAAGGGTGGCTTTTAACAGGCGAAATGATAGAGTTGATTCATAGTGGTGTCGACAATATTATTTGTATGCAACCATTTGCGTGTCTTCCGAATCATGTTGCCGGTAAAGGCATGATGAAGGCTATTCACAAACAATATCCTCATGCAAATATCACCATGATTGACTACGATCCTGGAGCAAGCGAAGTAAATCAGCTGAATCGAATAAAACTAATGATGTCGGTTGCTTTTTCAAGAATGCTGTCATCAAAAAGTAAAACACCTTGATTATGCGATTTTCAAGAACTTACGTTTTCCCACTTTTAAAATGTCTCCTTTTTGAAATGCAATCTCGAGAAAAGGATCCATGATCTTGTTTCCATTAATGGAACATCCTCCTCCTGTTACGATCCGTTTTGCTTCGGATTTCGAAGGAGCCAAATGATGCATGGCTATAAATTCATAAATTTTTACTCGCATGCCTGATTCAATTTTCACTTCGGGGATGTCCTCAGGCAATTCTTTTTTACGGTGAACGGTAATAAAGTGTTCTCTTGCAAGCTCTGCTTCGCGTTCATTATGAAATCTTTCTGTAATCAGTGTTGCAAGATTCAATTTACAATCCATCGGATTTTTCCCTTGTTCCATCTGCAATCGGATAGTCTCAAGAACTTCATCCGAGGATTGTAGGATCAGCTTGTGATACGGAAATAGCAATGGATCGGGTATAGACATTAGTTTTCCAAACATTTCAATGGGTTCTTCTGTAAGGCCGATATAATTCCCCAGACTTTTGCTCATTTTATCTGTGCCATCGGTGCCCACTAGCAAGGGCATGGTTAAAATAGCTTGAGGTTCTTGTCCGTAAAATAGTTGGAGCTCTCGAGCTAATAAAAAGTTGAACAGTTGATCGGACCCGCCAAGTTCAACGTCAGCTTTGATTGCAACGGAGTCATAGGCCTGCATTAAGGGGTACATGAATTCGTGTAAAAAAATGGGAGTTTGTTGAGCGAATCGTTTGGTGAAATCATCTCTTTCCAGAATTTGAGAAAGAGTAAAATGAGCCATCATTTTTAAGAGTTCATCCATCGTAAGAATAGAGGACCACTCACTATTGTAACGGATTTCTGTTTTGTCTAAATCCAACACTTTCCCTACTTGTTCAAAATACGTCTTTGCATTTTCTTTAATTTGTTCATGTGACAATGCCTTGCGTACCTTTGAACGACCCGTTGGATCTCCAATGCTAGCCGTAAAATCTCCAATGATAAACACAATCGTATGGCCAAGATCTTGAAATTGTTTCAATTTGAAAATGGGGACATAATGGCCAAGATGTAGATCGGGAGCACTTGGATCAGCTCCATATTTGATTCGCAATTGTTTCCCAGATTGTGCTTTTTGAAGCAGCTCTTCAAATCCAATAAAATCCACGGTATTTTTTTGGATGGCCTTGTATTCTTCTTTTGTCATACCATTCCTTTCTGCAATATAAATGGATCGATCCCTGTACCAACCACAGGAATTGTGTTCTTTATAGTGACTTCAATCATAATATGGTATTATATATAAATGTGAACGTACAAGAAATTTTCAACATTTTATGTTGATGAAATTTACTATATAGAAAGGACCTTTATGAAGCACATCATTCAAGCACCAAGAGGGACCAAACTCAGTTGTAAAGGTTGGTTTCAAGAAGCTCCTATGCGCATGCTGATGAATAATCTTGACCCAGAAGTTGCCGAATGTCCTGAAGAACTAATCGTCTATGGTGGTTCTGGACAAGCGGCCAGAAACTGGGAGTCTTATGAGGCTATTATCCGTAGCTTACAGTCTTTAGAAAATGATGAAACCTTGTTAGTACAATCCGGTAAACCCGTTGGTATTTGTAGAACCTCAGAAGATGCCCCCCGAGTTTTGATAGCCAATTCTCTGTTAGTTCCCGATTGGGCAAATTGGGATGAATTCAGGCGATTGCAACATCTTGGACTAACAATGTATGGTCAAATGACTGCTGGTAGCTGGATATATATCGGTACACAAGGAATCCTCCAAGGAACTTATGAAACATTTGGAGCATTGGCTAGAAAGCATTTTGGATCTTCTAGTGACTTAACGGGGAAACTCGTTCTTACTGCTGGATTGGGTGGAATGAGTGGCGCACAACCCTTGTCTGTGACAATGAACAATGGTGTTTGTTTGTGCGTAGAAGTAGATCCAAAACGTGCAGAAAAAAGGTTGCATGATCGGTATGTACAAAAAATTGTCACTAGTCTTGATGAAGCTTTATCGCTTTGCAACAAAGCAGTATCGGATAAAAAACCTCTGTCTGTTGCCCTTATTGGCAATGCTGCCGATGTATACCCTGCTGTCGTTTCACGCGGAATCATCCCGGATGTTGTCACGGATCAAACTTCAGCTCATGATGCTTTACACGGATATGTACCAAATGGAATGAGTCTTGAAGAAGCAGTTCAACTTCGACACAACAATCCTACCCGCTATATCCAATTAGCAATGGATTCTATAACCGTACATGTAAAAGCAATGTTAGATCTTCAAAAGGCAGGTTCCATTGTCTTTGACTATGGCAACAATATTAGGGGGCAAGCGAAAACAAATGGTCTGGAGAATGCATTTGATTTTCCTGGTTTTGTACCTGCTTATATTCGTCCTTTGTTTTGCGAAGGAAAGGGTCCTTTCCGATGGGCAGCCTTATCTGGTGATCCTGCCGATATTTACGAAACCGATAAAGCAATCTTAGAGCTTTTCCCTGAAAATCAACATTTATGCAACTGGATCAAAAAAGCTCAAAAAGAAGTTGCCTTTCAAGGATTGCCAACTCGCATCTGCTGGCTTGGTTGTGGAGAAAGAGCAAAAGCAGGACTCCGCTTTAATGAACTCGTGAAAGAAGGAAAGATTTCTGCTCCTATTGTTATTGGTAGAGATCATCTTGATTGTGGTTCTGTAGCTTCCCCATATCGAGAAACGGAATCCATGAAAGATGGCTCTGATGCAATTGCCGATTGGCCCATCTTAAATGCCTTGTTGAATACTTGTAGCGGTGCAACGTGGGTTTCGGTACATCATGGTGGAGGCGTTGGTATTGGCAAGTCCATTCATGCTGGCATGGTAATCGTTTGCGACGGCAGTGATAAACAAGCAAAACGGCTCGAAAGAGTCTTAACGAACGATCCTACAAGTGGAATCTTTAGGCATGCAGATGCTGGTTATGAAAAAGCGATAGAAACAGCTAAAAAAATGAACATAAAAATACCCATGATGGAAGAGAGATAGCCCATGAGAGAACATCCGCAAAGCGTGTTAGATACAGAGAATACAGTACGGGTACTTAAAGAAAAGAATCACTACTTCTATTTGCAACAAGTAGACCGTATTGACGGACAATATGTGTATTGTAACAACAGAAAAATGATCAATCTTGCAAGTTATAGTTATCTAGGTTTATTGCATCACCCTGAAATTGACGCCTATGCAAAAAAGGCCATTGATGAGTTTGGCACTGGGACCCATGGTGTTCGAATTCTTGCTGGAACTATACCTTATCACAATGAACTTGAGCAGACAATTGCTGCTTTCAAGAAACGGGAAGATGCAATTGTTTATTCGAGTGGTTATGTTACAAATCTATCGGCTATATCGACCTTGTTTGGCAGGCGCGATGCAGTAATCTGCGACAAATACGATCATGCGTCAATTGTCGATGGATGTCTTTTGTCTGGTGCTGAATTGTTAAGGTTCAACCATAACGACTTACAGAATTTGGAAAAACGTTTGATTCAAACCCAGGATTATCGTAATCGATGTGTTTTGATTGACAGCGTATATAGTATGGATGGAGACATTGCACTGATACCTGAAATGATTCAATTGTGTCGAAAATACAATGCTATTTTCTTTGTAGACGAGGCACATTCCCTTGGTGTACTAGGGGAGAAGGGCACGGGTGTGGAAGAATATTTTAATTGTTATGGTGAAATCGATATTTTAATGGGTACTCTAAGCAAAGTCGTACCATCCATGGGCGGTTATATCACCGCAGATAAAACATTGATAAGCCACTTAAAGCATCGTTCACGATCGTTTGTTTTTTCTGCCGCACTAACCCCAGCGAATACTGCTGCTGCCACTGCTTCTTTTCGGGTCATGCAAAAGGAAACCTGGAGAGTGCGAAAGTTAAAAGAAAACATTGAATATTTCACAGGCGTTCTTCGAGAGAAAGGCTTCAATCTTTTGAATTCACAAACTGCTATCATTCCTTTGATCATTCCTGAAGAAGAAAAAACATGGCAAGTGTGTCGATATATGCAAGACAAAAATATTTTTGTTTTACCTGTCGTTCCCCCTGCTGTACCACCTAATACATCCCGGCTGCGAATGAATGTCTCTTCGGAAATGACGAAAGAAGATATGGACTATGTGATTCAAACCATATTTGATGCAAACGAAGTCTTTCAAATACTTTAATAGGAGGAAATATGCACCCAGTTTTGTTTAGTATAGGCGATTTTTCATTTCGTTTTTATGGGCTTATGATAGCCATAGGAACTCTGGTAGCATTCTGGTTTGTTACCACCAAAAAGAAAGATATTTCACTTACCGACGATGATCTTTTGGACCTTCTTCTTTGGTTAATTGTGATATGTATTCTTGGCGCTAAAATTGTATACATCCTTTCACACAACCCCCTTTACTTCATCCAAAATCCCAAGGATATCATTTCTGGTTCTGGGCTATCGTTTGTCGGGATTGTGATTTTCGGTCTTGGAACCACCTGGTTTTATGCAAAAAAGAAAAAAGTAAACTTTTTTGCCTTGATTGACATCTTATCTCCAGCAGTTATGATAGGATATTTTTTTGGCCGCATTGGGTGCTTCTTAAACGGTTGCTGTTTTGGTTTACCAACCGATTCATGGATTGGTTTCCGCTTTGTTAGTGTGGATTCATATTCGCGATATCCAACCCAATTGTTTATTGCCGCTGGTGCGATTGTTTCCTTTTTTATTCTTCGTGCTATTTATAAGAATAAAAAATTCCATGGTGTTGTGTTTGGTTGGTTTTTACTGCTCTACTCTATTATTACCTTTGTGGTAGGCTTTTACCGTGATATGCCAAGATATTATGGACTTCAACTCACACTAAACCAATATTCTACCTTTATTATCGTTCCCATTGCGATCTGTATTTTGATCTATGGAAGTAAGTACCAACAAATGATTCAAAGCAAAGGAAAAACGACCGAAGGTTCTGTAGAGGTATGGGATCAAAGCGAATACAAAGAAGAAGAGAACGAAGTTATTATCCAGTAAAATAAAAACCCCTCTCTCTTCTAGAATTAGAAGAGAGAGGGGTTTTATCGATTGCCTTCAAAAAAAACCTTCATCACGGATGGTTTTGCTGTGCTATCTAGCGTTTAATAATTAGAGTATGTATCAAATTCAGCAGGGTTTGGATAGTTGAGTGGTAGCATAGCTTCGTGAGTTTTTCGGACAATCCACATATCAAGAAATTCTTCCGTAAAAATCGGTTTTAAAAATTCAGAATCTCTCTTTAGTTCATGAAATGCACTAAAGAGGTCTGTGGGGACGCCCTTGTCTTTTTCAATCATAGTGTCATTGTAAGGATCAATAGATTGCAATACACCATCAATGCCGGCTAAAAGAAGGGCCGTGATGGTTAAGTAAGGATTGCATGTGGCATCTCCCGTGCGATACTCAAAACGCGTTTCTTCCAAGGATGTGTATGCAGGGATTCGGATGGCAGAATTTCGATTCGATTTCGCAAATGATTTGCTAGACGGTGCCTCAAATCCTTGAATCAACCTTTTATAGGAATTCGTTGAAGGATTCGAAAAAGCCATTATTGCACCTAGATGTTTCAGTATTCCTCCCATAAAATGCAAGGCAGTTTTGCTCAGATGAAGTGGATGATCTTTTGTAAAAAAGATCGATTGGTGATCTGAATTGGATAGAAACATATGCATATGCATTCCGTTGCCGGGTGCACCATATATTGGTTTTGGCATAAATGTGCTAATGAGACCCTCTTTGGACGTAATGTTATGTACCATAAATTTAGTAATCAAAATGGCTTCTGCAGCTTTTTCAGCGGGTAGAAAATCCAATTCGATTTCTTGTTGCCCAGGAAGGCCTACTTCGTGATGGTGGTATTTCACAGGGATACCACAGGCTTCAATTTGGCGAACTATTTCGGCCCGAATTTCATACGTTTGATCTTCGGGTCTGGCAACATGATATCCTTTTGATCGATTAATGGTTCTTTCATTGCCAATGATATCAACAAAAGGAGCCATAGGATCCATTGAAAAATCAAGTTCCTCAAAAATGTGAAACTCCAATTCTGGAAGTATCATGTAGTTGTAAGCAATGTTATGGTGGCGTAACAATGCAAGGGCATTGCGAAGAAGATTCGTGGGATCAAAGGGAAAAGGTTCAGGATTGTTGTCGTGGGGGAAGTGATGAATGGTTCCGAACAGGTTTAGTGTAGGATATGAAGAAAAGGGATCTGTCCATCCTTTGGTAAGATCTGGAATAAGTACTAAATCAGAAGAGGTAACTTCGGCATATCCAAAATTGGATGCATCAAAACCAATCCCTTGGGTAAGGACATTTTCATTAAAATAGGAAATGGGTAGTGTTACCTTTCGCATTTTTCCAAACAGATCGATGATCTCCATATTAACAGCCGTGTACTTCTCTTGTATCTCGTGCAACGTCATAAATGCCTCCATTGGTACAATATAGTATCAAAAGGATTGCACAATGCATCCTTATCACTGTTGGTAAGTATATGAAGGGTTATATGGAATTCAACGCTAGGGTAGTTACTTATTCTAATTCAGAAAAATCAAAATTGATGTTGTGATCTTTTACAAATTCAAAGAAGCAAGCTGGCGGAGGGCAAGTAAAGAAAAGTTTCTTCGAATGCAATCCTTTAAAGCGAAGTGAATAAGAATGTAACAAAAGAGGGGTAGGCTTTGAGTAGTCGATTTGCTCTTTTGCATCCCCTACTCTATATTGAGCTGTAACCGGGGGATCAACCGGATTAATGGAAGCGATACTTTTCACCTTTTCATTTTGGTTTTCACCAGAGACATCATAGTTGCGCTCAGATTCTTCCCTGGACAATTGATCAATAGTAATTTTCTTAGGGGGAATAAAGACGGATGTTTCATGATAGGGAATATTGTGTTGATTGTATCCATACAGTAAGTCTCCGACCACGGGGTGTCCAATATACTGCATGTGGACACGAATTTGATGCGTACGTCCTGTAAATATTCTCACCTTTAAAATGGTGTACTCTTGATTACTCCAAATTTTAAACACTCTTGTGGCAGAAAATTTTCCATTTTGAGAAGGGACAACTTTTCGTAACTTATGATTCACTAACAACGGAACAATGATATCCGTGGTTTCATCCTTGACGTTTCCATATACGATGGCAATGTAGAACTTCTCTACTTCACGATTTTGAAACTGATCAGCAATAAAAGTATGCGCTAGATTTGTTTTTGCCGTTACAAGGATGCCAGATGTATCTCGATCAAGTCGATGAATAATTCCAGCCCGTTCTGCCCCGTAGACATTTGCTAGGTTTCTTGAATGATACATCAAGGCATTTACAAGTGTACCGGTGGCTTCTTTCGGTGTTGGATGCGTCAACATACCCTTTGGTTTGTTAACAACAATAATATCATCATCCTCATAGATGATGTCCAAAGGAATGTTTTCAGCTTTAATGGTTTCCCCAGTTACATCAGGATAGTTCACTTGTAAAAACTGGCCCTTTTTAACTTTAAGCCCAGGTCGTCTGATAAGCATTTTATCAACTGTGATGTAGCCCATAAAGACAAGTTCAGCGGCTTTCGAACGGGTGATATTGCACTCCGCAGCAATCAAGCGATCCAACCTTACTCCATTATATGATTCCGATATTACCAAATTTTTCAGCATATTATCAATATATAGTGAAATGATTCATTTGCAAAACTATTTCAAGAATGGTAGTCTTTAAAGGAACTTTCCTTGGATGGAAGTCCCAATATGTATGATTTATCTTTTCGAAATGGAGCTGATTATATGGAAAAGGTGAGAAAAGTCTTTCTTGTTGTTCTTCCTTTTATCTTGTTTGCTAGCACACTAATACTGGATCGAATTACAAAAAACCTTGCTTTGATCCATTTGCAAAACTCATCCTTTCATGTGTTCTCCATACTTGATTTTGTTTATGTTGAGAATTATGGTGCTGTGTTTGGTTTGTTTGCTAACCAACCCATCAATTTTGCAGCTATCAGTATTGGCTCTATTGTCGTGATCATGATTCTGCTACGCATTTTTTTTACACGCATTCCATGGATACCTGTTTCGCTTATTATGGGCGGCGCCGTAGGAAACATAATAGATCGCTATCTGTATGGGTTTGTTGTCGATTTTGTCAAAGTGGGGAATTTTTATGTTTTCAACGTTGCTGATGCTTGTATAACAATCGGTGCTGCTTTGCTCTTCCTTTACATTGTTTTAGATACTAAAAGGGAAGAAGAAAAAAACAAACAAAGTCCTTCAGAATAAAAAGTTTTTGCTGCAAAAAAACCAGCGTACAAATAACTTGAAAAAAAGACAAAGAATTGTAACTTAGTAATGTTCTTTTTGGAAGAAAAATTCAATATCGCTTTAAAAGAGCTTCATCTAGCATAAATATCACCTAACCATGTTTTATGTTTTTTTTATATCAAAAGTTCCCTATATATACCCTTTAATGCTTTACCATGTGTAAAGTAGCTTTTTAACCTCTTGTTATTGTGTAACTTGTTGATATACTTTAAACGGCTTAATTTTTAGTTGGAGAGTCTTATGATAGAAGAAAAAGAAAACATAATCATTGATTCTGATGACGTTGTCATGGAAAATACCAGCAACGGAGATTACAACGCATCTAGTATTCGCGTTTTGGAAGGACTGGAGGCCGTTCGGAAACGACCTGCCATGTATATCGGTTCCACAGACGATAGAGGACTCAATCACCTCGCTTTGGAAATCATTGACAATTGTATCGATGAGGCCATGGCTGGGTATTGTACCAACATAACAGTGGAATTAAAAGAACCTGATATCATTTCTGTAATTGACAATGGAAGAGGTTTTCCAGTAGATCTACATCCCGATTTAGGAATTCCTGGGGTTACAGTCGCACTGACAATGCTGCACGCCGGTGGTAAATTTGATGCCAATAGTTATAAAGTTTCTGGAGGCCTTCACGGCGTTGGTGTCTCGGTTGTAAATGCTCTTTCTGAATGGCTTGTCGTCGAGGTTAAAAGAGATGGCATTCTCTATCGTCAAAAATTTGAACGTGGAGAGCCTGTAACCGAGCTTATACCCATGGAAGAAACCACAGAGACAGGAACCCAGGTTACTTTTAAACCCGATGCTGAAATATTCGAGAGTATTGAGTTTAACAGTACGTTTATACAAAATCGTCTTAAAGAATTGGCCTTCTTGAACCGAAGTTTAAAAATACGATACATCAATTATCCCAATTCATTCGGTGTTCAATATTTGTTTAAAGGAGGTATTCGAGAATATCTGGGTATCTTGCATGAAAAAGAAACAACGCTATTTCCTGAACCTATTTATTTTGAAGGTGAAGTGAATGGCGTCTATATAGAAACAGCCTTTAATTACCTTCGCAAATCGGACACCACGATTCTTTCTTTTGTAAACTCCATTTGTACTCGCGACGGGGGAACCCACGTTAATGGGTTCAAATCAGGACTTCTCCGTGTCATTAACGAAAAAGCCCATATGCTAAAATACACAAAAGAAGAAAAAGATTTGTTTTCCAGTGCTGACATCCAAGAAGGTGTTTCTTCGATCCTTAATACTAGGCTTTTTGAACCCCAGTTTGAAGGACAAACCAAAGGAAGACTTGGAAACTCGAAAGTAAGAAAAGCCGTTGACACTTTTATATATCAAAATTTCTCATTCCACCTTGACCGAAACCCTGATGTTGCGAAAGAAATTATTGAGCGATGTTTGATCACAAAACAGGCAAGAGAAGACGCCCAAAAAGCTCGTGATCGTGTACTACGAAAGAATTTTCTTTCCAGCTCTGTATTGCCTGGTAAATTAGCAGATTGCACAGAACGAAAGCCAGAGCTAAGTGAAATATTTATTGTGGAGGGTAATTCTGCTGGTGGTAATGCGAAACAAGCTAGAAATCGTCATACGCAAGCAATCTTGCCTTTGCGTGGTAAGATCTTAAATGTCGAAAAAGCTTCTATGGATCGTATCTTATCCTCAGCTGAAATCCAAGCTTTGATTTCGGCTCTTGGCACTGGCATAGGAGAAGAATTCGATTACAGCAAACTTCGGTACCACAAAGTTTTTATTATGACTGATGCAGATGTTGATGGTGCCCATATCCGTACGCTTCTTCTAACATTCTTTTATCGATTTATGCGTCCACTCGTGGATAACGGTAACATTTACATTGCACAGCCACCACTATACCTGATTATGAGTGGTAAGAAGAATGAAATATGGTGTTTCTCAGATGAAGAACTAAACCAAGAACTTGCAAAAATTGACACCAAAGTTGAGATACAACGTTACAAAGGTTTAGGAGAAATGAGCGCTGCTCAACTTGCTGATACAACCATGGATATCGATAAGCGGGTCATATTAAAAGTAAACGTTGATGATGCTTTAGAGGCTGACAGAATATTCACAATTTTAATGGGAGAAGAAGTGTTGCCTCGCAAACTGTTTATACAAACCCATGCACAAGAAGTAAAAGATCTTGATATTTAGGAGATAAAATGGTAGACGAAGTTCAAAACAATGATGAGTTATTTGATGCAAAAATTGAGCAAATAGAAGATGTAAGTCTTGTCTCTGAAATAAAAAAGTCCTATTTGGCTTACGCAATGAGTGTTATTGTTGGTCGTGCCTTACCCAATGTTCGAGATGGACTCAAGCCTGTTCATCGAAGAATCCTGTTTTCGATGCAAGAACTTGGCAATTATCCCTCAAAACCCTACAAAAAATGTGCAAAAGTTGTCGGTCAAGTCTTAGGTAATTACCACCCTCACGGAGAAACTGCGATTTATGATGCCCTTGTTCGAATGGCACAAGATTTTTCTATGCGATATACTTTAGTTGACGGACATGGAAACTTTGGATCTGTTGACGGTGATTCTGCTGCTGCTATGCGTTATACCGAGTGCCGGTTAGCAAAGATTTCTATGGAGATGCTAGAGGAGTTAGCTCAAGAAACAGTTGTTATGACTCCAAATTTTGATTCTTCTTTGGAAGAACCAACGTATTTGCCATCCAAAATACCCACTCTTCTCATCAACGGATCAAGTGGTATCGCCGTTGGTATGGCAACAAACATTCCTCCGCATAATTTGAATGAAGTATTAAAGGCTACTATTCATGTAATAGACCATCCTGAAACCACAAGCGAAGAGCTTTTAGACATTATTAAAGGCCCCGATTTTCCTACGGGTGGTTATATCGTAGGACAGGAAGGAATTCGGAAATATTTTCAAACAGGAAAAGGCTCTTTTATTGTACGTGGAAAAGGGCATATTGAAGAAGATAAAAATCATCTCTTGTACGTCATTGATGAGCTTCCATATCAAGTCAACAAATCTGAATTTATAAAAAAGATTGCAGAGCTTGTCAAAGCAAAGCGAATACAAGGTATTGTTGATTTACGTGATGAATCAGATCGCAATGGTATGCGCGTTGCGATTGTGCTCAAACGGAACATCAATCCAAAAATATTGGAAAATCAACTCTTTAAAATGACTCAATTTCAGACTTCTTTTGGTTCCATTATGCTCACATTGGTAGACAATCAACCATTGACTCTCCCCATGAAGAATATGCTTGAGTATTTTATCCAACACCGTGAAGATATTGTTACAAAGAGAACAAACTTTGAACTACGAAAATCCAATGCGCGGCTTCATATCCTAGAAGGCCTTCGGAAAGCAATCCAAAATATTGACGAAATCATCAAATTGATTCGAGCTTCCAAAGATACCCAAGAAGCAAGAGAAACACTTGTCACACGTTTTGAATTTACTGATCCTCAAGTAAAAGCTATATTAGATATGTCTTTAAGTCGCCTTACAGGAATGGAACAGCAGAAAATTGAAGATGAAATCTCCAAGCTTTTAGAATACATACGATCTCTTGAATGGATACTAGAGTCCAAAGAAAATCTTCATACAACAATCAAAAATGAACTCGAAGAGATTCGACAGAAATATGGCGACGAGAGAAAAACAGAAATCGGTATGGCTGACAATATTGATAAAGTTGACGAAATGAAACTCATTCACGACGACGATGTCGTTATTACTCTATCCCGCGATGGATATGTAAAAAGAATGAAAGTTTCTACTCAAAAAACACAACAACGTGGCGGAAAAGGATCTATGGATCGCTTGCGTAAATCAGATGACGAATTGACAAGCGTTTTTTGTTCCTCTAATCACAAGAGCGTCATCCTTTTTTCGGATAAAGGGAAAGCCTATGACATTAAAACATACAAAATTCCAGAAGCTGATAAAAAGCAAAAAGGAAACCCAATTTCCTATCTTATCTCTTCTATTGATCCCGAAGAAAAAGTAACCGCTATTTGTGCCTATAAAGATATTACTACAGAGGACTACATTGCTATTGTAACCAACACAGGCGTTGTCAAAAAAGTAAAAGCATCCTTATATGAAAACATCCGAAAGAGTGGTGTTAAGGCTATCAACTTAAAACCTGGCGAATACGTAGCAGATGCAAAAATTGTACAAGATACCGATACCGTATTCTTGCTTACCAAACTAGGGCAGGCTGTTCGTTTCGATTTGACCCAGTTACGATCTTTGGGTAGAACTGCTCGAGGTGTTAAGGGTGTCCAATTGAAACCCCAAGATTTGGTGATTGCGATGGCCATTGAAGAACCAGAATGTCATCTATTCTGCATTTCTAGTAAAGGTACCGGAAAAGTTACTGCCTATGAAAAATTCCGAAAAACAAACCGTGGCTCAAAAGGCGTGAAAGCGATGCGATTGGGAAAAGGCGAAACGTTGGCAGCATGCACATCCATTCCTATTGGTGGAATGAACCTTGTCATTGTTACAAGGAATGGGAAAATGATACAAATAGATACCAAACAGATTCCTACTTTGAATCGTGTTACTCAAGGTGTTTCCCTGATTAAAACGGTAGGTCAAGATCGAGTTATTGCTGTTACTCCTGAACCAAAGGTCCATACATAGGAGCTCTATATGAAGAAGAATGAAAAAAGAACCGATGTTTCTCCTTCTACACCAGCATGCCGTTGCATATTTCAGTGTAGACAGCAAGGTACTACAATATGGAAAGAGATCCTTGCTGGCTTTACTACTTTTCTAATTCTTTCTTTTTCCTATTACCAAAGTTCCATTTTGTTAGTGAATTCTTTACGGATTAGTGGCGAACATATTCCTTCTTTAATTGTAGTCATGCTCATATCAGTTGCTATTTTGTCAATTTTTGCTGGATTCTATCTAAAAAGACCCATAGTGTATGGTATTAGTACGGGTATGACTGTGTTTCTGACTGCCTCCATTTTTTCGACTTACAATATGAGTATCAGTTCTGGATTCGGACTTCTTTTTATAGAGGGTGTGATCTTTCTACTCCTTACTTTCACGGGATTACCGCGTTGGATTGTTCAGCAAACCCCACAGTGGATTCAAAAAGGTTCCCCTGCAATTATCGGCAGCATGCTTATTTTATATGCTGTTGTTTCGTCGGGAATTCTTTCCTTTGAGTCCGATAGTACTTTCGTAGCACAAACATTGAGAACCCCTTCCATTCTATTGTTCCTCTTTGGTTTTGTAGTAGCACTTACTCTTTACTATCTGAAAACAAAGAATTCCTTTTTACTAGCCTTTTTGATCACACTTCTGTTTGGTTTTGTGTTGAGTAAAAATCCTGCGAATTCAACTTTTCGCGTAAGCTGGCTTCTTCTTGTTGGGTATATTGTTGCTTGGTTAATGCTTTTTTCCATTTTGTTTGATAAAAACGTAAAAAATGCTTTGGAAAAATCTCTTTGGATACTTATTGGAGGATTGTTGGTAGGAGTTATCTTGTACAACAACCCTCACTCCATTTTGCTAAAACCTCAGCAATTGATAGGTCCTCAAGGACTGTTTGCCCTTCCTTCCTTTTCTGTATTACCTATTTTTGTTGGATCTTCGGTTGAAACGATAGGGATCTTTTTTCAAGAAATCAGCACTTTTTGGGCGCCTCTTCTTTCGTTGCTTCTTTTTCACTTTTTACTTTATGTTTGTATGTTTTACACAACCGAATCATTTGTTCCTTCTATTCAAGAGTCCAGAGAAAATGAAACACTTTTTTCGAAAATGATGATTACAGAAGGAATTGGATCTCTTCTTTCGGGGAATACATCTATCGCATCTCTACATTCGTCTGCTGCTACCCCTATTCATGTAGCTGTAGGAGGTAAAACTGGAGCATCCTCTGTTGCTTATGGTGTTATCACACTGCTTAGTCTATTTGCTATACCACTTCTACGCTACGTTATGCTTCCTATTGTTGTTGCTCCTTTCTTTCTTTCTTTAGGAGTTATTTTCATAGTTCATGCTCTTCAATCGTTTGAATCCTTTTCTTTAGCCAAAATTGTACCTTTTATTGCATCTGTTATCCTGGCTATTGTAACTTTGGACATTGTGCAATCCGTTTTTATAGGGCTACTTTTGTATGCCATCCTTGCTACGATTCAAAAGAAATCTATCTCTTTTGGTTTCTGGATGGTTATTATTGCGTTGTTTGTTTTTGAGTTTTTCCGCATTGTTATTCCTTATTTTTCTATATAAAAAAAATTTCTAGCAGTTTTTGGAAAAACTGGGAATAACAATAGTAGATATCATTAAAACTGGAGGTTTTAAATGAACATAAGACCGCTTGGTGACCGTGTTGTAGTAAAAGCTTTAGATGCCGAAGAAAAAACTAAAGGTGGCATCATTTTACCGGATTCTGCAAAAGAAAAGCAGCAAAAAGGTAAAGTACTTGCTGTTGGAAATGGCCGCATTTTGGACAATGGTACCCGCGTTCCTCTTGATATTCGTGAAGGCGATACCATACTCTATTCAAAGTATGGTGGTACTGAAGTTAAAATTGACGGCGAATCGTATTTAATTGTAAACGAGAGAGACGTTCTCGGAGTAATACTGTAAGGAGGTTACAATGGCTGCAAAGAACATTGAATTCGGAGAAAAGGCAAGAAAATATCTTGTCGATGGTGTAAATAAGTTATCGGATGCTGTAAAAGTAACATTAGGACCCAAAGGTCGTCACGTTGTACTAGAACGAAAATTTGGATCCCCTACTATGTGTGACGATGGTGTTACTATTGCAAAAGAAATTGAACTTGAAAATCCATTTGAAAATGAAGGTGCGCAACTTGTCAAAGAAGTTGCATCCAAAACTGCCGATGTAGCAGGAGACGGTACAACAACTGCCACCGTGTTAGCCCAAGCTATGGTTAACGAAGGCGTGCGAAATGTTGTAGCTGGCGCCAACCCAATTACTTTAAAAAAGGGTATTGATAGAGCTGTCGAAGTTGCTGTCAAAGAAATTAAAAGTATCTCTCGTCCCGTTGAAAACCAAGAAGACATTCGACGCATTGGTACCATTTCTTCCAAATTCCCTGCCATTGGTAAATCCATTGCAGAAGCTATGGAAAAGGTAGGAAAAGACGGCGTTATAACAGTTGAAGAATACGAAGGTTTTGACATCAAAGTTGATTTTGTTGAAGGTATGCAATTCGATCGTGGATATCTCTCTCCATACATGGTATCTGATACTGAACGTATGGAATCTGTTATGAAGAATCCTTACATCTTCATCACCGATAAAAAAATATCCGTCATCCAAGAATTTGTTCCCGTACTTGAAAAGCTTGCGAAAACAGGAAAACCTTTCATCATTATTGCCGAAGATGTTGAAGCAGAAGCACTAGCCACTCTCGTTGTAAACAAAATGCGCGGTACTTTCAACTGCGTAGCTGTGAAAGCTCCTGGATTTGGCGATCGACGAAAAGAAATGTTGGCTGATATTGCTACACTAACGGGTGCTACTGTTGTATCCGACGAAATGGGCATGAAATTTGAAAATGTCGAACTCGATATGATGGGTACATGCGAACAAGTAAAAGTTGATAAAGACGATACGACCATTGTAGGTGGAAAAGGTAAAACAGAAGACATCAAAGGTCGAATCGAACAAATCAAACAACAGATTAAAGATACAAAGTCAGACTATGACCGCGAAAAACTACAAGAACGACTTGCTAAGCTTACTGGCGGTGTTGCAGTCATCAAAGTGGGTGCTGCCACTGAAACAGAATTAAAAGAACGCAAACATCGTGTAGAAGACGCTGTTGCTGCTACCAAGGCTGCCGTAGAAGAAGGCATCGTGCCAGGCGGCGGAACTACTTTAGTCCAAATTGCAGCTGTTCTCGATAAAGAACAAACAAGCGATCTTGATGAAATGACAGGAATCAACATTGTAAAGAAAGCTTTGTTTGCTCCTGTTCGAACAATTGCTCACAATGCCGGCTATGATGGCATAATTGTTTCTGAAAAAGTCAAATCATTGCCTCTCGGTCACGGTTTTGATGCTGAAAAATTTGAGTATGTCAATATGGTAGAAGCTGGTATTGTCGATCCTGCTAAAGTTGTACGATCGGCTATTCAAAATGCTGCCTCGATTGCATCCTTAATTTTGACAGCAGAATGCGTGATAGCTGAAGAACCAAAAGACGAGCCACCAATGCCACAGGGCGGCGGCGGTTATCCGCAATACTAAATCGACCACTAATTAAAAAAAAGAGGTAGCAAAATGCTACCTCTTTTTTTTATGGAGTAAATAATCTATACTGTACAATAAACTTTACATATGGAATGATTACATAATATGAGATTAGCAAACAAAACAAATCAACGTTCTCTCGAGATGATAGAATCTAAAATGATTGGTAGAGACACCTCTCCCATAAAACAAGACTATTTTGTTTTAAAAAAGAACTTTTTGGATAGTATTGATTTAAAAAAGTCGTCTATTGATGTATATTCGCGTCAATTGGAAGGCTTTATTCAATGGATTGCCAAGAAGAAGGTGTACGAACCATCTAGAGATGATATACTGCAGTATAAAGAATACTTGTATAAGAAAGATTTATCTGCTCTTACAATCTCCTCGTACATCGTAGTGATCAGAAAGTTTTTTGCCTGGCTCGAAAGCAATAAAGTATATCCAAACATTGCAAAAGATATTAAGGGTATGAAACGGAACCGAGGGTTTCGGAAAGACACCCTTACCATTGAGCAAATTCGTGATGTTCTTATGAATATAAATATCGATAGCATCAAAGGAAAACGTGATTTTGCCATCATTAATCTACTCATACGCACAGGTCTGCGAACTATAGAAATTGCTAGAGCGAACATTGCTGATATACGACAAAAAGGTGGATGCAGTATTCTATGGATTCAAGGGAAAGGGCGAGACACAAAAGATGAGTTTGTTGTCTTAACCGACGAAACATTACGCCCTATCCAATCCTATCTAGAAGGTAGATCACCCTCTACAAAAAGAGAACGATCCCCTCTTTTTATGTCTCATAGCAGTCGAAACAATGGTGAACGTTTGACAACCCGTTCCATTTCCCGTATTGTGAAGAATCACCTAGTCCATGCAGGGCTTGATAATGCACGAATGACAGCACATAGCCTACGGCATACGGCAATAACACTTGCCTTACAGGCTGGTGCTTCTATTCAGGAAGCACAGGCACTTGGCCGACATGCCAATATTAACACAACCATGATTTATGCGCATAATATTAATCGCATCGAGAATGCTCCCGAACATAAAATTGAGAAGCTTTTAAACCCTCTGAAACTATAGCCAAATTTAGAAATTATGGTACAATAAAATAGAAGGAGATTTTATATGATGAAACAATTTATTATTGTATGTATTGTGTTTTTAATGATAGGAGCTGTATCGTGTACAAAAAACTCCTATCAAGAAGAGTCTTTTTCCGTAGAAGGAACGATACAAAGAATTTATGCTTCTGACAACGCCGTTGATTTGCTAGATCAAGATGGTGTAGAATGGCATATAACTATTCCATTTGATCTTCCTATCAAAAAACATTCTGAAACACCAATCTACTTCGATCAGTTAAAAGATCACGATTTTCTCAGTATTACAGGCAAACGAGTTTCTGAATATGAGATCAAAGCCCAAGAGGCATGGTCCGATTATCCACCTGACGAAGATATGCAAGCAGAGTTCACGTACTCGTTGTATTTTGCCAACCCTTCTCTTTCTGAAGATCCCAATCGATGCGATCAGGTGTTTCCAGTTACAAGATCCCTAAAAGGTTCGATTCGATTTGATTCTCAGACCAAGTACAATTTAGTCTTGACCGAGCTACTGCAGGGTCCTACCCAAAAAGAAGCAGAAGAAGACTATCTTACTTCGCTTCCTCAAAATGCCGAGTTTCACGAGATATCACTTGATCCTGATACAAATATTTGCACCATCGATTTTACTTCTCTACCCGTTGCAGGATCATGCAATGTGCAGACCGCACGAAAGCAAATTGAAGAAACGTTTAAGCAATTTGAAGAAATTCAACATGTACGAATTCTATTAAATGGAAGTGAAAGTGAGGCATTGCAGCCTTAAATGAAAAAATTCCTCATTCCTTCTCTGTTTTTCCTATTGTTTACTTTCCTGTATGTTGATCCACCTTTACAAACCACTAAAGCCCAGGTAATTTCTCCATCTACACAATGGGAAAGAACATACCATACCTCCGGAAGTTATGAGATTACAAATGTTGTAGAAACTCCGTTTGAAGAATATTTTTTCTCTGGCACAAACACCGATTCTTTGCAAAAAAAAAATATTTTCTTGTTCAAGACAGATTTAAATGGAACGGTCCAATGGGAACAAGATGTATCCATTACAAATCAAGCTGTTTCTGTTGGTTTGCATTTAAATCCTAACAATACTCTTACCCTCATTGGCAACTATCTAAATCCCGATTCTCATCACTGGAATATTTGTATTGTGAATCTAGATCGTGACGGGAACTTATTATGGGAAAAGAACCTTGGGTATGAGAAGAAGATATATGCAGTACAATCTATCATGTCCATTGATTATACATACCTTATTGTAGGGTATCAAGAGCATGATCGTAATCAAAATCAAACTGTTTACATGGCTAACGTTTCACAAAAGGGTACACTATTATGGGAGCAGACATTTGAATTGTCAACAAATTGCCTTGCTAAGGCTGCCATCCAATTGTATGACCAGAGTTATCTCATTGTAGGGGAATCTATTTCTTCCCAAGGACTGCTAAATTTGTTTGCTATGAAAGTGAATCAAGAAGGCAATCTTATTTGGACACGTGTTCATGAGAAAACTAAAAACTATTCTACCAACGCGATCATTCCCGCCAATGATCATGGATATATCGTGGTAGGTGAAACCGATGCCTATTCCGATAACATTGGAATATTCCTCATGAAATTAAATGAAGCAGGTGCCATTCAATGGGAGAAGTTTTATGACAATGCAACCTCCTCTATTGCAAAAGATATTATACCTACAAACCCAGATGGCTATATTATTATAGGTGCTACCAATGTAACAATTGACGACTTGCTGAACAAAAATGGAACCGCCGATGGCTATATCGTTTTTGTCGACAACTATGGCAACAAACAAACCGAAACTACATTTGGCGGTCCAGGTCATGATGCATTTCTCCGGGTAATGCGAACATCCGATTTAGGATTTTTACTGATTGGACGAACCTACAATACCAATTCAAAACAGTTGGATGGGTATGCTGTTCAACTTGAAAAGTTATCTGAAAACCATCCAGTACTCTATGTTGGAACCAAAACCCTTTCGTTTGGAATTACTGAGAAAAATAAAAAAGGCATCAAACAATACCTGACACTAGAAAATGGAGGAGAGGGATTGTTAACCGGATTTATATCCTCTTCAGACAGATGGATCAATACATCCGATCGTTCCTTCATGATTCCCACGTTTGGATCCTTGCAAATAATTGTCTCTATCGATCCTTCTGATTTATTGGAAGGCCATTATCAGGGCGAAATATATCTAACCTCTAATGGTGGTGATCTGAAAGTATACGTTTACATCATTGTTATTGATAATTCTCCTGTGTTGACTGTCCAACCTGAATTTTTGGATTTTGGTTTGATTCGTGACCGTTCTATGACAACTGCTTCATTTCGTATATTAAACCAAGGAAGAACAAATCTGTATGGATCCCTACATTCTGAAACAGAATGGTTAACCGTTTCCAATAAAACCTTTTTTAGCAATGATCAATATGTTGAAGTACAACTCAACCCACGTAAACTTACCAATGGACTTCACAAAGGAACCATACGTATCGAATCAAATGGTGGACAGCTTCAATATGAAGTCCGTGTTCTATGTGGTTTTCCTGTTGTTATCATCCGCATCACTATTGGTCAATCTGTAGCACAAGTAAATGGTGTTAATATTCCCATAGATCCCCAAAACGAGAACATTGTTCCTTTCATTCTCTCTGGCCGAACGATGGTTCCTTTGCGTTTTTTATCCGAGGCCTTTGGTGCAGAGATACAATGGGATCAAAATGAAAAAAAGATTGTCATTTCGATTGAAAATCGAGAAATCGAAGTTGTCCTTTTTGTTAATCAAAAAACTGCTTATGTGAACGAAGAATCTGTAACATTGGATGTAGAGCCCATGATCTTTCAAGGACGTGTTTTCGTTCCAATTCGGTTTGTAGCAGAATCTTTTAAAGCTGATGTACGCTACTATCAAGCAGATTCCAATGAACCTGCCTATATTATTATTTCTGTAGAACAATAGAGGGAGTTTGATATGAAGATTAAAAGAATTCGATCGCGTGGATGGTTGTTTACATTTGATGATATAGAAGACACATATACCAATGTCTATGTTGTGCAGGGAAAAAAGCATTACTTTATATGTGATACATTCTTAGGTCCTGCACCGATGCAAAAAATTAAGAAGCATCTGTACAAGCATTCCGAAAATCTTCCCTTTATCGTTTTTAATTCCCATTACCACTGGGACCATATCTGGGGCAATTGTGCTTTCCCTGATTCCCTCATTATAGGGCATGCCTCTATCATGAATATGATTCATATATACGGAGAAACAGAACTGTTTCGATATAAAAAATACCAACAAGGAAAAGTAAAAATTGTAACGCCTTCCCTTGTTTTCAAATATTTTTTAGCATTTCCAGAGGAACGAATCACTCTTTTTAAATCTCCTGGTCACACGTTTGATTCAGCATCGTTGTATGATGTTTTCGATAAGGTTTTGTACGTAGGTGACAACATTGAAGATCCTATCCCTTGCCTTGAAAATAAAGATTTCGAGCAATATCTACAAACGATTGAAAAATATGAGAATCTTGACTTTAAAGTTATTATTCCTGGCCACATGAGTACATCTGATACATTGCCGCCAAAACGAATACTGAAGACCAATGCCAAGTACATTAATGCATTGTTAAACAAAGACAATCTCAGCACTTATCAGAGGAAAAAATATCGTAAGACGCATAGAGAAAATTTAATAGCACTCGAAAAACTTGGATATATTCCGATAAATGGAGAGAATTTATGAATTTGTATGAGAATCATCGCCAAAATGTATACAAGGATTTGCCTGAAAACTCGATCATGGTTTTGTTTGCAGGGCCTCCAAAACACAAATCTGCTGATTCTTTTTATACACACTGGGCGAATCGAGATTTCTTTTATCTTACCGGGTTAACCGAACCAGAACTCATATTCACTGCTTATCGAACAAAAAACGAGATCAAGGAAATATTGTGGATACTAGACCGCGAACCTCACATGATTCGCTGGATTGGAGACGTGATACACAAAGACGAGGCAGCCACAATTTCTGGGATCAAGGATGTTCGCTATGTGAAAGATTTTCCTCCTTTTTTGTCACAATTGCTTCTGAATACTACCTATACAAAAGTTTTTACTGTGTTTCCACGTCGTTCCTTTGATCTACCCCCCTCCTACGAAGAAGTGTTTGCCCAGGATCTTAAAAAGAAATATCCCACCCTTACATTCCATTCAATCGCCCCGGTTATTCATAAACTTCGCATGATTAAATCTGATTCTGAGATCCAAGCGATCGAAAAAGCAATCCACATTACAGAAATTGGGCTTCGTTCCATTATGAGTAATTTAGCACCAGGGAAAACTGAGAATCACATGGAAGCTTTTTTCGACTTTGAACTAAAACGCAATCAAGTTCAGTGGCATGCTTTTAATACCATTGCTGCATCGGGTAAAAATGCCACCATTCTGCATTACGAAGAGAACAATGCGACCATGCAAGATGGCGATCTTATTCTCTTCGACCTTGGTGCGCAATGGAAACTATACAATGCCGATATATCCCGAACATTTCCCATCAATGGAACTTTCACCTCACAACAAGCAGCAATCTATAGCATCGTTTTAGAGGCTAACAAAACTGTTATCGATGCAATCAAGCCAGGCTTGGAATTTTCTCAGTTGCAAATCCTAACAAAGGAAACCCTTTTTCAGGGATTAAAGAAACTAAACATGGTACAAACCATGGAAGATCTTACCGAATATTATTTTCACGGAGTTAGTCATTTCTTAGGATTGGATACTCATGATGTTGGAATTCACAATGTGAAACTTGAACCAGGCATGGTTTTTACAGTCGAACCTGGATTGTATATTCGAGAACTTGGAATAGGCATCCGAATTGAAGACGATGTTGTTGTAACAGAGACAGGATGCAGGGTGCTATCTAAAGAAATCCCCAAAGAAATCCAAGAGATAGAAAACATATTGCAAAATAAGGAGAACTAGTAATCGTATGGAAACAAACTCAGCACGTTCTACCCTACGGAGTTTTGTTCAGTATTACAAACCTCATAAAAGAATATTAGTTTTAGACCTTCTGTTCGCCTTTTTGATGTCTATGATAGACCTTGTTTTTCCGGTATTTTCAAGGCAAATCGTTAATGTAGAAATCCCTACAGGGAATATTCATTCCTTGTTCATTTTAAGCTTAATCATGGTTTTTCTCTACATCATCCGCTCCTTCTTTGCTTACTATGTAGGTTATTGGGGCCATGTTATGGGTGCACGTATTGAATACGATATGAGGAAAACACTTTTCAAACATTTACAGACACTTTCTTATAGGTTTTTTACGGAAATGAAAACCGGTCAAATCATGAGTCGCTTAGTAGGAGACCTGCGAGAAATTTCAGAAGTCTCTCACCATGCTCCAGAAGACTTGTTTATTTCCTCTGTCATGATCGTAGGAAGCTTTCTAATCCTTATCTTTATCAATGTGCCTTTAACGATTATTGTATACGTTGTAGTAGCCATTCTTGCTATTTTTGCCGTCCAGCAAAGGCGTGCTATGCGAAGTTCTTTTCGAAACGTTCGGAAGCGCCATGCCGAAATCAACGAACAATTGGAAACCAGTATTTCTGGTATACAACTTACACAATCGTTGTCCAATGAAGACTTAGAGATTGAGAAATTTGATGACGTAAACACAGAATACCGCGACTCTTGGAAGACAGCCTATCGCGTGTTAGGAACCTTTCAAGCTGGAACAGGTTTTTTGACAGGATTACTAAACGTCATTGTACTTGGAGTTGGAGGATTCTTTGTGCACAGTAAGCTCATTAATATGGGAGATTTGGTAATGTATCTTCTGTTCTCCAATATTATGATGCAACCCATTCGTCGTTTGATTCAATTTGTACAACAATTTGAATCAGGTATTGCTGGTTTCCATCGATTTAGTGAAATCTTAGATGAAAAACCCGAGATTGTTGATCACCCCCATGCAACTCTTCTAAAAGATGCTCATGATGGTGATATTGAATTTAAAAATGTGGACTTCTATTATGAAAAAGACTCTCATCCTGTTCTACACAATTTCAATCTTCATATACCTGCTGGAAAGACATTGGCTTTGGTCGGACCCTCTGGTGTCGGGAAAACAACTCTGTCCAATCTCTTGTTGCGATTTTATGATGTAACCTCCGGTGTTATCACTATTAACGAAGTTCCCCTCCCCACTATCAAGCTGAAAAATCTTCGCGAAAATATCGGTATTGTTCAGCAAGATGTGATTATATTCTGGGGCTCTATCTTTGACAATATACTCTATGGGAAACCTGACGCTTCACATGAAGAAGTTATTCAAGCAGCAAAAAGAGCAAATATTCATGAATTCATAGAAAGTTTACCTCATGGTTACGATACGTATGTTGGAGAAAGAGGAATAAAGCTCTCTGGCGGCCAAAAACAACGCCTTTCCATAGCCCGTGCATTCTTAAAGAATCCCCCTATCCTTATTTTGGATGAAGCCACCTCTTCTTTAGATACTGTTACAGAAGCTATGATCCAATCTTCCATCGAGATGCTTTCAAAAAAACGCACAACTATTATTATTGCGCACCGGTTGTCGACCATACAACATGCACACAATATTGTCGTGATGACAGACGAAGGTATCGAAGAAATGGGTACACATGAACAATTGCTCGCCAAAGAAGGACGATATTACTCCCTGTACAATGCCCAATACAAGGGTTACATCCCATCCTAATGAAGAAACGTTCTTTTGTCCTTTTTCTAATCGTCGTACTTCTTCATAGTTGTTCACTTTTTTCTCATCCTAGTTCCCAGTCTTCAGCCCCCAGCGGAGACTCAATTCTTGCATTTCAATTGGATCCCTGGGGGAACGATACGATTTTGGTATCCTCTCTCCATGGAATCTACTCATCCAAAGACGATACTCATTCATGGGAGTATCTTTCGCAACAACCCAATACAAATCATCCCATTGAAAAACTATACCCTCATCCTTCGAAAGAAAATGTCTGGTATGGATCCAACGAAAAGCAATTGTACGTTTCAAGCGATGGTGGAGATACATGGAGTTCTTACCAAAAGGGGCTCTATGACAAAGATGATACTTTTTTTCATCGAGTGCAGGATTCTTTCTATTCCTTGTTTCCTAAATTCCAGGTGCAAAACTTAATTGTGTTGGATCTAGTGATTCCTAAAACAGGTAGCAACCAACTATTTTGCAATACATCCAATGGACTATATCATAGAGAACCCTCAGGTTCATGGTCCATCGTACCATCTACAGATCAAAAACAAAAAATAACGCACATATTGGATATACCTGACCATGAAATTCTTCTTTGTGTTTCTAACAAAAACGAGTTTGTTGGAATATCCTACGAGGATTATGGGACTACTTTATTCGAACCTTTTCCTTATGGTGATGTAAAGGACATCTACTATGCACCCGAAAAGGCAATTATTATCCACTCCGATACAGGAATCTATCAAGCTACCATTTCCAAGAGCAATGTTTTTCGAATCACCATGAATCCGCTCTATGTTGATTCAAACATTGATATGGTAGTGGCTTCTACTTCTGCTCTATGGATGACAAAGGGCAATCAACTCTACTATTCAAATGACAATGCCAGAGAATGGGAAACGATCGAAATGCCAATATCGGATCGCATTTTATCTATTCAATTTGAATCCGATCAGAAAAAAGTTTTTATTCTTACAAATACCAAAGGATTGTTGTATTCATCTGATCTTCAAAAATGGTCTTCTCGCTCTTATTCCATCCATGAATGTCATGTAACAGATATTGTACAAGATGCTGTTTTCCCAACCACTATCTATTGTTCTACTCTCCACCATGGGGTCTATTCTTCACTTGATCATGGGTTGACATGGACCACTATGAATAAAAATATAGAGTATCAATCCGTCTATCAGTTACTCTCTGTAGAGAAACCCTTTCATGCTCTGTATGCCTGTACAGGAACACGGGGTCTTACTGTCTCCTATCATCCCGATCATCAATGGTCCATTCAACATTCTGTTTTTCGTGGGCTTACGATTACTGCCATATCCCCCAGTACAACTGATGGTCAGCCAATGATAGTAGGTGCATGGGATCCATCTACTGAGCAAGCTCTTTTGTATTATTCTTTCAACAATGGGCTTGCATGGTTTCCAAAAATATTTCCCTCCAAGATCAATGCAATCCAAGGGTTCTCTTCTGACCCTTCCTTTTTTTGGATTGGTACAAACCATGGTCTTTACTTTTGGGATGCTGATACAATGAACTACGAACCAACTACGTTCACAAATTCAATATCTCTCATCCAACCAGATCGACTTCATGAAAATCATCTTTTTATAGGCACTTGGCAGGGTTTATATGAGACAAAAGATCGGGGAGAGACTTTTCAAGATTGTTCCTGCAACGATTTGTACAATCTAGGGAGGATTGATGACTTTGTTATTCACTCTTTAGAGAAACACACTCTTCTGGTTGTATCCGGTGGTCGATTGTACCAGTCACTCAACGAAGGGGAAGATTGGGAGCTTATTCCTTCCCCGGTAGAATATTTTATTACAGCAATATACAACGACTCAATAGAACGGAATATCTATTATGCTGGTACTAGAAACCATGGCATCATCTACACTACAAGAAATGATATTCAATGGAAAAATGCAAGTAGTTTTGTAAAACCCTAGTTTACTTGTTTATTTTTCTTTCTTTTTGTATATAGTATCGGATGTAATTTCATTAAAAGGTGAATTGTGAATACTAAACAAAATAAGGGCATTTTAAATATTATTTTACTGGTGGTTCTCGTACTGGCTATTTTATATATGACCATGCCATCATCTTTTTTTGTCATTTTTTTACTGCTTTTGTTTATTGCAATGTCTCTGTATTACGGTTTTCTCTTCTCTTCCCGATACAACAACACAGCCCATCCATATTTTCTCAATATCAGCATTCTTTCTTTTTCTGTAGCATTTCTCATTACATTCTTTCTTATTGCCTCCTCCATTCAAACCAAACCAGCTTTGTTTCCCTCCCAGCTCTTATACATTCAACTCATCATCCTTTTCATTCTTTCCATTCATTTGTTGTTTGCCCCCTCCCTTGTCTATGGAACTTTGTTTCAGAATATGACTCTCTCTTTTATAGCCATTATTTTAACATTGTATGCTGTAAGTTCTTTACACCATATTCCTTTTGGTCTTATTTCTTCACAAACTATCCAGCCTACAAGATATTATATTGTTTTGATCGAAATCATTTCTTTGCTTTTGCTCTTGTCTCTACTACGAGTCTCTCTTTATCGTGGGAAAGTAAACAAGACACTAAAAGCGGATAGCATTTATGCCTCCCTGCTACTACTCCTAGGCCTTGGTATTTCTTTCTTTTTCCAGAATCATTTGCTGCAATTTGTTCCTCTTCAATTTATTATCATTTTTGTCGCATTGTTGTTCTTATGCCATTCCTTATCGCAACAAAATATCACCCTCTCTCAGTCTCCCGACTCACAACTTAATGAAGAAGATAAACAAAGAGTTTTGATGTTTTTCGATGAATTGCCCTTGGGTTTTGCACTGTTTCAATGCAAACTAGATCAATGCAAAAGAATACTAACCGCTTCTGTATTAAAGATAAACAAAGCCGCTAGCATAATCCTAGATCAACCCAAGGAGTTTGTGGAAAGAAGTCCATTGAAACAAGTACTTCCCACAATTGATCATCTTCTTATTAGGGAATGTCAACAAGTTTTTTCCAATTCCACTTCAAAATCTTTTCGATTTACCCACCCAGTCTCTAATCAAACCTATCAGATTTATGTTTCCCCTTTAAATGACAATGTATTGGGAGTGATTTTCACCAACATTACGCAGCAGCATTCTATAGAAAAAGAATACTTTGAGTTCATTAGCACCACTTCTCACGAGCTACGAACCCCTATATCCGCCATCAAAGAATCCTTTCAGCTTCTCATGAATTCATGGAATACTGACAGAACTATACCCCAAACACAACTTCAAGAGATTTGTTCGCGAAATATTATGAAAATTCAAGATTTAGTTGACCAAATTTTAGATTATCAAAAATATACAATGAAAGATCCTTGTGAAAAGACATTGGAGCAAATCAATGACATCATACAGGAAGTGTACACCAACCTTTTACCCATTGCTCAATTACGTGGTTTGAAGCTAGAATTCAATCCTTGCAACACACTACCCCTTCTTATGGTTTGCCAAGAAGGCATCGAAACTATCATGACCAACCTTATAAACAATGCAATAAAGTACTCATTGAAAGGTACTATACGTATCAAAACTGCATTTGAAAACAATCACGTTGTCATTCAGATTAAAGACGAAGGCATTGGTATGTCAGAAAAAGATATCCTCACTATTTTTGAACCCTTTACAAGAATTCATTCATGCCATAGGAAGAAAATTAACGGAACAGGATTGGGCCTTTCTATTACAAAGAAAATTGTTCTTGAGCACAACGGCACGATCCAAGTTGATTCAACCGAAAATGTTGGGTCAACCTTTACGATTTATCTCCCCAAAACATAAATTTACTTTTTCATTATACTAAAGACATGTTAAAAAAACTTCTACACATTTTGATATTGTCAATCGTTGGGGTTAGTTTTGTTGTCGCGTCGCATCATTTTTTTCTTAAACCATCCCTAGAAAATACTGAACAAACTACTAATGAAATCTATGAGCAAGCCGAGATATTACAAATCGAAGAGGCTACACAAAACAAAGAAACACATCTAACAGAACAAAAAATTACTTTGCGAATGCTCACTGGTCAGTATAAAGGGCAAGAATTCCGAACAAACCATCATTATTCAGGCGTGCCAGGTCTAGATTTACAACTTAGCCCTGGAGATAATGTCGTGATCTATATGGATATGCATGAAGAAGAACTACAAGATATCTATATTGCTGACATGGTTCGTATGGACTGGACTCTTGTAATCATCTTACTGTTTGTCCTATTACTACTTATAATAGGTGGGTGGAAGGGTTTTAAAAGTTTGATTGCCCTTGGTTTTACGATACTAGCAATATTTGAAATTTTGATACCTGCTATCGTTCTTGGATACAATCCTTTGTTAATAACGATTCTTATCTCAGCCTTTGTAACTGTGTTTACCATGACAATGATTGCTGGTTTTACAACGAAATCTTTAGCAGCTACCCTAGGAACAGTCACTGGCGTTGTTGTAGCAAGTTTTCTCGCTTTTTCTGTAGGCGAATTAACACATCTAACCGGGATTAGCTCGGAGGAGTGTCGATCCATCCTTTTGTCACCAACCCTTACGGTAGATCTACGAGGGCTTTTGTTTGCCGGCATTCTAATAGGAGCTTTAGGAGCCATTATGGATGTTTCAATGTCTATCGCTTCTTCTGTACACGAAATTTATAAAGCAAAACCCTCATCGACACTTAAAGAACTATTCATGGGGGGCATGAATGTTGGCAAGGATATCATGGGAACCATGTCCAACACCCTTATTCTTGCCTATACCGGTGGTTCCCTTCCATTGTTGTTTATGTATGCAGCCTACAACATACCCTTTTTAAAAATTATCAATTTGGAACTTATTACAACAGAGATAATACGTTCTGTTGTTGGAAGTATCGGTCTGATTATGTCGGTACCATTAACATCGATCGCTTCGTCTCTTTTGCTTACTACTTTTTGTAAGAAAAATGGACGCAAAGCTATTGTTGAATAACCTCGGAAATTCAAGTATACTATAGTTATGAATGAAACGAATGAAAGATTTAATCATTCTTGTGTTCCATAGATTTTTAAGGAGCTTGATATGAATACTAAAGACATAATGAATACTCTAGTTCAGTCTTTTGAAAAACAAGGCAATGTACGCGTTTGCTTTGGTAATCCTATTGAAAACGAAGATCTTACTTTAATCCCTGTGGGAAAAGTCCATGCAAAAGGTGGCGGAGGATCTGGCAAGGCAAAAAAACCAAAACAACCAGAAACAAATGAGGAAAAATCAGACACTACTTCTGCCACATTTCTAGAAGAAGAACAGGAAGAAAATCCAACAACCCTGCCCGATCAACCAAAAAGTAGTTTTGTTGGATCAGGTGCTGGGCTCGATATAAATGTGACGCCTCTTGGATACATTGAAATTAAAAATGGTGATGCTTGTTTCAAACCTATAAAAGATCACGACCGTATCGCTATTGCTGGCATATTGTATGCAGCATTCACAGTTTTTCTTGCAGCACGGACCATTTGTGTTGTTGCAAAAGTTCTTGCAAGAAAGAATATGAAGCGGTCATGATCCAAAAATGAGCAGAAAAACAACTGAATACACCAAAAAGATTGTTTCCCTTCTAGCTATTTTCCTTTTATTGCTAACCAATCAGCATGTTTATGCAATTTCTTCGAATTCACCTATACAGTCTCTTAATCCTTCTCCTCGAGTCTTTGATTTTCAACATTTATCCAAAAATATCTGCATTCATGAAGATACCATCTTCTACCCGAAAAAAATAAAAGAACGTCATTCTGAAACTTCTCAACATCAAACTTGGTCTATGAATCTTGATGGTTCGAATCGAAAAGTTCTACTAGAAGGTTCTTTTGCAAAAAACATGATTCCCTATAACGAAAGTTTGTATTATATACCTACTACACCCTCGCTAGACCATTACTCATTAGGAGTTCGAAAAAGAGATTTGTCTACATCCGAAGCATCCTGGATATTCCAAGATTCCATTGCAAATTTCCAAATTATTGATGGAGAAATATTTTGTGTAAAAGAGTTTTCTGGCTTTTATCTTCGTTGCAACTGTAAAGGGAAGAAACCAGGTCTTGTTTGCCAAAATAGCTCTTATCGTTATATCTTCCAACACAATCAGCGGACTTTTGTATTTGAAGACACTCCTTATCAGTACAATGTAAGTGAGAATTATCGCGTGAGCCTCTTGGACTCTTCCACCGATTCAAAACAAGTACTTTCCCCACATGGGTACAATTACATCGCCTTGCAGGACACGTTGTATTACATTAATATCCTCGATCAAAAGATCTATCAAACCTCTCTCACTACATTGGAATCTACTATTCTTTCCGACATCCAGGCCACAAATATGCGACTAGACGAACAATACATATATTTTGTCAACTGTGAAATGGGACTGCTACGACCAGAATATAACTACTATCGAATGGACCATAATGGGCAGAATATTACCTATATTTGCCCTTTAAAAGATGTTCAATTACCTTTGGGAATGAATGAGAAATCCTACCATATTATGGGAAAATACTTGGTGGAAATTTTAGACCGAGGCAAATTCACTGTATTGAAATCAATACCCTATGGTGGTATCGTACGATTGGTAACCAAAGACTATGTATACTACACATATTCTCTAGACCCTACATCGGAGAATACTGAAATGGGAATCTATACGATTTCTTCAGACTAACTCATACGTCTATATTCTCATCCCCAAATCATAAATCCTAAATGATACACTTTGTAACTGGTTAAAATAAATGATGAAGCAAGCAATAAAAATGCAATCACGAATAGCAGAAATGTCTTTCCATCCGGTGTATCGTATCGCTTCACAGTGCGTATCGAAGACTTCCATAATGCAGTAAAAAATTCATTCTCTGCTTTTGGGTGAACCCTACATGCAACGCTTGCTATCATTTTTGTGTTCTTTTCTATGAGTATTGTACCAGCAATCAAGGGTATTGTGAATTGCCTTTTCTTTGCATCCAACTGAAACTCTATCCCCTTTTTTTCTAAGGTTTTTTCAATGCCAGCAACAAGAACATCTGGATCATCAATCCCAATAAAGTATACGGTCTTTTTGGAAGAGGGGTATCGAAGTAAAAAAATGAAAAACATGACGCCAATCAAAAGATACAGCCAAATTATTGTGTCTTCGGTAAAATCATAAACAACGGCAGGAAATAAAAATATCCATGGGATAAATAGGATATCCGAGACTGTACCTGTTAAAACCAAAATTTTCTGATGCAACTTACATGCCCAAAAGGAGGAACCAAAGAGAACCATGTAAAAGATAATTAGGCACAGTATAAAAACAGAATTCCAAAAAACACAATGTTGAATCATTCCATCAACTCCCAGATTGTTTGATACGTATAGTTAGTATGGCATGAAATTATTGAATGTACAACAATATGACACATTTACATGTATAAAATGTCATCCAGTCTGGTAAAACCTTCATGTTTTGATATTATGGTACTATATATTCATTTACTGGAGGCGATGTATGAAAACAATACGTTTTGTCATGGCTTTTTTAATGCTTTTTACGATGATGCACATACCCTTTACTTCTTTAGAAGCCAATGAAAACAAGTATGCAATGGTGTATTTTCAACATCCCGAAGAAATATCTTCTTATGCCCAACTCAATGTTGATATAGAAATGATATATGCTGACTCCTTTCTATGTCGATTGACACCATCTTTACAGAAACGTCTTGACCAACAAGACTCCTTTTATCAAGTATTGGGAGACATAACAAACTTCCATTTTGATGAATATACTTTTACCTCCAATTCAAACAAAGAGGTCGTTTATCCCCGTGAATTAAAAGAGGAGATTCTCTCCATTCCGCCCCAAACACCTGCCATACAAATCCTACAATTTGTTGGACCCGTGAAAGCTGAATGGAAGACTCTTTTGGAATCTTACAATATGGAATTGTATTTGCAACTGGACCATTATGCCTATCTAACAAAAGCACGATTCAATGATATGCTTTTTTTACAAGATCTATCTTTTGTACGATCTGTAGGCATTTTCCCCCCTTCTCTAAAAATACCCTTTATTGTCAAAACCATGGATGATACTGAAGAGATTGACATAGATCTTCATGTAACCAACGATTTTCAAATCGAAGTTTTTCAACAATCTTTTTACCACCCTTCTGAAAAAACTCTTTACAACTTCTTCTCCCAAAAACACTATGTTCGGTTGTTGGATGTACCCGTTCGTAAGCTTACGCAATTATCGCACATGGAATCTGTTCTTTCTATCAGTGTATACACTCCCATGGAACCATCGAATGCAGAAGCTGCAAAAGTAGTTGGTATTCGTGGAGATTTTGATGAAAACCTTCTTACTGATGACATACCAACGGGACTACGCGGAGAAGGAGAAATTGTTGGTGTAGCTGATACCGGTCTTTCAACAGGCAATCCTGCTACTATTCATCCCGCTTTTACGGACCCAACATTTAACGATAAGGTCGTCGGTACTTATCCTGCTGGATTATGGGGAGATTATCACGGGCATGGAACTCATGTTTCCGGGACTGTTCTTGGAACAGGCGTGGGTCATTCTAGCGGTACTCTTCGTTTCCGTGGTATGGCACCCAAGGCAAAGCTTGTAATACAAAACTTTTTGGGCAACCAAGGTATGTACCAACCTATCCCAACCATTTTCCAAGAATCTTACAATGCCGGTACTCGCGTCCACAACAATAGCTGGGGTTCTTCAGACTTTTACGGAACCTACGATACCAGAGCTGTCGAATGTGATGAATGGGTGTGGAACCACAAAGACATGTCCATCATCAAATCTGCTGGCAATGATCGAGACGATTGGTTTTACTATTTTAATGATCCGTTTCATCGAAGCTTAGGTGGAATTTCGGCAGCTAAAAATTTGATTGTTTTAGGTGCTAGTCAAAACGATTACCCTACCGATCCTTATCCTTGCTATTACCAGCGAATGGCTAATTTCTCCAGTATCGGGCCTACCCATGACAATCGTATCAAGCCTGATGTTGTAGCACCCGGTATGTGGCTAGTTTCTACCAAAATCAACAGTGGCTATACCGATGACGACCCAAATTACTACATATGGGGAGGAACCAGTATGTCTGCACCTGTAACCACAGGAGCCATGACACTGTTTAGAGAGTATTATCGAAAAGTTAAAAACATCCCCCCTCAAGATATCTACACCTCGCTTCTAAAGGCCACTTTGATTAACGGATGCGTTACAGACGGCCTACGCGATCATAGTGATTACACGTCCTACTGGCCCGATTCCAACGATTTGTTATCTATCCCAAGCCCAATTTGTGGTTGGGGTCGCGTCAATGCCAAGAACTCTTTGTATCCGGATACAGGTACTTGGTTTTCCTATCAGAATACTGATGGGCTGTTGCCCAGTCAAGATGATATTTACTATGTAGAAGTCACCGATTCTTCTACACCATTAAAAGTTACATTGGCTTGGACCGACTATCCTGGTACTCCTAAAGCATCTTCTTCTACGGAACCTGATTTGGTCAATGATTTAAATCTAATGGTATATTCCTACGACGAAGAAATGCGATATCGAGGTAATCAACTGTATAGTTATCATCATAACGATTTTGATCCCGGGCAACCCTTTGAGTCGATTCCTCATTGCCTTGCCTACGATACCATAAACAATGTTGAAGTTGTGAATTTACCAGTTCCTCGCACAGGTGTATATCAAATTGTTGTGCGTTCTAATGGAAACAATCCATACCCGCAAAGCTACTCGCTAGTCACTTCTGGCGATATGATTCAAACTACTCAGCCCTTGCCCCAACCTCCCACCGCTCCTGTCTATTTACAAGGAACCACGCACTGCGATGGCAATTCTCTTACATGGGAGCCCTCTACTATTACCACCAATCCCATATCCCACTATACAATATCTAGAGCCGCCTTTTACGGTGGACCTGCCCAAGTGATCGCTATGGTCGACAAAAGTATCACCGACTATAAGGATTTTGATGCACTTTATGACACACAGTATTACTATTATGTACAAGCTGTAGATACTGAAGGGTATGCTTCCAATCCAACAAACGTAGTTGTATGCGGTGAAGCGACTCCTCCATCGTCATCATTTATCTGGACTGTACCTGCTGCGAATCATGTCGTAATGCATTGGTCTCCAGCAAGAGAAAACACTTGTCCCGTGGAATCCTACCGCGTTTACAGAAGTTGTACTGTTTTGCCAGGGCTCACTCCTGTTGCTACTACCACTGCCAACACCCGTACCTGGGCCGATATGAATGTCGAACCAGGCGAAACGTATTGCTACTATGTACAAGCTATTGACTCCAAAGGAAAAGCATCCGCTCCCTCCAATATTGCCACCGCTCTCATCCCCATTCCCGAAAATGAAGTGTTTATTAGTACGCAGCTAAACAAGAAATCCTATAGCAAAAACGACACTGTGATCATCAAAGTAACTTTGTCCAATCGAGGACAAGTTGATTGTACAGACCAAAAGCTTGTTTTATCTCTTCCTCAGGGTCTTGTCTATGCTACGAACGATCGTTTTCAGGCGCGCACTTCTGCCAATGAAGATGTAACCCTTGATATTGGACTACTTGAGAAAAATTCTTCTATCACTTTTTCTATTCACCTTTTTGTACAAGAAAATGTGTCTCGCGAAGAATCCGTTATTGCCATCCTCAATGCGTATTGTGGTACAAAATACCAGAATACTAGAGAAGTTTCCATTTTACTTCGACCTGCTAAAAATCAGAACCAAGGACTTGATTCTTCCATTCGATTAGGCGGCACAACGCAAAACCCAGAAACCGGTAGAGCTACCATCTCAAAAGACCAACCCTTGGATCTTTTCCTAACCGTTCATGGTGGAACTGCCCCTTACCATGTCAGAATTCATTGGGGTGACGGTTCTTCCTTAGAAAACATCGAAAATGTTGATCATGGTACTGAACTAAAACGATCTCACAACTTCGAATCTCGAGGGACCATGACGATCAAAATCGAGATAACCGATGCTTTAGGACGAAGAAAAATTTCCACTTTGCTTGTAGAAGTGGTATAATTAATTTACATTTTTAAATTTCCTTAGGGGTTCAGTTTATTTCTGAACCCCCTCTTTTTTTAAATCTACAACTTCTTTTATCTGATAGACTACTTCAAATTTCTTCCCCATTCATCCAAGTGAAATAGCAAGGGTTACTTCACGGGAGGGTACCTAACAATGAAAAACTTGATTCATTTGGCCGAAGAAAAATTACCAAAATACAGATAAAAGTGGTACAATTAAAATGGTTAGAACTCAACTTTTCTTTTTAAACACAGAGGGGTTCAGTTTATTTCTGAACCTCCTCTTTTTTTTCAGATCTACAACTTCTTTTATCTGATAGACTACTCAAAATTTTTCCACATTTCATCCAAGTATACTATCATGGTATGAAACATAGGAGTTTGTATGGATAGCATTTTAAAATTTCTCTTACGATACCGATACGTGGTGATTGGTTTTTTTCTTTTAATAGGAATGGTATGTGGAGTTTTAAGACAGCAAGTTCAAGTCAATTATGACATTTTGGATTACCTTCCCACAAAAAGCCCATCCACAATAGCAATCCAAGTTTTTGAAGAAAACTATGCAGATCCACTTCCTAATGCTCGCGTGATGGTCACAAATGTAAGTATTATGGAAGCTCTCGAATACAAAGAAAAAATATCGACAGTGGACGGTGTTTTAAATATTCAATGGCTTGATGATGTTGCCTCTATTACCGAACCCATTGAATTTCAGGACACGGATATCGTTGAATCCTATTACAAAGACAAAAAAGCACTATACGAAGTGACAATCGATCCCGAAAAAAGAGTTGAAGCCATTGGAGATATTGAAGATATCGTTAAAGAGGATGCAATCTCAGGAGCATCGGTAAACGTAGCAATGGCAACTAAGTCAACTTTAGATGAGATACCCACCATTGTCCTAATCTCTATACTTTTTGTGCTACTTGTTATGCTTTTTACAACAAAATCTTGGATAGAACCACTGTTATTGATGAGTACGATTGGCATCGCAATGGTTTTAAATGCGGGGACCAACCTACTATTTGGGACCATTTCTTTTATTACACATGGTGCTGGTGCAATACTCCTACTTGCTGTCACGCTTGATTATTCAGTTTTCTTACTACATCGTTTTCATGAGTACCAACAAAAAGGCTATGATACAGAAAGTGCCGTTATCAAAGCTGCAAAAAATAGCTGGAACGCTGTAGCCGCAAGCGCAGTAACCGATATGGTTGGTTTTGTTGTTCTTGTATTCATGAGCTTCACTATTGGAACGGATCTTGGTCTTTCTTTGGCTAAAGGAATCATGATTTCATTGGTAACAGTATTTACCCTACTTCCGGTTGTAGTAGTTGTTTCCCAACATTGGATTCAAAAAACAAAACATACCGATTTTCTTGCAAAATTACCCAATATCCGTTTGATCGACAGTAAATGGATGATCCCATTTTTGATCCTTTTCTCCATTGTACTTGTACCAGCATTTTTAGCATCCCAAAAAAATCAATTCTACTATGGTGCAGAACATATTTTCGGAGAACAAACAAAAGTCTATAAAGATAGAATTAAAATCGAAGAAACGTTTGGTCAGCGCAATACAATGATGCTTTTAATCCCAAAAGGTGATGTTGTTTCCGAAAAGAGTCTACTTGATGAAATCAGAAGTATCCCGTCCTATAGAAGTTCTATTTCTTATGTTGAAAATATCGGTGCCGAAATACCTCCTGCATTTGTTGAAGAATCAATTCTTCAAAACCTGAATTCCGATCGTTATACGCGTATTATTATTCAATTTGATACCGACTACGAAGGCGTCGTACCCTTTCAAACCGTAACGGAAGTTCGCACTATTGCCCAGCGTTACTATCCCCAAGAGTATCACTTAGCTGGTGATACAGTAAGTACATTTGATCTGAAAAATACAATCATACGCGACCATTTACGGGTTAATCTGATAGCAATTTTAGCAGTTTTCCTTGTTTTGTTTTTCACGTTCCGAAACTTCTTGTTATCATTTCTGATTGTACTGTCCATTGAAGCTGCCATTTGGCTGAATTTGTCTATCCCATATTTTCAAGATGCTCCCATTTTCTATCTTTCTTATTTGATTGTTAGTGTCATACAACTTGGTTCCACTGTCGACTATGCTATTCTTTTTACGAGTCGGTACAAAGAATTCCGTCAATTGCATTGTAGTCGAAAAGCTATTCAAATGACTCTTTCTGTATCTGTTCTTTCAATTTTAACTTCTGGCACAGCCCTTGTAATGATCGGCTTCTTCCTTGGTTTTATTACCTCTCATGGAATTCTACAGCAAATTGGCTTCTTTATTGGGCGTGGTGCTATTTTCTCACTAGGAATCGTCTTCCTTGTTTTACCTGGATTGTTATACTGCTTTGATCAATGGATTCAAAAAGCTCAATGGTCAATTCCCATTACGAAAGGAGGGTCTCGTCTATGAAAGGAAATGTAAAGATTTTATCAAAATATGGTTTTTTCACGTTTCTTTCTGTAGCTGTTTTATTCAGCCCTTTCAATACTTTATCGATCCAAGAGACCACACACAAAGAAGAAGTTGTATATGCAATACTGCAACATACTGGTGTCTGCGAAGAAATCTATATAGTTAACCATTTTGTAGGAATACCACCAGTAGTCGAATATGGTAACTATGAATGGGTGAGAAATCTTACAAATACTACCCCTTTATCTATTCAAGATGACAGTGTTAAAATATCTACGCAAGAAACTGATTTTTACTACGAAGGAAAAACTAAAGCCAATGGTTTGCCATGGTCGATTTCTTTAGCTTATGCAATGAACGGAGAACCAATTTCACCAAGTGATCTTGGTGGAAGAAATGGAAAACTCAACATTACTATCACAATAGAACCCAGCAAGTACCCAAACACTTTTTTTCATGAAAACTATGCAATGCAAGTTGTTTTAACGTTGCATGCTGACAAATGTAAAAATATACACTCTCCTGGAGCTACCATTATTCGTGCAGGAAAAGAAAACCAAATCACGTATACTATTTTGCCCGGTAGTCAGTGGACAAAAACAATATCTGCTAATGTATCAAATTTTGAAATGAAGCCTATCATGATCCATGGAATGCAACTTACTTTTCCAATTGATATTAATCAGTTTCCAATCTCCACCGATGTTTCAAGATTTCAGGATTCAATCCGAGACCTTCAGAAAGGGGCTGACTTGTTATCTGATGGCGCAAACGATTTGACACAGGGAGTTGGAGAAGTCTCCAATGCATCTCATCGCATACATGAGAATTCACACGATTTTCAAAATGGATTTCAACTTCTTGCAGATGGCATTTTCGAAATGCAGAATAACATTTTTCAACTGGAGAATCATTTCCTTGCTCTTCAAAATGGTTCCTCCCAAATCCTTGATTCATTGCAACAGATCGATCAACAATTGCAAGAAATAACACTACAGAGATATGAACTGGAAATTTTAGTAGAAGCATCATTAGAAATGCAAGATGGTATCCAAGAACTTTCTGAAAACACCAAAAAACTTGCCGACTGTATACAGTATTCGTATTACCGAGAACAAATACGAAATCAAGGGTTGGATATTGAAGATTTAGTGCAGTGGAATACGGATGCTGCATCGCAAATCGAAGAACAAATTGAAGATTTAACAAGTATTTATGAAGAATTAAAAGAAAAACCTGGCTTTTATGATGTCGCGCAGCGAATAGCTGATCAAATCCTTCAGTTAAAAGACCTAAAGATTTTATTGGATGGAAACAACAGCGTTCACTACGGTACAAAAGTTTTTTTTGAAGAATCATCTTCCTCCCTTGCTGAGCTAGAAAGGGGTATGAGAAGTTTAGAAAATAATTATAATGAATTCCACTCCAGCATTCTATTACTTACCCAGACTCTTTCGGGCTTGTTTGATGATATGCACGACCTTTCCAGTTCAATCCATGATCTTGCAACGCAGTATGAAGAAATGGATCAAGCAACAGTAGATGTTTCTGCTGCTTTCACAGAAATGTCGCAAGGTTGTACTAGAATTTCTCATGGCATAATGGAGCTGTTACAAGAAACCAAAGCGTTTTCAGCAGGTACTACGCGATTAATCACTTCCTCGTCTGATTTACTAAAGGGCACTGTCGAATTAAAAAATGGAACATCTGAAATGAAGGCAGGCGTAACTGCCTTGAACAAAGAAACAAAGAATTTGGATAGGCGCGTACAAAAACAAATTGATGATGTAATAGGATCCATAACCGGAGAGACTATACAACCTCTTTCGTTTGCTTCCAAAAAGAATGGTCCTGTTCAATCTGTACAATTTCATATACGGACTCATGAGATATATGCCCCAAAACCAATTCCAATTCATTCAAAACAGAATAGACCAAAAACTTTTTGGGAAAAGCTTTTAGACCTTTTTGGTTTACAGTAAGGTGACCAACATTAAATAAAGTAGTGCTTATCAATGAAAATAGTGGGTAATTTACCAAACTTATAATCAGTTTGACAAATGATTTGATTCCGATTTTGCAGGTTTTGATGAGATAAAGCCAATCAACATCATTATTAGGCGAAATAATTCGGGAAAGTCCAGCTTAATTGACATGCTTGATTTTGTTAACTTATTCCAGAATAATGGCAATAGCACTATAGATTTTTCACCTGAAATCATTTTCAATTTGTTCATTTTATCTCTCCAAGACGTGATAGTTGTTAAAAGCTTTAATGCATTGTTCCTTCAGAATGAATTTTTGTTGAAAATCCATGGTTCAACTTTTTCCTTGAAGATTTTTAAACCCGTCGAATTCCACGGGTTTAAATCAGGATTGTTCAATTGTTCCCATATGCCCAAAAATTTAATAGTGTTGCGATTACGGAGCCAATTACGTATAAGATCATTTGTGTGGTCGGGATTTTTGTACTTTGCTATATCCGTAATACAGATATAGTCATCTTTGTCTTGTTCATAAATTGTTACATCTCGGTTCAATACATTTATCTTTGGCATTTTAACTCCTTCAATTGGTCTTTCTATCCCAGGAGACTTTTGTTGAATTGGAACTGTCTTTTTTCTTTATTTTTTTTGGAATATTCGCCTTGATATCGTTCCCAACTTTGTTTGTTTTGTTGTTAAATGTTTGTATCATGCACTTTTATAGTTAACCACCCATTCAATTTTTCTATAGCGTGACGTCGCCTAAAACAATATTATGGTATGTTTTGAGGAAAAAAAAACAAGAATCATCATACAATACAAGTATTCTCTATCAAAATTTCGTATTTTCTTTGAATGAGAATACCTGATTTATTTGGTCTAAAAACATTCAAAAATGAAGAAAGCAGTGGTATAATAGATTTGGAAAAAGCCTTTTTTTTTAAACACAAAGGGGTTTAGTTTGTTACTAAACCCCTTTGTTAAAGTTATGACTTTTCTTATCCAATTTCTAAGAACTATTTACACTTATTAATATAAAATGTCATGGGATGGAAATTTTTATGGATTGCCAGTGTCCAAGTCCCAAGTATCGATATGCTTCCCGTTCTTGTCAACAACTCGTAAATGTCGGTAACAAGATGCAGTTGCACATGCATGATTTGGTACGATATGAAGGATATCTCCCGGTTTTATCTTGGATTGCATTGGTATGCGAACCCAACCTACTTCCTCTGATAAAGAGTACAAATCGGCATCCTGTTCTTCTACAACCAATCCAAAAGATTGAAGCGTTTGCGTACCGTGCGCACCTTTATCCAAACTGAGCTGCTTACTTCCAGCATCTATTATGATGCGATCACTACTGGGCCGGCTTAATACACTGGTTCGTACTCGCAGGGCACATTGATTTACCGATGCAACGCCTAGGAAAATTTGCGTTCGATCCAAAAATACATAATTTCCAGGACGTATTTCTGTAATCCCCTCAAAGCTTTGTGATGCTAAAATAGTGGGAGTTGAACCGATGGCAGAGGTATGGAAAGATGGCATTGGACCGAATACATTTTGAGCGACGCGAATAGCGTGCTGTTCATCCTTGGCAATTTGGCCAACTTCTTGTGTGTTAGTAGCAGAGTAGACGTGACCGGCATGCGTGGAAAAACCATCAAATTGAAGGGTCGAAGTTGTATCTATTTCATTCATGAGTGCTCGAATGGAGGATGTATGAGTAGGTAAAATACCAAGTCGATGCAATCCAGAATCTATTTTAATCAGGATTTTGGCTTTATGTGAATTGGAAAAACACTCTTTTAAATATTTGATATGGTCAATGTGGTCTATGGTAAAAGTTAATTCGACCTGGTATATCAGTTCCCGAAAATAAGGAAAAAGTGAAGTTTGTACTTGCGGATACGCAAATGTAATATCCTTGCAACCAGCAGTTTTGGCTACATCAGCTTCTTTGGTATTGCTTACAAGTACCCCTTTGGCCCCGGCCTTCAATTGCATTTGTATGATTTGAGCACACTTGTGTGTCTTTACCATTGGCCGGTTCGAAATCTTATGATCGTTTGCAAGTCTTTGCATCTGTTGAATATTGTGTTTAAGCTTCTCGTATTCACATATTAGTAAAGGTGTAGTATACATTTGGCTCCTCACAGTCTTTAAAACTTGCTAACATAGGGACTACCTTGGATATAAAATCGCCAAGGATACTCTTTTGCATCTTTGGCATAATCAATGCCAATTCTAGACTTTTGTACAATTATGATTGTTTTGGCATACAATGGTTGCGCAACATAAACAGCCCCTTGTAAAAGGTTACATCCATTGTGTACCGTACTTAAGCCCATTGCTTGAGAAAGTTTACCAGGTCCATTGCAAAGCTGAGTCAAATTTAACCTATCGTATTTAGTTTTGCTATTTTGTAAGCGTCTGTTTATCATGATATCAAGTCCTTCAATAGGTTGGATAGCACGAAGCAACACAGCTTCAGGCTCATTTATATTCCTTGTGACGATGTTTACACAAAAATACAAACCGTATATCATATATACATACAAAGTTCCGCCAATTCTGTACATCGTTTCGGTTCGTTTGGTTCTGCGGTTGTTATAGGAGTGACATGCTTTATCATGTATTCCACAATAAGCTTCTGTCTCTGTAATAATCCCTGCACATTTTCCTTCCGGTGATTCATGCACAAAAATTTTTCCCAATAAGTTTGTAGCAACAGCAATTGTATCGTTTCGATAAAAATCCGGGTCTGTTATTTTTTTGTACGTCATGAAAACTATTATAGGAGAACATTGGAAAGAAAAAACCTGATTGTAAAAAGCCAACTTTCACAAATTTGTTACTTTTATCTTTCTTGTTCGTTTATAATAGTACTTGTAAGAGTCTATTTTGTTTCTAAGGATTGAAAGTTTGAAGTTCTGAAAGGGGAACCTAATGAATTTTTTGAAAGGTTTTGTGTTTTTTCTTTGTATTTTTCTTACATGCTCATTAACAATTTCACCTACTTTCTCTGTCAAAATGAATAAACCTGTGACAATGGTCAGCGGTACTATGCAGGATTCTGAAACAGTTACCTTTGGGACCTTTGGGAAGCCGATTGCAATTGCACAATACGATCAGGAAATTTTTGTACTTGACGAAGAGTATCAAACTATACAAATATTCCAAGACGATCTTCAACTCATTGAAACACTGTCTATTCTTGAGGAAACGGAATTATCTGTCGAAACACCTCGGGATATTGTAGTTTTAAACAACCGTATTTTTATTCTTGATATCGATCAGCACAGCATTTTTGTACTGAACAGAAGCGGTGAATATCTGTACACCATTGGAGAGTATGGTACCGACCTCGGTCAATTCGTATTTCCTCAAGCTATCTGTAGTTTCGACGATAAACTGGTTGTTGCTGATGCAGGTAATGCAAGAGTGCAAATACTGGACTTGCTTGGCAATCCTATTTTTTCGTTTGGGAAAAAAGGAACTTCTGATGAGGATTTTCTCCTTATCAAGGGCATTTATGCTGCGCGCGATACGATATATATCTCTGATGCTGGCAATCATAAAATTGTAGTCTTCTCTCAAGATGGACAATTCATTGAATCCTATGGGGAAAAAGGACATGAACGAGGAAAACTACTTCACCCTCAAGGTCTTGCTGTCGATGCTCTTGGAAACATCATGGTAGCGGATACGGGCAACGATAGAATTCAAAAATTCAACGTTTTTACTTTGCAGTGCTCTGTATATAAAGGTATTGTTTTAGGCAATATTACAACCTTTGATAAAGATCAAACCAAGGAACAGGCATCAAAAGGACTATCGCATCCGAGTGATGTCGTACTCTGCGGAGATGCTTTTTTTGTGGCAGATACTGCCAATCAAGAGTGTAAGAAAATTCCTGTTCAATCTTTGTTTCATAAAGACACAATACTAGTTTCGCAAAATGTGTTAGATTTTGGATCCATTGGACCCCATGAAAAATGTACTCATACTCTTTCAGTACGGGATATTTGGCGTCCTACATTCGAGGGAATTGTTGAGTTCAATAAAGATTTTGTTGATGTTGACCCTGTTCATCTTCAATCTTTTTCCAATGAAGTTCGAATCACTGTAGATGGAAACAATTTGGAACAAGGGAAAGTCTATATGGAGACTCTATCGATATCATGTATGGACGATGAAACCATAAGTATCCCTTTGGTTTTTCGTGCTAGTGGTGATGAAGATTTTTTTGTCGAACCTACGGGTATCCGCTGTATAGAAACGGAACGGTGGAATGAAATCCCAGTGCAGATACACCCACTAAATGGCTTTGAAGGAAAAGTTTCTTTTTCTGCAGATACCGTACTAGATTTTGTTAAAATCCGATTTGAACCACCAAGTATCGATGTAACAAAGAATTCTCATACGATTGCCTTTGTTACATCCCTCAAACCTCTTCCTGAAAATACAATGATTCCAGTCCAAATAGACTGTAAGGGGTCAAATGGAAGATCCCATTCAGCCCAAATTTCTTTGATGGTTCGAAATGCAAAGTACTCAACTCCTACCACAGTTTTAGGAGAACTGTTTACAGCTACATGGTGTTTGGGATGTATCTATTCTCATACTTCACTGATGCGCATTATGAACCTACTTGGGCCCGATTATGCGTCGTTTGTTTCTTATTACGTTGATTCCACAAGTGATCATCCTGTTCCACGTTTATCATGGATAGAAAGCGAACAGCGAATGAAATGGTACATGTCAGACAAAGGTCTACCTACCATTTTCTTTGGTGGGACTGATTATTTAAAAGGGGTTTCAACCGATAACAACACCCCTGAAGCAAAAAAAGAACGGATGTACAAAGACTATATTAAAAAAGTCTTTGAAAAAACTTTCATGCCGTCTCCCCTTCGAATCCAATCGAAACTACTATTCGATAGTGAAAAGCGTGTTGGGAAAATACATGCTTCTGTGCAGGCTTTTGAAAATCTTCCGTTTAAAGATCCAAGACTCCAAATTGCATTCATTGAGAGTAATATCCAATACAATGCCGTGAATGGTGATAAAAACCATCATTTTGTTTTACGTGATTTTATGACAAACACGAATGATGATAAAAATGACTCTTTGGGTACACCCATGATACTTCTTTCGGGAGAAACATTTGGGAAAAAGGGAGATACTTTCAACCTCGAAGTCGATTTTTCACTTTTGGATATCTACAATCCCGACAACCTTTCCATAGTCATGTTTGTACAAGACAATAGTACCAAAAAAGTACTGCAGTCTGTTTCTTATCCTTTAAAAATACAAGAATATCTTTCCTTTGATATCGCTTCTAATGGCTCTTTGGTTCAATCAAACACAAAAGGTGAAACCGGAAGTATAGACTTTGACTTGATAAATAGCGGGAATATGCAAGATGAATTTACGATTTCCGTCACCAATGAATCTAGTGATCTCTGGGACTATACAGTACACATTAACGGTGTTGAAAAAACTGGATCTACCATATTTCTAAACCCCTATGATAGAGCTACTGTTACAATTGATTATACCGTTCCTGCACAAGCATCCACACATGATAGTCAAGAATTCTTCATACAGGTTAAAAGCCTGAACACCTCCCATACGAAAGAATTTACCAGCTCGATTGGAGTAAAAGAAACTCTTCCTCCGGGATTCCGTCTTGAAGTTGAAGAACCAGCAGATCTGGATATTATGGCTGGGGATGAGGGCACTATCGATATTCGCGTTACTCCCGATCCTTACCTTGAAGACAATGTAGAGCTTACCTTGCTGAATACTCCTCAGGAACTTGCTTCCTATCAGTTTACTCCTCCTTCTGGCCCTGCACCCCTAGAATCTGTCCTTACCTATGCTTTTGCCGATACCACTGCAGAAAAAGAATTTGATTTGGTGATTCAAGCCAAAGCAGGAACTATTATTAAAACGGCTATTGTCACCATTCATGTTCTTCGCAACCCTGATGCTACACCTCCTGAATTGTATATTTCGTTCCCTTCTAACAATCTACTCACCAACAATCCAAATTTAACCATTAAAGGTATGACCGACGCAACGGCTTCGCTTACTATTAACGATGCTCCCATAGAGGTTTCCAATAACGGCTCCTTTGAACATCGAGTTGTACTTACAGAAGGAAACAATGCTTTTGATGTTGTTGCCAAGAACCGTAAAGGTCAAACCACAGAGAAAATTCTTACTGTTCAGCTGGATGTTACTCCACCCGTTCTCACCATTGAAACCGAAATTCCTAAAGAAACAACGAAGCGAGAAATTACCGTTGTAGGTAGAACCGAACCTAATTGCGTTGTAACCATTGGTGAACAAGACATCCTTTTAGAGGAAGATGGTCGTTTCACTTCTACAGTCAAACTAGTACATGGTTGGAATAGCATTATTGTGACTTCGGTGGATAAAGCATCCAACAAGACTACCCTGGAATATGGCATTACAGTCATGAACAAAATTGTATTGCAGATTGGAAATCTAAAAGCATCTGTCAATGATAAAGAAATGATTTTGGACGCTCCACCCTATATCAAAAATGGTCGCACCATGGTTCCCTTTCGCTTCATTTCAGAATCCTTTGGAGCTCATGTTGACTATGATGCTGTTGAAAGATCAATAACGCTATATACAGATGACGTCTCAATATGGATCCAAATTGGCAATCCTGAAGCTTTTATTGAATATGAAGGAGTTAAGGGACGAGAGAAAGTAACCCTAGAGGCACCACCTGAAATTGTAAACAACAGAACTTTTGTGCCTTTGCGTTTTATAGGAGAAGCTTTTGGTGCTTCTATTGATTGGAACGGAGAGAGAAGAGAAATTACGATTACCAATTAAAAAATTAGATTTTACCTACGATGAAAGCAGTGAAAACTATTTCACTTCTGTAATCTTCTGAAAGATTTCATCAGAAATAGTGTGAGGTTCAAGGGTTTCATCTGGGTATCCAATGCTAATAATGGCTTCTATTCGTTTATTATGATCAATGGATAACATGTTCTTGATATAGTCTTCGGCGCTTTCTTGCTTTGTATGTTGGCGATCTCTAATTTGGACCCAACATGAGCCTAAATCAAGGTACTCTGCTGACAATTGAAGGATGGTGGCAGCAATGGAACAATCTTCAATCCAAGGTTCTGCGAGATCTGGAAGTCCTACAATAACAACTACCAATGCTGCTCCAGATACAAAATCGGATCCTTGCGGTTTGGAATTTGCAAGCAATTGAATTGTTTCGGAATTTGTCACAAATACAAACTCCCAAGGTTTACGATTGCGTGAGGAAGGAGAAAGAAGAACTGATTTCTTCAAAGTGAGAATCTTTTCTTCTTCAATTGGCTTGTGTAGATATTTACGAATACTTCTTCGTTGATACAACAGTTCTAACATGGTTATACCTTCTTTCTGTTTGCCATGAATTTAATCATCATCATGGTCCAATCGTGGTTTTCTGCGATACTTTTTAATGACCGAACGATGCTTCTTTACAACAACGCGTTTTACTTTAGATGCATATGTTGGCTTTGTAGGTATTCTTTCTGGATCTTCTTTTAAAGCGGCCTCTACCATTTCGTGGAGTTTCTTGATTGCACGTTTTCGGTTTTCTTGTTGACTTCGAGTTTCTTGATTTGTTACTTGGAGCTCTATTTTGTTAAAAACTTCGATAATCTTTTCTTTCTCATCTTCTGAAAGTACACTGGATTCTTGCACATTCCAAGAAATCGTGACCTTCGTATTCGTCTTATTGACGTTTTGCCCGCCAGGTCCAGAGGAATGAGAAAACGTAAACTGAATTTCTTCTTCGGGTATTACTATCATGCGCAATAACTCCTACAATAAAAACTTACTTTCATTACCATTGTACATGGATTTGGTAATTTAAAAAGTCTTCTTTTGCTATCCAAAGTTGCCATCTGGCAATTGTTATTTCATACAAAACTGAAATGAATAACCAATTGTTTGTCTTAGAGGGATTATGGAGCATATTTTATCAAAGTGTAAAAAATGTTGTTAGAAAATGGTTTTTTATGACACATTGAATTGTAGATGTAGGGTTATCTCATAAAAAGAGACTTTTAAAAACATCACGAAACTTTAATGTCTGTTATTCATTCTTAACGGACATTGTCAAGATACATAATATTATCGAAAAAAACCAGTGCAATTTTAGGCTGTTTTTTTGCATTTACTTGATCCAGGTTACTATATGATATCATTTAAGGTAACACTGAAATAATTAGGCCCAATTTTGCGAGAACTGGAAAAATGAAAATGACTCTTTAGGACACAATCTCCAAAAAACAAATCTGTGGAATCAAAGTAAAAAAGTTATTGTTTTGGAAATTTTCGACTATAGAAAAATTTTTCATTGTATTCATTTTTTACAAGAAGCTTTTTTTCCAACAAATCTTCAATTGTTTTATAAGAGCTACCAGATTTTTGTAGAAATTCTAGAATGGCGTCTTCTCTCATTGGATGAACAGCGGTAATGCTCAAAATGTCATCGGCAGCGTCCCCGGAAAAGGCAAACTCATTTCCTTCATAGCCAATCAAATACTCAGCTCGTATATCTTTGGAAGAAAAGATCTGGTAGATACGATTGAGCGACCATTCATCAGGTAATTTTACAGAAGAATCAGCAGGAGGACGTGTAGGGATGCTGATGTAAGAAAAAGCGGGTTGAATCTTGCTAAAGAAGGATGCTGTTTCACAGGCGTTTTCTTCGTCATCATTACAGTCTTTTACAACCATTGTTTCGGTGACTAGTATTCCTTCGAACATCGCTGCAAATTCAGAAATACCTTCAAGTATGGATGGCAGGGAAAGACTTCGATGGGGATGATCTATTTTTTTCCATGTATCTTCTAGCACAGAATCTACCTTTACAGAGACCCAATCAGCTTCAAACAATTCATTTCTTACATCTAGCTGGCCCATTAAACTGGAGTTTGTTATGACAGCGATGGGAAGTTCGAATTTCTTAAGAAGTGAAATCGTAGCACCAAGGTTGCTGTCTAGAGTGGGTTCACCATCAGGTACAAAGCTTATATAGTCGATTTTTTCGCCTTTGTTGTGCAATGCCTTTAGCTTGTTTTCAACTTCAGCTACAATTTTCTTCGGATCGTAAAAAACGCTTCGATCTGTTGACATCGTAACAGATTTACCCAATTGACAATAGCAACAAGAATAACTGCATGTTTTAAAGGGTATGTTGTTCACCCCTAAACTTTTTCCCAAACGTCTTGATGGTACTGGTCCGTAAACTAACATCGGATACCTCAGTTCTTGTTTGCAAAATGTTCCAAACTTCATTAAATAGATGGTAGTTATTATACTGTTTAAAATTGTGCTTAGAAACCATTGAAGCTCTTGAAAGGTACCAATATGAAGAATATGATTGATACAATATCATGGGATCAGGATGTCACCATCTATAATAAGGTGGTTCTTAAACAACTGGGACTAGCCTTTGGAATACCTTTTGGTCTGATATTTATATTCCTTGTCATTCAATATATTTCTGACATGAGCAAAGGACGAATTGTTAGCTTTGATGGGTGGCAATATGCACTATTGCTAATTGGGCTTTGGATTGCTCTTACCGCTTTGTTCTTATTTGTAGTCTACCGCAATCGTTTTAGGATGCATTACGAAATAAATGACGATGGAATATTTATGGGCTTTGCTGCCACCAGTGCCAAAAAAAACAAACTGGTGAATATAGCAACCATGATAGCGGGGGGGATGGCAGGTAAACCATCTGTTGCAGGTGCTGGCTTATTGGCTCAAAGTCGACAATCTGTTTTTCTTCGATGGTCACAATGCAAAAAATACAAACTGCATCCAAAAAAGAACCGTATCACCATCTACAACAAGTTCATTGAGTTTATGATTCTAGAGTGTACTCCAGAAAACTATCCACTTGTACGCGAGGTGATTTCCAAAAAGCTTCCAAAGTACTAATTCAATTTCTTTTCTTTCTATTGGTACATGGTACTCTTGTTATAGTCCGGCTTTTAAAGAGTAGAAACTACGGTTAGCAAGTTGCGGAGTACTAGAAATACCGATAATGGTAGCAAAATCAAATAAAAAATTATAAAACCACAAGGAACCTTGATAGTTTCTTGTTTTAGAGCTATCTTTAAATGGTCCATTACAGTATGAAATGTTTGTAGGTCTTTCTTGTCGGCAAGATACAACTCGGCATTACCACAGCACTTCTTTATTACAATTCTGTTGTCTATATTCACCAGAATAATTTCTCTATCACCATATTCCTTATACTCAATGTTCATCTCAGCCAAGATATTGCACAAATGGGTAACAACGGTGTCGTTTGCTCCATAAACTACGTACCCTTTTTTATTACGGATAAAAACAAAAAATAGAGAAAGGAAAAGACCAATAAAAATGGCAGACAAAATTGTAGTCAAAATACTGATCGGATAAAGTTCATGTAGGAAATCGGAGAGTAGATACAAAAACCACACAAACAGGATTCCACACACCACTTTAAATACATCCGATTGTGCCAACATGAAAGATTTTTTGTAGATAAATAACGAGTAAATCCAATAGAGAAATGCGATAGACAGAAAAAGGACAAGAAGAATACTCGAAGCGATATAGATGATAGAAAGAATAGTCGGTACATTCATATAGTTAACCTCATTCTATAAGGATATCTCACATTAAAAATTCGTTTTTCTGACAATAGAATGGAATAATTCTCCACAAACATAAAATGAGTTTATTGCCGTTTTTCGTCATCTTGCACCTTGTGTTCAAAAGAATGTTCAATTCTGGCAAACTTTTCATATTTGAATACTTCGTCGTAGTTTCCATCTTTCCGGACTCTTCGGATGTCATGCTCATCAATATAGTACACCCATTCATCAATAATCGATAGGCCCAGTGGAAAGTTGTTTGATAGTTGCACCAAATCGGTACCATCTATCCGTACTTTATATAGCTGTGCCTGGTCATCAAGGTTCGAAAAATACAACCAATCGTGATCGAACTGCAAGAATAGGGTATCAAGTGGAATTATCTCTCTTTGATGCGTTCCATCGGTTTTTACTGTAGCTAAAGAGTCCTGTACTGAGTAGAAGATCCAATCGTCTACGACAACCATATATTTTGCTTGCGCAGGGAATATCATCGTATTCTCTGTGCCATCCATACGAATTTTGCAGATTCCATCGGCAGAATGTATATAGTAAATCCAATCGCCAATAATATTGATGTTCCTTATGTAATTCTGAAGGTAGGTTTTTTCTGTTCCATCTGTTTTCATTTTGTATAGGACATTTTCGCTTATGTAGTATACCCAATCCTTTTGTACAATGATTTCTGTGGAGCGATTCTCATGAATTTTTTGATTCTCACTACCGTCTATTTTAATCTTAAACAATCCATACCTATCAGAAGCAGGGCGAAGAGAATAATAAATCCAGTCACCTGCAAGATAGAAGGGAGAGAAATACGATTCGTTCAGTATTTCAACAGAGGTAGTTCCTTGGTGTTGAATTTTGTACAAACCGTTCTTTTCTACAAAATAGATCCATTTGTCATCTTGCAATAGCTGTGGACTTTGACTGTAAGCAGAAATCTTTTTTGAAGTAGTGATCGGAAGACGCAGATACGCATCAATTGCTTTTTTTGCCTTGTATTTCGACCAATTGAATGACTGCCACGGTATTGCAATGTCTTTGGAATTCAATTGCACTTTACGAAGTTTATCGTCAAACTGTTGAAAGAACCTTATATCCTTCACCCAAGGTTCCTTTTTTACAAACTCTATGTATTCAGCAATGGCATCAAACGATAAAGTAGTAAAATAATCAGAATCAAATTCTCCTGTTGTGATATATCGCTGAAAGTTCTTTTCAGCAATTGTAGCATCAATTCCCATGAAATTGACGAACAAGATGGCTATCAGGGATAGAACAAAAAAAGTTTTCATCAATGAAAACGTAGAAATCCATACTCTACACAACATCATTACAAAGTGCATAAATAGATAGACAATGAAAACCTGCGTAAGAATTCGCAAATAGGTATATCCGTAAGCAGCCTCGTATAGTGTGATTCGTAAATAGGAAGAAACTAACAATACCAACGTGAAAACAACCAATAAGGTGTTGAATCCTTTTATAATAAAATGAATCCCGTGTTTCTCATCGCCCTTCCGAGATGTGCTGATAAGCAAAAGAACATAGTTAATGATGCTCACAAAAATAAGTTGGGCAAAGCCTTCTCTGGCGTATTGCGAATAGGTAATACCTTCCGGCAAGGAATAGGAAAAAGAGCCAAATAAGTATGCAAATTGAATCCAGCTAAACAGAAAATAAACCAAACACAATGACAAGAGAATGGGAAGTAAGATGGCTGAATCAACTTTTGGAGAAAACGATGCTACAGGAAAATAACTACTACGTTTAGACTGCTTCTTGCTCCAAACACTCCAAAGTACACTGAATACCATAATGGTAACAAGAAAAACAAGAATCATTTGCCATACAATATCTACAAGAGGTATGTTTTGAAAGTGCTCTAAAAAGGAACTCAATTGTTCGCCAAAAACTACATCAGCAGAGCTTAAAAGCCATACTACGATGAGTAGAAGGGGAATGGAAATGAAAATCCCGATACACACATTTTTGATTGTATTGCGTGTTTCTTTTGACGATTTATTTTGAAAATCGGACCATTGGATTTTAAAGGGGTAAAAGATGTACTCAAAAGGAAGTTGGAAAACATTTTTGATTGCTTCAGCTACAAATTCAAACTGTGACCATTTGTAGACATGCTGTCTAGAAATGAGAAGAATGCTGACGACAAAAAGAAAGGGGATGAGAAGGAAATTAATGTATAGAAGCAACACATTGGAATGATATCCAAAGGAAAGCGATAAGAGCAAAACGGAGATCATTACGATCCATCCAAAGTTCCATTGGAAAGAAATCTTTTTTCGAAGAACCCAAAAAAAGAACCCATACATAAAGAGAAGAAATAGAAAGTAGGATATACCCAAGGATTTTTTATAGAAAAGGAATACAAAAAAAATCCCCAAGAAGAGAGAATAGATAAGTATCCATCGAGCCTTTGAAGTAGTTGCTTTTACGTCAGCAGTTGTGTTGCTGCTTATTTCTTTACTGTTTGTACATTCAACTACATCATTTTCACACTGTTCATCCATAATATGCTCCTTCACAGGTTTCTAACGGATAATTCCGGGGATTTACTTCTCTAGAATTCCCGTTCATGAACCTCTAATTGAATATTTCACTACTATTATATGCAAATTTACTAAATTTTTTCAAAGTATCGCATCAAAAAATATTGTTTACCCAAGAATAGTAATCATAATATTGTTTTCTAACGCAGTATTAATATAATTTTATATTATGCAAATTGTGAAATAATCCGTAGACAAAACCTATTCAAGAACCGTTGTGGCGAAAACCATGTATGAGACAGAGTACGAAAACAGAAAAGTTGTTGGGAGCTGTACATGTCCATTCAAGAAGGATGAATCAGTGAGTACATCTTGATTTGTATCTATTCTTTATGAAGTCAAATGCCGCGTGAATGCTGTGTTCATTACTGGTTAGATAGATTGTCTTTATATTGTAAACCACATACTCCTTAAGCACTCGTCTTATCAGAGTTTAGCAGATAATCCTGCATCCATGATTCAAGAATGAATACCATAGCCAATGTATCCAATTCACAATACTTCAGGAGTGCTTTACGAATTTCATTTCGTTCGTACTCGGTCATTTCAGAAAACTGCATTCTAGCATACGCAGTGAGGGCAGCTCCGCCATCTTGAAGGCGATCATCGCTACTTAGAAGCCAGGGCTTGTCCTCGGGGATATCTTCAAACAAATCAGGAAGTAAATCGTAGGGATTGATTAGATGATTGTCATCAAACTGACACCATGTCCAGTTTTCAAAGTTATGACTGAAGATTCCATCTTGGGTACCATAGATGGGTTTGGAATACTTTTCCTGCAAATATTGACTCCTGCTAAGAATGGCTGGCAATACCTTTTTTATACTATTGGAACCTTCTGTAAGTGGGTCATAAAAGTATCGTTTAACAAGCTCACAAAGGTCAACCATATTACGTTTTCCGATCCATTTTTCTGATGATTTTCTTGAGGATTTGGTGATCGATTGAATAAAATGACAAAGCTCTTTGCGATCAGGGACAGGGCTTGGGTCACTGTTGAGTTGAGAATAAATAATGGTAAGAAATGTATTTTCATGAGATGAATAACGAAAAATTGTTCCTTCATCGGTCTCTAGTTGCTTTTTCAATTGTCTTATAAACTCAATATTTGGAAAAAAACCGGTTTTTGTATTAATGAACTCACCTGTATGAGATACCGTACCATCAGATTGAATTGTATGATGAGAAAATTGGAAGGCAATGCCTTCGTAGGGATGTCGGTTTTTGTGAAAAGGAAGTGCAACCATTGTCGTTTCAAAATCAATCAGATGCAAAGGGTAAGTCCATGAGTGGACTTCTTTTAAAAGGTTGTCCCGGTCGATCCATACAGTAGGGTCGTTTTCTTTCTCCTTCTGCACTTGCATCCATTGTCGTTGACTAACCGACAGCCCGAGTTTATGATCTGTTTTTGGTTGAATATCTTCTTGTGTTAGGTCTTGTATATAGTATTTTCCTTGCTGAATGCACCGATCCTTATTTCGATAATTCCAAAGAGAAAATACTGTCTTTTTTGAGGAGTTGTAGGAAGGATCTTTTGTAATCTCCTTCCAACACTCCTCTTTTCCACAACGAAGATTCCGAGACGTCGCACCTGATTTTGGAAGAATAAATTCACAATTCCCACATGCTTTTGTTGGAACCGGAGGAATTTTGGTTTGGGAAGAATAAGCTTCAGAAAATAATTGTACTTTTTCGGCGAAGGATAATGATTCATACAGACTGTTAGGGACAGGGCTTTTGGAGGTATAGATTTGATGGCATATGGGATCAATATTGATGGCTTTCAATAGAGGAGGTTCAAGGTCATCTGGCTGAATATTACAGGTGATGACTAATTTTCTTCCATTTGTATCGCGTTTGATAGTAAACTTTTGATTGAGACCATCGGTAGGACATTTTGCATGTTTGTCTACCAATACAAGATGGGCAGAAATCGTATAGGTGGGACAAGCTTTTTGAAGAACATATTTCTGAAAAGCGACATCGTATAAATAAGGTTGCCATACTGCTTTTGGAAACCCTTTTTTGGTCTCAAAACTGGTGTTCTCACTGTCATAGGACTTAGCTTTAACCTCGTACAGATCGAGATGTGTGCCTCTCTTGACAAGAATATCGATCCGTATGAAAAGATTCTGATGGAAAAAAGCACTTTCATACAGGGTAATTGATTTTTTTTCCATACATTTTTTTGTATCCAAAACAGCCCGTTCGGTGTTTAGTGTTTCAATTTCAACGCCACTGGGGTAATAGTATTTTGCTAATTCGTGAACCTGGTAACCACCTTCTGCAAGAGCTTCTAAAAAAGAATCTTCCTGATGAACATTCGAGTAATCAGGTTGACCGAGGTAAAACAACTTAGTGGGGCATTGACATGCTAATTGAAAACGTGATTTAGTTAGAGTTCGGGGCATTTTTAATTGTAGGCAATGCGTGTGCATTCATCAGCAAGTGTATCCTGTAAGATGTCGTCCCATTTGGGATCAGACCATGTTCGTAGTTTGTGATGAAGGTCATAATATTTTTGAGGTATAGGGTGAGTCCCATATACAACTTCAATGGAATACCGCTTCGTAAGGAAATCTTTGAAATATTCAAGAGAAGGACATGGAGGATATCCAACCAAAAACCCCGTAGCAAAATGAATAACGGTAGCACCATTTTGAATCATTTCCGCTGCTGCATATTCTATGTTGCCACCAGGGCAACCGTCACAGGTAGTATAGCCCACAATTTCAGCATCTTGGTGCAAATACCGCGAAAAGGCTCCCTGCCGTTTTTGGAAAGAAGAAAAACACTTCCCGCCAGCACAACGTTTATAACGATCGCAAATGATAATCCCTATTTTGTGAATGGACATTTTATCTCCTACCACTCGTTCTACGAGTAACGTTTATTCTATAGTTATGGTTGTTTGTCTTACATTGTCAAATCAACTCATCCTATACCATCATTTTGTTTCCATTTTGTAACAGCTTCTTCCCATGATATCAGGGTATTATTAATGTCGAGTTGGGTGTGAGCAGCAGACATAAAGCTAACTTCATAGGGAGAAGGAGCAATCATGATACCGCGCTTGACTAGTGTTGTAAATAAAGAGGAAAAAATGGATGCATTTGTTTTCAGCACATCATTGTAGTCGTTGATAGCAGGCTCATTTGTTATAAAAAGGCTGAATACGGAACCGTAGGTATGCAAAATATGTGGAATGCAATGATTTTCAAAAATGGTATCCAGACCACAAGTCAACTTCTTTGTTTGATCTTCAATATCCTCGTATAAAGTTGGTTGGTTTTTCAATTCCATGAGTGTGGCTTTTCCAGCAGCAACAGCAATGGGATTACCCGACAAGGTTCCTGCTTGATAAACTGACCCTTGCGGTGAAACAAGGTTCATGATTTCATCTCTTCCTCCATATGCACCTATTGGAAGACCCCCTCCAATAATCTTACCTAATGTTGTAAGGTCGGGCTGAATATTTAGTATTGATTGCAATCCACCATAGCAAAATCGAAAACCGCTAATCACTTCGTCAAAAATAAGAAGAGATCCATATTCCGTTGTAATTTCTCTAAGCAGCTCTAAGAATCCATTTTTTGGAAATAGTAGTCCCATATTTGCAGGGTATGGTTCAACAATAATAGCAGCAATTTGGTTTCCATAGTCCTGAAAAAGAGCTTTTACTTGATCAACATTATTAAATGAAGCATTTAACGTGCATTGCGCAGTACTAACAGGAACACCAGGGCTTGAGGGAATACGTTCTGTTAGTAAGCCAGAACCAGCTTTCATTAAAAAAGGATCTGCATGACCATGATAGCATCCTTCGAATTTCAATATTAAGTCGCGTTTTGTATAGGCACGAGCAAGTCGGATTGCGCTCATAGTTGCCTCTGTACCAGAATTAACCAAGCGAATCTTATCCATTGCAGGGAATGCCTTTACGATTTCCTCACAAAACTCAATTTCTTCAAGAGATGTACAACCATATGTTGTTCCTTTTGTAGCAGCATTTTGAATAGCTTGTACCACTGCAGGATAGGAGTGTCCTAACAATAGAGGCCCATAGGATGCAATGTAATCGATGTATTCATTACCATCCAGGTCGTAAACTTTGGAGCCCATTGCTCGATCGATAATTACAGGGTCCATGTCTGTGTGTTTCCAGGCACGAACCGGGCTATTTACACCACCAGGTAAAATCTGTAAGGCTCTTTGAAAAGCAGTTTTTGATTCATCATTATTCCAATTCACGGCAACCTCTCATTTCTTTTTATCTACAGTGTATATTTCATACTTGTCTTTTTCCACTCTTTGACGCTATTTAGTACAAGATAGTCTTTGCAATGGAAAAGAATTGACAACTCGTGAACACTCTTTTTTAAATCTTCTTCTGTATGTGCATGAATCATAGTAAATAGTGGATAAGGAAAGGTTTCTGGACAAGAACGGAAATAACAATGACTGACAACTGGGTTAGTTTTTACTACTTCTTCAACCAATGAGGAAGAAGAAGGTGAAATAGCCCATACAACAAGCGCATTGCAAGTATAGCCAACAGCGTGATGATACAGGATTGCACCCATTCTTTTAATGTAGCCTTTGGCTATGAGATGTTGGATGTGCTGAACAATAGAGTCTTCAGAAATGTTCAATTGACGGGATAATTCTTCATATGGTCGTTCTGAAATAGGGATTTCATGTTGCAAGAATTCAAGTATGGTACGATCTATGAAACATAGCGAATTCTTACAAGACATTGAATTGCACCTTGGATTTGATTTTCTTAGTTGTTGGAAATGAGATCACGTTGTATCCGATGTTTGAAGAAATTGTTTGGAGTTCTTGATCAAAAAGTTCTTCCTTTTCAATGAATGTAAACCAAAGTGAAAACTCGTGGTCTCTTTGATAATTGTGTGTGATAGACGAAGATTGATTGAGTATTGCAGCAACTCTAGGTATATCCTCCATAGGGACTTTCGCAGCACAAAGCGTGGAACGATACCCCAGCTGGTCGGATTGAAGTATGCCACCAATGCGACGAATGATATGATTGTCGCATAAATGTTGAATTCGGATCAAGCATTCCTGCGTTGGTATTTGAAGTTGTTTTGCAATATCTGCATAGGGAGAAGCAGTACTAGGAAATGAGGTTTGAAGAATGATGAGGAGTTGTTTGTCAATGGAGTCCAACTTCATGATTTTTGATTGGGTATATAGTCGCAATAAGGATCTTCTGCCATATAATCATTAGAAACGTAGTAAGCTCTTGCTCTGCACCCGCCACATTTTTTTTGGTAGCCACATTGACTGCATTTCCCCGAGTATTCTTCAGTTCGCAAGCGCTGTAGATGAGCATTATCTTTCCATATAACATCAAACGGAGTCTCTCTTACGTTGCCCAAAGGAATGTCTAAGTATGCACATGGTTGAACGTCACCAATGGGGCTTATAATGCAGTATCGTAGTCCTGTTAAGCAACCTCTTGTGAATCTTGTAGGTACATTGTTTTGCTCTGCAATTCGAACAAACTGTGGTGCACAAGTGGGTTTCAATTCGATGGGGCAGTCGATTTGTCTGCGGATAATAGTCGTCAATATTGTTTCATATTGATGCACAGGGACAATTTGATCTTCAATTTCACTCCCTCGTCCTGTGGGAACTAAAAAAAAGATATGGTGAGCCTTTGCACCTATTTTTATTGCAAAATCCGTCATAGCGTCTAGCTCGTGAACATTCCATTTCATAATGGTTGTATGGATTTGAAAAGGGATTTGTGCCATTTTTAAGTTTTTAAAACCTTCCATGACCATATCAAAAGCATCACTTTTCTTACGGAAATCATTGTATTTGTCGGCAGATAAACTATCTAAACTAACGCCAGCAGCGAGAAAACCTGATTGTTTTAATGAGGTTGCAACATCTTTTGTAATCAGACTTCCGTTGGTTCCAAGCACAGGGCGCAAACCGATGGAGGAGGCATAACTGCCAAGTTCAAAGATATCTTTTCTCATCAAAGGTTCACCGCCGCTAAAAATCATGATTTGAAATCCGGCCTTTTTAATCTCTTCAATCATCTTCTTCGCTTCATCGGTTTCTAGTTCGCGTTTCGCTTTTAGACCCGAGTCACGATAGCAGTGACTGCAATACATGTTGCATTGATTGGTACTGTTCCATGAAACCAGCATAGGTTATCCTTTCTGCAATCTGTCAGCTACATCCAATGCAGAGTATGAAATGATCATATCTGCCCCAGCTCTTTTCATAGACACTAAGGTTTCCATTACGATTTGGTCGTATTGAATCCAACCTTGTATTGCTGCAGCTTTCATCATGGCATATTCTCCACTCACACTATAGGCAACAATTGGTTGGTGGATAACGGGTCGAAGCTTTGCAATGATGTCTAAATAAGCAAGTGCAGGTTTGACAATAATCATGTCTGCGCCTTCTTCAATATCAGAGGAAGCTTCAAGAAAAGCTTCTCGAGAGCGTGCAAAATCCATTTGATACGTTTTTCGATCACCGAATGTAGGGGCGCATTGTGCAGCGTCGCGGAAGGGACCGTAATAACTGGAAGCATATTTCACAGAGTACGACAAAATGGGTGTCATGTTATAACCTTCCTGGTCAAGGAGGGTGCGGATGTGACTTACTCTTCCATCCATCATATCCGATGGAGCTACCATATCGGCTCCAGCTTGTGCATGAGAAAGAGCAACTTTGGCAATGCTACAAGCGGAGTCGTCGTTGTTTATTATTCCTCTTTTGTTTACAAGGCCGCAATGACCCGATGTTGTATAACTGCAAAGACAAACATCAGTGATGATAGCAAGCCCTGGGACGGCATTTTTAATTTCTTTGACAGCATTTTGCACAATACCTTCTGGTTGATAAGCATGAGAACCATCTTCTTTTTTTGAAGCGGGAACACCAAAAAGAAGAATTGCATGAATGCCTCTTTTGTAAACTTCTTTGACATGCTGCGCAATGGAAGAAAGAGGATATTGGAAAATAGAAGGCATAGAAGGGATAGATTTTGGCTCAGAAATATCTTCCGCTACAAACATAGGGTAGATAAGATCGGTAGGATGAAGGCACACATCTTGCACCATGCTTCGTACGGTTTTATTTTGACGCAAACGACGTAATCGATGAATTGGATATGTCATTTTTTGATGTCCTTTGTTATCATTTCTTCCGAAAGGTAACAAGCAGGATCCTCATCCCAAATGTCTCCTTTCGTTGACTTTGCACGGATACGGCAACCAGCGCATAAAGTCTTATAATCGCAACCACCACATTTCCCTTTTACATGTTGAGGTTTGTTTCGAAGTGCGTCCATAAGTGGATGTGGTCTGTTCCATATGACACTAAAGGGTGTTTCTCGAATATTTCCTATGGATTCATCTTGCCAAAATTGACATGGATGTACATCACCTGTTGGGCCAACATTGCTGAATTTTGTACCGGCTGAACATCCTCCATGGAGGGCAAGGAGCTTCATAATCTCCTGAGAACGCTGCGGATTTTCTTTCAGTATTTTGTGATACAGGTAAATACCGTCAGCGTGATTGTCGGTGGTTAATACCTCGGTTTTCACACCTCTTTTAGCAAAATCATAGACTCTCTGGCATATGTACTCAACAACACTTTGCATTTCTTCATGGGAAAGATCTTCCTTTGCAGCATCAGTCGCCCTTCCAGCATAAACAAGGTGGTAAATGCAAAAGCGAGGAATTTGTTCCTTTTCTACAAGATCAAAAATGCTGGGTAAGTCTTTGAAGTTCGACTTTGTTAGAGTCATTCGAATACCTGTTTTTAAACCGGCCTTTTGAGACTCTCGTATTCCTTGTAATGCAGCATCAAAGGAACCTTTCTTATGTCGAAAATAGTCATGCGTTTCTGGTTTTCCATCAATACTTACACCGACATACATGATGCCGGAGTCTTTTAGTTGTTTTGCTACGGAAGGAGTAATCAGCGTTCCGTTTGTAGATAAAACAGGACGCAACCCTTTTGTAGAAGCCACCTGAATAAGTTCGAACAAATCTTTGCGCATCAAAGGTTCTCCGCCAGAGAATAATAGAACTGGCACTTGTGAATCTGCTAAGTCTTGTATGAAGATCTTTGCTTCTTGCGTTGTAAGTTCATTATCATACGATTGATCCTGGGCATTTATATAGCAATGACGGCACTGTAAATTGCATCGATTGGTTGCATTCCAAACTACCAAGGGCCTGTTAATATCAGAGAATTGTAATAGATGAGGTGGTATATTTTTCTGATGCTGTTTCTGGATCACCTCTGAAACGGTCGCTGTACCACATAATAACTTTGTAAATCCAATCATAATAACCTCTATTTCTCGCTTTGTTTCAAGGATTGAATAACTGTATCACACAGTCCTTTAATAGTATGCTCTTGAGAAACAATTGGTTCCATCACTCCATATTTCTTGGCTGCACTAGCAGTAATGGGACCGATACAAATGCAAGCTTTTCCAAGAATTTTTCTTTGTAGAGCTGGAGGGATCCGTTGAAAAAAACCATGCACGCAAGAGGCACTAGTAAAAGTGATAGCATCGATCTTTTGTGTCAAAATTTTATCTATTTGTGTAGTTGGAAGACTTGTATCGTACACAGACTCATAGAGACAATGTTCATGTACACAACACTGGGTTTCTACAAGTTTATCAAATAGAAAGGTTCGGGCCTTTTTTGCCCGAGGAAGCAAAACATTCATTCCTGGTTGTACATGTTTTTGTAAAGAATCCCACAAAGATTCAGCTACATACTTTTGAGGAAGAAGATCAGGAGAGATACCATGTTTCTGTAGCTCTTTTTGCGTCGATGGACCAATACATGCAATCTTATTACCATGCAAGGCACGGGCATCCATATTCCATTGTGAAAGCTTTTCAAAAAAGAATTGTACCCCATTCACACTAGAGAAAATAATCCAATCGAAGGAAGAAATAGAACGAATGTCTTTTTCAAAAGAATCGTCCAATGGTAGTCTTCTAATATCGATGGAAGGCATTGACAGTACATTGGCTCCGAGTTTCAACAAGCGCTCTCGTAGCAAACTTGTTTGGTCTTTTGTTCTTGTTATCAAAATGGTTTTATTCCAAAGTGGTCGCTTATCAAACCAAGAAATCGATGTATGCAGGGGAACCGTATTTCCAATGATAATAATGGAGGGAGGATGAATCTTTTCTTCTTGCACTCGCTGTTGAATATCTTCTAGCGTTCCTACTACAGTTCGCTGCTTTGGAGTGGTGCCTTGTTCAATGACGGCAACGGGGGTACGTTTATCTTTTCCCGCAGACAGTAAATGACTTACAATCGTAGGAAGGTTGCGGATCCCCATTAAGATCACCAATGTATCAACACTATGTGCAATATGTTCCCAGGGATAATCTTCAATTGACGATTCGTCCTGAGTGTGACCTGTAATGACAGAAAAACTTGTAGAGAGCCCACGATGTGTAACAGGAATACCAGCGTATTCTGCAACAGCAATGGCAGAAGTAATTCCAGGAACAATTTCAAAATTGATATCATGTTGCTTCAGAAACAACGCCTCTTCACCACCACGGCCAAAAACAAAAGGGTCTCCCCCTTTTAATCGAACAACAATCTTTTCATGATGGGCATATTTCTTAAGAATTTTGTGAATATCATCTTGCGAAACACTGGCACCATTGGGATTTTTACCAACATAGATGCAAGTAGCTTTTGGAGGAAACATTTCTTTAATTGCTTGGCTGACCAATCGGTCGTATATAATGACATCAGCGGTATCAATTAGCTCTTTTGCTTGCAAAGTCAGAAGCTTGGGATCCCCTGGTCCAACACCTACTAAATAAACGTTCAGTTGATCACTTTTTCTCATTGGTATCCATTTCTTTCAAAACAGTGCTTACTCCTTGGGATTGCAGATCTTTGAATGCTTCTTTAGCAACTTCTATCCATTCTTCTGCATATCCAGTTTGTTTGGTTTCACATTTTGTTTTTCCATCCAAAGAGACAATACAAGCATGTAGGTCAATGGTGTTATGACAGATCGTTGCAATAGCTCCAAATGGTGTGTGGCATCCACCACCAAGAAGAGAAAGCAAGATTCGTTCACAGGAAGTTTCTAGAAATGTTTTTGAATCGTTTATCAAAGAGACGATTTCATGGATGGGAGAATTTTTCAGTGTTTCCAATGCAATGGCACCTTGTCCTGGAGAAGGCAACATAATAGATGGAGGGAGGATGGATTGAATGTGGGACTCCATATTGCATCTCTTTAAACCCGCAAAAGCCATGATTGTCCCATCTATTTTTCCGGTCATGCACTTGTTGTAGCGTGTTTGAACGTTGCCCCTGATGGGCACGCACTGTAAATCTGGACGATACGACAAGAGAAATGCTCTACGACGAACACTAGAAGTTGCTACTATTCCGGCATTGGGTATATCGTCAATCGATCTATAGCAGCACGAAAGAAAAGCATCGCGGGGATCTTCTCGTTTCAGCACGCCAGATAACTGAAATGGAGTAGAAAGAACCACTGGTAGGTCTTTTAAACTATGAACTGCAATGTCGATGTCTTTATTCAAAAGGGATTTCTCAATTTCCTCGGTAAATATTCCCTTTCCTCCGATTTCTGTTAAGCACTGCTTTTGATTCTGATCTCCCGATGTATCGAAAGGAATGATTTCAACATGTGGAATGCCTAGTTTTTGCAGTTCTTCTTTTACAAGCTCCGATTGTTTCATGGCGAGAATGCTTTTTCGTGACCCGATACGAATTTTATTCATGCTCACTCGATGAATTCTTTTTTGCAGTCTTTTTCTTATAAAGTGTTTTTGAGGTCTCTTCTAGATGAAATAGTTGGTGCAAAAGCAGTATTGAATCCATGGAATGGCCCGTTGCAAGAATGTGCTTCTTTGCTTCTTGTATGGGATAATGTAATAGGCCATATGTAATAGAATGAGCAAGATCGTTTAGGATTCGTTCCTGCGTTTCGGTTAAAGTACCAAATCGACGAATAGCACGAGATAACTCTTTGTTCTTAACAGATTCAGAAAATGACTTGAGAGCTTCGATAGTAGGGTCAATATGCTTGGTTTGGAGCCATTGGGAAAAGCTTTGAAGTTCGTCTTGAATACAATGGGATACTTTTTGTATTTCGTCGGTTCGATTTTTCATGGCATTTTGTATTCGAGTAGCGAGAGTATCCATATCGATCAATTGAATTCCTGCAATGTCGCTTACGTCGGGTGAAATACTTCGTGGTACTGAAAGGTCAATAAAAAGTTTTGGGCATTGTGAAAGTAGGAATTTGGGTTGAGAAATCATGTCACTTGTAAGAAATGGTTGATCAGCTCGTATGCAACTAATCACCATATTAACAGAGGGCAGGATGGTAGGAATATCGTGCAAATCAATAATGTGAATGGGAGGTTCAATGTCGTGAAACCATTTTACTTTTTGTGGATTTCTACATGCTACAGTGATGCAATGGGGTTGTTTTTTTGCGAACGTTTTCACGACATCGGTTCCCATTTCACCTGAACCAAGTACCAATATATTACAGTCATGCATTGAAGGAAATGCTTCTTTGCAAATATCTATGCACAAACCTGGATACGATAAGGAATGTTGATTAATTTCAGTGTTTGTTCGCACTTTCTTTCCTACATGAATTGCTTTTTGAAACAAGGAGTGGATAACTTTGTCGGCAGCATTCCTATCGAGAGAATACTGATAAGCATCACGTATCTGATGGAGGATTTGATCCTCTCCAAGTAACAAAGAATCTAGACCCGAGGCAACATGAAAAAGATGTTCAACAGCTTGGATACATTGGTATTCTACGAAGCAGTGACCAAATTCTGCAGGTGATAAAGTAGTGGAAGAGAAGAAGATGTTTTGTAGGAGTGTTTTGGTTTTGTCGAGTTGATCTGTTGATATATAGACTTCAAAACGGTTGCATGTGTAAAGAAGTACACAACCATGAATAGACTCGTCGTTCACTAATGAGTTGTAGAACTCATCAATATTAGTTTCCAATGATGAAATCTTTTCTCGCAGCTTAAAAGTCGCTGTTTTATGGTTTAACGCAAGTGCGTAAATATACAATTCTCCACCTTATCTTGAACCTCTTTCAAAGTTTTGTTTTCTAGATCATCTATTATACCATCATACAATACCTGTTTCATTACAGATTGTCTCTGTTTAGAATCTTTACAAGAAGCTTTCATATTTTTGCGAAGGCGTCCTAGAAAACAGACAAATTCGCCGTACTTTGGGGGAATTACCTCCTCGAGCTTTTTTCGAAGGAGCTTTGCAAAGCCGGGGCATTGTCCTTGCGTGGATATTGCAATCATCAAAGAACCTCGTCGAACAATAGAAGGAACATAGAAATCACAATTTGGCGGATCGTCAATAGCATTTACCATAATACTCTTTTGATTGGCAATTGCTTTTACCTTTTCATTGATACTTCTATCATTGGTGGCGGAGAAAACCAAGCTCATGTTGTGTACGTCCATGTCACGAAATTCTCTTTGTATTAAATGAACAAGCTTCTGCTGATTCCAGGAGGCTATTTCTTTTGTAATCGCAGGGCTCACAACGGTGATGATACAGCCAGTATTGAGCAAAGCGTGTATTTTTTGAGTGGCAATAGAACCCCCACCAACAACCAATACTTTTTTTTGATCCAATTGTAAGTATACGGGATATAGATCTTTCATATAGCCACCCTTCGATAATTTCTTACAAGAGAGAGCGCATAGGAGAACAAAAACATGCAACTAGCATGTAAAGTACTATATGTTTTGTAACATTTTTTTTACATTTATCGGACATTAACCTGTTGAATATATTCTTTGCAAACAGTTTGGAATTTTTCTAACAATGGAAGAGGTGTGCGAGGTTTTTTTTGATAAGAAGGATCCGGAAGATTGTTTCTTGGGACAAATGGTTGTAAGATAAAACGTTTTGCAGCCGTGATTTCCTTACAAATCTGTATCATGTCAGACACGGAATGTAGACCTGGCACGACTGTTGTTCGTATTTCATAGTCAACACCGCTATCTTTAATGAGATCTAAACTTCGGTTAATTGATTCTTTAGAAACACTTGTTTGTGTTAACTGTGAAAGCTTTTCTATAGGCATTTTGTAATCCATCGCGATGGTATCTAGGTATGGTAGCGCACTTTGAAGCGTACTTGGAAAGGAACCTTGTGTATCCAATTTTATCCTGAATCCATAAGACTTTATGATATGAAGAGTATCTGGTAGGATGGGTGACATTGTAGGCTCACCACCGGAGATAGAAATGGCGTCTATCCAATTCTCCTTAGCATGAGCAAGAATTTTTTCTAAATCACAAGAGCGAATACATTCTTTCTTTGTAGGAATCAGCTCTGGGTTGTGACAATACCTACATTTGAAATTACAACCTGCAGTAAACATAAGCAGTGAAATGTGACCCTCATAATCAATGGTAGATTCCTTGGGGAGATACGTGTATATAGAAGTAGGTTTCATTTTATACCGTTTTCTTTGCAATATCCAACAAATCGAGAATGTCGTCTTGGGTTATGTAATGGTGGTTTGCATAGTCGGTTTGTAGTTGCAAATAGGTAGGCATGTATTCAATTCCTTGATTCTTATTTTTTAGCGGCTTTCTTGGATCTATTATTTTTTCATAGCAATCCGTTTTTCTATTCCATTTCATGATTTGTAATGCTGGGATTCTTTGTCCATTAATTGTTTCTGCCTTTGCATACACAACAAGACCTTCCATTTTGGAAAGGTTTTGATAGTCAGCAAAAAAAATTGGTTCCGAATGTTGAAGGACTTCTGTTACAGTTTTTTGTAATTCTTTGCAGTGCGGACAATTGTCTTTGCCATATACCACGATCATGAATTCTTTTTTCTCCATGTAAATCCTTCTTTCTATAAACGACACGTGTCTCCACTACAATGAGGGTTTGATGGTACATTTTCAAGATCAGACGTAGAAAGTGTATTGCCTTGGGGTTGAATTCCTTGAATAAGCTGGACCGTATGTGGCATTTGCTTTGCTTCAACACCATAATTTCCTGCATGTCGAGCATGAAGTTCTTCTATCTTCGATTTGTTCCAATTGTTAATCACGCTAAAATATCCAACAATTCTAGAGATAGAATCAATATCAGTACTTCCACATTTATGGCATGTATCTTGTATGCCCATCATTTGATGATGGCATTTGTTGCAATATGAAAACTCGGGACTGATGGTCACTTGTGCTGTTTGTGTTTTGTACAAAGTATTTTTAATTAACACCATGATACTTTCTTTTGAAGGCCGTTCTTCTCCAATAAAGGCATGGGTTATTGCACCCGATTCGATAAGGCCATGAAACATTCCCTGAACGCGGATTCTTTCGACAATACCAACGGGAGCATCGGCAGACAAATGAATAGAATTTGTGTAATAGACATTGTCCTCTTCTATGCTTCCTTTTACGATATCCTTTGCATGATCGTAGTAATAGATTAAATCAGTTTTTGCTAGCCGTCTTGCGGCAGACTCAGCAGGAGATTCTTCCAATGTAAATTTAAGATTGTATTTTTCGGTATATTCTCTGATTTTGACATTCATAGCAGCTACAATTTCAAGGGCTTTATCTACCATATCGGGTGAATCGTGCATTTGTTCTCCATATAGGTAGTGTAGAGCATCATTGACTCCTATCAAGCCGATAATGTAAGTGCTCTTATCTAGGTCGACATAAGGCTTACCATCATTGGATTCTTTCCCAATTTGCCAAAGAGGACTCCCTTTTTGCATCATTTTTTGTCCAACAAAGTCTTTTTTCATGAGGTGAGCTTGAATTGCCATATCCATGGATTCGTACACTTTTTCCAAAAGACCGTTCATAGTCTTCTTTCCGTCGATTGCGGCAAGATAGGCAGCTTGAGGTATATTAATGGTTACATTTTGAAATCCACAAAATCTCATGGTTTCGGGGTGTACGAGCATACAGTTGTCATTGATGGTAGTACGAAGGCGACAACAAGCAGAAAGTGTAACTTGATCTCGGTCGAAAATAAAATATACAGAACCGTTGTTAGCAGCTACTTCAACAGCTCTTTCTAAAACGGCCGTTTGCTTTGGATCGGAAAAAGACTCTTCGCTTACATGAAAGTCACATTTCGGGAATTCAAAGATGCGTCCATTTTTATCACCCTTTTCCCAAACATCAAGCATGGCCATTGCAAATTTTCTAGCAACATCTTCGAAGTCGCCATATGTATATATATGGTAGCCTTTGGATTTGGTTTTTTGGGCAATTTCTTGGTTGTATACTATGCTCCCATCAGAGTCAATCTCTTCTTCTAATACGACGTCCCCTTTGTAGGAAAGCTGCATGAGTTTATGACCAGAAGTACTAGTGCTAGGAAGGTGATCTTCTACTAAGTAAACATCTTCTTTAGAGGGCAATTGCATCTTGTACTGTCCGCCTTCGCAAATCGCTGGAACATTCTTTAAGTAAGAAGGAACTCCCGTATGAATATTAAAATCAAGGAAAACAGTTTGTCCACCTCTGGCAAATGCATTTTGTGAACCATTGAATATGAGCTCTTGAGCGCGTTGGTATAAAACATCATCAGACAATTCTTGTAAAAGTGGTGCATACATAATATTGATATAAGCAACACCTAAAGCTCCAGCATAATAAGCCTGCATCGAAGCAATGAATGTGTTCAAGTGACCTGTCAAAACTTGAGCAGATTTGGCTGGTTTCGATTCGCTATTAAGATTCACAAGCCCAGTCAATCCATATTTTTTAATATATTCAATAGAATGAGAGGAGCAATACACGCGATCTGGAAAACCTAGGTCATGAATATGAATGCGCCCTGTGGAATGTGCCCTCGAAAGACTCGGACCATACACATGACGAAGTGCATATTGTTTCAATATGTACTCTCCAATGGTTTGCGTTACAGCTTCGGGGTTGTTACTTTTAATATTGCTGTTTTCTTCTGATTTTTCAAACATAATATTTTCTAGTGTAGATTTGGCAACAGAAAACTGTGCTAAATCTTTTAATTGGGCTACATACCCTCTGTCTTCGAGTTCATTGTTGACCATTTCTCGGATTAGAGTTGTACCTATCTCAGAACCTTGCCAGGCAAAAGCTTTATTTTCAACAGCTTTGGCAACGCTATGTGCTTCGCTATACGATAAAGTTGTTTCTTTCATGAGAGAAGAAATGATTCTAGATTTATCCCATGGATGGACGATATTCTCTGAAGAAGATTCAACAAGAAGCAAAGCATCGGTGGAATCTCTGGAATCCTGACTTGCTTTCGTTCGAATTTTCAATTGCTTTCGGATGGTTTCTCTACGTTTGCGGTATTCTTTGTAATATACCATTACTTCAGGAAAACCTTCTTGACTTAATGTAATTTCAACCAAATCCTGAATATCTTCAATGTTAGCAATACGTTTTCCGTCTACTTCTTGTACAAAATAAATGGAGGTTGGATTGTTTAGCTCATCACATACTCTTTTTGCAATGCTTTTGGCATCTGGTATAGGTACATCTGCTAAGTTTTTACGCTGTACTTGTTGAGAGGCTTTTTGGATAGCATTGGTAATTTTATCCATCTGGAATGGTACAATACTCCCGTCTCTTTTTCGAAAACCATCTAGCACGTAAGAGTACAAAGTGTCGTGAACAGATGGAGTAGCGTTGTTCAAGTCCAAATTTGTCTCAATTTCATAAAGATTCATCATGAAAAGGTCCTCCTTTATTTTGTAAACCATGAATTTCGTTCACGAATTCATCAATATCGCGAAAGTCTTTATACACAGACGCAAAACGTATGTATGCTACGGGATCAATGTTTTTCAATTCCTTCATAATCAGCGTCCCTATTTCAAGACTATGCACTTCTTTATCATATTCTTTTCGTATCGTTGATTCAATCGAATCAATCATGCTCTCTACCTGTTGCATAGTAACAGGTCTTTTTTCCGTTGATTTCAGAATACCCGTTTTAATTTTTTCTCGATCAAATGCTTGCCTTGATTGATCGCGCTTCACTACCATAATGTTGCCCAAGTCAATTCTTTCAAAAGTTGTAAAACGCCTTGAGCATGATAAACATTCTCTTCTTCTACGGATCGAATTACCTGTTTTTGTTTCTCGCTTGTCTAAAACTTTGTGCAAAGTAGAATTGCAAAATGGGCATTTCATTTTTTACTCCTTATCTATCAAAAATATCAAATTTATTTTGAAATGCAAGAGAATATCTACAATATATTGTGTTTAATGTCTCTATAATATCAATATATTGTTTATTTACTCTTTTTTTGACAGCGTAAGAAGGTTCGAATCGTGGACAGAAAACAGGTTTTCTTCTGATAAAGAGGGTATTCATTTGGGAATAATTCTATGAGCATGCGTTCTTCGTAAGGGATAATGATGAAATATAGATATGCAAAAAACACCAGAGGAAGAAGAAATAAAAAGATGGAATTGAAAAATAGTACTACACCGATCAATATTATTACCATACCAGAATACATTGGGTGGCGAAAATACCGGTAGATACCACTTATTGCTATTTTTTTGGGGGCTTGCGCTTCTTCTTGAGAAGATAAAATTGATCGTAGAACTCTGTCAGCTGAAAGATTTAGAACAAGACCTGCAAGAACCACTACAACCCCAAATAGGTTGTAAGGAACTACAATAAAATGAAATTTTGGGAGTAAAATATACAAGGGAAGATTGGCAAACAAGAAGAATAGAAAAATAGGAACGGATTGATTGGTTTTTTTCATTTTCATCTCCAAAAATACTCTTGGTTGTTTAATTTTTATCGTTTTTCATTATTATAAGTAGAGTATCATACCTTTTTTTAGGAGTTCAATATGCGCTTTGGGATGAAGAAAAAAAATGCGTTTTGGTATATCGGTTTCGCCATTTTGCTATTTGTCTCTGTTTTCTTTATCACCATGTCTCTTGATTGTACAAATTTCATGTGTTTTCTCATGCAAAATGTCCCAAGTATCTTTTTATTACTAGTGCTTATTCTTTCTTTTCATTATCCCAAAGTTAGTTCTGTTGTATCCATCCTTACAGGTATAGGGCTTGTGTTTTTATTCGGATTAGAGAGCCTTTTACCTTTGCTATTAACCGTTGTTCCGGTTTTACTTGGTGGTGTTTTTCTTTGGTTGTCTACTTTGTTTTCGTAGTAATGGAACGAATCCAGAAAGGATTTTTATGATACTACCTAGCCTATTCAAGAAAAGGATTCGGTTTTTGAATTACTACAAAAAGGATTCCTCTGGCCAAACTATCATAGAGTATGCTCTTGTAATCGTTGTAGTCGTCCTGGTCCTTATTCTTTCGTTTCCTGGCCTACGCCATTCGATTCACAATGTGTTTGATCGATATCAAGACGTCATTGACGAATCAGCCCAAAAATGGCCATCCACGTATTTGGTTTTTCAAGAGGGTTTTCAATCTGTAAATAACTGGACAACAACTCGCGGTCAATTCGATGTGGATGACCAAGGTAGATACTATAACACACAAAACGGTGAGAATCGATCTTTCATCGACTATCAAGGAAATGACTTTCAGATGAGTATCGATGTAGCACACCTTACTGAGGGACAGGGCTATGGAGTATGGTTTCGAGCCAACGATATAGATGCTTCTAGTGGTATCAATGGGTATACTTTTCAATACGATCCAGGCTACGGTGGAGGTGCTTTTCTTTTTCGCAAGTGGGAAAATGGGCACGAACGAAGTCCTTTTGGACGCATAGACGTAAGTGATTTCGCATGGTATGAAGAGCATGAGATTACACTTCAAGTAGAAGGAAACACATTTACTGCTTTTGTCAATGGTGAACCGGTCGTTACTGCTCAAGATGATGCCTATGAATCAGGAACTGTAGGACTTCGAACCTGGGGAAATTCTCGAGCATACTTTGATGATATCTCTATTGAAGAACACTAATGTAAACACTTTGCGTCACTATTTGACAGTTAAGTCTTTTTATATTATAATAGTAGTACGACTTTGAAAAATTTTTTTACACGGAGGAGCGTTGTATACGTATTTCATAGTATATGAGGTATTTTCTATGAAAAAGGGGTACAACGCCGAAGGAAACCTATTCCTCAAGTAGGTTTACCTGGGTATGCAAGGGATACTTGTATAACTGCCTTGAAGTTTCGCTTCTTGGAGAGCCGTTTAGATGAAACCCCTAGAGGATTTGTTTAACACTTTTCAAGATATCATCTATTCTCAGGAGGTTTTATGAAAATTGGTATTGTTGGTGCTACCGGCCTTATCGGTAGAACATTTCTTTCCGTTCTAGAAAAATCTACTTTTCCAGTTGATCTGGTTTATTTGTCTGCAACCGAACACTCAGAGGGAAAAGATCAGATCTTTCAAAACAAACATTACAAAATTGTTAATACAACAAAACAAGTTCTACAAAAAGAATGTGACCTTGTTGTCTTGGCATCAGACTCAGAGGTTTCATCTAGATGGTCTCCTATTATTCAAGATTTTGCTACGTGGACTCTTGATATATCTAGTGCCCACCGAGATGATCTCTCGATACCTCTTGTAGTCCCTGAGATTAACGGCTCCGTTTTAGAGAACTACTATGGAATTATTTCCAACCCAAATTGTAGTACAATCCAACTGACCAAAGCTGTAGTTCCTATTCAAAAGCTGTTTGGATTAAAAAAAGTCGTAGTATCAACCTATCAATCGATATCGGGTATGGGACAAAAAGGATTGGCCTCTTTTCATGCCGAGAAAAATCTGCCCGTAACGGATTCTCCTTTGTCCAAAAACTGTACCCCCTATATTGGCCCCATAGAGGATAACGGGTATTGCCAAGAAGAGATAAAAATGATCCATGAGGCAAGACGAATTTTATCCGATCATGAGCTGCCTATATACCCTACAACTGTTCGCGTGCCAATTGAAATTACCCATGGAGAATCTGTGTACATTGAAACCAGCAAAGAGATCGAAATGGATAGTTTGCTCAATGGAATTCAACAAGCTCCCTTTTTGACCTATGATGAAACAGCAATTCGAACCATTGATGCTATCAATACAAATCAAGTCCACATTGGTAGACTTCGGCAAATTGATTCTCACACGTTGCATTTTTGGTGTATTGCAGACAATTTGTTAGTAGGTTCTGCCTGGAATGCGTATCAAATCGTGAAGGATTTAGAAAGAAGGCTTGTATGACAAAATGTGATGCAAATGGCAATACGTTCTTGATTATGGAAAGGAAAGAGAAGGAGTCCAGTTCAAAAAAATGGTTTGAAGAGAATACATGTAACGAAGATGGAGTCATATGGCTATATGAAAAGAACCATCAATGGCATATGGAATATTACAATTGCGATGGATCTTGCGCAGCCATGTGCGGAAATGGTGCCCGTAGCGTGTATTACTATCTCTATTCACACGACAAAATACCGGAAGATAAGTGGGTTACGCTTGGTACTTCTTTTGGTGAAATTAAAGGGATTGTTGATTCCAATGGTGTACCTACCGTTTTAATGCCACCCCCCATATTGTTTCGTTCCTTAATTTGGAATGGAGTACTGGTGGATGTTATTAAAGTGGGGGTCCCTCATGTAGCACAACAAACAAAATCCAAAGTTGAACTAGACGAGTTTCCTTTTCAAGACTTTTTTACAACCATCCGAAAACATGATTTGATTCCCCCCGAATCAAATGCAAACGTTTTCTTTTATGAGGAAAATCACATTTGGTTACGTACCTTTGAAAATGGCGTAAATCGAGAAACGAAATCATGTGGTACGGGATGCGTAGCTGTTTCGTATTTGCTAAAAAATACATTGAACAGTTCCCATGACAAATGGACAGTACATACTAAAGGTGGGGATGTTACCGTTTCAATTGATTCTCAATCTTATTATCTGAAAGGACAGGTGACTTGTAATGACATTATTTAATGGTGTAGGTACAGCAATAATTACTCCATTTTTGGAGGACTATTCAATTGATTTTTCTAGTTTAGAGAAACTTTTATCGAAGCAAAAAAATGCTAGGATTGATGCTTGTATACTTCTTGGTACAACGGGGGAATGCCCCGTTATTACAAAGGAAGAAAGAAAACAACTCATTCAATTTACTAAAGAGCAGTTGAAAGGCGATATGCCCATTATACTGGGGACAGGAAGTAACAACCCTAGTCATGTGGTGGAGTTCAATAAACAAGCAGAAGAATTGGGCGTTGATGGATTATTGATTGTAAATCCTTACTATAACAAAAGTACCCAAAAAGGTCTTGTAGATTATTTTTCCTACCTTGCTGGCGAAACCAAGCTTCCCATCATTCTTTACAATGTACCCTCTAGAACAGGCATGAACGTACTTCCTGAAACCATTATAGAGATCCACAAAAAAGCTCCTTCTGTTGTAGCAGCAAAAGAAGCCAGTGCTGATATTTCTCAGATTAACTGGTTAATCTCTCAAAAACCTTCTTCTTTAACTGTTTATTCAGGAAATGATGATCAAACATTGCCAATTCTTTCCATAGGAGGTAAGGGAGTAATATCGGTAGCATCCAATGTGATCCCTCGAGAAATGAAGTCTTTAACAGATGCTTTCTTTGAAGGGAACTTAGAAAAGGCTCAAAAGATTAATAACACTTTGTTTCCCATGATGAAATCATTGTTTCTTGAAACAAATCCTTCTCCGGTGAAGTATGCAAACTCTGTTTTGGGTACCTGTAAAAATATCCTTCGCAGACCTTTGATCCCTATAGAAAAATGCACCGAAGAACGTATAGAAAAGCATTTGAAAGAATTGGGGTATCTATGCAAGTAGGAATTATTGGATACCTTGGCAAAATGGGACAAGAGATCTTGCAGTGTATAGAAGAAAATGAAGATGATACATGTGTGTACAGAAAAGATCAAACCAATGAAATTCTTCAATGTACACCAGAGTGTATCATCGATTTTTCCATTCCTGAAGCTCTTTCATTTTCTTGTAAAAAAGCAATTGATTTTGGATGTTCCCTCATAGTAGGAACAACTGGATTGGAAACGCAACATCTTGAGGAATTAAAGAATGCTTCCAATACCATTCCCGTGTTTTATAGCACGAACTATTCATTGGGCGTTCATTGTCTCCATACAATGTTGGAATCAATACGTACACAGTTAAAGGGCTGGGACATTGGCATTGTTGAAACCCATCACAAACAAAAAAAAGATGCTCCCAGTGGGACTGCTCTTTCTCTTCAAAAAACGATTGGTCGAGATTGTCCTATTGAGTCCTTTCGATTAAAAGGAGTTCCTGGGGAACATGAGATAATCATGACAAATGACAACGAGACGATACATTTAACGCATACTGCTTATTCAAGACAAGTCTTTGCATCAGGCTCATTGGATTGTGCTAGATGGATTCTTCAATCCAATTTTAAAAAAGGTTTTTTTACTATGAAATCACGTTTTAAGGGAGAATAGAATGTGTCAAACAACACAGAACATTATTGATACCATTGCCAATAGCGAGAAAAAAACTCCTGTACAAGCATGGGTAAAAGGAAATTTTAGCAAAGAAGATGTACAGGAATTTGAGTTCTATCAAGGTGTCGATTTTTGGATTTTGTACTCGAATTGGGCTCAAATGGAGCCGTGGATTCAAGTCAATAAAGACAGAATTGAATCGCTTCGACTAGAGGTAGATAGACGCAATTCTGCTATTCCACTTCTAGATTTGTTGTCCATTGAAGCTCGAATCGAACCCGGTGCTATGATACGTGATATGGTCTCCATTGGAAAACAGTCCGTCATAATGATGGGTGCTGTAATTAACATTGGTGCTTCCGTAGGAGAACATTCAATGATTGACATGAATGCCGTTATTGGTGGTCGAGCCGTCATAGGTAAACATTGTCACATTGGTGCAGGAGCTGTTGTTGCTGGAGTAATCGAGCCTGCAAATGCCCATCCTGTGGTGATAAAAGATCATGTGCTTGTTGGGGCCAATGCAGTTATCCTTGAAGGAATCACTATTGGAGACCACTCTGTAGTTGCAGCTGGTGCCATTGTCATTGAGAATGTCCCTTCCCACACTGTTGTTGCAGGTGCACCTGCAAAAATTATTAAAAAAGTGGATGAAAAAACGATTTCTAAAACATCTATTGAGCCTTCTTTGCGGAACCTAAATACATGAAATTTGTTGTCCAAAAGTATGGCGGCAGTTCATTAAAAGATAAAAAGTGTATAGAAAAAGTGTTAGAAAAGATTCAAAACACAAAGAAGGATTTTGATAAGATTATTGTCGTTGTTTCAGCCATGGGAAAAACAACCAATGATTTAATGGAGATGGTTCGTTCCTTTACTACCAAGAAGCATCCTCGAGAAATGGATATGCTTTTAACAACGGGGGAGCAGATATCTGCATCCATTTTAACCATGGTTCTTCAAGAACATGGGCTATCCAGTGTATCTTTTAATGCTTATCAAGCAGGGATACGAACGAATCAAAAGTGGGGAAGAGCAAACATACAAAAAGTCAACACAAAATTTCTCCGTAAAAAACTCGAAAAATACGATGTTATTGTAATTACCGGTTTTCAAGGAATAACCAATCAAAATGAAATTACTACCCTGGGCCGAGGTGGATCAGACACTACTGCAGTAGCCCTAGCTGCATCGTTAGGTTGTCCTTGTCACATTTTCAGCGATGTAGATGGTGTATATACAATTGATCCTGCTATATATCCTGAAGCAAAAAAACTCGATTACATCAGCTACGAAGAAATGCTTGAAATGTCAAGACAAGGCTCTGGTGTTCTACACGATCGATCGGTTGAAATAGCACAAAAGTTTGACATTCCTATATATTGTGCCTCAACATTTAGTGACAAAGGAGGAAGCATGATTTTTCGCACGATCGAAACGATTCACAGCAAACCTGTCATCGGAATCAGTGTTTTGGACAAACAATGGTTGATTACTGCAAGAACAAATGGCGCAGATCCAAATTTTCTGAAAACCATAACGGATGTTCTTCAAAAGTATTCTTTAAACATTGACATGATTGCTCTTTCCAATCACACAGAAAACTGGTCTTTGTCGATGACAGTATGGGAAGATGATTATGAAACTGCCCAAGACACATTGGAAGAGGCACAAAAAGTTCTTACATCAATGTCGCAATCTGTTATTGTGCAAGGGAATTTATCCAAAATTACATTGGTAGGATCAAACATGAGAAAGACTGTTGGAGTGACTGATATGATTTTTGAAGTCATACCACCCAACGATATTTATATGATTACTACATCGGAGGTTAGTATATCTCTATTGGTGTCTAGCGATAAAGCAAACAAAACGATAGCAAATCTTGCTAGGAGGTTTTCATTGTGAACATTTCCATATACAACTCTTTTCCTATCCAAGTTAAAAAGGCTATAGGTTGCATGATTGAAAGTACCGAAGGCGTATCGTATGTAGATACGTTTTCAGGAATAGGTGTCATGTTATTAGGTCATAGTTATGAACCTGTGCTAGAAAGCATCCGAAACAGAATACAAGATTATATGCACCTTTCCAATTACTTTCCCGTAGAAGATGCTACCAGTGTTGAGAATATTTTGCTATCGGCTACCGAAATGAAGCAAGGGGGGTTGTTTTATACAAATTCTGGTACAGAAGCTACAGAAGCGGCTTTACGGATTGTTAAAAAGAGAGAAACATGTTCCAAGAAAACCATTATTCACTTCTCCGGAAGTTTTCATGGAAGAACGCTTGGTTCTCTATCTCTTCTTAGAGATGGACCCGTAAAAGAACGTTTTGGATCTCTTTTACCAAACATTCAATCTCTTGAGTGGAACGATGAAGAAGCCCTTGATACATATATGAATGCAAATGGTCAAGAAGTATTGGCCATCTTTGTTGAGCCTATACAAGGTTCCGGTGGCATTCGTATTATATCCGACTCAATGGCCGAGAAGTTAAAGCACTACCAGAAACGATACAATATTCTTCTTGTTTGTGATGAAATCCAATCTGGTTTAGGTAGAACTGGAAAGTGGTTTGCTTTCCAACATTGGGGATTGCAGCCAGATATTGTTCTTGTTGGCAAAGGTCTTGGCGGGGGTCTTCCTTTAGGAGCAACCATCTTCTCTGAGGAGCTCCGATATGAGTTTTTACCTGGTGATCATGGATCTACATTCGCGCCCAATCCAGTAGCGCTAGCAGCAGCAAAAACTGTCCTTAGCGAAATACCGCCAAGCATTTCACATATTCAAAAATTGACACCATGGGTACAAGAAACTATTTGTACAATGCTAGGTAGTTTCATCAAAGACTACCGACAAAAAGGCTTTATGATAGGAATAGATCCTATTCAATCCACAAAAGAAATGGTTCAAATTGGTCGAGAATACCATCATGTTCTTTTAAATGTTACGTATAACGGAACTATACGATTGCTACCTCCGTTAAATACAACAAAAGAAGATTGGAGTTTGATGATTACCCCTTTACAAAAAACATTGCAGCAGTGTAACCTATGAAACCACTATTAGAAAAGATTGCCAATACCGTAAACACACCCTTCTTCCTCTATCATGAATCTATGATTCAATCTCGGATAGAAGATGTTCTAAACGTCTTTTCTGCCGTAGATTTTCAGCCAACATTTGCTGTAAAAGCAAATGCAAACCCCTTTCTATTGTCTATGTTCCATGCATACGGAATTGGTGCCGATTTTATTTCCAGAGGCGAATTCGAATCATCTCGAGCTGGGGGTATACCTACTAGTAAAATGACCTGGAATGGAAATGTGAAGTCGGAAGATGATATGCTCTTTTTTTCCAAACAAGGTATTCAAAATGTAAATATAGATTCCATAGAGGAACTTCAAAAGTGGGGACGCTTGAAAAAAAATCGCAATATACCCCTACCATCCCTATTTTTACGTATTAACCCATCGATCGAAGTATCTACTCATCCCTATATTAAGACTGGAATGAAGCAACACAAATTTGGGATTTCTTTGCATGATATTGATACCTGTTTACGCATTGCTCAAGAAGTTGGTTTACCCTTGCAAGGATTCCATATTCATATAGGATCGCAGATAACCGACTCAAATTCCTTTGAAAAAGCGTATTTAACCATATCAAAACTATCGCGGCAATATGGTTTTTCAGACATAAATATAGGCGGAGGATGGGGTATTCCCTATTTTGATGGAAAACAGCTAGACCTAAAACATATGAAATCGATTGTTACATCCTTGTTTTCCCATTTTCGTATTTGGTGTGAATTAGGTCGCTACTTGATCGGTGAAGCTGGTTGGTATATTGTACGAGCTTGCGAAAATCGTGATTCAGAAATAGAAACAATGTGTATTACAGACGGAGGTATGAATCATCTGCTTCGACCTTCTTTGTACAAAGCTCATCACTCATTTAGTTCAACAGATCCAATCTCACAAAAGAAATCTGTTCGCATAATGGGTCGACTTTGTGAAACAGGTGATATACTTGTACCATCGACCGTTCAAATTTGTCCTAAGGAAGGTTCGCTTATTGCCATTCACCAAAGTGGGGCCTACGGTTTTTCTATGGCTAACCACTACAATGGTTTTCCTCTTCCAGCTGAAGTTTTCCTATCCCAAAATGGGGAATGGACAATCATACGAAAAGCTGAATCAAACTCCCGTTTTTTGGATCAGTGCAACCTAGGAGAACGCTATGATATCACCCACTGAACTTCGCACATGGATGCATAGCAATCCAGAACCAGCCTTTCATGAAAATAAAATAACCCATCTGTTGCTGCAAGAACTTTCTTCCATCCCTTCTGTTAAAACATTCCAACCCCTTGATACAGGGCTCCTGGTTACCTATGAAGGTTCAAAATCTCTTCCTTATACTCTGATCCGGGCCGACATAGATGCGTTGCCAATATCCAGCGATTGTCCCGGCATTGCAAAAGCCTCTCACCTATGTGGGCATGACGTGCACACAGCTATTCTCTGGGGAATCCTGAAGAAAGTAATCGATACGATGCCCGAGAAAAATATCCTATTTCTGTTTCAACCCGGAGAAGAATCAGGGGATGGTGCAAAGAGACTACTTGATTCGAAAATACTCGATCGATGGCGCATTCAGAATTGCTTTGCCTTGCATGTCCATGATAAGCACCCATTGGGTAGTATTGCTACAAACGATACAACACTTTTCGCAGCATCGCAAGAAATCGATATTCTGTTCCATGGAAAACAAGGTCATATAACAAGTCCTGAAAAAGGTATTGATGCATGGAAGGCCTGTGTTCAATTCAGTTCTCTTTGGAATCAGCATGAAAAAAGCGAGGACTTTTTTCTTGGAATAGGACGAGTTGATGCTGGCGTTACACGAAATAGCATTCCTGCAGAAGCAGCAATGTACACTACAACGAGAGCAAGAACAATCAAAAACCTGCAAGAACTACTAGAAAAGATTAAGGACACTGTGCATACAACTGAAAATACAATTGGCGTGAAAGGTACTATAGTGAAGGGCTCCCATTGCCCTCCTGTTCAAAACAATCATGAACTATTTGAAAAAAGTTGCGGCATATTACAAGATGCATTTCCCATTATACAGACCGATATGGTATGGGCTGCAGAAGATTTTGGATACTTTTCATCGAGATATCCTTGTTTTATGTTTTGGTTAGGCACACGTGAACAAAATTCTCACGAAGTTGGTCTTCATCATACCGATTTTTATCCAAGCAACAAAACAATTCAACATGGGATGCAGGCATTTTCGCTTCTATTAGATTTGGGAAAGTTTTAAAAGAACTCTCTTAGAACTTAATGAACTTTTATAGATCCTTAGAATTTACTATTTGATGTTTATTTTTTAATTACCCTAAGGAGGAATACATGTCTACCGTAACGTTTAAAGCTGTATCAAAACAACTAGAAGGTTTTACCGTCGAAAACGAAACTCGTAATTTCAAAGTTATTATGGATGAACCAACATCTTTAGGTGGTACCGACAAGGGAATGAATCCTGTAGAGGCAATTTTGTGTGCCTTAGGTTCTTGTCAATGTATTGTTGGAGCTGCTTTTGCCAAACAATTTAACATCGAACTAAAGGGTATTTGGGCCGAAATTGAAGGAGACCTTGATCCAGATGGTTTCTTGCAGGGTACACCCGGTATTCCTGTAGGTTTTAAAGAAGTCCGTATACACTTACATTTAAAAGCTGATGTTGATGAGCAAAAGAAAATGGAATTTGCTCATTTCATTGAATCTCGTTGTCCTGTTGGAAAAACCATGGCTCTTCCTACGGATGTAAAAATTGCTAGCGTAGAAGTCGAATAAGGGCTCTTTACAATAGAAAGGAAGCCTTTCAGAAAGGCTTCCTTTCTATCTCTATCGCTTCAAAAACCATGGTATACTATATGAAATCGTTTTTTGGAGGAACCATTGTACATGTTAACCAATGTCGAAGATACGATTCGTAAACGCTTTTCTTGTAGAAACTTTCAATCTAAATGTGTTGATATAACCACGAAACAGAATTTAGAATTGTACCTTTCTACTGAAAAAACGGACACTTTCGAGTTTTTCGTTGAGTATTCTTCACGCTACCATCGAGACTATATAATTTCTTGTTTGGATTCAACTCAGGTTGATTCTGTCACCTTTGGTTTCCACTTCGAGCGCATTGTTTTAACTTGCACCCAAATGGACCTAGCCACATGCTGGACTGGCATTTTCCCTCAACATCATTTCAAATCTCTTGTTCCTGCTTCAAATCATCCTTCTGTAGGAATGATTACTCCCATAGGATATCCTACTAGCATTCCCCCCAAAAAACCGAAAAAGTCGTGGAACGAACTGTTCTTCTATAAAAGAGCAGAAACCCCCCTTGATCCATCTGTATGTCCTTTGTATCAAGAATGCCTAGAAATGGTTCGTATTGGTCCTTCGGCGATGAATCTTCAACCATGGAGAATTCTATATGATGGTACCATGTTTCATTTTTTTCTACAAAGAACCACAGGTCTTATTGGTCTCGGTTTTCAGACATTGTTGCTTGATTTACAGAAAGTTGATATGGGCATCGCTTTATGCCATTTTGAGTTGACTGCAAAAGAACGGGGTTTAACTGGTGAATGGATAGTATCATCACCAGAAATTCCCAGTGCAAACTGGGAATATATCCAGTCGTGGAAGTGTTAGTCGATCTATTTTATTAACAAGGAGTTTTGAATGGATAATACACACGTAGGCTTAGTTGGTATTGTTGTTTTAAATCGTGAATGTAGTGCTTCTAAAGTAAACGAAGTGTTGTCAAATCATGCCAACATTATTGTTGGGCGTATGGGCGTTCCTTATGATCAACGCGATGTATCGTTTATTTCTCTTATGATTGATGCAAATCAAGAGCAAATTAAATCTTTTGAACAGGATTTAAAAAACATCCATGGTATCAACGTTTCTTCTAATATCGTCGAGATTCCCAAAGAAGATGGTTGTGGCTGCGGTTGTGGTAGTAGCTGTATGTAATTATTTCTCTTTCGTTGTATAACAACTTTTAAAATTGATCCTGAGATCAAGGATTCTATCTGCGATCAGGGGAGTCAATAATTGAAGAATTATTGTATTTCCCACTCCCGGATCCAAAGGAGTGTTTTTTTATGTATCGAGTAGGTATTGTAACAGTCGTAATTGAAGACCGTGATTCTTCTGTTCAAAAAGTGAACGCCCTTTTTTCAGATTTTGGCCATATTATTGTTGGTCGAATGGGCGTTCCCTATGAAAAAAGAGATCTTCATTTGATTTGTTTAATGGTGGATGGAACAACCGACGATATCGGTGCACTAACAGGTAAGTTAGGTATGATTCCATGTGTTACCGTTTCTTCACATCTAGTGAAAGCAAAACAATATCAAAAGGAGACATCTCATGCCATTAACTAATGGAAACTACCAAAAATGGATACAACATGTTGTTGTTCCAAATCAAATTGAGAAGTACAAACAAAAAACTCATTTCATCTCCAATGACATTTTTCAGTCCTATCTAGCCGATAAAACTATTCCATCCACCCATTCTGTTCGGGATATTCTTCAAAAATCCCTGGCAATTGAAACACTCTCCTTCGAGGATCTATCTACTCTTATGCGAGTGCAAGACCCGACTCTATGGGAGGAGATGTTTCATACAGCTGAAGAAATCAAAAAGAAAGTATACGACAATCGCATCGTTACATTTGCTCCATTGTATTTGTCGAATTTGTGTGTTAACAACTGTCAGTACTGTGGTTTTAAGAAAGACAATTCCACCATGACAAGAAAACGACTATCTATGCAGGAAGTAAAAGAAGAAACCAGAGTACTAGTTGGGAAAATAGGTCATAAGCGATTGATTAGTGTTGTGGGAGAACATCCACTTTCTGACGTAGACTACATTTTAGAATCATTAAACACCATCTATAGCGTGAAAGAAAAAACTCCTCATGGCTATGGCAACATACGGCGTGTAAATGTCAATGCAGCACCTATGTCAATAGAAGACTTGCAACAACTAAAACAAGCTGGTATTGGTACATATCAAGTGTTTCAAGAAACATATCATCAGACTACATACGAAAGAATTCATCCACAGAATACCATTAAGGGTAACTATGAATGGCGATTGTACTGTATGCATCGTGCGCAAGAGGCTGGTGTAGATGATGTAGGGATAGGTGCGCTCTTTGGATTGTACGATTGGCGTTATGAAATTTTCGGTCTTCTAGCTCATTCAATGGAACTAGAAGAATCGTTTGGAATTGGCCCTCACACTATTTCTGTACCACGCTTGCAACCTGCAAGCGATACAGATATGTCCATTCATTCTAAGTATGCAGTTAGCGATGAAGATTTCCGTAAAATTGTTGTTCTCATTCGATTGGCGGTTCCCTATACAGGTTTAATTATTACAGCAAGAGAATCGTCTGCAATATTGAAAAAAATGTACCCTATTATGACACAAAGAGACGCTTCAACGAACATCAAAATTGGGGGCTATGAAAAGACTTTTCTTCAAGAAGAGGATGAGCAGCAGTTTATTCTAGGAGATGATCGATCCTTGGATGATGTAGTTCGAGAACTTGCAGAAGCAGGCTACATTACCTCATTTTGTACAGCAGGGTATCGTTGCGGACGTACTGGTAAAAAGATTATGAACCTACTCCGATGCGGACGAGAAGGACAATTTTGCAAACTAAATGCTATTTTAACATTCCGGGAATGGCTTGATGATTTTGCATCAATCGAAACTAAGACAGCAGGGGAAAGAATTATTCAAAAAGAAATTCTGGATGTGAAAGAAAACTTTCCCGCTTCCGAAGTCCTAGAATTGTTGAAAGCATACGAAAAAGTGAAACGAGGTACGCGAGATTTATACTTTTAAAGAATCGATTCTTCGCTATTTGCAATGTGACAACACTACAAGTTCTACAATGGAAGAAAAGGTGTTGCTTCATCAGTGTCATTTACTAACAGAAAAGTACTATGGAAAACAAGTTTTTCTACGTGGTATCATTGAGTTTTCAAATTTTTGTTCACAGTCTTGTTGTTATTGTGGCTTGCGTTCTGAGAACACTTCTATTCCCAGATATCGATTGTCTATTGAAGAGATCATAGAAACAGTTGGTCGTATCTATAAAGATGGCATTCGATCCGTTGTTTTACAGTCTGGTGAAGATCTTTTCTATACAACTTCTGTTATTGCAGACCTTTGCTCAGAGATCATTCGTTGTTATCCTGATCTAGCAATTACTTTATCGATTGGTGAACGGGAATCCCCTGCTTATCGTAAGCTTCGAAAAGCAGGAGCTTCTCGTTTTTTAATGAAACACGAAATTGTGAATCCGATTCTTTATCGGTCATACCATCCAAAGCAAGAGTTAATCACTCGACTGGGTGCGCAACAATCCATCAGAAAGGCCGGTTTCATTCTTGGTTCTGGCTTTCTAATTGGCTTACCAGGACAAACAATCACAGATATCTACAATGAGTTCCTTTTTTTGAAACAAAATCGTTTTGATATGTGGGGAATAGGTCTTTTTATACCAGCCGACAACACACCACTAGAAAACACTGTCATAGGGAATCCTTCTCTTGTCTATCGATCTATGATCTGCTCGCGGATCTATGAACCTCAAACAATGATCCCTATCACAACAGCCTATCATTCAACAGTGGGTGATGATGCTACAATTCTTGCTTTGCGCGATGTAGCCAATGTATATATGATTAACTATACGCCTGATTCCGTAAAACATCTCTATAAAATATACAACCACAAGAAGTCACTGTCGTTAGAAAAGACCTGTGACTTGATTCAAAAGGCTGGTAAAAAGCCCACTTTTACAAAAGGAGAACCATACCGTGTCAACCATCAAAAGTATGCGACTTCATATTGGAATACTCGGACAGACCAATGCAGGTAAAAGTACCTTACTAAATACAATAACCAAACAAAATGTATCGATTGTTTCTGCACAAGCAGGAACAACGACCGATCCCGTTGAAAAACCAATGGAGCTGAAACCATTTGGTCCAGTTCTGTTTATTGATACTGCTGGCTATGAAGATTATTCAAATCTAGGACAAGTGCGAGAAAAGAAAACAAACAAATATTTGGACCGTCTTGATGTAGCCATTGTTGTAATCCATGGAACTACAGTAGGAGAATCTGATAAAAAAATAGTCCAAAAGCTTCGCTTAAAGAAAATTCCTTTGTGTGTATGCCTTCCAAAAATACATAGCGATTCCCTTTCAAAATCAATAACTCATTGGTTACATGCACATAGCATTCCTTTTTTTATCAATGATTTGCACGATTCGCGTGAACAATTTCTTCACGATTTTGTTTCCTGTCTCCAAAAGGTTGTTTCACCAGAATGGAACGCAACTCCTAAAATGATTACCGATTTTACAAAGCCTGGGGATATTATTGTATTGGTAATACCCATCGATAAAGAAGCCCCAAAGAATAGAATCATATTGCCTCAGCAGCAAGCTATTCGAGATGTTCTAGATCAAGGTTCTATAAGTATCGTAACGGGCGTTTCTGAACTGGCAAATGTGTTGCGCCTTTGTAAGCAAAAACCTTCTCTTGTAGTTACTGATTCACAAGCTTTTAAAGAAGTTTTTTCAATCGTACCACCTACCATTCCTGTAACGGGATTTTCTGTCCTACTTGCAAGAATGAAAGGAGATTTAGAAATTTTCTTGCGAGGAATTGGTGCAATACAAAGACTAGATTCTGGAGATCGAGTTTTAATTTTGGAAGCTTGTTCGCACAACCCTTTTTGCAACGATATTGGAAGAGAGCAAATACCGCATGGAATAGTAAATATGACAAATAAGAATATCGAATTTGATGTGGTTTCTGGTCACGATTTTCCAGAAAGCCTATCCAACTATAAGCTTATTATTCATTGTGGAGGGTGTATTTTGAACCGAAAAGAAATCCAAAATCGCATACAAATCGCCATAGAAAATAATGTTCCTATAACAAACTATGGTTTTGTTTTATCATATATGCATGGTGATTTGGGTAGGGCTCTTGAAATACTGATGAGATCAGAAAAAAAAGAGGATCTTATTTCGTAAAGTGAATTAAAACCCTCCATTTTCACACTATTTTATACTACATTTATTCAAATAATGCAATGCCTTAATTCTACTTTTTTTTGTGTTTACATTAAAAACAACAGAATACTGTACTTTATCCGAAATTTAAAAAACTCGATCCATTCCTTTTCTTTCATGTTTTGTTTCGAAAATGTTATACTAGTTAAAAATGCAGTATGAGGTGTCTTAAATGCTTAAAAAATGGACTATTCTATTTGTATTCTTCTTTGTATGTACGATTGTATCCCCTGGATATGCAAACGAGTCATCAAATGATGTAGTTCAATTTCCATCAAACTACCAAGAATTGCATTCTTATCTTCCGTTCCAGAGTTGGGTTAAAGTGGATTCCTATGATCTAGATGAAGTAGATAAGTCGACGATACTAACTTTTGTAGAAAACAGTAGTGAGCTCCAAGGCAAGAAAATTCAAAGCGCAAAAATCTATCCAGTTTCTCTCCCCATACTCCTTATCTCACATTCTCTGCAATGGAAAGCTCATTATTTCCAACAGATACGAGTTTTGTGTAATTTTGGAAAAGAAACACAAACCATACATGTCAGTGGTATACGTTTTCAAAAGTCTGAGTATTGGGTATTTTCTATGTATTCCGCAACCCCCTGCTTACAAGAAATCGGTTCTTCGGATGGTTTTCATAGCAATGTGTCATTCCCATCCTTGTACCCATCGCCTTCGTTGTATTACGCTTATTTCACAAAACATTTGCAATCATTCAATGAAAAAGAAACTACCACAATAGAGCTTCAAAGAGGTATCCCTCTTTTATTCTCTGCGCAAATATGGAATCCTTTTTTCTATTCCGATCTTCCATTCATTAAACAAGAAGCGAACACAGCACGTTTTGACGACTTAGTGTTCGCTTCAAGTAGTGAAGAGTTGTATAATTTTATTCCTGCCAATTTTGATGTAGAGGAAATTGAAAGAGAAATAACGGAAAACGAGAAAAGAAAGTTTGTTGACCATATTCAAGTTATGATGAAAAATAGTGGCTTTGAGAATCCCAATCATTTTGACTGGGACAATGTAAAAATTGATGTGCCCGTCATTATAGGGTTAACAGATAGCGAAAACACAACAAGTGAGTATTTTTCAGATGTTGCATTGTATGTAGCAAAAATTGACAAACCAACCATTCAAAACCGTTATTTGTTTTCTGCCTTGAAAGAAGAAAATGCTTGGTTGTTCCATAGCACAGATCAAATATCTTCCACCGAGGGATGGCACTACAAGGTTCCAAGGGTGTATACATTTTCAGGCTTAAGTTACAACGAAAGCACATACTTGTATTACATTTCGATGATTGATTCATTGCTACTTAACCGGTATTCTCTTAATGACAGTAGAAAAATTACAAAAATGTGGTCTTTAAAACGTTGGAATTTTTCCTCTATGTAATATCATCTTGTTCAATTTCGTGTATCAAAGCAGCTGCAGCAGAAGCAGAACCTAATAAAGTAAGTATTTCTTTTGCCTTTTCCACCAATGCAGAATGAATTGTTGGATGATGTAATCTATAGTTGGTAAAGAATTCTTTTCCATGTTTCTCGTATCCACTAACGATACTATCAGAAAAGGTTTCTTTAAAATAGGTGTTTACATTGACTTTTGTAATACCGTTTTTTATCGTTTCTTTAATCATTTCAGGCTTTACTCCCGAAGCACCATGTAAAACTAAAGGAGTGGAAACATTTTGTCGAATTGTTTTTAATAGAGGAATATTCAAGTTTGTATCTCTATTCTTTTCCCCATGAGTATTCCCTATAGCTATGGCTAGGGCATCTATTTCAACGGAAGAAACAAACTGCAATACTTCCTCTAATGAAGTATCTGAAGACTTATCTGAATGGCAGGTTCCAACATGACCAATTTCAGCCTCTAGTGAATACCCCTTATACGGAGAAAGAGTAGTTATTCTGTCATGGTTTATATGGTGTGGAGTTAATTCCCTATGCAATAGGTCATTGGCTTCATTTGTAAGCTGTATATTTTCTTGAAGCGAGTACTGGGAACCATCAATCATATAAGACAAGAACACGCCATGTTGGATTCCTAATTGTATATCCTCAATTGTTTTTGCATGATCAAGGTGGATACAAACAGGTACTTTAGACAGTTCAGCTGTCATGGCACAAGACCTTACCAAAGAGGAGTCTTTATAGGTTCTTACTACACCTGGAGAGAATTGTAAGATAAGCGGAGAATTTGTTTCTTCCGCAGCCTTTACAAATGCACTAGCATACTCAAACGAGTTAACATTAAAAGCTCCTACTGCATATGAATTTGATTGAGCTCTAGCAAGTAGGTAGTGTAAATCACATAGCATAATAAATCCTTACTGGCTACAAATAGCAATCAATACACGAGTAATATTTTCGACAGAAGTAAACAAAATACTCTCTTTGTGAGTATGGACATCTGTCATACCACATGCAAGATTGATACATAGCATATTGTGTATTTTTTCGTTCAAAATATTGGCATCACAACCGCCCCCACATACTTTTAGCTGTGGAGTCAAACCACAATCGTTCATGGCTTGAGTGACTTGTTGAATAATAGGACAATTTTCCTCAAGGGAAAATGATTTGTAAGCGTATCGATCTTGGAAATCGATTTTGTATCCTTGTTGGATACCTTGTTCAAAGATGTTTTTAATTTGATTTTTTACGATTGAAAGTTTTGCATCATTATGAGATCGTATTTCACCATTTAAAAAACAATCTTCTGCGACGATATTGGTTGCTTTTCCTCCTTTTATCTTACCAATATTTGTAGTAGTTTCGTGGTCAATCCGGCCGAAAGGTATGGTAGAAATGCATTGGCTAGCAAACAAAATTGCACTTTTCCCTTGTTCAGGAGCCATGCCAGCGTGTGCAGCTTTTCCTTGAATAGTCACATCAAAAATGATTTGAGAAGGACCCGCATACATAATAATGCCGGGAGCTCCATCTGCATCGACAACAATACCTCTTTTTGAGTGGATAAGTGATGTGTCAAAATCTTTGGCACCCTCTAAGCCAATTTCTTCTTCAACGGTGAAAGCTACTTCGATTTCTGGGTGCGGGGAATTGGATTGGTGAATGGCTAACAAGCACTCAAGTATGGCTGCAATACCTGCCTTATCATCAGATCCTAAGATAGTAGTACCATCGGTTGTATACAACCCTTGGTTGCAACGAAACTGAATTGCAGGCGTTGCTTCTACGGTATCCATGTGAGCAGATAAAAGAATGGGAGGGGAGTCAGTTTCTCCCCTCTTGGGTAGTCGTAGGAAAAGATTGTTCCGCGTTTTGGAAATAGAAGCATTCTCGACAATTTCAATCGGTATTTCTGAAATGATTTCTTTAATCAAATGTACAGTCTCGTCTTCAAATTTTGATACACCGTTTGAACGAAGAAGACGCTCAAATATTTGTCGAAGACGATCTTGATCCAAAGAGATCATACAGAATCGAACCCCATTTGCAATGCCTTCATATTCATATCAACAATTTTTGAACCTTTGGAACCAAACTTCTCTTTGATGACTTTTTGAATGGTTTCTGTTTTTGCAAAGTTTTTTAACTTCAGTAAAGCACCGAGCATTACAATATTAGCGACTATTTTGTTGCCTGCTTCAGCAGCAATATGATTAGCAGGTATATAGTGTGCTTCAATATCAGTACGTGCAGTTTTTTCATTAATTAGTGCTGAATTGACCAACAAACAACCATTCTTTTCGATAGTAGGCTCAAACTTGAAAAATGATGGTGTATTCATTACAATAGCGCTTTCATTTTTAGGAACAATGGGAGATCCGATTTGCTGATCCGATACAATGCAAATACAGTTTGCTGTTCCTCCGCGCATTTCAGGGCCGTAGGAAGGAAGAAACAATGCAAAACGATTTTCTTCAACAGCTGCATATGATATCAATTGACCAATGGCCATAACGCCTTGCCCACCAAAACCAGCAGCACACAATTCAAATTTCATTATAGTCCCTCCACGCTTTTAAATTCACCGAGTGGATAATAATTCATCGTCTCGTTTTCGATTCGCTTAAGAGAGTCGACAGGATTCATACCCCAATTGGTTGGACAGGTTGATAAGATCTCAACAAGAGCAAATCCTAAGTTATCTCGTTGTGCTTTGAAGGCTTTTCGAATTGCTTTTTTGGTTTTCACTATATTGGCTGGGGTATGTACAGAAGTTCGTGCAATATAGGCAGGTCCGTTTAACTGAGATAACATCTCACACATGCGAATAGGATAGCCCTCTTTCACAAGATCTCTACCATAAGGAGAGGTTTCCGTTTTCCAACCTTCGAGTGTTGTAGGAGCCATTTGGCCACCTGTCATTCCATAGATACCATTGTTCACGAAAATGGTTGTAATTCTTTCACCGCGGGTTGCGGCATGCACAACTTCAGCAGTACCAATAGAAGCAAGATCGCCATCTCCTTGGTAGGTAAAGATGGTTTTAGAAGGCATTGCTCTTTTCATGCCAGTTGCAACAGCTGGTGCTCTACCATGAGCAGCTTGAACCGTATCGAATTCAAAATAGTGAATGGCAAGTGTGGAACAACCCACGGGAACAACAATGACGGTATTTTCAAATTGATCCATTTCTTCAATAACTTCACACACAAGACGATGTATAACTCCATGAGTACAACCTGGACAATAGGAACGTTTTGTTTTACTCAATAAGGGAGTCACTTTAAAGATTTGTTTCATTTCATTCATTACGATACCCCCTTAATAGATTTCTTTAATCTTTTTAACAAATTCATCTGGACTCGGTACATTTCCACCCATTCGTCCAAAAAAACGGATAGGCTTTTGTCCATTTACGACAAGTTGAACATCTTCTAACATTTGCCCTGCATTAAGCTCGAACACATAAAAAGATTCAGTAACTGGATTGTTCACTGCTTTTTTAAGGTTTTCTACAGGGAATGGCCAAAGGGTAATTGGGCGGAATAACCCAACTTTATAGCCTTCTTCTCTAAGCATTTCAACGGCGGTTTTTGCAATACGAGCAGTAGTACCATAGGCAACAATGCAAACCTTTGCATCGTCTGTATGATAATCTTCGCACAATGTTTCCTTTTCTTCAATGGTCCTGTATCGAGCTTGTAATTTTTCATTATGATGCTCAAGACCGTCAAGATCAAGATCCAAAGAGTTGATTAAATGCTTCTCGCGATTCAACCGTCCATCTGCTGCCCAATCTTTGTGTGGCAAGGAAGCGGGATCTACATCAAATGTGAACTCGACAGCTTCCATAATTTGACCTAATAGTCCATCACTTAATACCATGACAGGAATGCGGTATTGGTCAGCCAAATCAAAAGCTGTCTTCATTAAATCAGCTTGTTCTTGAAGATTTGTAGGAGCCAAGGTGATCATTTTATAATCGCCATGACCTCCACCCTTGGTGGACTGAAAATAATCAGATTGAGAAGGTCCAATGCCACCTAGGCCAGGTCCTCCTCTCATTACATTAACAATAACAACGGGAAGTTCGGATCCTGCACAATATGAAATTCCCTCCATCATAAGGCTGATACCAGGACTAGATGAACTCGTCATAACACGATATCCAGCAGCAGAAGCACCATACAACATATTAATTGCAGCTACTTCGCTTTCAGCTTGAACGAAAGTACCCCCAACTTCAGGCAATCGTTTTGCCATGTAAGCTGGAGCTTCATTTTGTGGTGTAATAGGATACCCAAAAAAAAGTCTACAACCTGCTTTTACAGCAGCTTCGCCGATTACTTCGGCGCCTTTCATTAAAATTTTGTCACCCATAACAACTCCTTTACTTATAGAGCTAAGCTTATTATATGACTATATACGAAAGACTCAACCGTCGGTAATATTTAAATCTGGAATTCTCCTCTTCACAGATGATCGATTTCCTGCAATATCTTGCGCTGTAAACCTAATAAAACAATGCTCTTCATGGATCTGTATTGTTTGGTCGAACGATCCATCCTCTTTCACAGAAAGCATTGCTCCGTCATCATAGTCAAGTTCATAATAAAGAAACAAACCGTGAGAAGCATTCTCGTCAAGAATTTGGCCAACAATATGAATCTCATTATTGTTCAGCCATGTATGTGTGAGTTGTAGTTCTGGAGGCACCGTATCAACTAATACGGATGATTCTTTTCCAAATTCCCAGTCTGTCACTATTTTGTAATCTTTCCCTGTAGGTAAAACGTAGGATTTTATTTTGTAATACCCATCCTCAAGGAGTTTGCCATTGTGAATTCCGGTAAAAGGTGCTGCATAATATCCAGCCCCAAGGATGCCTCGATGATAGAATAAATTTTGGATGAATTGATCCTTTTGATCAAATACGTCTATTTCAATGCCATCAATGTTATAGGGACTTAGGCAAACATAATGATTCTGATCACCATATCCATCATGATTCGGTGATATTGCAAGCGTAGGAAACATATACGAAGTGAGAATTGGATCCATGGCAGGGTACGTGCCGTGATAAAAAATACTAGGAACCTGAAAGATTGTGTCACCATCGTGAATGGCCTCTAGCCAAAACTCGCCAAAACTTTGAATAGTGTCATCTGTAACTTCTAAGGTAATCTTGATGGGTATCGTTTCGTGCGGTTCAATCGTGAATTTGTAAGGAGATATGACAACCGCTGCATTTTGATGAATAGGAGAATTGCAACGAAACTCTAGTGTTTGAGATTGTGAGCCTTTATTGGTAATACGGATCCATCTAGATTCATTTTCTTGTATGCTTCCATAAGAAATTGTAGGAGGGTCAACTATAAGACTCCCGGAAAATGAATTCTGTAAATCTAGGCTTCCACCGCCTTGCAAATAGATAGAATACCGTTCTTGTGTAAGGGGATTGACTATCGGTTTCGCATAGTTTATAAGAAGAGATTTAATCTCTGAAGGAGACCAGTTTGAGTGTAGTTGCTTGAGGAGTGCGACTCCACCTGCTACATAGGGACTAGACATACTTGTTCCGCTGTAAATACCGTACTGGTGGTTTGTTATAGTAGAGGAAATTTGATATCCTGGTGCGGTTATCTCGGGTTTTAAGTAAAAATCGGGAGTAGGTCCTTGGGAAGAAAAAGAAGCTAGAGTGACAGCTTGATTTTGATATCCGTAGTGAATCATGACAGGTTTTTCTTGTACATCTACCATAGACTGTACATAGGTGCCTGTTTCAAAAGAAAGACTCATCATAGGAACTTTGTCAAAGTCAGATGGCAGTGTAATGGAAGTAGGTGCTTTTTTTGTATTTACTACCAATACAGAGTGTATATCAGATTTCTCTGCATATCTATACAAAGACTGTATTGATAAGTCAGAAGAAAACACCATAACTGCTTTTCCTTGCAATTCAAGAAATGTCGATGGAGTAATACTCCCCGATACGATTTCTAAGGGAATCGCCTTTAATGATGCTTTTGGTGTAGGTGAAATGGGTTGACCTATGACAAAATGATAGCGGCCACGCTCAGAAGGAACATAAAAACCATCTTTCGGTGTAGCATCTGAGGCAGCTACCGAGATAGAGGAAAGTCCACTTCCAGGGGCATGAATGGGAAAAGGATTCAAGGTTGAATTTCTTGGACCAGAGTTACCAGCGGATGCAACAACAATAACACCTGCTTCTACCAATCGATCACAAGCAATAGACAGAGGGTCGGTAGACCATCCAAAATTCTTTCCAAGACTTAGATTTACTACATCACACTTATCGATCATGGACTGTTCTAGTGCCATTAAAATGGCAGTTTCTCTCGTTGAATCTTTGTTACTAGTAAATACTTTGTATATGGCCAGAGATGCGTCTGGTGCAACCCCAGATGCTTTGTTTTTACCAATTGCTAGCCCTGTCTCTCCATTGCCTGCGGCAATTCCTGCTACATGCGTACCATGGTTACTAGTACCGATAGAATAAGGAATAGAATTCATCTCAGAGAAATCGAACCCAGTTCGAACTTTATACATTTTTCCATCCCACGTTGTACCCATACCTCCGCCCAACTCACCATGATTGTAGTCAACGCCAGTATCAATGATTCCAATTAGCATCCCTTGTCCCCTATAGTGAAGGCCAGCAATGCTTTGTTGATCCCAAAAGTAAGGAGCCTTGGTGGTAGGAACAGAAGTTTCTCGTTGTAGATAGTATTCTTGGGCTAAATAGATCGTCTTTACATAAGGCGACTGACGGATCATTTGTATTTCTTCGATTGTGGCATCCAAAGAAAATCCGTTAAAAACATGTAAATATTCGTATTGAATAGGAAAGGAAGACTTTAAAATAGGGATACAGTCTTGTAAAAAAAGAGTATGTTGCAAAGAGATCAAAGACAACCATCTGTTCATTCCTTCTGTAGATGATGTATTCTGTTTAGAAGCCAATGGTGCACCATACAATTCAACAATATAAGTAGTTGATTCCGCATCAAGTTGTGTACTATTGTGCGTATAAACTTGTTGAATCGATACACAAGAAAAAAGAAGAGCAAGAAGTACAATAAGAGCACATCTTATCACGTATTCATTCTGGTAGTGCTTCATCTTACGGTTCCTCGCTTTTTGTGGTATTATATACATTGTAACATTTTTCGAATAACTATCAGTAGGAGATCTGACAAGCACATGAAATTACTTGTTACTTCTGATTTACATATTGAAAAAGAACGAAGTGTTTCTTGCGCTAGACTTCCTGCTATGATAGCTGAATACATGGCGTCCAATCCTACAGAACAATACATTTTTGCAATCGTGGGAGATGTTTCACAAGATCTTTCAAAAATGAATGACTATTTCTCTCAATTTTCCTCCATATCTATTCCAAAGCTCTTTGTAGCTGGGAACCACGATATTTGGATTCAAAGCAAAAGTGAAAACCCAAACAAAATGGAGAATTCACTTGAAATATATCAGAAAATCCTACCAAAAATCTGCAAAGACAATGGTTTTCATTATTTGGACCAAAACCCTTATATTTTTGATCGAATTGGATTTGTAGGAAACATTGGTTGGTATGATTTCTCCTTTCATTCCAAAAAACCACCACCCGTTTCAAAAGAGTTAACTTTTATCCGACGGGAAACGAATCAAGAGTTCACCTGGTCAGATATCAATTATTCTGACCTTTCTAGCAAGGAACTTTGGGCGATTGATGAACAAAAGATCCCTACCAGGATTAGTGTTTGGAATGATCTGTACTATATTAAATGGCCTTACGGGAAAACAGATGCTGACTTTTGTAAAATATGCTACAAAACGATCAACAAACACTTTCAAGAAACTTACAGTTCTATTGATCATCTAGTCTTTATGAGTCATCATGCACTTTTTGAAGAGTGTATTGTTCGCTACTCTTCATACTCAGAAGAATTTAACAATGCCTATCGTGGTTCTAAATTTCTAGGAGATTATGTAATCACGCATCCAAAACTACGCAAAATCATCTTTGGTCATACTCACAATGAGGGAGCGTATACATTAAAAAATGGAATAAGGGCAATCAATCCTTACTATTCAACCAAAAAACCATTCCATGTTATTCCTTTGAATTTTTAGTTTCTTCTAAGAATGTATCAATAGCCTTTTTAATATCACTACCATCAGCTTTATCTTTCAAAACAGACATGGCCTCTTTCATCATTAATCCAAAAGATAGAGTTGTATAGTCCAGATCTTTAAAGATCGACTTGACTGATGTGTACACATCATCAAAAGACATTGTTTCAGGAAGGTATTCCTGAATAATTTTCATCTCCTGTTCTTCTTTCGCTGCAGCCTCTTCACGACCTGCACTTATATACTGTGATATCGATTCTTTGTGTTTTTTTTCTTCAAGCTTTAAGATAGCAATAATATCTTGATCGGTTGCTTCCTTGTTCTTTGATTTCAAGTCAATTTCTTTATATTGGATAGCCGTTTTAAGCATTTTTAAGGTTTCTGCTCTCAAAGTATCCTTTGCTTTGTATGCTTTCATGAAATCAACTTTAATTTTATCTTTTAACATAAGGACCTCCAATGTGGCTTTAAGAACTTTCCTATTTTCTGCCTAGATGCAAATCAAGCCATTGTCGGAGCAGTTGTATCTGTTCTTCGTCTGCAACAAGGCTATGATATACAATTTCGTGATCTTGATTGACGACATAAAAATTGGGTACGCCAGCAACATGATATCGATCATATATTTTGTTGTTAATGTCTTGTACAACGGGGTATTGCACGCCATATTTCTCTAGTTTTTCATCGCGATCGTCTTCTTGTCCTGCAGTATCAGTATTGATTCCAATCACTGAAACATTTTTATGAGTGTAATCTTCTTCTAGATCAACTAACAAAGGAAGAGCTTTAAGGCAAAAAGGGCAACGAGTTGCGTAAAAGTTTAAAACGAAAAATTCATTTTCAGGTTTTTCTAGCTCTTTGTATAAATCAAAACTATTTCCTTCTGTATCGTCGAGTACAAAATTTGGAGCTTCAATTAAAATGCGTTCTCGCAAAGTCAAAAAAGAGATCGCATTGGGATCATAAGAATCTATGATAGATACATCAAAAAGGGTAGCAACAGTGGTTGCATCTGCATATATTCGATCATGCTTCAGGGTAAAATGAGAGATGGGAAAGGAAGAAGAAAGAACTTGTAAGGAATTTTCATCGCAAATTTTTATAGAAAATTGATTCCATGATGAAGAAAAAGATGCAACAGATGCTTTTGAATCCCATTCTACATCATAACGTAAAGATGTGGCTATATATCGCAAAGGGATCATAAAAGAGTCAACCATATCGTCAACATATACTTTCACAGGCAGTTCAACAGGATGCCCCAAAATCTTAAACACATACTTGTTTTTAAAAAAAGTTAAATCGCATGTAAAAGAAGTTGTGTTTTGCTTAGAAAAAACGGGAAGTACAGAAAAAAATAGTAAAAAAACAAGAAGATAGGCAGCCCATTTCAATTTCATTCGTGGAGATCCTTTGCATTTTGTTGTTCGTTTGTATCAAGTTTATCTTTTTTCATATCTATAGTACCTTCTTTTGCGGAGGAGGTTTCATTTTTTTTTCTCATTCAGTTTTTGTTGTTTCTCGAAATAAACTTCAGCATTTGGTTTGTTACAAAGATCGCACCCAACGCAGCTAAATTTACTATATTTTTGACGGAGTGCGCCAACTATGGAGCCTAAAACTAATATGGGAAAGAAATACTTTAAGTACATCAGCCATTCATTGGCATTTGTAGCAAAAATGAAGGTAAAAATTAAAAGTCCTGCAAATGCTGCAACAGTACCTATGAGAGTTAACCAGAATGCGTTGAGTTTTGTGCGGAAACCTGCCACAATTAAAACATAAAGAATGCTTACTGGAAGAGAAACGTAATTCAGGAAGCAAGGTATAATTAAGGAGTAAAGAAAAGTACTTAATATGGCAACCCAAAGAAGTTTCTTCATATCGAAATGAAAACGGCTCATGATAAAGGACACAAAAACAATAGGACGTATGACGCAACCTATCACAGGAACGGTAGTTTCAATAAAGGGTGCTGTAGCAAGGTAAAAAATTGCTCCAACAGCACTTACAACACCTACGAGGGTAATATCTTTAGTTTCCATCAATACGATCCAATTCTCCTGGGTAATCACTTACAGGTTGAATAAGCCGATACACTCTGTGAAAATTTAGCTGAATAAGTGCTTCGCCTGCAATTTTTGTTTCAAGATAATTGTCCCCAACAATGACAATTTCATGCCACCTATTCATCGGAAACAGGTATGGGACAACATCTGTTAATGGTACGGTAACAGAATTGGGTATGTGAGCGCTTTTCCAAACTTCAGTAGGCCGGACATCAATAATAAACAAGTTTTCATATCGATCTTGAAGATTTTGAAAAGATGCATAGTCAACGCTAATAGGATAAAAATACTGCTCTTTTTCAAGGTCATCACAACTACCTCCAATGGCGCATTCTGAACAATCCATTACCCAATCTTGTCTAGAATGTATATATGTAACCATTTTGGAAGTAAAACGTGAAGAAGATAAATAATTAACAATAGAAAAAACATTTCTCTGAAACCAAGAAGCATCATGCTCAGGGCTTAACACGGATTTTTCATAAGCACGAAGAACATTGTCCTGGACAGTACCTTCGTCCATAATAACATTCGGTGTATTTTTATGAATTGTATATTGAGTAATATTTTGTCTATAGACGAAAAAAACAAACGTTAAAAACAAAACAATAGCAAAAACATGGATTAAGTTGCTTATTTTTTTTGAAATATTTTTTTTCATGATATTTTAGAGAGCTCCCCGTTATAGGGAGCTCTCTATTTATGCAATTCTATTTAGGATAATAGACAGTTACGGCAGAAGCGCTGTAGCGAAGATCTTTAGGATTCCAACCAACGTAACAATCTAATGCTTCGGCAACAAAGCGAATGGGTACAAATGTTCGTCCACGAACAATAACAGGTGCAACACCATCGGGAATTTGATATGGTTTTCCATTAATTCTTCCAGTAGTTTTTCCAATCCAAATTTCCACGGTATTGCTACCAAGTTTAACTGTCACTTTCTGTTCCTTTCCATCCCAACTTACATTAGCACCTAGTCCTTCAGAGATAGCACGAAGGGGTACCATGGTTCTGCCCTTGTCGATATATGGAGGGGCATCCAATCTCTTGATGTCATCGTTCACCATCATGATATACTTCTTGATATAAACGCGGACAATTTGTCTAGTAATGTTAGGAGGATTGATTGCATTATTGATCACTAACATTTGTTTTCCTGATTGATCATACTTAAAAACTTTGTTTTGAGCAATATCGGTTACCCACACAAAGTTTTCGGTGTCAATAGTAAGTGCAGATGCAGTATTAATGCCAGGTAGATTGATAGACTTCACAAATTTGTAATCGGGGGAATAGACATGAACTTTTTTTGCACCGCGATCAAGGATATAAATCTTATTCCCTTGAGAAGCTAAAAAATCAACACCCACGTCGCAGATATCACTGAATGAACCCTTAATTTCCCGAACAAAACGACCTTTGAGATCATATACAGCTACTCGTTTGTTTCCGGTGTCGGCAACAAGAAGATTTGTATCTTTTGCATATACCATACCTTCAGGATTTTTCAATTTTTCATTGGCAGCACCGGTGTTTCCAAAATCCCGTACAAATGTACCATCTCGTGGATCTTTTATACCACCTGGTGGTGGAGTCCAATGAGATACTTTACTTTGTTTCCTATCAAGTAGCGCTTGCGATTTAATTTCGTCAATCTCGGTCATAGCAACATCCCACATTTCTGTGAGCTTGCCAGGACCAGTACCCATTTCACCGTTTTTGTGGTGTGTGTGGCCGTTTAACTCATAAATAAAGGAATGCCCAGTGAGGGCATCAGCAATTCCGATAACATCGGTGAGTCTGCAAGTTACAACATCGACGCACTTTTTGATAACCCATTTTTCACCAGAAGTATGGGTTGAAACGGTAGGAATAATAACAGATAAATAGGTACCTTCTGTAGAATATTTTAAAACGCGGTTTTGAATGGGATCGGTAACATAAACATAATATCCAAAAGAATTGGTATAAATACCGATTTTATCGGGTGAAGCAGCTTCAGTGGTAGAACTAATAGTTCCAGGAATCAACTGTATGCTGCATAGTAGTAAGGCAACGACAAAAAATGATAGGACTTTCTTAAAATTCATACATACACTCCTAGGTTATTCAGCAACACTTTTTCCGATCATACGTAGTGTAGCAGCAGATTCTTGCGTTTTATGCTTTTCGCGTTCTTCCAAGCTGTGCATTGCCATAGCAAAAAAGAAATCGGCATAGCCATTATCACTTACATCAAAATGAACTAGGTCTCGGTTAGAAGGACTTCTTGGACGAGCAACTTCAAGGATATAGCCGCCAAAATCAAAATTGCCTACAGCTTGAATCAAAGCGGCTTCGCCAGAAGGATTGTTCTCTGTAATGATGTATAGCGGTGCACCATCTCCACCTTCTGCTGGTTTTTTCTCGTTTTCATCGCGGTTATGGACGAATCCGTATTCGCCTGGTAACTCTTCCCAGGCAATTTTGTTGTCAAAATTGGGATCTTCTGTATCAATACCAGCTGGTATATCTGTAAGGATATACGAAGCCATAATGTTTTTCATACCACTTACTGCAGGACTCCACACCCATAGTTCCACAATATCTCCTGGGATTTCGGTAGCCATGTAACGATTGTCGACAACGTTTGATTGATCATGACAAAGAGGGGTGCAACCGGTATCTAAAAAACCAGGAATATCGCTTAAGTCCCAAACAATAGACAAGGTATCCATTTTTGAATCCCAAGTCCAACTGCCTTCCGCATCTTTTGTCCAAAATCCTGCGGTACTATCTTCTGGTGTCATGGTCATATCGGAAATCCAGTCATACAGAAAATAAATGTTATCGTTGTCGTAATAAGTCTTTACATCGACCCACATTCCACTCTCAAGTTCAACAGTAACTGGCTCAATATTCATCCAAACTTCATCATCGCCAGATCCGTCAATGGTTGGTTGTGCATCTACAAAATGACAATCAACAATGGTATCGGTAACGTTTTCTGGTTTTTCTCCTGGAGTTTCATTTTGAGAAGTTCCTCCATTGTCAACAGAGCTATTGTCAGTACCATTACCACCGCAACCCATTAGTAGGGCAGATCCGACAGCTACAACGACAAAAAGAATAAAAAAGTGTTTCATCATGCTTTTCATGATACCTCCTAAAACATTAACCAGTGTATACTAACGTAATGCGATCTTCGATTCCACGATCTACAGTACCATTTAGTTTGATATAGTCGAACAAGCTTTCTCGAAGTGTCTTTTCGTAATACTTAACAACATTGCCATTGGCAAACCATTCGTATCCGTCTAGGCCTCTTCGCATCGATTCTGTAGTAACTACTGTGTAAGTGTCCTCATAAATAAGTTCTCCTACATCATCAATTGTACATTCAACGATGCGGTCATATAGAAACCGAAGGTTGTCGTATGCAAAGCGTGCTCCTGATACCTGTACCATACCTGCACTGAATGTACATCCATGTTCAAATACCATTAAAAGATCTTCACCTAACATTTCAATCAAAACAAGGTCTTCGTCTTTGGGTAAAACAGCATATATTTCTTCAGCTGTAATATCACCTGCATCAATGTTAGCCTTAATAAGGTTAGGAGTAATACATGCTACTTGAGCACCATCTTTAACCATAGTATCACGCATTACATCAGAGATTAAGTTACCAAGAGGGGACTCTCCGCCAATGCTGATTTTCATTCCATCATTGGATTGCCCGATTACGTCTTGTAGTTCACTTGCATATTCTTTATTGTATTCATTTTGTATTTGGAAAGACGTGGCAGAGGGCTCCATGTCATCGATATAAGAATATTGGTTGTGCAAAGTAATACGTTCAATATTCTTAGTGATAGCGTCCATAATAATCTTCGTTTGACCCAATGAATTACCATATTTACCAGCTGCAATCACAGGAATACCATCATGATGGAATGTATAACCAAATTCACCATTCAAAGCAATAATGAAGGAAGGCTTTGGATTCAATTGATCAATAAATCGTACCAAAACCGGGGACAGCTCGTTGTCAAGGTTAACTCTGCTATCCATCCCAACAGTTAAAACAGTAATATTGGATCCTTCATCAACGAGCGAAGAAAGCACTTTATTGGCGGATTCAACGGAATCCTTTATCTCAATAGCTGCCAAAACTTCAGGGTGGATATAAGGTTTTTCTATTGAAAAACCTGTTACACCTGTAATACCAATTTTGATACCAGAAAGTTCATGCGTAATTGAATCTTTGTATAATGGTTCTCCGGTTTCATTGCTATAGATATCAGCTGCAACAATATCGATATACTTGTTAATCAAATCAAGATACTCAAATCCATAGAAGAAATCTTCATCAGATAAACCGATAGCTCCATAGTTCATAGGTTCATATTGTTTGACTACATATTCGCCCTTTGTTAAATAAGACAAAGCTGAACCCATCAAAAAATTACCGGCATCGATCGCCATAAAATTTGGGTTGCGTTTTGACAATTCATCGAAATACGACGCTACAGAGGCAAAACCGCCAATAGGACGGTCTTCATTAGGATCTCGGTACAAGGAACGGATCTCATTGGCAACGTTACCGCTAGATCCAATCATAATGACAGGGTAATGAGCTCGGAAAACAATGGTAGCAGTTTCCGCTCTAGAAATAGATTTTTCAGGTCTTATAGTACCATCGGAATAACCAGTTATGAGGTTGTTTTCATAGGCAAAAATCATGTAGGGAAGGGCAAGGTTTGATATGCTTTGCCAATCTTTTACTTTGTCCTTAAAAAGGGTGATGCTTTCATTAGACATAGTAGGTGGTTCGGGGTTGTCTCGAAAAGCAATCACAAGTTCAATCATTGCTTCTTGCCGAGTGATTGGTTTATTTGGCATAAATAAGTCATTGGTTGCAAAGGGGATCATTTTTTTCGCAAGTGCTCCTTCGACTATTCCATAAAACCAATCTGTTGTTTTTACGTCTTTGAAAGAAGATGTTGCTGGCTTTAATTGGGGAATATCGTAAGCATTTAACACAACAGTAGTATATTCAGCTCTAGTAATTTGATTGTTGGGTTGAAAACTACCATCGGTATACCCTTTGATAACACCTTTATCAACTAGAAAACTGATAGGTTCATTGCCCCAATGGTCAAGATAATCAGGAACAACATACCAAGAACCACTAGTAGTAGGCGTGATAGTTTTGTTAGGAAGGTCGTAAAAAGCATCAACCAAAGCTCTACGAACTGTTTTTCTTGAATTCTCTTTGATACTAACATAAGCCAACGAATCAGGTCGTCCTGAACCAGAAACAAGAGATGCTGTTACGGCGACATCGTAATTGGTTGTAAGGGTAATTGGTTGACCTAATACTTTTAAATCAGAGACTTTTTGGCCAGAAGGTTTTCGTAAATCTATTTTGTAGGAAAAACCTTTTGTACTTATACCAGCACTTTCGGTGCCAAAAGCAAGGCTATTTCCGACATCTTCAAGCATATCCTTAATAGTTTGACCAGACAAAGATACCTTATATATTGTATCTTCCGATGCAACCATACTATACACATCACCATATGTCAGCGGACCTTTATTCAAATTGTGTAGCAATTCAGATGGTTGGTTCATAGCCAAAGGCGTACCTGTAACGTTGGCCATTGTTTCTAGCATCAAATTGGCCAAACTTGTGGGACGGTACGTACTTCCTGAAAATGTAAAGGTCTGAGATGCAGTCCCAACCAGTTCATCAAATGTGTTACTGGCATTCTTGGCATACGAATCAATTAATTGTCGTATTTCAGGGTCTTCATCAATAGCCTGACCAATTTTTACGACTTTACCCGTGATCATACGGTTGCCATTCTCTTTTTTCATAACTTCGTAAGGTTTTACAGGGCATTTGCATTTTTCAAGCATTAATTCGATTCTGGTTAAGCCTAGACCATAACGACCGGGAGAGGAAATGAGAACGTCATGCTCGGGAAATTCATCAGAATCAGGATATACAACTTGTTCTCCGGGAATAGGATCGTCGGATGCAGTTATACAGATATCAATTCTAGAACGAAATAGCAGTTCATTTAAAAAAGTGTTTTCTCGTTTTTCAGGGTCTTTTTCCCATTTCATATCTGTTAGAAGAATAATAAAATCAGCTCGTTCAATTTCTTTTAAAACATCACTGGAACGAACTACTTCTTCAATAGGGTCGTAAAACTCAAGACCGCTAATATTCTCAGGTGGTATTGCATTTTCTCTAGAAGGATCGGGTAAAGAAATAATAGCTATCTTTAATACGTGAGCAGAATTAGGTACATCGTATACTAACATTCTATGATCAGATGCATACAGGCTTCCGCTTCGATAAGCATTGGTACAAACCCATGTAAAATCACTCTCTCTTTTTCTTGCATCTCGAATTTGAGGAGGCATTGAAAAATCAAGAGATGAATAACCAGCAGCATCGTATGCTAACTCATTCATGACAGCAACTACTGGATGGGGCTTACCAGCCATAGGCTTCTGAGTGTAATACGTAGCAAGATCGGATCCAAAGAGAGTATTACCAGCATCAATGAGCATGTGGTACCCTTCGCGATCATCCGTTTCTTGTCGAATCTTTTTTGCGACTGTCGCAATTTTAGAAAGACCACCTTCATTGTAGTTAGTACCATATTCAAAAGGGGTCAATTGTCCTCTGACATTGCCAGTAGATAAAACTACAAATGGGAATATGTCTAAAGCACTCGTAGTTGGCATATTAACGAATACTATCCCGCATGCCATTAGAAAAGTGAGCGTTACCGATAAAATACGCTTTATTTTCTTCAACACATATACCTCCAAAAGTTACAAATTTATATCATTTTACCTGTAAACCTCTTTCAATCAAGGGAAACATTTCTTTCCAATGCGACTTTTTTCAGAACCAAATCGAATGAATGATCTATATAAAGGGAGAAAAACTGCTCTTCTAGAATAGATAGAACTGTTACTTTTTTGTAACTTAACCATGGAAAGAGATATCTATAAGTTGTAGAAACAATCTAAGATTTTCATATAATATCAATATGCTTTTTTAAGAAAGAAGGTATTAGCATATGATTTTACCACCTTTCATTCTGTGGTCGGTATCAATATCGATCATTGTTATTGCTTTGGCAATACTTATTCGTTTGATTGTATATTTAATTGCAGGAAAGATATTTATGAACAAAATATCCCACCTAACAGAGAGTATTGATTCATTGGTCGAAACATTGAAAGAAAAGACAAATGATATAGGAGACCAGGCTACTAAAACACTTGAGCAGATAAACTGCAAGATAAACCCACCTGAACAGGATGGGTGCGACTCTAAAAAGTGGAGTAGTATAGCAAATAAGGTTATTGCCATTGGCTCGATCGTTTTTAATTTTGTTCAAATGTTTCACAAATCAAGAAAAGGAGTTTAAGATGGAAAAAGAAACAAACAATTTTGGTATTGGGTTATTTTTTGGAATTGTAGTCGGTGCATTGGCTGGAATATTGTTAGCTCCCAACACAGGTGAAGAAACACGCCGTAAATTAATGGATACATCTGAAGATATCCAAAACAACCTAAAGACTCTTTCTTCTAAAGTACGCAAAGAAACAGAAGAAATGATTCAAAAAGGAAAAGATTTCGTAAAAGAAATAGAAAAGAACACTGACAAGAAAATTCATTCCATGGAAGAAAAGATCGAAGATGTTATATCAGACGAAGAAGAAATTGTCTAAAGCGAAAACACACTAAAAAACGCCGCATTAAATTGAAGATTGGGGTTTACATGAGAATATCTATATGTGTATGGGTTATTGTTTTTTCGATGGGTTTTGGTTTGCTTTCTCTACAGGGATGTACGAACAAAGTAGAAACAAGCGATTTATCCCAAACCTATCATGCATCGGAAATTGTATACAGCGAGAATCTTCTTGCCGTCGTGTTTCAAAATATTGTTTCTGCCCCTTCCATCCGAATCCCCACCTCCATCACAAATATTCGCCAGTTCCCCTTTTCATATCTTAATACTGAGGGTAACCCTATGAAGATTATTAAGATAACCCGAGATGGAAATACTTTGGATTTACTCATCGATAAGCCCCATGTGAAAACTGCCTATATTATAGAAGAACCGGAAGATCTTTCTGATATCCCCTCTAAAACAAATGCATCGTATATGGTACATCGGTATAGTGCCGAATTAAAACCTGTTCAAAATGACATGAATATTGCGATGGTTACACTTTCTCTGGAAAACCTATCTAGAAAAAAGATTTCTCTGGATGAAATCCCTCTTTATTTTTATGACGAGGATGGGAATCAATATCCAGTCGATCGCTACATATCCGATTCCTTAATGACTTGTGATTATCCAACAAATCTCAAGAGAAATGAAGTATATGCACTTCGTTTTCTCGGTTTATTGCCCTCTTCGCTAAAAACATGCTTCCTACATATAGATGGTATTTCTTTTGAATGGTCTTTTGATGACGTAGAAGGTTCCTAGTGTCCTTACACAAAAATTACTTGTACATCGCTTTGTTTGTTTTTTTAATGGGCTTTGTTGTATCTTGCTATCCTTTTTCTAGGGATACAAGTTTTGAATCCATTCAAGACGAGCTTCAACTTCTTATTAATTCAAAACAAATGATACTATGTGGCACTGTGGAACAATTTCAAATCCCCTCTGAAGACATGTTACATTTTTCCTCCTATCAGCTATCTGACTTTGTTTGTTCCAATGAAATCCCTTACCTTCAGACTCATTTTGTAAACTCAAAAATTTATATTACCGGCACTATTCCTACGAATGAAAATTCGGAAAGCTTTCCATCAAATACCATTGACCCTTTTTACACAGAAAACTCTATTTCTCAAGATGGGCACTATTTCCGAGGTTACATTCAAACATCCAATGCTCATTTCGAAGGAATATTTTATTTTGATTCTTCCAACAAAAGAGCAACATTTACTATAGCCAACTCGGTTGTAGAAAGGACAGATATAAATGATGAGTAAGCCCATATATGTAATTGGCGGAGGTCCTGCCGGCATTTCCGCAGCTGTCTATCTAAAAAGATTCTCTCATGAGGTATCCATCATTGAACCAAACCCAATGGTTGGTGGACAAGTAATGATACCTTCCGTCATTGAAAACTACATGGGCTTTCCCAAAGGGATCAATGGGTTTGAGCTTGCCTCCATATTAAATCAACATATTACAGACCTGAATATTCCTGTAATGCACCAAAAGGTTACAAAAGTTCAAAAAATGGAGAGTGGGTATTTCTCTATTGCATTGGACAATGATGAAATTCTACAATCTCCGTATGTTTTATGCGGTATTGGTACAAAAAATAGACCATTGAACATCCCTGGAGAAAAGGAATGGGCTGGCAAAGGCCTTAGTACTTGTGGTACATGTGACGGTCCTTTGTTTAAGAACAAGACAATCGCGGTCATAGGAGGAGGAGATACTGCCCTTACAGAAACCTTGTTTCTTAGCACCTATGCTCAACATATCCACTTGTTTCACCGGAGGGATACATTCCGTGGTTTTGATACCCTTGTTCAAAGAATTACATCCAATCCAGCCATTACGATTCATTTTTCGTCGATTCCTTTGGAGATACATGGGGAAGATACCCTTAATGGAATAACTTTCAAAAATCTTGTAACCGATCAAGTTTTTAAAATTCCTGTCGATGGTGTTTTTGTATTTGCCGGATATATACCTGATACTAGTATCTGCAACGCTATTGTTGATGTTGATGAAAAAGGGTATATTAAAGTGAATTCTGAATTCGAGACCAAAACAAAAGGTTTTTATGCGATTGGTGATATTGCCTCCAAATCTCTGCGACAAATTGTAACCGCCATGAATGACGGGGCTATGGCTGCAAATCATATCCACCATAGCATTTTAAATAAAACTGACTGAGTAGGAGTCTTTTATGTTGACATATACAAAAGGTGCATATCCAGCCCACGAAATTGAACCCCAGATCTACGAGCTTTGGGAAACACAACATTTATTTCAGCCTACTGACCAATCGGATGATAAAGTTTTTAGTATCACCATGCCTCCTCCCAATATTACCGGGGCACTTCATTTAGGACACGCCCTGGATTTGACGCTACCCGATATTATCTGTCGATACAAAAGAATGAAAGGATACTCTGTTTGTTGGTTTCCTGGTACTGATCAAGCAGGTTTAGCAACAGATAACAAAGTGGAGGCTTTTCTAAAAAAGCAAGGAATTCGTAAAGAAGATATTGGCAGAGAAGCCTTTATTGAAAAAGTATGGGAATGGAAAACCATTTACGGAAACAAAATTATTGAGCAGATGAAGCTATTGGGAACGTCTGCTGACTGGTCCAAATTACGTTTCACAAAAGATGAAGAGTATGAAAAAGCTGTAGTCAAAGCTTTTGTCATGTACTATAATCAGGGACTTATTTATCGTGGTAAACGCATGGTTCAGTATTGTCCGCGATGCAAAACTGCTTTGTCTGATATCGAAGTCACTCATCAAAATGTCAAAGGGGAACTCGTATATATTAAATACTTCCTAGAGAACTCCAAGGACTATATTACTATTGCCACAACACGTGTTGAAACCATGCTCGGAGATACTGCTATTGCAGTACACCCTGAGGATCCAAGATATACGAAATTTCATGGTAAATTTGTTCTTTTACCGCTTGTTGGTCGCAAAATCCCAATAATCACAGATGAATACGTAGAAAAAGAGTTTGGTACTGGAGCCCTTAAGATAACCCCTAGCCATGATCCTAACGATTTCCAACTAGGCAAAAAATACCATCTAGAATTTGTTAACGTTATTGATGGTGGACAGCGAATGAACAACAATGCTGGAATTTACAAAGATTTGTCATTGAAAGAAGCCCGAGAAAAGATAAAACTTGATTTAGAAGAGCAAGGATATCTACTAAAGGTTGAACCTTTTTCTCATGCTGTTGGTCATTGCGATCGATGCAAACACATTTTAGAGCCTATTATTTCTGATCAATGGTACTTGCGAACCAAAACTCTTGCCGAAAAAGGCCTAAAGGTAGTGAATCAAGAGGAAATTAAGTTCATTCCCCAACGCTGGAAAAAAGTGTATAGTGATTGGATGGAAAATATTTTAGATTGGTGTATTTCTAGACAGATCTGGTGGGGCATCCGCATTCCTGTATGGTATTGTGATTCTTGTGGAGAGATCATCGTGTCGGAAACAACCCCAAAAAACTGTCCTGAATGTTCTTCTTATGACCTGCGCCAGGAAGAGGATGTTTTGGATACATGGTTTGGTTCTGCTCTTTGGCCCTTCGCATGTATGGGGTGGCCAAATGATTCCGAACTTCTCCATAAATACTATCCTTCCAGTTTAATGGTTACAGGTTTTGACATTATTTTCTTTTGGGTTTCAAGAATGATTTTTTCTTCCGTACATTTTCTGAACTCCATCCCCTTCGAAACTGTATATTATCATGGCTTAATACTTGATAATCAAGGGAAAAAAATGAGTAAGTCCTCCTCTAATGCTGTTGACCCTACAGCATTGATTCAGGAATATGGTGCCGACGCACTTCGTTATACCGTAACATCCTATAGTAATTCATCAGGGCAGGATATTCGCTTCGATTTAAAGAAAAACAAAGCTTCTCGCCATTTTATTAATAAGATTTGGAATGCCGGCAATTATGTACTGGACAATACAAAAAGCGATACCCCTATACAACTTTCGAAAGCTTACCAATCAATATGGGATCAATGGATTATTTATCGCTTCAATGTCACACTTTCCACGGTACAAGAAAGTATAGAATCGTATAGTTTTAATGAAGCAGCACAATCTTTATATGCTTTTTTCTGGCATGATTTTTGCGATTGGTACATCGAAATATCCAAAACGAATCCGAATCCTCAATTGCTTCGAACTATTTTTGCAAAATCTCTTCAAATCATCCATCCGATTGCACCATTTGTTACGGAAGCTTTATGGTTAAGGATGGAAGAAAATAAAAACACGTCCATTATGCATAGTAGGTGGCCCTCTTCAATAGAAGAAACAGAAAGCGTCGCAAGCATTGTTTCTTCGGTTGAAAAGATCCAAAACGTTATTCGAGTCATACGCAATACAAAAGCTGAGTTTCATTTGTCCAAACCTGCTGGTCTTCAAATTGGCATCAAAACCACTGATGAATCCTTTCGAACTGTTCTTGAAACAAACTTTACCACCATTTCCAGTGTAGCAAGGATAGAAGAAGCATATTATGAAGAGACTCCTTCTTCATCCTATATTGCCACCATTGTTGACTCTTTTACAACGGTTTTCTTTCCTAAAAACTTGATTGATATTGAAAGTGAAATTGAGAATAATAAACTTCGCGTTTCAAAACTAGATAAAGAGTTAGAAAAACTTCAGTCTAAAAAAAGCAATGAAAACTTTATGAAACATGCATCGGAAGAATTAATTCAAGAAGTACAAGAAAACTTTGAAGAATATACCCAGCAGAAACGATTCATTCTACAACGTATTGCCGATTTGCATAAAGAATAACAAATGCTTGCAGAAGAAATAATCATTCGACTACCACGTTTCCATCAAACGCCAACCTTGGGTCGCATGCGTTCCGCTCTTAGTTATGCCAACTTGAGCTCTGTATCTTTTCCGTGGGTTCACATTGCAGGTTCAAAAGGAAAAGGTTCTGTTAGCACTATGGCAGAGTCTATATTTCGAGAATGTGGATATGCGACAGGTCTTTTTGTATCCCCCCATATACACAACATTCGCGAACGTATTACCATCAACAATAAACCTATTGATTCCTTACTCTTTAATGAACTGTATGAAAAGATGCAGGAAAATCTTCCCCCGCATCTTTTTGAAGAGTTAACCTTTTTTGAAACAATGACATTGCTTGCCGTTATGGCATTTCAAAAGGCTAACGTTGATATTGCTTTTATAGAAACCGGTCTCGGAGGAAGGCTTGATGCAACTACAGCCATATCAAATCCTACACTGTCTATTATTACCCTTATAGAGCTAGAACACACACATAAACTAGGGAACACAATTCAAGAAATCGCAAGGGAAAAAGCCGGCATTATCAGGCCGCACACTTCTGTATTAATGGCAAAACAAGAATTGGAAGCAGCTCTTGTTATTCAAGAAACAGCTTCTCTAAATGGCTCTAAATTGTATGCGTTGGATCAATTAACATTTGTACAACGTACAACAAATTTTTCGGATCCCTTTGAAACATTTACTCTAAATAGTGGTATTACTGGAAACATTTACAAGAATATTCAATGTATGCCCATAGGTTCTCACCAGATAAACAATGCTACCGTATCCATTGTTGCATCAGAACTGCTAACAAAAAGTGGATTTGTCGTCACCGAAAAAAACTTCCGTGAAGCTCTTTCCGCAATTACTATGCCATGTCGTTTTGAAATCATCCAATACAAGGGTACAACATGGATTTTAGATGGAGCCCACACATTTCACTCCTGTGATTTTGTAACCAAAACTATCCGTGAGCAATTCCCCCTTCAAAAGATTTCGGTTGTATTTGGCTGTAAACATAACAAAAATGCCCAAGCACTTCTCAAGCCTCTGTTTGATATCGCTTCTTCTTTTTTCTTTACGGATATTCCAGAGATCCACTCTTACCCACTTGAATCATTAGTTGCCATCGCCCAGGACCATCATTTTTCCGGGCCTATTCAATGTTTTTATTCCAGTGAGTCAATGCCGCACTTACAATCATTCAACAACGAAATTGTTCTTGTTACTGGTTCTCTACTTTTAGCAAGTTATTACCGTTCTCTTTTGTTGTCTACTTCATAAGGGGGTTCTATGTCAATTACGTCGGATATACTCATGATGTATTTGGATTTTTTGATTGTTGCTGTTGCTATTGTTTTAACCCTTTGGATTGCATTTGATTCCTTTAGGCGATATCAAAACAAATGGATACTGCCTAGTATTGTTCTTGTTGTAACCTTTGGACCTTTTTTAGTACAGAGTTTTTTGCAAAATAGCAATATCAAATGGTTGTTGGTTTCTATCTTCTTATGGATTATATATTTAATCATTCGTCCTGAATTCACGATCGAAGAAACCACTTCTATGGAAACAGAGCAACGAATACGAGATTTAACCAAAAGGTACTATGAATTTGAACTAAGTAAAACAGGAACTATTTGTCCTGTATGTGGACTACCCATCGAAAAAGAATATAAAATTTGTCCCAACTGCTTTACAAAACTACGCAATGAATGTTCCCATTGCAAACAGTTGATAGATATTCACTGGACCGTATGCCCATACTGCGAACACAAAGAAAGGGACACAAAGAAATATGAAGAGTAAAACGTTTCAACCCGGCGGTATGCATATACCCGATCTCAAAGATCAGACGAAGCATAAGAATATTGAGAATATGCCCTCTGGTAAAAATCTTTTATACCCCTTATCTCAACACGTAGGAATACCCGCCGAACCAATTGTTGAACCCGGTCAAGAAGTATCCATAGGGCAATTGATTGCGAAAGCCCAAGGAGACTTCTCCTCCAATATCCATGCTTCGGTTTCAGGCATTGTAAAAGATATCAAAGAATATCCTCACCCTATTGCCGGGTTAGGTACAGCAATACATGTAGAAAACAATTTTCAAGATACCTACCACCCATCTCTTAAAGCTCCGCAATTTGAAACAAAAATGGATCTTGCATCGTTTGTATCCCATATTCAAGCATCAGGTATTGTGGGTATGGGTGGAGCTACATTCCCTACACATTTAAAACTAAATCCCCCTCCTGATGTTACGGTGGATACATATATTGTGAATGGTGCCGAATGCGAACCTTATTTAACATGCGATCACCGCTTGATGCTAGAAAAAACTAGAGAACTTTTTGATGGTATACAAATTGTTCAATCTTTTCTTCATTTTGAAAACATTATCATCGGAATTGAATGCAACAAGGTTGATGCCATTGAACATCTGAAGAAATATATGCAAGACAACCCCATGGAAATGCCAATACAGATTATCCCATTGGCGAAAAAATACCCCCAAGGAGCTGAAAAGAGTTTGATCAAAGCGACAACCAATCGAGTAGTACCCATTGGGAAGCTACCATTTGCCGTAGGATGCATTGTACAAAATGTGGGCACTTTGATTGCTTTATCTGAGTCGATTCGAGAAGGCACCCCCATGATCCATCGTGTGCTTACCGCTAGTGGTGATTGCTTACAGGAGCCAAAAAATATTCGTGTACCAATTGGGACTCTTCTTTCTGACATTGTTACATTTTGTGGTGGTTTTTCAAAGGAACCCAAAGAATTGGTTTTTGGCGGTCCCATGATGGGGATTAATCAACGTTCTCAAGATGTCCCGGTTTTAAAAGGTACATCAGGAATCATCTTTTTGAGCACTCTAGAACCTTTACAGGAAGGATCCTGTATTCGATGTGGACGTTGCATAACGAATTGTCCCGCAGGTTTAATGCCCTATCGCTTTGTTGAAGTAGCGAAAAAGAATTCTTTTGACGAATCGAATCGATATTTTGTAAACTCTTGCATTGAGTGTGGATTATGTACCTATAATTGTCCGGCCAGAATCCCCATTTTAAACTATATCCGAGTATCCAAGCAGGAAATTAAAAGAAAAAGGAGTCGTTGATGAAACATTACGTAATTACCGCTTCTCCGCATATTCGGAGCAAAATCAATACTGCTTTTTTAATGAATATGGTCAGTATTTCATTACTTCCTGCTACACTTGGTGGAATTGTCATTTTCGGTTGGTCTAATACGATTCCACTCATTCTTCTTTCCATTGTTTCTGCAGTACTTAGCGAAGCCCTATTCCAGAAGATGTTGAAGCTACCCATGACCTATTTAGATGGAAGTGCTGTTGTGACTGGTTTTCTATTGGCTCTTTGCTGTCCACCTAGTATACCCTTGTGGTTGCCTGTTCTTGGTAGTTTCTTTGCCATTTTTTCAAAACAAGTTTTCGGTGGTTTAGGACACAATCCATTTAATCCAGCTCTTATTGGGAGAGCTTTCTTAGTATTATCATTTCCTGCGCACATGACATCCTGGATGAAACCGTTTGATGTAGTTACTACATCAACTCCCCTTGCTATTTATGCTGGAAAAGGGATGGAGGGGGTTCTGAATGCCTTCCAAGGATCCTCTTCAGTTATGTACAATAATATGTTTTTGGGGCTTCGCGGAGGTTGTATTGGTGAGGTATTTATTCCAGGAATCCTTGTAGGCTTAGCCATTCTATTGGTAACCAAAACAATAAAATGGTATATTCCTCTCACCTATATCGCTACTGTTTTCTTCTTTTCCTGGATGCTTGGAATGGACCCAATATTCTCCATTTTAAGCGGCGGAGTATTGTTTGGTGCTTTTTTTATGGCAACCGACTATGTAACTTCCCCTATGCTTCCTCAAAGCAAAATTATATATGGCTTTGGTTGTGGCTTCTTAAATGTCATGATACGCTTCTTTGCCAATATGCCCGAGGGTACAACCTTCGCCATATTGCTAATGAATGTAATTACACCTCTATTGGATAACCGTATCAAAAAACCAGTTGGCTTTATAAAGGAAAAAGTCTCATGAAACAAAACCAAACTTCCCAAATCATCAAACTTGGTATCACATTGTCTGTGTATTGTATTGTTGCGGCATTTGCTCTTAGCGTCACGTACTCTGTCACTTTACCACAGATCCAGTACCAACAGAAAATTGCTACAGAACAAAGCATGAAAACCATTTATCCCAATGCTGTTTCATTTGAGCTTTGTATAGATGACAAAGAAAAACCTATTTTCCATAATCAGTCCATAGACAGTAATACTTCGATTGACTGCATATATGAAGGAATTGACCAGGACAATGCACTTCTTGGATATCTTGTAAAGGGTTCTGCACAAGGTTACGGAGGGCCAATCATTTTTATATATGGTTTGAATCTGGACAAAACTATACATTCCGTTTCTGTAATTGAGCACTCAGAAACACCCGGTTTAGGTGCCAATGTTACGAAAGAATATTTTTTGAAACAATTCCAATCAAAATCGATATCGGATGCATTTACGGTCAAGCAAGATATTACTCCTATTACCGCATCAACCATAACTTCAAGAGCTCTTTCTGAAGGTATTAAAAAAAGCGTTTCGTATGTAGTCGATCACATGACGGAGTTATCCTATGAAAACAACTACTAAAAAACTTTTAACAAAAGGGTTGATTAAAGAAAATCCTGTTTTTGTCTTAATGCTTGGTCTATGTTCGGTACTTGCTGTTTCAGTATCTGTAATAAATGCATTGGGAATGACGCTAGCTTTTACGTTTGTGACAGTTTTGTCAGAACTAACTATTTCACTTCTTCGCAAGTGGATCCCGAAAAGTCTTCGTATCCCTATTTTTATAGTCGTTATTGCTAGTTTTGTTACCATTTTACAGTTCCTACTTCAGGCCTATCTTCCCTCTCTAAACAAAGCTCTTGGTATTTTTATTCCACTTATTGTTGTGAATTGTATCATTATAGGACGAATCGAGTCTTTCGCTTCCAAAAAACCAGTTTTAGAATCCGTGTTAGATGGCCTAGGTATTAGTTTGGGGTATGGGTTTGCTATTGTATTTATCGCAATCATTCGTGAAATCCTAGGCAATGGAACCATTTTAGGATATGCCTTGTTTGGATCTTCATTTGAACCTGCATTAATGTTTATTCTTCCTCCTGGAGCTTTTTTAGTGATCGGGGTTGAAATCGGCATCATTAATCACTTGTCAAAAAAGCGTTCCAGAAAAGAGGTGGCTGAATGAACTTTGTTAATATTCTGATTCAAACAATATTTTCGCAGAATTTTATTTTTATGCGTTTCTTAGGATTGTGTCCTTTTTTCGGATTAACCAATGATATGGATTCTTCTATTGGCATGGGTGGAGCTGTCACTTTTGTTACCGTCATGGCCTCGGTTGTAAGTTACTTTGTGTACTATTTCGTTCTCATCCCTTTAGGGGTAGAATACTTACAAACCATCGCGTTTATTCTTACAATTGCTGTCTTTGTCCAATTGGTCGAGATATATCTAAAAAAAATGATTCCCAATCTTTATAAAGTTATGGGCATCTATCTACCTCTTATTACTACGAACTGTATGATTCTAGGTGTCACACTTTTAAATATTCAAGAAGGATATTCATTGCTTGAAACAATCTTCTTTGCTTTTGGCTCTTCGATTGGTTTTACACTAGCAATGATACTTATGACCGCTATACGGATTCGAATTGCCGATTCAAATATTCCCTCTTTTTTTAAAGGAGCACCGATTGTTTTTATTGCTGCTTCCTTTATTGCCATAGCCTTTATGGGTTTACAAGGGCTAGGTGGTTAGCATGAATTGGACAATCATACTTTCATCTGTTGTTATTCTTTTGGTTCTTGGTTTGTTGTTCGGTTGGATGTTAGGAGTTTTTTCTAAAGTATTTTACGTGAAAGAAAATCCCTTGGTTGAAAAGATTAAAGATGTTTTACCACAAGCGAATTGCGGTGCTTGCGGTTTTTCTGGATGCAGTTCTTTTGCGGAAGCACTTGCCAATGGTGATGCCCCTATAAATGGTTGTGTAGCAGGAGGTCAAGATACCATTGACACCCTAGCCCCAATTCTTGGAATCTCGCAAGGTTCTACTCAAACAAGATATGTTGCCGTTGTTCTTTGCAAAGGTGGCCAAGAAGAAGCCCTTATAAATGCTGACGCCAAAGGAGCTTCCTCCTGCATGATGGCACACTATCTTCGTTTAGATGACAAGGTGTGTCACTTTGGTTGTTTGGGGTTTGGAGATTGTGTCAAATCGTGTCCTTTTGGTGCATTAACCATGGGGAATAATGATCTACCAATCGTAAATATGAGTTTGTGCACAGGGTGCGGTATATGTGTCGAAAAATGCCCTCGTGACATTATTAAGCTCTTTTCCGATACAAAAAGAGTACTTTGTTTGTGTAGCAATAGAGATACCGGCTCGTATGTTCGTAAAGCATGCAAAGTTGGTTGTATATCCTGTGGACTATGTGTTAAAAAGTGTCCAGAAAAAGCAATCGTTTTTAAAAATAATTTACCTCTTATCGACATTGAAAAATGCACTCTTTGCGGAATTTGTGTTACAATATGTCCAGTACATTCTTTAACATTACGCCAAGCCTTAACGGAGAAAAATGAATAAGAAAAAACTACACTCATTCCAGATGCGATTGCTGTTAGTTTGTTTTATTTTAGGAGTTTTCTTTTCTAGTTTTTTAGTAAGTTATGCTTCAAAGCCACAATATTTAACCATCCAGAACCACGGGGAAACCTCCTATGAAAGAGCTATTGTTCGAATTCCATTAGAAAAAGCCCCAAATGGGAGTTATTATCTTGTAGAAGAAGGTAGTGAATCCTCTCACAAGAACACAACGAATGCTATCATAACTACATCCCAAAGCAGTAGTTTACTAGTTTCAGCCCCCCTTCAACCCAATCAATCAAAAGTGTTCCACATTCAAGAGAGAAAAGCATCTGAAATTAACTCTGTACCAATATCAACCGAGGCTGGAACCTATTTCCACTTTGTTAATTATGAGAATGCTTACATTATTTCTTGTGAAAATGACAACCAGGTAGATATATATACTCCAAATGAACAGCTTCTAGATTCAGTAACCTTACAAAAAGGGAAATTTCACATATATTCCTCTACCAATCCAACCAACATACTCATTAAAACCAAAAAACCTGTTTTTGTATACGAAAGCTCTCTTACAGTGGATTCTATAGCGAATAAAGAGTCTGAAGACAGTGATACAACAACGTTGTTTGGAAACAACTTCTATTTCTTCCATCCGGGTCACCTGTGGTTATCTTCTTACAAAAAGAATACGACCATCAAAATTGTAGATGAAAACCAGCTTGAAGTAAAAAATGTAACGGTTCAACCTGAGAAGGGGATGTTCATTGACGACTTACAACCAGGTGTTTACTCGATTATTGCTAGTTCTCCAGTTACTGCTCAGTTTGGATATGTAGACAACGAAAATTTTTCATATGTTATAGGAAATTCTACCTCTGTTCATGGATTCTGTTTTGGAGATTTACTGTTTTATTCACCTTATGACAATGCACAAATCAAACTTCATTCCACCACTATAAATGAGACCTTCACTTTGCCAAACAAAGGGGAAACGAAACTTGTCTCTTTGCTCCATAGCTTTAGCCCCATGTTGCCTGAATACACATATTTCACCGCCACTAGCAACGTTCCCTTTCAAGTCTTAACCTTTTCTTCTGGTAAAAATTTTGGTGGTGAATTTTCCCCAGGTCAACATGGATGTTTTTTAGATTCTGATTTTACCATTATCTCTTCTAGAATTTCTAAAGAATTTTCAAAAGATCAAAAAAGCCTGATTGAGATATATAGTCAGCATCCCCATACGAAGGCAACGTTTTCAACAAACAATCCAGAAAATGATCAAACCGTCACCTTAAAAAAGTTTGCTCTCTATAATTTCACATCATCGGATCCTTTAGAAAAAGTCATGATCTCTTCTGATGAGTCTCTTCTGTGCCTTCAACTGCATAATTATACGAACAAAGGTCTATTCTATTATGTACCGCCCCTTTCAAATGCTGATATTTCTTATTCATTCAGCTCTTCTCCCTCCGACCAAGGGGGACTTTTCACCAATCAATCTGATGCCAAATTTCAGTATCGCATCTTTTTTTCACTTCCTCGATGGAAAGCGTTCTTCTCACAAATCCTCAATCCAAATCTTCTACTTTTTACAATCTTTTTTTCTGGTCTTTTATTAGTACTTCTACTTCTTGCTATCTTGCTTCTTTGCAAACACAAAAAAATAGAGCCAACTTCTACCTCATCTGACTCTTTCAAAACGGAACCCGCTCCGATTCCTTCCAAATCAGATACTCAGAAAAACGATTTTTCTATTCTTGAAAAGAAAGAAACTTTTTCTTCAATAGAAAAAATACACAAATCACCCGTAAAGCATGCGACGCAAGAAAACAAACAAGATGACGAGTTCAAAGCTGATGAATCCACGCAAGAATCTCTTCCAACTTTAGATGACCAAAAGGAAACCTCATCCAAGATCCAAGAGGAACCTAAAAAGAAAATACGATTTGATCCTTCCGCTACCCCTGAATGGCTTTCTGAAAACCAAGATGGAAAACAACCAGATGAAAAAACTGAACGTGCTGACCAAGAAGCCAAATCAAAAAGTTCAAAGCACCATAAATATCGAAAAGGCTTGCGAATTAACGATCCACACCTTGAAGACTGCGATTTTAAAAAAGATCTCCCAGCTCTTGATACAAATGAAGAAGAGATTTATACAGAAATCAAGCATGCGAAAAAGAAATCCTCAAAAGAGTTCATCGAAGACTCCCAAACAAAATCACCCGGTTTTAGTGCCAACACTACTGATCAAGAAGATTTTAATAAGATCGATGAAACAATGTCTTCTATACCGAAGAATCGGCAATCCAACGTAGAACCCCAAGAAGAAACTGCATTAAAGGATTCAAAAGAAACCTTGAAAAAGACTCTCACCAATTCTTTTTCAGTTGAATCTGAGCAACCATCTGAATCCTTTCAAAACGACAGTAAAATTGAGAAGATTTATCAAGAACCTGTTTCGGAAAGACATACTAAAGATTCTATGGTGCCTTCCATTGAAAATTTATTTTACACACCTGTTGTGTTCGATCCAGGCTCTGCTAATCGGTTGTATATGGAAGGATTCCTGCAGCAATATTCAAAAGGATTCATTGTTTCTTCCTCAGCAAAGAAGTTAAATTCCGCGGTCGTCGCACTCCTAAAAACAATAAAGTTGAATCCTAACGATATTGCGAAAGCATCCACAATGGCTGATGTGTGTGATACTTTTGAGGAAGCCGGGAAAGCATTCTCCCTTTGTAAAAAGAAAAGAATCAAGGTGTATATTACTTCCTACAAACTCCCTAAGTTTTTGCAAGGAATCACAATCTATTCAGTTCAAGATCTAGTCAAGCGTTTTCATTCGAAGGATGAATGATTTCAAAAAACATTGCCACAATTTGTTAATTATTCTGGTGTTATTACCATTGCTCTCTTTTCATTCATGCTCAAGGAAACAGTCTCATATTGTACATTCTTGGACCGAAAGAACTTTTTTCGTAATGGACACTTTTCTTATCATATCTATTCCACCAGAAGATTTTTCAGATCACATGATCGAAGAATTGATAACGATGGTGCACGATACAGACAAAAAATTAAATGTTTACACAATAGGTTCTGATCTATATCGTCTTCGACAAAACGCCGGTTACGTTCCAGTTTCTATTGACTCTGAAACTGTTTTCATCCTACAACAAGCCATCTCTTTTTGTCAACAAACCAATGGAGTATTTGATATTACGGTTGGACCACTTGTTGATCTTTATCGTTTTCACGAAGTAGAACCTTATGTTCCCTCTAAAAAGGAAATTGATACAGTACGACCATTGGTAGATTATAAAGAAATCGTTCTTGATGAAATCAATAGAACTGCTTTTTTACCTACCAAAGGAATGTATATTGATTTATCCGGAGTTTTGAAAGGCTACATTCTTGATAAAATTTCTGATTTTTTTGTAAAGCAAGACATAGAACACTTTTATGTGAATTTTGGTGGGAATCTTTCTTTGTCTCTTGAAGAAGCTTTATATGTTGGTATTGAGAATCCATTTAACAAATCTCCCCAGAAAGGTTTTTTCTGTTCTCAGGGTTTTGTTTCTACTTCTTCAGCTACACATCAATTCTTTGATCAAGGGACAAAGAGATACTCTCATATCATTCATCCTTATACCGGCTCTGCAGAACCCATTATTGGGTCTGCAACCGTTGTTACATGGAGTGGCATTGAATCAGATTTTTTATCGACGTATTTTTTCTTGGTCGGGACGCAACCTGACCCAAAAATACAAAAACAATATGTTTCGCAATCGTCAATTTATCTATACACACTCAAAGAAGTATTTACAATCTATGCAGAACATTACAGTTCGTAAAATAACAATTTTTGCTTTATTACTTGGAATAGGAATCATTCTTCATTTTCTTGAAATCTACATCTCCATTCCTGTCGGTGGTTATATGGTAAAGCCCGGCATTGCTAATATTGTTGTGTTGTTCTGCCTATACTTGTGTAGTTTTCGGGATGCTGTCTTTTTGGCTTTTACTCGAGTTCTTGTATCTTCTTTGTTTGAGCCTTCTATAACTATCGTCACTATATGCATATCTTTAGGTGGAGTCATTCTTAGTCTACTTTGTATGGGAATAGTTTATGCTATTCGTTCCCAAAACATTGTTATTATTAGCATTGCAGGTGCTATTGCACACAATATTGGACAATTAATTGTTGTTCTTGTTTTTATTCCTAATAAATATTTACTATACTATGTACCATTACTGATAATTTCAGGTTTTTTTGGCGGCTTAATCACAGGGTGGATTGTTACATTATCATTACCAAAGATACAACAACCTGTGACATAAATTTTATAGTTGGAGTGAAATATGATATTTGGTCATTTTGGTAAAGATATTGCTATTGATCTTGGGACAGCAAATACACTTGTATACATAGCTGGCAAAGGAATAATGTTACGCGAACCATCCATTGTTGCCGTTCAAAGAGATACGGGAGAAATTATTGCCATCGGAAATGAAGCAAAAAGAATGGCTGGTAGAGTGCCGGAAGCTATCCAAATCATTCGTCCATTAAAAGATGGTGTAATTGCCAACTTTGAGGTGACACAAAAACTAATTGAATATCTTATTCAAAAGGTAGGTGCTCGAAAAGGTCTTTTAGGAAAGATCCGCCCAAGACTTGTTATTGGAATACCCTCGGGAATTACAGAAGTTGAAATGCGAGCAGTCATAGAAGCTGGGTATCAAGCAGGGGCAAAATATGTTGGTTTGGTTCAAGAACCTATGGCAGCATCTTTAGGTGCCAATCTACCTGTAAATGAACCTACGGGCAATATGATTGTCGATATTGGTGGAGGTACGTGTGAAGTAGCCGTTGTTTCCCTGAATGGAATTGTTGCAAAAAACTCCATTCGTATTGCCGGCGATGAAATGAATGAAGCGATACTTCAATATTTAAAGAGGCAATACAATCTATTGGTAGGAATATATACAGCAGAAGAGATCAAAATTGAGATTGGTACAGCGTATCCTAGTGACGACATAACGTCTGCTGAGATTAAAGGAAGAGATTTAATAACGGGTTTACCTAGAACTGTTACCATTACGTCCGAAGAGACCCGTATTGCTCTCAACGACGTTCTGATAAGTATCATGGAAGCATTGAAAGCAACTTTGGAAGTAACTCCTCCCGATCTAGCTGCTGATATTATTGATCGAGGGATTTTCTTAGCGGGTGGGGGATCTCTAATCCGAGGAATGGCTCGGTATATATCAGAAGGAACTGGCATATTAGTTTCCAATGCAGAAAACCCTGTATTATGCGTTGCACTCGGAGCTGGCAAAATTGTAGAAAATCTTGAAAAGCTAATGCCCCTACTTCTCAAAGTAAAATATTATCGCTAACCAATGGCTACTCCAAAAAAAAGATGGTTAATACTTTTATTCAGCACCTTTCTTTTCCTTTTTTTTGGTGTTATCTGGTCCCAACACTTTTCAAGTTCGTTTGCACGAGTAACCCACTCTTTCTCTAGATCAATACTAGTACCGATAGGTTCAACTTTTTCAAAGACTGGAAATTCTATTGGAACCTTTTTTTCTACTATTACAAAATATCCATCAGTAAACAATGAATTGGCTGAATTGCGTGTTCAAAATGAAAAATTACTTAGCGAAATAGCCTTACGTGATGCAATTCAAGAAGAAAATCAAAGACTTTCTTCTTTGTTCCGAATATCCCATGAGTATGAAAATTTGCTTCCCTGTCATATTCTATTACGCGATCCAACGAATCCGATGAATTTTACTATCAATGCGGGAACACATCATGAATTACTTGAGAATAGTGCAATAGTAAGTCCTATTTTCGTGTCCTCCACAAAAACTCGTTTGCAGTTGATTGGTAGAATTTCTCGAGTAGGTTTTTACGAATCCGATGTTTTATCTCTCTTTGATGAATCATCTCATATTAGTATTCGCAATATTCGAAACAACACCATCGGTACAATATCTTTTGATAAAGGTCAAAATCAACTTTTTATCAAGTTCTATCAATCCCAAGATTTTCAAACTGGTGATGTCGTTGTTGTGAGTAATTACTCGTCATTGCCTAACAATCTCATTGTTGGTATTGTGGATCGAGTGGAACCCTCTTCTTCTATCCATACCATTGCCATCGTGAAACCATCTATCGATGTGGAAAAACTAACAGAAGTTTTTGCCATCCAATGATCCTTTTCATTTTTGCTCTTCTTCAGCTTCTTTGTGTCGTTTTAGACGTATTTTTTTTTCCTTCTTTTTCGCAATCTTTCCAATCTTGGATTGACTTGTCCATCATTGCTTGCATAGGAGGATTGTTCATCTTTGATACTACTTCCCTCTATATCTCTATTCCCCTCCTCTTGATAAAAGTAAGTTTCTTTCCCCCATCTTTGTTACTACTCATCGTTTTGTCCTACTTGTTTTTTATTCTTTTTGTTCTTCTTTTAACAGCCTTTTTTCAAATCCATGTTTCCATTGTGTTGTTAGTTGTATTACTACTATTGTATCCACTCTATTTGCTTCTTCTTTCACGTTTAGTAGATATTTCTTTTCTTCGATCTATGATCGCTCAAACAGTTCTCTTTTTTGCCGGAATGTACCCGTTATTACGATTCCTTCATAAAAAATACCCCTCCGCCCATCGAAATCATAAAGCTTTAGTATGAAGATGACACCAGGGTACTCTTTTCAAAAGATGATCTCCAAGGATATCCATCCATTGAAAATGGTTCTTTTTTTAGTATTTGTCGTTGTTGTCTTTCTTTTCATCCTTCTTAGAATATTTCAAATACAGGCTTACCAGCAAGATAAGTTTAGCCATTTAGCCATTAATAACTATACTCGTACCATTACTCTAGAATGTCCCAGAGGTACAATATACGATCGAAATGGAAAGACATTAGCAAAAGATGTTCCCACATACCACCTGTATGTATCTCCTCATGAAATTGCCGATATCGACTATCTTGCAGAACTATTAGATCTATATATAGGGTTGCCCAAAGAAAAAACGATCACCAACATTCAAGAATTATTTTCCTACTCGGAAGTTCTACTGAAAGAAAACTTGTCATATGAAGAAAAAGTTCGTATTGAAGAAAATGCATTCAAGCTTAAAGGAGCTTTTATTAAAGAAGGTTTTCGACGTTTTTACCCCTATGATACATCTCTTTGCCATGTGTTAGGGTATACTGGAATGGTTACAAAAGAGGATTTACAGAACCCTAAACTAGCCCGATATAAGCCCAATGAAAGAATTGGACAAACCGGTGTTGAAAGATATTATGAAGATTTCCTGCACGGGTACCCCGGTATCAATAAACAAACGATAAACGTTCTTGGATCAGTTCAAAAAGAAGAAATTGAAAAAGAGATAGTAAAAGGAGAAGATATTAATTTAACAATAGATATCGAATTGCAAAAGAAAGCTGAGGAAGTTTTATCAAATCACAGAGGATGTTTAATTTTTATGGACATTCCCTCAGGAGAAATCCTGACATGTGCTTCAAATCCTGGCTTTGACCCAAACTTTTTTTCAGGACCAAGGCCTCTGGAAAAATGGAATCAATGGATTGAAAACCGATCTTTTTTTAATATTGCCAGTATGGGTCAATACCCACCAGGTTCCACATTCAAACCATTTGTCGCGCTGTATGGCTTGTCACAAGAAGTAATAACATCTAACGAAGAACTACTTTGTGAGGGCTCTTTGCAAATACCTGGTCAAAAAGACAAATATCAATGCTGGGTATATCCATCTTCTCATGGGTTTCTTGCTCTTACAAAAGCGATTCAAGTATCCTGCGACGTTTTCTTTTACAAACTAGCCGATCGATTTAATATAGACCATTTTGTGGATTTCGCGGTTCAATATGGAAAGCTGTCAAAAAAAACTGGTATTGATCTTACATATGAAGAAAGTGGCTTTTTGGGAACTCCTGAGTGGAAGACTAAATTCAAAGGAATTCCATGGTATAGCGGAGATAGCATGAATTTAGGAATTGGCCAAGGATTATTAACAGTAACTCCTCTTCAAATGACCAGATTATATGCTAAAATTGCAACATATGGCAAAGACGTAACACCTCACTTTTTAAAGGAAACCCTTTCCGGGAAGAGTTTTTTTGATTTACACACGGCTCCCTCTTCAGAGTCTACGCCTAAATACTCGATTTCAAAAGAGTCTTACGATATTGTGTTACATGGTTTGTACCAAACTACCCAGTATCCTGGTACAGCTACACGATTGCGAATACCTACCATAAACATTGCAGCCAAAACAGGTACTGCACTTGTGGAAGGACAAAGAGGTACACAGCAACATTTATGGATGGGGGCTATTTTTCCATATGAAAAACCTAATCGAGTTGCATTCCTTATGTTTGAGAATTCATCTTTCGAATTTGCAAGTGACCTAGCACCTTTTTTGAAAGATTTTATACTATACTATGACGAACTTTACCAAGCGGAGGTGAATTAAATTGCCCTCAAAAAGAACACCAGACTCAGTTGTAAGCTTTAAAGGGTTTTCTGAAGGTATCCTCATGTCATTGATGCTCCATGAATATGAGTTCGATAAAGTTATTCGAAAAGCTGTATCCATCTATAAAAAGAAAAAAGACTTTTTTGGTTCCAATGTTGATCTTTATGCTACTGCTTTTGATCGAGAGTTAACAGAGGACGAAGGTGGAATGGTACGCAAGATGTTTGACTATTTAATCCAAAAACCTGTTCACATCTACAGAGAAAATGCTCTTGATTCTTCTTCACACCCTTCTTTAAACTGTAACCAAGATACACCAGCTACTCCTTCTTCAAGCCAGGATGATTCAACAAATCCTTCCGATCCTAACGAGTTTCTGGTTATTGGAAAAAATGTTCGAGCAGGCGTTGTCGTCCAATCTCCTGGCAACGTGATTATCTTTGGAGATGTTCATTCAGGGGCAAAAGTTATTGCGGGAAAATCTTTGTACGTTTTTGGCACAATAAAGGGAGAAGTAGGTTTTTGTACACATCCTCATTGCAAACAAGCTCTTTTAGCTTGCCAAGAAATGAAAGCCATGCGCATCGTTGCAGCGAATCAGTCTCTAGAAAATACGATTTCAACCTTTGGAGACGTTTCCATACCCGTTTACATTTATTACAATGAAGGAGAAGTGAGTATCATAAAAATCACACAGGAGTAAGATGGGACAAATCATTGTATTCACCTCTGGCAAAGGAGGTGTAGGTAAATCAACATTGGTCGCAAATATTGGAACTGGCATCGCTCTTAAAAAGAAAAGAGTGGTAGTTATTGACATGGATATCGGTTTGCGAAATCTAGACATGATTATAGGTCTTGAACGTAAAGTCAAAGCGAACGTTGTCGACCTTACCAAGAACTTGTGCTCTTTAGAAGATGCGTTGGTTTTTGACAAAAGAACTCACAATTATTTAGCCCTTATAGCTGCATCCCAAAGCGATTTAAAAAAAGATGTCAATCTCTTTAAGTTTCACAAAGTCCTTACCGACCTTGAGGACTCCTTTGACTATGTTCTGATTGATTCTCCAGCAGGTATTGAAGAAGGTTTTAATAAATCAATCTTTTTTGCTAAAAAAGCAATTGTAGTCGTGAACCCCGAAATATCTTCCATACGTGATGCTGATAGGGTATTGGCTTTGCTCGAAAATCATCGCATTAAAAAGGAAATTTTTTTACTTATTAACCGTTATCGTAAAGAGTTGATTCGTCGAAGTTATTATATTTCTGCAGAAGAGATCATCTCTCTTTTGAGTGTTCCTTGTATTGGTGTTATCTCGGAAGATGAAAGGATTTTGCGCCAAAATAACTCCGGCGTCCCTTTTGTATATCAAAGCAATTTTGCAGTTTCAAGTGAGATCAAAGAAGTAGTAGACAAAATAGTTGGTAAAAAGAAAACGATCAAGAACAATTCGCCCCCTACAAAATCAATATGGGAAAAAATGAAAAAGAATTCTGCATAAGGAGAAAACATGACTTCAAAATTAACCGACCGTCTAAAACGAATTTTGGATGAAGACAGAAAAGTTTTATCCCCTCAGAGTGAAAGAGACCTTCGAAAAAAATTAGCGACTGTATTGGCTCAGTATTTCCCCATTGATAAACGTAAAATGCATATTCGCATTGTACGAACAAATCTTCAAACTTCTTATGAATTAACTGCTGACATGCCCATAAAGAAAAGCGAACTCGACAAAGAACAATGAAAATACTTCAAACAGGGGATTATTTTCTAGGCATTCAGAATCTGGGGAAAAAAGAACCATCTCCTTATCTTTTTTCTCAAATTCACGACTATACAAGATATATTTCCTTTATAACACAATATGCAAAATCCAATCAAGTGGATGCAGTTCTTCTCTCAGGCAACCTATTCTTTTCTTCCCTTCCTAGTGATTATCTTCAATCAATCATCCTTGAACAAGTCAAAGAACTTGCGGAATCGAATATTGATACTGTAGTGCTGAAGGGGAAATACGATCAACCAACCCAAGATTATTCCTTTCTAAACTTTTTGCAATCCCTTCCTTACAAAACCACCCATATTGTTCAAACGGATGAATGCGTTGTACTAAAAAAGAATCAAGAGATTGTCCAGATTGTAGCAATACCCTATCAAAATAGTTTTGCAACAGAAAAGACCGAAGGGTTTTCCCATGGTGAAATAGGAAAAAAGCGTATTGCCAAACTTCTCCCAAAGGTCGAACCCGATTCATTTTCTTTGCTTTTTATGCAAGCTGCCCTTTCATTTTTGGAACCTTTTTTCTTGGTACCCGATCTACCCATATTCCTTCCTGAATACTTAAAGACTCTACCGTTTCAGTATTTTGCTTTTGGCGGACAACCCTTCAAAAAGCTGGAGAAGATGTCAAATAATACGATTTCATGGATAGGATATGCGGGATCTCTTGGTGAATTTGAGTATGCAGACTCTACTATTGAAAGAGGCTTTCTTGTAATGGATACGCAGCAACCATCAAACCCTCCCCAATTCATACACAATTCGCAGCAGCGGCCAACCGCCCTTATCCGTGTTTATGTTAATTCTGAAAAGGAAGCAATCGAAAAGCTAAATGAAGAATTTTTGCTAAATGATTATCGGGAACATATCACAAGAATTGTTTTACATACAGACGCCAGTCTTTCTTTATCAAAAATCCACAAACACTTCGAAGATCATTGCTTTCATATTCATAGCATTGAACAACAGGGTAAACGTTTGTGTTACGTGGGTGATGAAGAAATTGTTCCCATTCGAAAATACATTGACATCTTCTTTGAAGAAAAGCGTTTGTCCTTTCCCCAAGATCTCGAAGAAGAAATTGAAAACCAGTGTTTATCTTATATCAGTAATGAGTTTTTAACATGAACCCACTCGAAATAACTCTTCACCATTTTCTTTCCTACAAAGAGACTCATCGGTTGGATCTACGAGACACATCTTCTATGATCATTACTGGAGACAACGGAGCTGGTAAGAGTTGCATTCTAGATGCAATCATGTTCTCCCTATATGGATTAACAAGAACTTCTACTGGAAAGCATAGTATTGCGGCCCTTGTTCACTTTGAAGAAAAAAATGCCTACACAGAGTTTACATTCAAGCACCAAGGTGCTTGTTACAAGATTACACGAACGACGTCTTCTGATAACAGCATAGAAATAAAAGAAAAGAAGCGATCGTATTGGAAAAACTTGACAAAAGAAAATGATTTGAAAACGCAAAGTTTTATCAATGAACTTTTAAAAATGGACGCAAACAGTCTTTTCATGACAACCATTATGAGCTCTTCTTTTCAAAATCAAAAGGAGTTTTTGGAGTATTCTGAAAAAGAAAGATATAAAAAATTAGCTACCTTTTTGGGACTACCCATCTTGGTAAATGCCTATATTCAAACGCAAAAAGACCTTCATCAATACAACTTGCGAAGACAAGTCCTAGAAGCCTACATTGAACAAAACAAGCATAAGTTTACACAAAAAAAGGCTTTGCAAAAACTGCTAGATGAAGAAATTGACACAAAGAAGCAACTGGAAGTCAAGATTGAAAAAACAAATGCAGCAATTGAATCTCTTTATATTGAAATTGACACCATTCGAAAACAACTTGAAAAAAAATCAAATCTTATGGAACAGATCCATCAACTGCGTAATTACCAAAATGACCAACGGAAAGAAAAAACAAAATTTCTCGACGCGCTCAGTGAAATCCAAAAATCTGTTTCTTTGCAACACGAAATTGAGAACGGCTACAAACAGTTACTTGATCTGATTCAACAAAACAAAGTTTTTAACGAAAATTTGGAACAAAGACAGCGAATTGAATTGCAAATGAATGAGATTCAAAGCTGCATTGAACAAGAAGAAATGGAATTAAAGGTAAAACGCAATGAGCTTGAACAAAAAGAAATGGAATTTTCCCAAGAAAAAAGTCTTTTGCCAGACTTGAATTTAAAGATGCATGATATACAGTCTAAGCTAAAAGAAATGGAGAAAAAAAGATATCAAATTGAGAAATTGGAGCAAGAAAAAAGTGATATTCAAAATGAAATTTCCTCTTTAACTGAAAAAATTGGAATGTTGAAACAAGAAAAAATAGAACTTCTTGAAACATGCAATACAATTTCCAAACAAATAGCAGATAACGAACAACTCATTCAAAAAGAAACCACTATTAAGAAAAAGCTCCAAATAATCCGTGAGAACAAAGAAAAAGTAAAGCTCCTTCGGAGCAACGTCGAAATTGAGAAAAACAAAAAGCAAAATTTGCAGTCACAAAATGAAAAATTCATTGCTATGGCTATTCATTTGAAAGAAAAAATACGTTTTCTGGAGCTTCCTAACAAATCTGAAAATCGTTGCCCTTTATGTGGAACTCCTCTCAACAAAGATAAGGAAGCAGATATTCTTCTAAACTATCGTAGAGATCTTGAAATGCGAGAAACAACTCTTGAAAAGAATACCAATACAATTCAGCGAATCTCTACTAAAATTGAGACACTTGAAAGTGAAATTCTTGTTCTGTCTGCGGATTTTCATCAAGAAGAAGAATTGCAAAATTTGTATCTACGAATCCAAGAATGCAAATCTTCTTTAAGCAAAATCACAGAAAATCACTACCGGGCTAAACTAAAAGAATCGAAAATTGAAGAAGAAATGAACAAAACTGCTTACAAAATAACCAATCTAAAGAGTCGTTTCAAGACGATTGACAAGCAATATGTTGAAGCTATGTATGTGGTCTCCAATCAATCGGTGCATGAAAATAATTTAAGTGAACTCCACCGTCAAATTTCACAAGCATTGGAAGCTGACCAAAAGCTTCCATCTGTAACCAAGGAGTTAATTGACATCAAACGACGTCTTGAAACCAAGAATTATGCTACTGATCAGTGGAAAAAAATAAATGATTTAAAGATGAAGCTTTACTCCATTCACTATAGCGGACCAGAACATGAGGCCATTAAAAATAAGATTAATCAACTGAAGTATTTTGAAACCGAAAAAAGAATTATGGACGAGAAACTGCACGAAAAAAGCAGAATTTTATCTCATTTAAACGATATTGAAGAAAAACTCGAGCAGTTGGACTCAGATATTTCTTCTTTGGTTGAAAGTATCAAAAAAATCACCTACCAAAGCAATGACCTTGAAGAAGCTGAAGTTAAGTTGAAAGAACGGCATGTTGCAAAAGAATCCTTTCAAAAGGAAAAAGAAGATTTAATTATTACAATTTCAAAGCATGAACGAGATATGGAAATCTTGTATGAAGTTCAGAAAGAGTTTGAAAAGTCTCAGAAAGAACTACAAGAGATTGATGCTAAGTCTCAGATTGTAAGATATTGCCAACAGGTTTTTGCGAATGAAAATCTTCCCTCCTACATCTTTTATCGTATTCTTCCTCTTCTTGAAAGAGACGTCAATAGAATTCTTCGTGGGATTTCCGAAAAATCCCTTCAGATCAAAATCAATCTAGAGGAAGAGGAAAGGTCGTGTGAACAATCTTGCAAGATTTTTGTTTCCATCTCAAATGCAAACAATTTAATAGAATTTCCATATTTAAGCCAGGGAGAACAATTTAGCATCCACATTGCCTTTCGACTTGCCTTATCGCGGTTGTTGTATGAAAGCAAAGCGATTGAATCATCATTTTTGTGTATTGACAATGATTTTGGATCTTTGGATTCTTCAAGTAAACACCAAATCATGTATACTATTTTAAAAATCCAAAAAGAATTCCCAAAAGTTATTGTAATATCCCATAATAACGAATTTATAAATTCTTTTGATCAACACTTATTTGTAGAAAAAAAATCAAATGCATCACAATTTTCATTGTTTTAAATTGACAAAACTGGATTGTTTTTTTTAATGTTCAACGTAATGAATGCTTTGAATGAAAGCAGGTAACTATCTTGAAAAAAGTAAGCGATGTTGTCATTAACGAAAAGCGCTGTAAGCGTTGCAGTATTTGTGTACAAATCTGTCCAAAAAATGTTTTTGCTATAGATTCCACTGGGTATGTATTTGTAGAAGATTTACCATCCTGCATTGGATGTTTAGCCTGTCAGGAGCATTGCCCAGATTTAGCCGTTGAGGTACATTTTCATGAGTAAACACAAAGAAATTTTACAAGGTGCGGAAGCTTGTGTTAAGGGTGCAATAAAGGCAGGTATTGGTTTTTTTGCAGGATACCCAATTACACCATCTACCGAAATTGCAGAATTGTTCTCTACTGAACTTGCAAGAGAAGAAGAAATTTTTATCCAAATGGAAGATGAAATTGCCAGTATTACCGCTATTATTGGAGCTTCATTGGCTGGTAAAAAGTCCATGACAGCAACCTCAGGTCCTGGTTTTTCTTTAATGCAAGAAGGATTGGGTTATGCAACAATTGCTGAAGTACCAATTGTAGTAGTAAATGTGCAACGCGGAGGGCCTTCTACCGGTCTACCTACAAAAGTATCCCAGGGAGATGTAATGCAATCACGATGGGGTTCTCATGGTGATCACCCAGTGATTGTGTTAAGCCCATCTTCTGTGCAAGAACTTTATGAAATGACAATTCAAGCCTTCAACCTTGCTGAAAAATATCGCAATCCGGTTGTAATTCTTACAACTGAAACTGTCGTTCACATGAGAGAAAAAGTTGAAATAGACTCTCAACAAGAAGTAGAAATTGTAAATCGGCTTCTTCCTACATTCAAACCTGGAGATTCCTATTTACCGTATGGTAAATTTTCAGACGATGTCCCCATAATGGGGAACGTAGGAGATGGACTTGGAACCAGTGTAACTGGTCTTATCCATATGGAGAATGGTTTTCAGAGCGCTGACTATGAAGTAGCGGATCGACTTGTACGCCGCATCCACAGGAAAATTGAAAAGCATGCTTCTGATCTATTTGATGTAGAAATTTTGAATCCCGACGCAGAAACTATGTTTATTTCTTATGGAGTTGCAAGTCGTACAGTAAAGTCCTTAATTTACTCGGATCATCCGGAAATTGGGTTGGTGCGTCCAAAAACATTGTTCCCTATTGATCCTAAAAAAATACAAGATGCCACAAAAAATGCAAAACAAATCATTGTTACTGAACTAAACCTTGGACAATACTTTTACGAAATGCAAAGAATACTACCAAACAAAAAAATACACCTGATTGAAAAGATCGGTGGAGAATTAATTCCGCCAAAAGAAATGCTGAGAAGAATCGAGGAACTCCATGATTAAAGGTGAAAAGTTTCTGAATCCTGATCGTTTACCTACAATATGGTGTCCAGGTTGCGGAAATGGCATTGTGTTACATGCAGCAATGGAAACACTAGAAGAAATGGGTTGTACCAAAAAAGATGTTGTATGCATCTCAGGGATTGGATGCTCATCACGCTCTGGAACATATACACAGTTTGACCAGGTGCATACATTGCATGGTCGTGCTATTCCTTTTGCCACTGCAATAAAGCTAGCTCGACCCGATAAGAAAATTGTTGTGTTTACGGGAGATGGGGATGCAAGTGCAATTGGTGGTAACCACCTTATACATGCTGCAAGACGTAATATTGATATTACCGTTGTGGTTTTCAACAACAGCATTTATGGTATGACCGGCGGTCAAGTATCTCCACTTACTGGCCCGAACAAAAAAGGGACAACAGCACGCTTTGGTAATTTTGAGAATCAATTTGACTTTGTTAAGCTTTGCATTGGTACAGGTGCTACGTATATTGCACGAACAGGCTCCTACTTCTATCGAAACATGAAGAAGTATATGACAAAAGGATTTTCTAGAAAAGGATTCTCACTCATCGAGATTATAACGCAGTGCCCCGTTTATTATGGTCGATTGAACGGCACTCCTGACGCTTATAAAATGATGATGCAACAAAAAGAGCTACTGCTGGCACAATCGAAATACGATGCTCTGTCGGAAGAAGAAAAAGCATCGTTTTTACCCATGGGTGAATTTATTGAAGACAATCAGCAATTGTCCTACATCGAAAAACGTGAACAACTCTTAAAAAAGGTGAGAGAATCATGAGAAAAGAAATCCGATATTCAGGTTCTGGCGGTCAAGGATTAATTACAGCTACTCGGATTATTGCACGAGCAGCACTTAGAGAAAACAAAAACGCTCTACAATCCCAATCCTATGGAGCAGAAGCCCGTGGTGGTGCAACAAAAAGCGAAGTTATTATTAGCGACAGAGAAATCTTTTTTCCTGAAATCGAAGTACCCGACATCCTCCTTCTAATGACTCAAGAGGCTTACGCCAAATTTGGTGCCTCCATCGAGGAAGACGGTGTGCGCGTTTTAGATAGTTTCTTTATCCCCGACTATGATCCAATTTCCAAAGCTGTAACCTATACAGAACCATTTACTGCAATTTGTGAAGAAGAATTTGGAACTCGTATTGTTGCCAACATGATGGCAACGGGCTATATACTGGGTCTTACAAAAGTGATTGAACTTTCTTCCTTCAACCAAGCAATAGGTGACTTTTTCTCTGACAATAAACTCACATTAAATACTAAAGCTGCAAAATACGGATACGATTTGTCCAAAAAAGTTGAACGATAAACAGTAGCGATACAGTGCCATCTAGTGCTAGAAATTGATATTTTACAGAATGTCTGTAAAGGGACCATAACGGACATCATCCTGCATCTCAACTATCTCATTTCTTCTCTGTAAGGACTTTTTGGTAAACATTTTGGATTTTTTCTCGAAGGGTTGCATCCTTTTGGATCATTTTATAAATACAAATGATATCAAATCTTGCATCATGATACCCAATATCGCTACTTTGATAAAATTCTTTGCAGGTTTGCAATGCATCTTCTTCTTGAATGTTCAAATGAAGTAAAGTCTCGGATACTTTTGGCCATTTGTAGTCATTGTATAAGCCCGGTAACTGTACAATATTGGTATAGTACTTCATTGTACACCAATAGGGTATGGATGTATGATTTAAAAAAAAGTGACGTAAGAACTGAATATCAAAATTTGCATTGTGGGCAATCGATAATAAACCTTTCGTAAAAAAATCGTATTGAATTTCACTTGCATACGTAGCATATGGTTTCGCTCCGAGTTGAGTTAGCTTGGTTTTTGTTAAGCCATGGACTTTTGTTGCTGACAAAGGAATCTCTTCCTGAACTTCAAAATAGAAATTTTTTGCTTTGAGAATTCTCCAATTACGGTCCAAAAGAATATATGCTAGTTGCACTGGTTTATCGGAAGGAGGTCGCAGACCAGTTGTTTCAAAATCAAAAATGGCATATGAAGGAATGTCAAACAATCCAATAACAGAATCATCTATGAGTCTTTTTTTCTTCATTGATTTCCCCCACGCTACCCTTTGTCTGTTAAAACTGAACAAAGTCACAAAAAAAGCCCCCTCTTTGCATAAAGAAGGGGCTTTTTCTTATTTAGACGAGTTCAACCAACTCTTCCAAGGTAATCAATTTCACATTTTTTCTATTTCCCACTACTTTACGAAGGTCTTGAGTAAATCCTTTTTTACTTATGAAGTAATAGTGTTTTTGACGAAGTCTTGTTTTAAAAGGAACTACTTGAGTGCTTTCCACAAATGACCTATACATTTGTTTTGTATAGAGTGTTTCATCCACAAAAATGTCGCCAAATATGGCACGGCGATAATCGGTACTCATAATGTCAACATTATGCGCTTCATAATCCCACCACGGAGAGGTTAAAACAGGGCTAAATGGATCTTCTAGATCAGCTAGCCATTGTTTGCAAATTTCGACAACAACATGGTCAAGGAAGTTGTTATAATCATCCTGTAAGTGGTCTACAATAATATCAGGATCAAGCATGTGGAGAGCTTCTGGATCAAAATAAACATAACGGAACCAGAAATACAAGAACATATCACTGATCATGTATTTACTTTTTCGGGTTACTTTTGGATTTGTACTATTTCCAGGTACTACACGACCTATCAGTTTCATTTCTCGAAGCCGATCCACAAAAGATGTTAAATTATGGGTTTGCAGATTTAGCTGATGAGAAAGATCACCAATTTTTAACTCGTGATATGCAAGCACTTGAAGAACAGAATAATATGTAGAAGGTTCATGAAATTCGTAACGCAATACAGAGGTTGGATCATAAAAAGGAACCCTTTCAGGCGAGATAAAATTCTGTTTCACGTTGTCGAATAGATCAAGTTTTGGGTCAATCCATTCCATATAACGGGAAACGCCACCTGTAATTCCATACAATTCAATTTGTCGGATGGGATCCATATCTTTGTAATAGTCACGGAATTCTCGGAATGATAATGGTTTCAGCTCGATTGCGTGGAAGCGATCTTTTGAAAAGGTGGAAAATCGGAAGCTAATAAAATTAGCTTGAGGGAAAGAAGAGGTAATAAAAATTGTAAATGGGGAATTAACAGAATGCTTTTCGATAGAGGTTAAAATATCTTGAGTGATTTTGTATAAAAAGTGGAAATCGTCCCAAACAACGATGAAATTTTCTTTTTTTGCTAAGGAATAAAGGTTTGATAAGAAATCTTTCCAGGTAATATCCGATTCAAAATCGGGGTACTGTCTTCTAACAACACGGATAAAGCGTCGTATTTGTACGGGTGGATGTTGAGATAGGCATTTGAAGTAGAAACCTTTCTTGTCTTTCAAGAAATTTCTCACTAAATAAGTCTTTCCTCCACCAGCTGTACCATGTAACAAAATCATTCTAAAATTCTGTTCTTCGTACACTTTCTGTAAATAATCAAACTCTTTTTTGTGGATCATGATGTTACTCCTTGTTCTTTATATGAGTTTTATTTTTAATTATTGTAAGTAAATTCAATAAAAAAGAAATGAAAACAGAAAAAAAGTGAAACTTTTTTCATGTTTCGCATATTTAAATCAGCGGAGATTCATAGTTTGCCTGCCTTGAATCTCCGTTAAAACGGGTTGAATATTCGGGAATCGTAACAATTTCTAGTTCATAGCCGTTTTCACCAGAAACCAGAAACAACATCTGGTTATGTTTTGAGGTTACAAAAAACACAAGGGATGTAGGAAGAGCTTCCTGGGATTCAGGAAGATATCCAGAATAGGAAATCGCTGAACTATTTGGTTCAAACAACAACCAGTAGGGAGTATCTTCAATATTCATGCGGATAAGGATGTTTTGGTCTGTAGTATAGATGCACGAAACTGGAGCATTGGGAATTTGGAATGTAGAGGGTAGGATAAATTCTTTCACTAGAGAGCCGGTCTCAATGGAAACAAATGCAAGGCTTAGTTTTTGCTCTTGTGATTCAATAATACGAACATAGATACTATCTTTCCAGATAGATGTAAGCTGGGAGAACTCCGATTGGTGACTCCAAAGAATGGTACCGGTCTCGGTGTCTAAACAAACAATAGTGGAGAAAGAGATTTCAACAAGGACTCTTTGATGCAAACTCTCTAAAGTTGAATATTCACATTCCACTCCATGTTGTTTAGAAAAATCACCTAAAATCTGGTGAAAAGGAGTTTGCCATAAAACATCTCCTTGGTCTTTATCAAATGCTATAAAGAAATACTGGGAAGCTTTTCTATAACTGCATAAAATAGAAGAGGACAGTTCTATGTAAGTGCTTTGAAAACGCACTTCTTGGAGTGATTCGTGCCGATATTCAGTAAGAATTTGGCCTGTTTGTGGTTCAATGCGGTACGCAAAAGGTTCTCCGTTTTCTTGGATGGGAATAAAAATGCTTGAATCGGATAAAATACGAAAATTTCGATAGTACTCTTGCTGATAGGGTTCATCAGAAAGCTGTAGAATTGAATTGTGCTGCCATGATTTTTCACCCGTTGAAGGGTGAATTCCAACCAAAGAAGATCCTTCTGTAAAAAGCAGAATAGTAGGTGAAAATCCTAAAAAGGAATGAGACTTATCTTCGAGAGTCATTGTCCACATAGCTTTTCCGGTGGAAGCTTGAATTCCCTTGACGGTAGCTTGTTGAAGAGAGCCATCAAAAAGCATACGAACAACAATGTCTTCATTAACAGCGAAATAATAATCATGGCCTGTTGGAGAAATATCTTGTTTCCAAATTTCCTGTGAATCTTTTTTTGATAAACAGAACAAATGGAATTTGTCACGGCATAAAAAGTAATCAGTAGAAGCTTGCAAAAAGGCTCTGTTATAAAAATAGGATTCAGTGTCAACCATTTCCTGATTTGATAACGCAATCTTTGTAAAGCCTGCTTCTCCAGTACTTACAAAGATTTCATGATCAGTCCATGTGCTACCGTATGATGGTGGTCCCATTGTGGATGGATAACGATGAAGAGATTTGCGCTGTAAAGCAGGACCCTGAAGAGGAGAAAGAGAATCTTTTTCGATCGATTCGTTACTATTCTGTTCTCCATTGAAATCCTTTTCATCGGTTTTTTCTTCGGGATGTTCAGAGGGGGAATTTTTCTCATGGTTAGTATTGGATTCTGTGGACGTAGAGGTACCATTCGCAGGAGGGTCTTGTTTGACCACATCTTTTGTACAAGAAACCACACAAAAGGAACAGACCAAAAAAACTATAAACAATATAGAAAGAAAGCCTTTTCTCTTTTTACTGAATATCATGAATAGACAACCAAGATAACTCTTTCTATTCTTCAGTAGGAGGTGTAAAGGTTCGACTGCTAAGCTCTCTATCAAGCATTAGTAGTCCTTTTCCATCACCAGCTACCATTTCGAGCTCTTGCACAATTTTTCCAACATTATCTTCTTCCTCAACTTGTTCATCCACAAACCAATTCAGTAAAGTCTTGCTGGGGTAGTCTTTCTCTTCTTGGGTAAGAGCAACTAAATCATGTATACAGGAAGTGATATGTTTTTCATGTTCAAGAGATGCCTTAAATGCATCTACTGGTGATTTCCATTCAAAGGTAGGTTCTTTAATTGTCGTAAAACGTACTCTTCCTCCTCTCTGAGTAATGTGCATAAAAAACTTTTCTGCATGAAACATCTCTTCTTCAGCTTGTACCTTCATCCAACTTGAAAAGCCGGCAAGACCAATGCTTTCGAAATAAGCTCGAATAGATTGATACAAATAGGCTGAATAAAGTTCTTCATTAATCTGTTGGTTAAAGGCGCTTTCAATTTTTTCGTTCATATTGTTCTCCTTTCGAGTAGATGATAACAAAATGTTAGGAAGCTTTTACATCCGTTTTCCACAATCCGTGAATATTACAAAAAGCATACACCGTACCTTCTTGAGGTGGGATGTCAAAAGTTGCTTCCGCAAGTTCCTGGCCAACAACTTCTTTTCGAATCGCAAAATCGTCTTTTTTTCGAAACTCGATCCATTCAATGTGATGCTTCTCTTCCATTGGATGAGGTACTTCACCAATCTTTACGACAATTTTGCTGGCGTGTTTTTCCACAACAGGTTTGTGTTTTTCGTTGCCCTTATCTTCTGTTTGTGGAATTCGTTCAACCATTGGTTTGCCGCAACAAATCAAAGGAGCAACTCCTCCTCGAAGTGTTTCAACAACGTTACCGCATACTTCACATTCATAAATACTGTCTTTAGAAGCCATAAAATCCTCCAATCATTGCAATAAATTTTGTAAAAACAACTCGGCTCGATGAACAACAAAACGATCATTACCATGTTTCAAATGATTTCGAGCCTCTTGCTCTGACAACCACATAAAATCATCATGCTCGTTAGCAATAAAACGAATATCCTTTTCCTCAGTAGTGCCAAGAAAAAAGACAACATCTTTTACACAATCAGGAAAAGGACAGTAACTGATTGTTTCTCGAAAACCGGGAATCAATCGAACATCTTGAAAACCAACTTCTTCGTAGACTTCACGCATTGCTGTTTGAACTTCACTCTCTTGAGCTTCAACATGCCCTTTAATAAGACCCCAATAGCGAGAATACAAACGGTATCGTACAAGCAAGTATAATACTCGATTTTGTTCATATCTATAAATAATTGTTCCACAAGATTTTTCAAATCTCATGAATATATTGTATATTGAATTAAATAAAAATAAACCGATTGAGGTGAATGATGAAAACTTATCTATTAAAATTTGTAGCTTGGGTTCTCTTGGTGTGCCTTTTTCTTGTTCCCTCTTATACATATGGATTCAATGATAAGAATACTACTTTAACGACGGCAAAATATCAAAATTTCTCCTTTGAATCAACGCCTTTGTTTTCCTCATCTAAACTGGTTCGTGTGATTGTGAAATGCAAACAACCCTCCATCGTTAAAAAATACCCTCACTATCAAAAATTGCTCCTCCATGACCCTGATTCCATGCAGAAGGAAGGGTTGTACAAAGAGTGGCTACAAAACAAACAACAACAATTATTAGATACGCTACCTTTGAATGACAGAATTCAAGTTTTAGGACAGTGGCAGATTGTTTACAATGGATTTGCCCTGTCTCTTCCGGAGTATGCTCTACCATATCTCGCTAAAAACCCTGATATTGTAACTATATATCGTGACAATACATTGTTTTATCCGGTGCGAGATATAACAATAGAAACAATCTTACGAAACAATATCCCCGTATTGGAAAACTATAACAATGTAATGATAGAACCAAATCCCGATATCCGCATTGGTATAGTGGACTCGGGGATTGACTACAATCATCCTGATTTTTATCCTACTGGCTTTGCGCAAGCTTCATCGAAAGTTGCAGGAGGGTGGGATTGTTATTATCCGGAAGAGGATCTGGGAAAAGAAAAACCAGGCGATCCTGATCCAATTGATGATTCCACTTTTACAGGTGGGCACGGTACGCATGTAGCTGGAATTGCAGGAGGTAACAACCCTTCGTCCCTGTCTCTTCATGGAATTTGTCCTGATGCTACTTTATATGCATATAAAGTGTTCCCTTCCAATAAAAGCGGTGGTGCCCCGTCGTACACTCTTATTACAGCCTGCGAATATGCAGTTCAAGATCAATGTTCTGTTATCAATTTATCCTTAGGGCATCCTGGCGAAAACCTCTCCATCGTCGAAGACAACCCTTATTATGAAGCCTTTAATATGACAAAGGCTAGCGGTGTCATGATTGTGGCAGCTGCAGGGAATGGTGGTAGCAGAACAGAATACAATCAGTGGCCCATCGATGCTCCCGGTGTTTTTGATTCAGTTTTGCAGGTAGCAGCATCTGATGATCGATTAATGCAACCTTTTACTATTCATACACCCATCAGTCAACGAACATTTTTAGGTCAAAATTCACGGTTTTCTCCCCCCTTTACTTCCGAACTAGATGGACTTGATATTGTATACTGCGGATTTGGTTCGAAAGAAGAATGCAAGCAAACCGACCTACATGGAAAAATTGCTCTCATTCAACGAGGTCCAAAAGACAAAGGAATCACTTTTTTTGAAAAAAACGTAAACGCTAAAGAGGCTGGAGCTAAGGCTTGTATCATTTTCAATTACGACGAAAGAAGCTTTAGTCCATCTCTTACCCTAGAAGGACTTCCTGATCCCTATATGTATAACTTTATCCCCTGCATGATGGTAAGTGCTACTATGCAAAAGCAATTGCAAGATGTAGTGGATGGTATAGGCTATGTTTCTTATCAAGAAACTCAATCGATGATCGCCTCTTATACATCAGCAGGACCATGCTTTTCAGCTGATGATGGTTTTTTCAAACCTGAAATTACAGCTCCAGGGACCTCCATTTATTCTTCTATTCCAACATTGGATCCGGAAAAGGCGTCTCCTCAATGGGGGAAAAAACAAGGTACATCCATGGCTACGCCAGTTATTTCGGGCTGTGCCGCTATCCTTCGGCATATCTATCCTTTTTTAAGTATTGATGAGATTACCGCTTTGATGATGAACACTTCAACACTCTTAAAGAATCCTTTAACAGGGGGCTTCTCTTCGTTTTTTTATCAAGGTTCCGGTCAAGTAAACCTTGATGCGGCATTAAAAAGCCCTTTGCTTGCTACACCGCATTCGGTTATGCTTCGTTCAGAAGGACTTGAAAACCCTATCGAGATTCAATTAAAAAATATCTCGGATCATTTTGTTTCCGGGACATTAACAACCGAAATACTATCCAACAATAAATATGCAGAATCGTATATCGGAGTTTTTGACAAACCTTTTGTAACTCTTTCACCACAATCAACAGCAACAGTTAAATGTTGGCTATATCCAACAGAAAAAGAACTTCCACCGGCAGTTGAAGGTGTTATCTGGATTCGTATCATGCCCGATGAAAACATGCCAGATCTTGATCTCTCATTGCATATCCCCTTTATTGTATCTCCACAAAGTACTACTACAGTCAACCCCGCAATATCCGATGTATCATTGTCCTTGAAAACCCTTCATATGAACAAAGAAAACTTTGGGTTCCTTTCGTTTCAGTTGAATGCAGGAACCATTACACGTTCTACTTATATCAAAGAGGATGGTTCTGTTCTCCGATCCGTTGATCGAGTTCGCAACTATGCCGATCAAGTATTCTTAACAATTCATGACGAGTATGGTAACAAAATAGACTCTATATTCTATGGGGATTCAATTCCGGTTGGTCGTTATGATTTTTTCTGGGATGGTTATGACTCATATCGACAACCATTCTTACCCAATGGGCACTATTATTTTACGGTTGCAATGCCTAGCATTGAAGAAATTTACGTAACAACCATACAAGAAGATCAAAAAGAAACCCACCGAAAGATTCAAGTTTTGAATACCTTCATAAAAAGTGAATCCATTCCTTTTGAAGTGAAGGATTCTAATCTTCCTCCCTTTCCCATTGTAGAATTCTGCAGTCCACAAAAAGTTCGAGACGGAGAAGTTTTTGAAGTAGAGATAAAAGTCCACAATGTTTACGAAGGACTCCTTGATATTACTATTGGTCTTGATTCTTCCATACAAATTATGCAAGTGACCGATAAAAAACAAGGATCTATTGAGGTTCAAAAAAACACAAATATGATTCGATTTCTACGCAAGCAAGAAGCGAGTTCTGATAAGGTAGTATCATATATTCAGCTCCTCCTACGGTGTTCCATTCCAAGCAATACGGACTATATCCCCTTCTTTGATGTAGAAGGAGTTATTCCATATGCCTACAGAATTGAGAAACCCAAAAAGATGATTCATGAAACGATCGTTTCAAAAGATGACTTTTTACTAGGTGATTTCAATAGAAACAATCAAATAGATGAAGAAGATATACTACTTTTGGAACGAAATTTTGGGAAGACCGTCCAAGAAGAGTCTTGGAATCCCTTATTTGATTGTTTTCAAGATGGAATCATCAATATGAAGGATTTGTTCTTGCTAGCAAAACAGAAGGATATCTAAGAGCTTGAAGAAAGTCGTTGCTTCTTCTCTCTTATTTCTCTCTTTTTTTCAATCCTTTGCTTAACAGACAAAGAATGCTGAAACAAATTGTTTCGTTCTTTTTGTGAAATAGTACGATATTCTCCTGGTTGTAACGAATCAATTTTGAGGGTTCCAATGGCAACTCTTTTCAATGTTAAGACTGGATGGCCCATGTACAAGAACATGTTTCGTATTTGATGGTTTTTTCCCTCTTCTAAAACAACTTCGTATATCGATGACTCTCTATTCTTTGATAACATTCTAATATAGGAGGGTTTTGAGCGATACCCATCCATAAAAATTCCTTTTCGCAAACGCTCAATAACCTTTACTTCGGGAACACCTCTTACTCGCACAATATAGGTTTTGGGGATATGATGTCGTGGGTGTGTAATTTTGTTTGCAAAATCACCATCGTTTGTCATGATTACAAGGCCTTCAGAGTTATAATCAAGTCTTCCTACTGGAAAAATGGGAAGATTTTTAGGAAAAAAATCCATAACTGTTCTTCTTTTTTCTGGATCAAAAGTGGTTGTTACAACTTTTAGAGGTTTGTAAAATAAATAGCAATAAGAAGTGTAATCGGGTTTTATGACATTTTCTTTGTATGTAATCACATCGTTATCTGGATCAATAAGAGCCTCGGGCTGACAAATCATACTGCCATTCACAAAAAAATAACCATTTCGGATTAATTCCTCACATTTTCTTCTCGAACCAATGTTGCAACTCATCACGTAGACGTGCAACTTCATTTGTTTTTGCATTTTGTAGAATCTCCTACTTAAGACGGCGCATCAGAGTATTTTGTTTCAAAGCTAATACGAACGTTTGCTTAAGATGTCTTTAATTTTCATTAACCTTATTGTAGTAGAGCGTTCATTTTCTTCAAGCTTCGAAGTAATAAACTTTACGGTTGCTTCCAACTCTGGCATTAAAACATACTCCAATGCATTCACTCGACGTTTTGTCATTTCAACGATCTTAGCCACTTCATAAATAGAAAATTCTAGTTCGGCGAGCTTCAATAAATCATCTAATATCTGATCGAATTCCCGCAGTACAATATCAAAGGCAGGATTTAAACCACATTCATTAGAAACAGGCTTAGAGGGATGGCTATGGCGTATATGGAATTCAGGGAGAACAATATTCATAATATTCTTCTCCGACATAGTAAGCTCGAATTCAGAGGGATAATCCGAAACAATATTCCTCATTTCTTCATCTGTGACTGTTGTACGAAGGACTAGAAACTCTTCCAAAATACGAGGTAGTTTGTCTCCGACAATTTTCTCTTGTTTCTCAAACTCTTTTGCTAGCTCAACCAATTCTCTTGCTAAAGCCTCAAGCTTTTCTTTTAGTAGTTTATGACCTCGTTTGGCTGTTTTGTGCCTTTTTCGTATTTCCAACAGCTTCATACGAGTTGGGCTTACTCGTTGTGCCACTAGCGTCCGCCTTTTCTATAATATTTTTCAATAAACTCGTCTCGAACTCGAGTCATTTCAGATTCGGGTAAAATTTGCAACAACTCCCATCCAAGGTTTAACGTTTCTGTAATGGTTCTATCTTCTCGGTTAGTCTGCTTTACATAACGTTTCTCAAATTCATCCGCAAACTTGATATAGAGTTGATCAATATCACTCAATGCACTTTCACCAAGAATTACTGCTAATTCTTGAACTTCACGTCCGTGAGCGTAGGCTGAAAAAAGCTGATTCATAAGGTTCGCATGGTCTTCCCGAGTCTTGTCAGCACCAATTCCTTTGTCTTTCAATCGGGACAAGGAAGGCAGAACGTCAATTGCAGGGTAGTACCCTTTAGCATACAATGAACGTGAAACAAAAATCTGCCCTTCTGTAATATATCCGGTTAAATCTGGTATTGGGTGTGTTTTATCATCATCTGGCATTGATAAAATGGGCATCATTGTGATAGAGCCACTTTTGTCTTTGATCCGACCACATCTCTCATAAATTGTAGCCAAATCGGTGTACATATAACCTGGGTATCCTCGTCTTCCTGGAATTTCTTTTCGAGCTGCGGAAACTTCTCGCAATGCTTCGCAATAATTTGTCATATCTGTCAAAATAACAAGGACGTGATACCCTAAATCAAAAGCTAAATATTCGGCGGTAGTTAAAGCATATTTTGGAACAGCTAACCGTTCAATAACGGGATCGTTTGCAAGGTTAATAAATAGAACCGACCGCTCAATGGCCCCACTTTCTCGCAATGAGCTGATAAACTCGTTTGATTCATCGAATGTTACCCCCATAGCACCAAAAACAACGGCAAATTGATCACTTTTTTTCAAGACTTTAGCTTGGCGTGCTATTTGTAAAGCGAGTTCATTGTGGGGCAGACCAGCGCCAGAAAAAATAGGTAACTTTTGGCCTCTCACAAGGGTATTTAGTCCATCAATTCCGGAAATACCTGTCTGAATAAATTCAGATGGATAATCTCTCGCATACGGGTTTATAGGTTCACCTATGGTAGTACGGATTTCTTGAGCAATGATTTCGCCTCCATCGTCAATGGGTTTTCCCAAACCACTAAAAACGCGCCCAATAATGTCAGGGGAAAGCTTGATTTCAGAAGGTTTTCCACTGAAGCGGATTCGAGTGGAATCAATGTTCAAATTTTCTGTTCCTTCAAACATCTGGATAAGAGCTTTGTGTTCTTCTGCCTTCAGGACTTCTCCATGACGAACAGTTCCATCTGGAAGAAAAATTTCTACTAATTCTCCATAGCTACAACCTTCTAAACCATCTACAATAATAATGGGGCCAGCAACATCCGATAGTGTTTTGTATTCTTTAATCATTGGATTCCTCCAGCGAAGAAGTAAGCTTGTCTAAGGCTTCTTTAATTTGGGCAGTAAGATCACATTTTTGAATATCTTCTTCAGAAATGTACTTCACACGAGCAATTAATCCACGAACTGGTAAAGCCATGATATCGCTCACTTTTAAAGTTTTGTGTGTCCTTATTCTAGACAGTGATTCACTGTAGAGGGTAAGAATGTTTTGTATCATATAAAACTGTTTTTTCCCGCTGGTAAAGGTATCTATATCATCAAAGGCATTTTGATGAAGAAAATCTTCTCGAATGGATTTGGATATTTCCATAATAAGTTTTTCAGCTTCTGAAAGAGCATCGGTTCCTACAAGTCTAACAATCTCGTTTAGCTCGTTTTCCTTTTGAAGCAAACTCATTGCTTGTATGCGATAAGTAGGCCAAAGTTTATCGATTGTACGTTCAAAGTAAGCATCTGTAAGATTGGAATATAACGAATAGCTATTCAACCAGTTAATGGCAGGGAAATGTCTTGCATAAGCCAATGAAGCTTCTAGTGACCAAAAAACTTTCACAACTCGAAGTGTTGCTTGTACAACAGGTTCTGACAAATCACCTCCGGGGGGAGATACTGCCCCAATAACAGAAAGGCTTCCCTCGTCTCCTCCAAGAGTTTCAACCTTCCCAGATCGTTCATAAAAACCTGCTACTCGAGATGATAAATAGGCTGGATAACCTTCTTCGCCGGGCATTTCTTCTAAGCGACCCGATATTTCTCTCATCGCTTCAGCCCATCTAGAGGTTGAATCAGCCATAATGGCGACATTGTATCCCATATCTCGGAAGTACTCTGCTATTGTGATACCGCTATATACAGACGCTTCTCTAGCTGCTACAGGCATGTTAGAAGTGTTAGCGATCAGGATCGTTCTTTCCATTAAAGATCGTCCCGTTTTGGGATCTTTTAAATGAGGAAACTCCATTAATACATCGGTCATCTCATTTCCTCGTTCGCCACAGCCAACATACACGATCATGTCGGCTGACGCCCATTTGGCTAATTGATGTTGAATAACTGTTTTTCCTGAGCCAAAAGGTCCAGGGACGCAAGCAGTTCCTCCCTCGGCAACGGGGTAAAACATATCAATAACGCGTTGGCCTGTAATTAGGGGTTGAGTAGGAACAATACGCTTTGAAAAGGGGCGTTTGGTGCGTACCGGCCAAATTTGTAACATAGCAATAGGCTGCACAGATCCTTCTTCATTTAAGAGGGTGGCAATAGTATCTTTGATTGTAAAAGAACCTTCCTCAATTGCGTCAATCACGCCAGATAAACCTGGTGGAATCATGATGTAATGTTTAATCGTAGGCGTTTCCTGGATCCATCCTATTTTTTGCCCTTCTCTTACGGTATCCCCTCTTTTTTTCAATGGATGAAAATCCCATTTTTTCTCGAAAGACAGTGGGTCTACATCGATACCTCGGGCAATAAAATCTCCATGCTCTTTATAAATAACATCGAGTGGGCGCTGCACACCATCATAAATGGAACCAATGATACCAGGTCCAAGGGTTACAGATAGAGGAAAGCCCGACGAGGTAACAGGTTCTCCAGGTCGAAGCCCTGTTGTTTCCTCGTAACATTGAATATATACAAGGTTTTTGTGAAGCTCAATAATTTCTCCAAAGAGTTTTTCATTACCAATTCGGACAACCTCCATCATATGAGCTTGAGGTAAATCCTCAGCCACAATAAGAGGGCCAGATATACTGACAATTCGTCCTTTTTGTTGTTCGTTACTCATGGGATTCTCCTTCAGATTTAACAATATCAATACCAACCGCTCTTCGAATCATGTTGGAGAGCTTTTGAATGGCGGCTGCCCTAGATCCAGTATTTGTAGGGATCGAGATAACAATAACGTGATTCTCTTGAATCAACATCTCGTTTTCGGGGGATATTTGTTGAATAAAAGTTTCGGTAACAATAAAAAAACGGTATTTTTTTGCATGTATCTCATTTCGCAATTCTTGATTGAATTCTTTTTTATTATGTACTGGAATTGTATGAAAAGAAAAAGCAGAAAAAATGCGAATAATGTCTCTTTCACCCATAACGCAGCCTTTTATTTTATCAGATTGCATGAAGAATGATCTCCTTTAGATTTGTACAAGGCAATTGGTACCTTGTACAAATATACAGTTTTTTTATCATTTCGATCTCTAAGATGAAATGTCCAAAATAGGATATTACATAGTTTGGACCGTCATTATCGAACGAAGGTTCTTTGATCAATTTCCATATCAATTGCCACCAAAATGTTTCAAATCGGAACATAAATATAAAGTCATAAGTCTTTACGGGACGTTCTTTCTCAATGTAATCCATCCATAATGTATGGATCAATTCAATATCAACGGTTTCGAAGTGATCTTCAAACAATCGATTGATGGATGTTTCGGAAATATTTCCCCCTGGATAAAATGTAGGAGAAGAAAAAGTAGGCTCATTCACTCGACGTATTGTTTCAAAAATATTAAATCGATCAACAATGTAAGAGGCGAGTTTCACCGTATATTCTGTTCCGCTTTTGGCGAGGGAAACAAAACTCATCAGCCTTTTTTGAAAATTTTCATCTTCCAGAAATGGAAAAATCTCTTCTTGCGAAAATATGATGGAATGGAGTCTTTCTAGAAAACAAGAAATGTATGTTTCTGGTAAAACAGAGGCAATTTCTTCCATCTCGGCAAAATAATAGCTCCAAAGGGAATTTTCAAAATCTTTGGGATCCATGGTATATGGTATTTTCGAATAGCGTGTGTTGGATAGATGTTGGAAAACTTCTTCCACAGTAACACTGCGATACAAAGAATGCACTACTTCAGAAGAAAGAAAGTGGCCTTCTCGTGATTTCAAAAAGGCGACAAGATATCCATAGTCGTAATCGGGTACGTGATGTTTTAATCTTGGGTTATTAGTCATGAAATAATGCATCCCCTATTTCTTTTTGATGTTCCTGTAGATAGGTAGAAACATCTTCTTCTAAAAGAAATATATATTTAATCTTACCTGATATACAAGAAATACCAGGTTTCAAAATAGGATCAATGCCTTTGAAGTGATAGTTATTGCCGGTCAATCCACTATCACTAAAAGTTTTTTGGTCTATTGATCCTTCGAACTCTTTACTGCAGTATATATCGCCCGATGGTGGAAAAGAAGAAACAATTCGTTGTAAAAATACAACAGGTTTTTTCTGAACTGATTTTAAATATGAATCCAAAAGCCGTTGACTCAAATTCTGAAACACTTCGTGACGAATATGTAATACCTTCTTCTTAAAAAGGGAATCTGCATGGAATTGTACCTGGCTTAAAGATGACTGATAGGATTGCTCAATGTCTTTAAGTCGCAGATCTCTATCTTTTGATAAAGCGTTCATAAACTCTTCTAGCTTCTTTTCAATATCCTTCTTCGTGTTTTCGATAAGCTCATTGGCTTCTTGTCTGGCTTGATTTGTAACAACTTCTTGTAGTTTTTGAATATTCATCTTAAAATATGGATGAACCCTGTATAAACGTTAATAGTAAGAACCCTCCGACAAAAGCTAGAAGTGCATAGGTTTCTACAAGAGCGGGGAACAATAGCGCGCTACCAGATTTGCCTGGCTGCTTTACAGTTAGGTTAATCGCAGCAGCAGCACTTTTTCCTTGATAAACGGCAGAAAAGTATAAAACGACACCAATCAAAATAAAAGCAAAGCAAAGGGCAATTCCTGCGGGTACAGACAATGTTGATCCAGCACTTAATCCCATTTGCTGCATGCCCAGGAAGCACAATACAAACCCGTAGAGTCCTTGAGTTGCAGGCAAAGCCATTAATACAAATAACCGACCAAAAAGATCTGGTTTTTCAGATAAAGCACCAGCTGCTTGGTTGCCCGAAATGTACAATGCTTTAGCGGAGCCCATTCCACCTAACATCAAGCAAACAAAAAGGCCAAGAATATTCCATCCATGACCGGAACTGAAAAAATACGTCTCTAACAATTGTGCAAACGTCATTGTTTTGCCTCCTTAACGACAAATACATTTGAAAATTTTTGAGAATAGCTTTGAAACTCTGCACCACCGTCTTCATAGAATCGACCAAACATTTCATAAAAAAGCAATCGTACTGGATGAACAAAAGATCCTATGATATTAAGAAGAAAATTAAATACATTCAGGAAGAGGATCATTAGCGCCATTATTACAATACCTACATAAGGAATGCTCTTGAACATCCCTGCAATTAAATTAAAAGACATCGCCATGGAAGAAGTAGCGATCATTAATGCAGCCAATCGGAGATAGGATAAAACGTCTCCAAGAAGAGTAGCAACGCCATAAGAACTCTTAATCCCGTACATGTTCAAAAAGCCTTTCACAATTCCTTTAAAGATATTGTTCTTACTGTGGAGGAATCCTCCAATAAAAATCATGAACAGAGACACTATGCAAGTCCATTGAGTATATTGGACAAGGACTTCTGGAAAATATCCCGGGGATAAAAACTGCCCTGCAACGATAACAGCAGAAGGGATAAAAAGAATCCAAGAAAGATTATTAAAAAAAGCTTCTGCAAACTGTTTTTCTTTACAACGTTGCAAGAATGACATCAAGATAGCCGTGCATTGTAAAAAGGCACCTAGATAGATGACTCCTACCATCAGTGCAATGAAGCTTTCGGATGGATTCATGATACCAACAAAATGTTTCAGCTTAACAAAAATTGAATGACTCGGTAAATACGAGATAGAGAATAAATCACCAGCCCATGACTCAGTTATTGCTCCGAATACAAAGGCGAAAAATCCTGCCCAAAAAAACATCTGGAAGAAAGATTTCGTTCCTTTATCGTACCAATACTTCTTCATGGCAAGGGTACAAATCAACATCATCGATAAACCGTAAAGACCATCAGCAAAAGCAATGCCAAAGAGGACAATAAATACAATCCCTACCAAGGCCGTTGGATCAATTAAACCAAAGCGTGGCAACCCATACATTCTGATGAGAAACTCGAAGGGTTGAATGAAAGGATGATTCTTTAGCTTTACAGGAGGATTGTTCGGTTGATTTATTATATCAATATAAAGCAAGGGAAATTGTTCTTCCATGAACTGTATTACGCTATTGCTTTGGTCGGCAGGTACATATCCTTCAATGTAGGCAACATCATTGGTTTGAGCAAACTTTTTTAGTCCCTCGGCTCTTTGTATTTTATTCATCGTAAAATCTTTCCAAAGAAGGATCTGAGGAACTTGCTTCCGATAGTCTTCAAGAATGTGTTCCCATTTTTGTAAATTGTCCATTAGTTTTTGAATCTTTTGATGAAGGATGTCCAATTCTTGACTCGGTGTTTTTTTGAAAGATTGAAAAGGGAACTCTCTAAAACCTGCCCTATGTAAATAAATCTCAACTTCTTTTTTAGAAAAAGATGGATATATTACAATAAAGCCGTGCATAGTTTCTTTCTTTTGATAGGGAGACTTAACAGGCACAATAACAGCATTATTTTGAAGATATTCAAACTGTTGAAGGTCCTCTATTTTTCTGCCTTCTGCTTGCAAAAACACAACTTTTGTATGTTGGAAATTGAGAATATCAGAGAAAGAGAAGGAAAAGCTGGAAAAAGGGAACAACTGCGCATAGTACTCTCTTACGTTGTGAAGATCTTCTTTTGCTCTTTTGTGAAGGTTCCAAAGAGACATAACTTCCTTATATATTTCGCTAAAAATCCCTTGTTCTTGTAATTTTTTAACTTCAGTAGTTGAAAAAACAGGTTTTTTTGGGACAAAGTTTTCAATGAAGCTCTTTTTTTCAGGGTGCAATGTATCAAAAATGGAAACAATTTCCGAGGCTTTTCGTATATCTTCTTCTAGGAAACCAATCTCTTCTACATCAGGAGTAAATGGTTTACTAAAAGAGGATACATTGCGCAAATGAACAAGACCCTTACCGTACAGAGTGTTACGAAAAAGATGTACGTCGCTTTTGGGTACTACAAACCGTAGTAAATGGAGTTTTTCAATAGCCATCCTAGCGATACCCTACACTTTTCAGAAATCTTGTAATGATAGTGGGTAACTGTTCCTCATATGCAAGCATAGCTTTTTGTTGAATCTTTTCAAAAGACTGTTCTGATTGAATTTGTAGTTTTGCCTTTAACTGTTCTACTTTTTTTTGATTTTGTGCTTGTATGTCATCCCATTCTTTTGTAGCATTACTCTTGATTTGTTCTTTTTCATCTTCGAATTTTTGATTCAGGTTCATGCACTCTTTTTTTGCAGTTTCAAGAAGACGAGAAGACTCTTGTTCGTAGTTCTTTATGGTTTCAAACAATTCAGTGCTCAAAATTGTGTACCTTTCTACATAGTATGCCATGGTAGCTATACTATGAGGTGATTACTTCCACCATTTCGTTTTCATCAATTCCCTGTACAACAGCTCCATCATATTTCATTTGAGTGAGCATTTCAATAGCATTTTGCGTAATGATCTCACCAGGACATACATAAGGTATTCCGGGTGGGTAAGGGGCAATAATACGCTTTGAAATTTGACCATCGGCATTTTTGAAAGGAATTTGTTCGTAGTTTTCATTAAATGCTTCAGCAGGAGTATATACTTGAAAAGGAATCTGTGGAATGCGGATAAACTCTTTCAAGTTTGTATTCCCTTTGTTTTCTGATAACCATCTGATTGATTTCACTAGGTGGTCAATATCTTCTTTTGTACTGCCCCCCGTAATGAAACAAAGGATATTGTTTAATGCTGCTAGCTCAATTTCAATGTTAAATTGATGGTTCAAGAGATGCTCTACTTCGAAGCCGGAATATTTCATCGAATTTGTCAATATGCTTAGCTTGGTAGAATCCCATTCAACAATCCCGTATTTTCCAACAACGGATTCATCAATAAGTTGTAGATCGGGAATCTTTACCAATTCATCTCGAGCATACGAGGCAATGTCCATCGCTTTTGTCCAAAGATCCATACCATGTTGAGACATCATTTTTCTACTAGCTTCAATGGACATCATTAACAAATAATTTGGTGAAGAAGATTGTAGCATAGAAAGAACCGCTGTAAGTCGATCCAAATCAATTCGTTTTCCATTTACATGTAACAAAGCAGTTTGTGTGAGTGCAGGCAGAGACTTGTGTGTAGATTGTGTAATCATATCTGCTCCTCGATCAATAGAGGAGGTTGGTAAATCAGGATGAAATGGGAAATGCGCTCCATGAGCTTCATCAACTAAAACAATAATGTCATTTTCATGTGCAATACGGATAAGTTCCATCATATTCTGCGCCATGCCGTAATAATTGGGAGATGTAAGCAATACTGCTTTTGCGTCAGGGTTTTCATCGATCGTTTTTTGCAATGTCTCGGGTAGGACACCTGCAAGTATTTGATACTCGGGAATCATTTCTGGTTGAATCCATACAGGTGTAATATTTCCTAGCGTAATACCCGCAATAGCACAACGATGAGAGTTGCGCTGAACAATCAATTTTTCACCGGGCTTTACGCTTGACATAATCATTGACATAACACCAACGGTGCTACCATTCACGAGATAGAAGACTTGTTCCGATCCAAAGGCTGCAGCTGTCAATTCCTGTGAAGTTTTTAGAACACCCTCTGCCTTATGAAGATAGTCTACTCCATCAACTTCTGTTAAATCATAGACAAATACATTTTTTCCCAAAAGAGCTTCTATTTGATCTGGTATTAATCGAGATCGAGCATGTCCGGGCATATGAAAAGCAGTCCGGTTTTTATCAACATACCCTTTAACGGCGTCAATAAAAGGTGTATCCAAATGAGAATACTTTGTCATTTTTTTAATGCCTTTCTTAAAATAGTATTAATAAGCGTTGGATTCCCTTTCCCCTTCGTTTCTTTCATGCAGGATCCCATGAACATACCAAACAATTTCTCTTCTCCACTATGATATCGTTCAAGCTCTTTGGGATGATCGCGGATTACTTTCTCTACAACCTCTTGCAAAAAGTGTTCATCTGTTACTTGCGACAATCCTTGTTCATTCACAATATCTTGTGGATTTTTTCCGGTGTCAATAATTTGGGGAATCAAATCCTTAGCAATTTTACCTGAAATCGTTCCATTTTGAATAAGCAGTAACAATTTTTGTAAATTTTTCGGTGTAACACCAATGTCAAATATGGAACAGTTCCTATCATTCATGATTTTCATCAACTCGGAAGAAATCCAATTAAAAACAATCTTTGGATGTGGAAAACCGAGTATACATTCATCAAAATATCGTAGCATATCAGGAGAAGAGGTGAGTAATTGAGCTTCATATGTAGAAAGGGAACAAGAAGAAACCAACCGTTGAAATGCTTCATCGGGTAGTTCTGGAATTTTACTTTTAGCATGTTCAACCATATCTTCCGTAACTACCAATGAACGCAAATCTGGTTCTGGGAAATAGCGGTAATCGGATTTACTGTCTTTGACTCTCATCGTAATGGTTTTGGATTCTTCCTCAATCCAGGTTCTTGTTTCTGAAAGAATGGGGCAATTGTTTTCTAAACATTCTTTCTGTCTTTTTACTTCATACTGTATTGCTCGCATAACCGATCGGAAAGAATTCAAGTTTTTTACTTCTACTTTTTGCCCCAAAACTGTATCAGAATCGCTAATGGAAACATTGACATCGCAACGCAATGCCCCTTCTTCCATTCTTCCAGTTGAAATCCCGAGATAGGATATGATCTGCTTTAATTTTTCTAAAAAAACACCTGCTTCTTCATGAGAGTGCATACAGGGACGAGTAACAATTTCAAGCAACGGGACACCCGCTCGATTAAAGTTAATATGTGTCTGGTTGTTTCCGTTTCCATGGATCATTTTTGCAGAATCTTCTTCAATATGTATTCTTTCCAAGTGGACTGTCTGTTGTTCATTCATTTTTATAAAACCATCCCTTATAATAGGAATGGTATCCTGTGTTATCTGGTATCCTTTAGGCAAATCTGGATAGAAATAATTCTTTCGTGAAAAATCAGAAATCAGTTCAATATTACCGTGTAAAGCAATACCCAACATAATGGCCATCTCAACAGCTCTTTTGTTAGGTATAGGCAAGGCTCCTGGATACCCCATACATACTGGGCAAATATTCGTATTTGGAGGGTCACCAAAGCTGGCTTTACATCGACAAAACATCTTTGTTTGAGTAAGGAGTTGGATATGAATTTCTAGCCCAATGGTAGGTTTTGTCATGATACCTCCTCCTCGATATAACGTGCGATTCTCCAAAGAAGTTTTTCAGAAAATCTTGGTCCAATGATTTGAATCCCTGAGGAAAAGCCATCATCATTTATTCCAACTGGTATTGATACGGAAGGTACTCCAGCAATGGATGAAGGAATGGTTAAATAATCGGAGTAGTACATATCTAAAGGGTCTTTTCTTTCGCCAAATTTAAAAGGCATTTTTAAGGCTGTTGGCATTATTATAAAGGAGCATTGTGCGAAAATAGACTCCAGTTCTTGCGTTACCAATTCTTTTGCATACAGAGCTTGCTTATAATAGTTTCCCGCAAACTCGTTTGAAAGGATATAGGTCCCTAGTAGAATTCGACGTTTCACTTCAGTTCCAAAGCCTTCCGTTCGGGTACGAATATAAGACTCTTCCGATGAAATACCTTTTCTTTGAAGACCAAAACGAACTCCGTCAAAGCGGGATAGGTTCGAAGAAGCCTCAGAATCAGCTATGACATGGTAGGTGGCCATAGCACAATCAAGCTTATTTAAATAAAATGAAGAAGGTTTGTAAGATTGGGATAAGAAATGATACACTTTGTCATACATTTTCTTCACAAATGGATCTATATTCATCTCTTCCATGTTGGAGATTACACCGAAATTACTGATTGTAGGAACATCTGGAAGATCTTCCCACTCCATTTTCTCAGATGTAGAATCTTGGCTATCGTAGCCGGAAATACACTTCAAGAGATGAAACGCGTCCTCTACACAAGTACCCATTGTACCAACTTGATCAAGTGTAGAACAAAAAGAAGTCATCCCATATCTGGAAACAAAACCATACGTGGGTCGTATGCCAACTAATCCGCAAAAACTAGCCGGTTGTCTAACAGACCCTCCCGTATCGGTTCCTAAAGAAACGGGGCAAAAGCCAGCTTTTACTGCAGCAGCCGAACCACCTGATGAACCACCAGGGGTATAGGAGTGATGGATTGGGTTCTTTGTTTGAAAATAAGCAGAAAATTCGGTAGAAGATCCCATGGCAAATTCATCCATATTGGTTTTACCAATCACATACGCACCCAGTTTCTTCATTTTCTTGATAACAGTAGCATCATACACCGAAAGGTGATTTTGCAAAATTTTTGAAGCAGCAGTTGTTTCCGTTCCTTTCACATTAATATTGTCTTTGACTCCTACAGGAACACCCAATAGAGGATAGCGAGAAAGAAGTTCATGGGTAATCGGAGAAGCTATGTTTTCTGTCTGTAGCATGGACTCCTTTTCGCAAACATAAAGAAAAGAGTGAATCAATTCATCTTTTTGATGAATATGCTGAAGCAGCTCTTGTAACAAGGAGCTTGGAGTCTGATCTTGAGATACATATGCTTGATGGATGGATTGGATCGTATTGAACTGCATCATTTTTTTGATCCTTGAAATTTCATAACTGGACATACGACAGCTTGGCCATCTACGGATGGAACATTCTGGAGTATTTCATGTACAGAAGGAAACTCTTGAGGTATATCTTCGTCCAATACATTGGAACGCCTAGCAAAAGTGTCCTTCATAGTCGTATGAGTAGATATCTGGTCAAACAAATCAGCAATTTTGTTCAATTGGATCAATATTTGATCTGCTTCATCTTGCGTAAGAGCAATGGATGACATTTTACACAATAAGTCCAAAGCATGTTGATCTATTTTTCTTTCTTTACTTTCCACAAAGCATCACCGCATCGCGAGCTATCATGATTTCTTCATTGGTAAAGATAACATATACTTTTACCGGTGAAGAATCCGTTGAAATCTCACGGGTAACTCGAGCATGTGGAAAGTTTCGGTCATCATCCAACTCAATTCCAAAAATGTCCATATTTTTCATACTAATTTCGCGAACTTCCTCAGTATTCTCTCCTACACCCCCGCAGAAAACAACAGCATCTAAACCATTCATTTCTGCAGCATATGCTCCTACATATTTTTTTACTTGATAGGAGAGTATATCCAAGGACAACAGGCATCTTGTATGGTTTTCTTTCGCTTTCTCAGTAACATCTCGCAGGTCCGATGACAAACCTGTTACCCCTAAAAAACCTGATTGTTTGTTCATCAGATCATCCACTTCTTCAATGCTCATCGAATAGTTTTTTTGAAGGTACAATGGTATAAAGGGATCAATATCACCACAACGAGTGCCCATTTCTACTCCAGCAAGAGGAGTAAAACCCATGGTTGTATCGAAGGATTTTCCGTTCTTTACAGCACAGATAGAACTGCCATTTCCTAAATGACACGTTACAATTTTTAGCTCTTGCAGAGGCCTTTTCAAAAGTTTTGCACATTCGTTTGCTACATACCGATGTGAAGTCCCGTGGAAACCATAGCGTCGAATTTTCCCCTCCTCATAAAGTTCATAGGGCAAGGGATATATATAGTTTTGTTGGGGGATTGTCTGATGAAATGCAGTATCAAACACAGCTACTTGGGGTGTCTTTGGCATTTTATTAATACAAGCATGAATTCCTTGAAGATTAGCGGGATTGTGGAGCGGTGCTAGGGGGATACAATTCTCAATTTCGTCTAAAACATGTTGCCCAATGACCACAGAGGCTTCAAAATTCTCTCCGCCATGAACAACTCTGTGACCTACTACATCAATTTCATCTACACTAGTTATAACACCGTATTCGTCATCAGAAAGATACTGAAACAGCAAGTCCAAACCATCTGTATGAGTTGGTATGGGAGGGGAAATCTTCAGCTCTTTACTGGAAGCATTCTTGTATTTAAACCCACCCTCTTTCATTCCTATGCGTTCTACAATACCACTCGCCAACTCATTTTCAGTTTCCATTGCATACAATTTGTATTTGATGGAAGAACTGCCACAATTTAAAACCAGTACCTTCATGAAAGCCTCCAAATAAAAAAAATAAAACACATAAATTGTACATATTTAAATGCAAAAATTTAGTGTTATTTCGTAACACTTTCGTTACCGTTTTGTTTAGATATTTCTATGAAGGCTTTTCTCAGGTATAATAGTAAAAACCATTTTCATTCAAAGGAGGAAGATTTATGACTGCACCTATACACAAGTTGTCCATAGGATCAAAAGCACCTGATTTTCAGTTACCAAACCAAGATGATGAAATCGTATCATTGAAAAGTTTTAGCGGAAAATGGCTTGTTATGTTTTTTTACCCTCGAGACAATACACCTTCTTGTGTCCGTTTTATCAGACATTTTTCAGAACGGATCGACCAGTTTGATTCCTTAGGAGCAAAAATTGTTGGTATCAGTAGAAACTCTGTGAAAAGTCATATCAATTTTATTCGAAAGCACGCCTTCAAGGATATATTATTATTAAGTGACACCGAAAGAGATGCCATCAAAAAATACAATGCTTGGGGAATAAAAAGAACAGACGACGCAAAATGTGTGGGCGTTAAAAGAACAACCTATATTATTGATCCAAACGGTATCGTTCGATATCATTCAACAGATGTGAAAATTGCTACTCATGCTGAAGAAATCCTCGATGTACTAAGGGATTTGCACCAAGGAGATCAAACTACCGTTCCAAATGAGTAAACAAAGCCTACAGTTCCCCAATTTTTTCTTTGAGACATTTCAGGGTACAATTTTCACAAACAACTCTCTTGAAAAATGTTACTGCGTGGTATTCATACTTGTATCACTCTTTTCAAAGAAGGATCAGCATCGCATTTGGTTATACAAAGATTTGTATGACGATGTTTGTCGTAACGAACCTTCATTAACAAATCGTTTAAAGTTCGTAGCTCTTTGTTCTGATACGCCCTCCTCAATAAAAAAACTAAAAGGAGAGGTATTTGATTTTTTCCCTATTCTATCGATCCCCGATAAAAAATTGTTCGAACAGGTCGGCGCACTTCGCACCTTTTCTTTTTTTAACATAAAAGCTTCCGAACCGGCTAGAAAAACTTTTTTGTTAGACCCTAATCGAGTTATTCTATGGACTTGGGAAAGTGAAGAACTACCTCCCATGGATAGTCTTATCCATCTACTTTCCACCACTCCATAATTTTATTCCACACATTTCCCCAAAGAAAGAGTCACTTTTTTTACATTTTTTTTCATTTCTCCCAAAAAATTGGGTACATTTTCAATGAGGAGAGAACTATGTTTCGAAAAAAGAAAACAGCTATTGATGTACTTGATACGACTGGTTCCTATATAGAGAACATTAATAATGATTACGCAGAATTGATGATTCTGTATAAAGAAGCTATTGAAGCAAATCGATCGTTAATGAAAGAGATTCAACATATTCGCTTCAGTGCAGATAAAGATCGTGAGAATTCCAAGTGCTCTTTGATTGCAAGTATTTCTGCCCATTTGTTACATGTATATGACAATTTATCTCGAATTCACAAAGCCTCTGAAACGACCGGCAATATTGAGTCCATACACAAAGGCATAGAGATGATCATAAAAGAAGTCGCCAAATCCATTCAAGAAATGAATCTGGTTTCTCTTTCATGTATCGGGAAACCTTTTGACCCAAATACCCAAGAAATTGGTGGAATGGTGTCGTTAGATTCTTTTGGAGACAACATTGTAGTTGAAGAATTACGAACAGGATATGAATTCAATGGCAAAGTTATACGTCCCTCTTTGGTTATTGTAAATAAAAAACCACATTCCCATCCCTCGCAAAAAGATGCGAAGGCTGGGAATAATAATGATATAGAAAACGACTCTCAATAGGAGGATATTATATGTCTAAAATAATTGGAATTGACCTTGGAACCTCAAATTCTGCTGCTGCTGTTATGATTGGTGGCAAGCCAACCATTGTGCCAGCTGCTGAAGGGACTAGTGTTGGGGGGAAAACTACACCCTCTTATGTTTCTTTCACCAAAGATGGTCAAATGTTAGTTGGAGAACCAGCTCGAAGACAAGCTGCTTTGAATTCTGAAGGTACTATTACCGCAATTAAACGCTTAATGGGTACCAAAGAAAAAGTTACGGTGTATGGAAAAGAATATACACCTCAACAAATTTCGGCCTTCATCTTGCAAAAAATTAAGAAAGATGCAGAAGCTTATTTGGGAGAAGCTATTTCTGAAGCTGTTATTACTGTACCTGCCTATTTTAATGACGACCAACGACAAGCAACAAAAGATGCTGGTTCTATTGCTGGCCTTGAAGTAAAACGATTGGTGAACGAACCAACAGCCGCTGCTTTTGCCTATGGCCTTGATAAATCTGATGTCAACATGAAAATTATGGTTGTCGACCTAGGAGGAGGAACCTTGGATGTCACCATCATGGATTTTGGTGGTGGTGTTTTTGAAGTAGCTTCTACTTCTGGAGATACAAGCCTAGGCGGAACGGATATGGACAAAGCTTTGTTTGACTATGTCTGCGATCAGTTTCAAAAAGATACAGGCATTGATTTACGAAAAGACAAATCCAATCATTATCGCTTATACGAAGCTGTAGAAAAGGCAAAAATCGAACTATCAACAACGTTGGAAACCGATGTTAACCTTCCTTTTATTACAGTTGATGCAAACAACACACCACAGCATCTTAACATCAAAATTACCCGTTCGAAACTCGAACAACTAGTAAAACCTATCATTGACAAAATTAAGGGACCCATGGAACAAGCGTTAAAAGACGGGGACTTTACTCCCAAAAATATTGATAAAATCATTCTAGTTGGTGGTCCTACAAGAATGCCCATCGTACAGAAAATTATCGAAGACTATATGGGCAAGAAGATTGAACGCGGAATTGATCCCATGGAATGCGTAGCTATGGGGGCTTCTATTCAAGGTGGAATCATTACTGGAGATGTAAAAAATGTTGTTTTGGTGGATGTTACACCTCTTTCACTAGGTATCGAGACACTGGGGGGTATTTGTACCAAAATGATTGATAGAAATTCTTCTGTCCCTATTTCGAAATCACAAATCTTTTCCACTGCCGCCGACAACCAAAGTAGTGTAGAAGTACATGTTTTACAAGGAGAACGAACCATGGCTACAGACAATGTATCTTTGGGCCGTTTTATTTTAGATGGAATACCTCCAGCACCAAGAGGTTTACCTCAAATTGAAGTTACGTTTGCCATCGATGCAAATGGCATTTTAACCGTAAAAGCAAAAGATAAAGCCACCAACAAAGAACAACATATCACTATCACCAATGCCAATAAACTTACTGATGAAGAAATAGAGAAAATGAAAAAAGAAGCAGAAAAGTTTTCGGATCAAGATAGAAAGAGAGCAGAATCTATTGAAACTCGTAACAAAGCCGATTCTCTTGTGTACTCTGCAAGAAAAAGTATGAAAGATTTGGAAGAAAAAGCAGACCCAACAGATCTAAAAGCTGCCAATGATAAAATTGATGAGCTTGAGAAAGCCTTAAAAGAAGACAAAGATACGGAAGAAATTAAGAAATTGATGGATGAAGTTTCCAACCTAATTGGTAAAGTTGGTGAAAAGATCTATCAACAAGAAGCTGCCGATGCTTCTACCGATGACACCACTTCCGAAGGCACTCCAAGCGATGATGCAACAGATTCTGATGAAGAACCAAAAGACACTGCTGAAGGACAAGCAAAAGAAATCTAAGAAAGAATTGTAGGTAACAACATTGGCAAACAAAGATTTTTATGAAATATTAGAGGTGGACCGCAATGCCACCCCTAATGAAATAAAGAGTGCCTATCGAAGATTGGTCATGAAGTATCATCCAGATGTCAATAAGGATACAGATGCTACTCAAAAAATGACTGATATCAACGAAGCATATGACGTACTCAGCGATCCAAAAAAAAAACAGCAATACGATATGTACGGCGCAGCGGGGCTTCACGAAACCCCTGGTTCAGGAAGTTATGGAGAAGGTTCTTCTTCAAACATGAATGATTTTTTCCGACAATCTGGGTTTTCTGGTTCAGGTAGCATTTTTGATGACATATTCAGTGCATTTGGTGGTGGTGCCAGGCAGCAATATCGTACAAAACCTATGGGGCGTCCTGGAAGCAATATTCTTTTTACCACAGATATTACCTTCAAAGAAGCTATACATGGCAAGAAAATAAAAATAAGTCTTGAACGTTTTATTGTTTGCGATTCTTGTGGAGGTTCGGGAGCCAAAAAAGGCACAGCCCCAACTACCTGTTCAACTTGCAAGGGCAGTGGCTATATCCAACAACAACAGCAAAGCTTCTTCGGTGTCGTAAATTCGATTGCTGAATGTCCCACTTGTGAAGGTACTGGAAAAGTTATTAAAGAAAAGTGTCCTTCTTGCAAAGGCTTTGGACGCGTACGTAAAGAATCCACTATAGAACTCGATATCCCTCCTTCTATTCCAGAGGGAACAAAAATACGATATCCAGGATATGGCAATGCTGGCATTAATGGTGGTTCTGTTGCTGATCTAATTGTAACTGTGCGGTATAAGCAAGATTCTCGGTTTAAGAAAAATGGGTCCAAACTTCTATTCGACTGTCATGTTCCTTTTACAAAAGCAATTTTAGGAACAGCCGTAAGCATCCCTACCATTGAAGGTTCTGAAAAAATGAAAATCTTGCCTGGTACTCAATCGGGAGAAGAGGTTGTATTAAAGGGAAAAGGGTTGCCTAGTCGAAGAAATCGCAGAGATGACCTGATTGTTAAAATTCTTGTTGATATCCCTGCAGCAAAAGCACTGAATAAAAATCAAAGAAAAGCATTGGAAGACATAGATCTGACTTTGTCAAAAAAATAGCAGTCTACATCGACAAAAAAAAGGTAGAGCATAACAATATCTGGTTTCTGCTCTACCTTTCCACGATAGTATCTAAGTGGAAATAAAATTCTTCATTCACTTGTTCAAACAACATGGTTGTCACTTTCTTTTTATCCTCCTCCCAGTAATCATATACCCCTCCTATAAGACGATCTTGAGGTGTGAAAAAAAGGTACCATACAACCGGTTTTTCCTCTTTCCATATGCACTGTATAACCGTTTCAGATTCTGGTCGATTCCAAAACTGAGATAAAACTTGTGATTCTTCGATGTCCTTCTCCGTCATCTTCAGAATTTGATGAGGTTCTTTGCCTGCAAACATATCTTGCATACAATCTGCAGGAGTATGTATTAAATGTAGTGATGCTGCCTCTTCGTCAATAGTAATCCACCCTTCTTGAGCTGACTGATGATAATAGATCGTCCCTTTTGATAGATATGCTTCCCGTTTTTCTATGGGAAAACCTAAAGCATCATCTTGTACAAATTTGAATCGAATATCATTTTCATGATTTTTTTCAACTAAAATATATTCTTTCTTGTCAAGCATATCATCAGCAAACACATAATTCGTAACACGAAATGAATAGGATGAAAACGTCTCCACAGAACGAATTGCGTTGAAGTAAAAAAGGGGGAAAATGGAAGGTTTGTTGATCATCTCCTTGATCATTGTTTGTGTATTTGTATAACTCTCATCATCCGATGCAATTGGGTTCTCTTGTATCCATTGGATAAGTGTCGTTAGATTGGCCACTCTTTTTAAATTCCAACGTTTATGATTTCCTTTTTGCAGGACAAGGTGAATATGGAAAACACACCGATTGTTTTGATCATTGAAGGGGATATAAGCAATAGCGGAAGTTCGGGTATGAGTCAATTTTGTATTGGTAGGTTTGAAATCTGTATAGAGGTTATGAAGTGCAAGATATTGCATTAAAGATTGATAAGAGCCATTAACGTTACCTAAAAAGTAATCATTTTTTGTAACAATATCATGGATGAGTCTTTCGTAAAAAAGAGAATGGTCAGTAATGGTCGAATCATTTTGCGGAAAAACTTCCTCTATAAAGGGGATTGGATTGCCTTGTAGCTGCTGTATTATGTCTAGCTCCTTGGAAAGAAGAATCGATAAAGAATTGACATCACAAACGGATTGGAATTCTTGATAATCTCTCTTTTCAAGTGCTGTCTTCAGCACGTACACTGCATAATGTGGCGATGTAAGCCACCAAAGATAAGAAAAACACAAGAAAACCAATAAAAAGAGTAAAACCAACCAACCGTTAAAACGAAACAAGGACATTCTCGTTCGGATTTTTTTGTACCATTTCATTTTTTTCATATTACTTTTCTTTTTTTATCATTATAGGTAAAATTTACATATGTATCTATATTTTAGCTACGGCATCGAAATGCTTCCTCATTTTATGCATAGTATATGCCCAAAAGCTGTAATGTATTGTGGTGGGGTTTGTGAACACTATCGTTTTCACATCAATACTCGTGGTGTGGCAAATGTACAGCCTTCTTTTTACGCAAAGGTATATGGAGTTGTTTGGAAAGTAAATCAAAATGATCATGACCATCTACATTCTTGGGCTAGGGAGTATTTTTCCCCAATGTTGAAAGAAAAACAAACCATTTTTTCACTTCCTTCTGCTCAAAATGAAAATGTTCATGCCTCTAAGAAGACTAATCAACTTGACTTTGAAGTCTTTTTCTTTCGATCCTTATCCTGTCAATATGACCAAGCTTCTTCGCAATACATCAATAGCTTAGTTAAACAGCTTCAGCATTTGGGAGTTTCCCAAGATTATCTATCGGAACTACGTCTTTGGACATCAACATTATAAAGGAGTGATTATGAAACCTACAGTACGAAAATGGATGAATTTTATTGCACTTTTAATAACTTTGGTTTTCAACTGGTTAGCATCAAGTGGCTTCATTAACGGAGTTGATATGACACAGGCAGCAGCTCGATATGAAGTCTGGATCACTCCTTCGGGGTTTACGTTCGGGATATGGGGGATTATCTATCTTTTCTTAGTGTTCTTTGCATTCTACCAGTTGCAAACACCTGTAAGCAAGTCCAATCACCTGAATCTTATAGGGAATCTTTTTCTCTATACATGCCTGTTTAACGTTCTGTGGCTAGTAACTTATCAGTTCGACCTAATTTGGGTATCTGTTCTTGTCATGATAGCTCTGCTCATTACTCTTCTTCGTTTGTATGCCAACATTCGAAAAGACCGCAAATTCACAGTCACGGAAAAATGGTTTGTTAAGTTTCCCTTCAGCCTATACACTGCATGGATAACACTGGCTACAATACTGAATATTGCTTCTTTTCTATCCAAAATGCAAATCAAAGCGAATTGGACTTTCGTGGGGATTTTTTCTCCAGCTACTTGGACAATTATCTTGTTGATGATAGCTCTAATACTGGCAATAAAGTATTTGTGGAAACGCTTTGATCCAGTCGCTGTACTTGTTTTTGTTTGGGCTTTGATTGGCATTGCTCATCGTCATTATACGTGGCCCAATGCATGGTTCACACAAGGACAGATTCGAATACTTGAAACGGACCATATGTTACTAGTTTCCTTTTCAATCGCTGGCATTGCAATACTTCTTGCATCTCTTACAAAGTACTACCTTCAAATGAAAGAAAAGAAAAAAAACGAAATCTTTTGATCGTTGATTGAAAAAACTCTGCCGGTTCATCGTTAAGAGTGAATACAATAAAAAAAGCCCGGGTTGAACCCGGGCTTTTTTTATGTGGGTAGATAGATTGGCCTAGACACAACCTTCTTCATCCATTTTCTTATATGCTTTGTACCGTTCCTTGGCGTCTTCTTCTGCTTTTTTGAAAAGCTCGGGGGCAATTTCTGGGAAGGATTGTTCCAAAGAAGTATAACGAACTTCACTTCGAATAAAGTCTTGGAAGGACGCTGTGGGTTCTTTTGAATCCAAGACAAAGGGATTCTTGTCTTCTTCTTTTCGCATAGGATTGTAGCGATAAAGGTGCCAGTATCCTGCTTCCACAGCTCTTTTCTCTTGTTCTTGTGTTTTGCCCATACCCAATTGTAAACCATGACTTATGCAGGGTGAATATGCAATAATGAGGGAGGGACCAGGATATGCCTCGGCTTCAGTTAATGCTTTCATCAATTGATTTTTGTTTGCACCCATAGCAACTTGAGCAACATACACATAGCCATAGGTCATTAACATTCTCCCTAAGTCTTTTTTCTTGGTACGCTTGCCTGCTGCAGCAAACTTTGCTACCGCAGCTCCGGGAGTCGACTTAGAAGACTGTCCACCAGTATTGGAATAGACTTCGGTATCAAATACTAAAATATTCATGTCTCTTCCAGAAGCAAGAACATGATCAAGACCGCCATAGCCTATATCATAGGCCCAGCCATCTCCGCCCCAAGACCAAACAGATCTTTTCAGTAGGAAATCTTTTCGCTGTTGAAGATCGTTCATTATCTCTTTCAATCTTCCAGTATATGGCTTTGTAAACAGAGACATTATTTGTAGCGTTGCTTTTTTGGAACCTGTGGCGTCATTCTTGTTCTCTAACCATGATTGAAAGATGGTTTTTTCTTCTTCGCCAATATCAAGCTGAAGAGCTTCTTGGATTAATCTCTCCAATCGATTGCGTATCTGGTCAACAGCCAAGAGCATGCCAAAACCATATTCAGCATTGTCTTCAAACAAGGAATTTGCCCATGCAGGACCTTTTCCAACAGCGTTTTTGCAAAAGGGAATAGAAGGAGCACTGGCTCCCCAAATTGAAGAACAACCCGTCGCATTTGCTATCAGCATGCGATCACCAAACAACTGAGTTGCCACTTTTGCATACGGCGTTTCTCCGCATCCAGCACAAGCGCCCGAGAACTCAAACAATGGTTTTATAAACTGGGAACCTTTCACAGTATGAATGTTGTCAATATCCGCAGTTTTTTCAGATACAGTGGAAACAGCCCAGTCAAAATTCTTCTGTTCATGAATCTGCGAATCAATGGACTTCATAACCAAAGCTTTTTCTTTAGAAGGGCAGATATCAGCGCAGTTCCCACACCCAGTACAATCCAAAGGATCTACTTGGATGACGAAGTGGTATGAATCAATCCCTTTGCCCTTTGCTTTCATAGTTCTGAAATCTTCAGGAGCTTGTTCCATTTCGTCGGCATTAAGCAAGAAAGGTCTTATAACAGCATGAGGACAAACAAAAGAACACTGGTTACATTGAATACAATTCTCTGGTAACCAATGAGGAACATGGATGGCAATCCCTCTTTTTTCATAAGCACTTGTGCCACAAGGGAATTCTCCATTTTCTCTTCCAGCGAATGCACTTACAGGGAGTGTATCACCTTTTTGTTTGTTCATAGGTCGTAGGATATCTTGAATGAAAGGAGGTTCCTTTTGGTTCGTTTCTGAGACTTCAGCAGGGAGGTTTTTCCAAGATGCGGGAACAGAAATTTTTTCTAGATTCTCAATCCCTTTGTCAACAGCGATATTATTCATATTGACAACATCTTCGCCTTTGGCTCCATAAGATTTTTGAATAGCATCCTTTAGCAATGCTATGGCTTCCTCTAATGGAAGAACGTTGGATAGCTTGAAAAATACAGCCTGCATGATCATGTTGATACGATTGCCAAGTCCAATTTCTTCTGCTATCTTCGTTGCATCAATCGTGTAGAAGTCAATGTCGTTAGTGGCAATGGCAGACTTCATTGAAGTAGGAAGATTCTCTTCTAACTCCTCTACATTCCATTGGCAATTCAGAACAAATGTTCCCTTGGGTTTTAACCCTTCTAAAACATCGTATTGGTGGACATACGATTGATTGTGACAAGCGATGTAGTCAGCTTCATCAATAAGATAGGTTGACTTAATAGGCTTTTTCCCAAATCGTAAATGAGAGACTGTGACACCACCAGATTTTTTTGAATCATAGGCAAAATATCCTTGTGCATACAAATCAGTATTGTCACCAATAATTTTTATGGCACTTTTATTTGCTCCCACAGTTCCATCAGACCCTAAGCCCCAAAATTTACAACGAATGGTTTCTTTGGGTGCTGTTACAATACGTTCCATCTGGGGCAACGAAGTGAATGTGACATCATCTTCGATTCCAATTGTAAACTGATCACGAGGAGTTTCCAGTGCGAGATTATCAAATACAGCTTTTATTTGAGAGGGAGTTGTATCTTTCGACCCTAAACCATAGCGTCCCCCAACAATTACAGGAGAATCCTCTTTTTGATAAAAAACGTTGCGTACATCTAGGTATAAAGGCTCACCAATAGAGCCAGGTTCTTTGGTTCGGTCCAAAACTGCAATTTTTCTGACAGTTAAGGGTAATGCTTTGACAAAATGATCAATACTAAAGGGTCTATAGAGTCGCACTTTAACAACTCCAACCTTTTCTCCTTTGGATACCAGATAATCGACTGTTTCTTCGATGGTTTCTGTTACTGAACCCATGGCAATAATGACTTTATCTGCATCAGTGGCACCGTAGAAGTCAAAGAGGTGATATCGTCTTCCTGTAATGGTAGAGATCTTTTCCATATTCTTTTCAACAAAAGCAGGTAGCTCTTGATAGAAGCGATTGGCAGATTCTTTGGCTTGGAAGAAAATATCAGGATTTTGAGCAGTACCCATAATTTTGGGGTGATCGGGATTCAATGCTTGATCTCTGAATTTTTCTACAGCATCGTAATCGAGCATAGAATGTAATTCTTCGTCGGTATAAACCTCAATCTTTTGAATCTCATGAGAAGAACGAAACCCATCAAAAAAATGTACAAATGGGACTCTACCATCTATAGCAGATAAATGAGCAACAGCAGACAGATCCATTACTTCTTGTATCCCTCCAGATGCTAATAGCGCAAACCCTGTTTGTCTAGTTGCCATAACATCGGAGTGATCGCCAAAAATGGATAAGGCATGTGCGGCGACAGCCCTTGCAGACACATGGAAAACGCCGGGTAATAATTCACCAGCAATTTTGTACATGTTTGGGATCATAAGCAAAAGACCTTGAGATGCAGTAAATGTAGAAGTTAAAGCTCCAGCAGCTAATGATCCGTGAACTGCTCCCGAAGCTCCCGCTTCTGACTGCATTTCAACAACATCAACTGTTTGTCCAAACAAGTTCTTTCTTCCATTGGCAGCCCAAGCATCCATATATTCTGCCATAGTAGAAGAAGGTGTAATTGGAAAAATGGAAGCGACATCTGTAAAAGCATATGCTACATGGGCGGCAGCTGTATTGCCATCCATGGACTTCATTTTTCTAGTCATAACGTACCCCACTTTATTATTAGAGATTATAAGCATAATATACGCTGAAAAAAAGAATTCGCAACCCACAAGGTGACAGCATTGAGGAACTATTCCATCTGTCGGTTACCGCCTTGGTAGATCAATCACGAAAGTCGTACCTTCTCCGACTTTTGATTCAACTTGAATGGTTCCTTGGAAAAGCTCAACGATCTCTTTGCAAATGGCCAACCCTAAACCAGTACTTCCAGAACGTCTACTATGAACAGTAGATGTTTGAGAAAACACTTTAAATAATTTTGGTATTTCATTGTTATCAATGCCTATACCTGAATCAGCAACAATGAATCGTAGAGTTTTCGCATTTGCATCTTGCACTACGATACGGACAAAGCCTGTTTCTGTGTACTTAATAGCATTGTCTAGTAGATTTCCTAACACTTCATACAGCTTGTCTTCATCAATTGTCAAAAATGGATTTTTGGTTTTGACCTGAATATCGAGTTGAATATTCTTTTTGTTTGCAACAACAATGTAGGACTCATAGATATCCTCAAAAAACTCCCGTAAGTCGATGGCTTCATAAGACAATACCACTTTTCTGGCTTGCAATTTCTGATAGTCCAATACATTGTTAATGATTCTAGATAAGCGATCTACATTTTTTTTACTTATCTGGAGAACATTCTTTTGTTGATCATTTAAAGTACCCATTTCCAAAATTAAATTGGCTTCTTTCACCACCGTCAAAGGGGTTCTCATTTCATGTGATACAGTGTTGATGAATTCATTTTTCGCTTGATCAATATTTTTCAAAAGTGTAATGTCGAAATCGACACCTCGAAATCCAACCACTGTTTCATTGTTCCATATCGGTACGGCGTTTGAAGAAACATACAAAATAGCCCCATCTTTCTTTTTTAACTCAGTAAATACATTTTTAAAAGGTTTTCCTTGTTGAATTTTTCTTTTAAAAAGGTCTTTCATTCTATCTATTTCATTACTTGTATGGAGTTCATACCAAGATTTAGACTGGATCAGTTCTTCAGGAGAATATCCTAAAAGCTCTGTAACATAAGAACTTATAAACAATAGTTTCGCATCAGTATCTGTTTCCCAAATAATGGACTTTGCATGTTCAGTTACTTGCTCTAGACGTATTTTACTGGCTTTTTCTTCGGTTTCTAGTAGAATTCTTTCTAATACAAGGGATGCCTTATATACAAAAGATTCTATGGTTTTTACATTGGGCAAGGGGGTATCCTTAAGTTGTACAAGAATAACGCTTCCCAAATGACCCTTGTTACCTGTTAGGCCAATCATGTGCATCTTTTTGACACCAACTACTCGGTTCAAAAAATTCGTAAATGTTCTGGAGAAAAAGCCCATGGAATCTAACAAAAGGCTTATAGGAACTTCAAACAATGTTTTACTCGCTAAAATTGGTTGATAGTCATCTGTAATCTGAATGTTATACCGCGAGAGCTGAGGAATCATCCATTGAAAGATTTTTTCTTTCATTGATTTTGATGTAGTTGATACAGATTTCATATGAAGAGTTTTTTGATCAAGTGAAGATTCAAGAACAAAAAGCAAACTATCCGGTATCTTTGTCGATAAGCTATCGGCTAGATACTGAAACAAACTACTAGCGGTAATTTTCTTTAATAGCTCTTGATGACCGAGCGACAACCACTCTAATTCTTCTTTTTGTGATTTGGCCTCAATCTGAGCATTCTTTAGATTTGTTATATCAGTAACGGTTCCGTTCATTTGGACAGGTTTTCCTTCCAAATCAAACTTTGTGAATTTTCCTCTTTTACTCACCCAAATATGTGAGCCACTTTGATGTACCATTCTCACATCTACTCCATGATGGGGTTTCGAACCGAAATAATAGTGACGATAATCACTATCGTTTTTATCGATATCTTTGGGATGAATAATTTGATTCCAGCGAGAAATGCCTTTCTTCTTGAATTCATCTTCTGTATATCCCAGCATTCGAATACACCGAGCGTCAAAGGTCAAAAGATCCTTTTCAATGTGCCATTCCCAAGAACCAATATTGGAGGCATCCAGGGCTATTTCCAATTTTTCTTCAGAGGCTATGAGGTTTTGCTCAGCAACAAAGCGTTTTTCTTCATTAAGAATTGTCTGTAAGCGAGAATGAAACAATGGACTTATTCGTGTTGCTATGATTTGTACCAAACTCCTTGTAGAAGAAGGCTGGTACTCTGCGTTATCCTCTACAATAAAAAACCCTACTCGTTCCTCGTTGTAATAGATTGGAGTAAGGATCGCTCGAGTAAAAGATGTATATCCCGGTAAGAGAGAAAACTTCAAGGGCAACGATGGTGTTTTTTCTTTGGTAAGTAGAAATTTCCCCCAAACAGTTTTTCCCCATTCCCTTTTGAAAAGGTTAAAGGGTGGCTGGTGGTGTGACGTTTTAATTGGTTGATTTGTGATTGCCGCAATAGTGCAGGTTTCGTTTTCTCTAAAGTAACCAATAACTCCATTTTCGTTTCCTGTTACACGTAAAATTGCCTGCAGAATCTTTGCAAAAACAGAGGTTCCAGGTTGTTCCAGAAAGGCACTAGACAGTTCATTACGAATTTCTAATTCTTGATATATTTCTTTTTGATAGGTTATGTCTTGTATAGTACCGCTCATTCTAGTTGGTTTCCCAGAGTCACTAGTTTGCGTTATCTTTCCACGATCTTCAATCCAAATCCATTGTTTTGCTTTGCAGAGTATTCTATATTCACAGTGGTAGTAGTCGGTTTCTTTGGTTAGGTGTCTATTAATTTCTTTTTTGTAAAGGTCTATATCAGTAGGGTGGATGGAGTGCAACCAAAAGTCCCTTTTCGAAGCAAATCCAAGAGCTTGGATTTGGTGCTCATCAAAACCAACGATCTCTAGCCATCGATCATTCACATATAGCTCATCAATAGGAATATACCAGTCCCAAGAGCCAGCCCTAGATCCTTCTAAAGCATACTCAAACTGCTTTTTTATCAACTCAACATTTTGTTTCGATTGTTCTATTTCGGTTAAATTTTCTGCCAGAGACATGCCATATATAGTCTGGTCGTCATCTTTTTTGATATAGCTGACAAACCATTTAATAGTTAGCAGCTGGTTGTTTTTGGCATAACATTTATTTTGAAAATGATGAGATTCCTTGGTTTTTTGTAGCCTCTGTATTCGATTGCGTGAATTTTCTATATCGTCGGGGTAATACAGTTTATCTAAAAAGTTACACCCAACCATTTCTTTTGAGGTCCAACCAAAGATCTTTTCTGCTGTACGATTCCATTCCAACACAGTAGCAACACCATTGTGATATTTCCAGTACATCATCCCTAGGGGAGAGTTGGAAAGACTCACTGCTAAATTATGCTGAATCGTTTTCTCGTACTCAACTTCTCGTCTTGCCTTTTTGTTTTCTACAATATGCCAGACTCCGTCCATTAAGAGTCTTACTTGTAGCTCATCTGTAGTCGTATAGTTTTCTTGTTTATTGGCGGTAACAACAACAGCAACGATCTTTTCTGCAAAAAACACCGGTACTGCCAGATATTTGCTAATGCCGATGTTTCCCTGGTGTCCTTCTGAAGTGGCTCGGGTTGATTCCTGGTAGTGATTGTCAAAAATAGATTTTTTGTCATGCATTACGCGTTGCAGAATCGTTGTATCTTTTGCAACATCAAATGTTGTTTTAGAAAAATTTTGTCCTTTTTTTGTAAAAACGGACGAAAAAGATCTGTCATCAAATTTCTGCGTTTCATTGTTATAGTGATACACATAACCGACTTCACTTCCAGTAATGTTGACAGCTTCGTGGAGTGCATTGTACATCAATGAAGGAATATCATCATGTTGATACTGCAATACTCGAATCAATGCTTGCAAACGACGTTCATTTGATTGGTTCTCAATCCCACTATCGTTTATATTGTGTTGCATTTTTGGATCCATGTTATTGGACAACGATTACTAGGTCGTCGTATAGATTCATTATAATACTCGTGTATCATAGGCCCAGTGTAACAATGCTTGTCTTTGCTTAGGTCTGCATTGAATATCGCCGGGTATACAATTCTTTTGCAACTGAGATACATGCCTTCGCATGGATGTCCAACGTTTGATTTGTCTTGCATCTTCAAATGGAATTCTTCGTCCAAGATAATACCTGCAATACCATTGAAACCAGCCTCTTGGATCCTCGTGGTAGATCCATCCTTTTTCTTGCCAGACACGAAGTGGTTGGGATGCATTCACGTGGAAGTAGTTCAAGGTTGGATCGTGCTTCTCGTGGCAGAGCTTGGCATGCGTAAACCAGGTAGATGGAAATTCATTGGTACAATCTGTCATATACTTGCCACCAAAAACTCCTAAAGACAACATCTGTTTTGGTGTAAGCTGTGGTTGAAACAAAGAATCAAAGTATTGCCCGGCAGGTTCTGTTAAAACATAGCGGTAGAGTGGCTGCATCGTATCAGATATTTCTCGATCAAGGGGCCTAACACTTGATATCATGTACAATCCTTTAGGTAGTTTATAAAAAAAGTATACAAAATTTTTCCGTTTTCATAACAACATCCTATAATATAAGAAAGTTATTGTGCAGGAGGGCAAGATGCATGCTGTAAATTTTCTTTCTTTGAATATTGGCTTGTTCGTTATCTGTATCTATTTTTGCTTAGCCCTGTATGCAATGTTTCTTTCCCTTATGGTCTTTTGGTATAAACGTCCCTATGTCTCTGATCAAAAGCTTATAGGAACACTTTTTTTGTGCATTTTAGCAGTGGCTGGTTTTTTTTTGTTTCTACAAGACCAATGGATTGGAATTGTTATCATTTATCTTCTGTTTTTTATTGACCTTTTTCTACTGTGGATTGTTGTCCCATCGGAGTTTCGAATAATATGCCTAAACGACGACCTTACTCCCCTTCTTGTTAAGGTTTTACTTCGTATCAATATCCCTTTTGAGCAAAAGGGTCAACAATTTATTCTTCTAAATCGCAATCAATCAATCGTTGTTAAAAGAACTTTTTTTAAAACGTACCGACTCCTTCTAGAACATGGCAAACAAAGATCACTACTCAAAAACATTCAAAAGGAAGTCAAAATAGTTGTCAAACAAGACTCTCCGCAAGTTTATCATAGGGGTATACAGTATCTTTTGGCAATCGGTATTGGCTTTTGCGTGTTTTCCATAGCTCTTTTCTTGTATTTGTACCCATTGTTCAATTGGTTTTACTTGTTGTAACTATTTTGTTACCAATTTTATATTCGATATGGCTACACTATTTTTATGGTCATAGAACCAAAGAGCCCTTGGGGTTATGTTTCAATAAAAAAAACCAGGATGTGGAGTCCTGGTTTTTTTTATTGAATCACTCTTTGCGCCCATAGGCCTTATACTAGGAGGACACAATGAAATTGATTGTATTTACAGGCGGTGGAACTGCTGGTCATGTCTTCCCCAATATTGCCATTATCAACCACCTTTATCAAAACAATTGGTTTATTCATTATATAGGCACTTCGAATGGTCCAGAACATCGCATCATTGAGAAATGGAACATTCAGCATCAGTACAATATTGTATTCCACAGCATCCGATCAGGTAAATATCGTCGCAATTTAAGCCTCAAGAATATATCCGATCTTTTGCGCATTCGGAAAGGTTATAAAGAAAGCCTTTCCTTGCTATCCACCATTCAACCACTTCTCTTGTTTTCCAAGGGTGGCTTTGTTTCTGTTCCTCCATCCTATGCTGCACACAAATTAGGAATCCCCGTTCTTACCCATGAATCTGACTTTTCTATTGGTCTTGCTAACAAGCTTATCAATCGAGTTGCTACTAAGATTTATACTTCTTTTCCTATCCAAATGAAACACTCGCAATACACTGGAAACCCCATACGAAAAGAACTCCTGCAAGGAAATGCCAAAAAGGGTCTAAAGTATTGTGGCTTTACAGATAAAAAGCCAGTAATACTCGTGATGGGTGGTAGCCAAGGTTCTGTTTTTATCAATGACCTTGTAAAAACATCCATTCCATATTTATTGTGCCAATACCAAATCATCCATATCACAGGGTCCGATCAACAATACCATGTAGACGACTCCTGTTATAAAGGAATTCGTTTTGCAGAAAAGGAGTTAGCAGATTTGTATGCATGTGCTGATGTTATTGTTGGAAGAGCCGGTGCAAATTCAATGTTCGAAGGGCTCTATCTTCAAAAACCCATGATACTAATCCCCTTACCAAAAAAATACAGCCGTGGGGAACAAATGAAAAACGCAAAATATTTTGAGGAAAAAGGATTACTACAAGTCCTTGCACAAAATTCTTGCACTACTGAGCGTTTTATCCAAAGTATTCAAGATGCATTTGAATCCAAAACAACCATTCAACAGAGAATACAAGACTTCGATTTACCTGATGCAAACTCGATACTTATTAAAGAAATAGAATCCTTTGCACAAAAAAGCGATCCTGAGTAATCTACATTTTTAGAAATCGTTATTCAGGGCTTGAACAACCTTGCTTTATGTGGAATGCCGAAAACACGATATAGAGTGCTATTAAGATCGAGTAAATACCAATCAAGATGATCGTAGACATGACACCAGTCATTGGGAAAAGAACGAATAGAATGGCAAGAACAATCATCATGATACCATAGAAAATGGAACCCTTCTGGTGGGGGTAAATCGAATTTCTTTTTGCAACAAAGAAAATGTTCATAACCCCTCCCATAAAAAGCCATACTCCTATCATGATGAAAACAATTAGCATACTGTGCACTGGTAAGAGAAGTATAAAAACACCAAGAATAATCCCCAACAATGAAGTTACAATGCTCATTCCTCCAACAAAAGCAGGAGATTTTCCCGGTCGTAATTCATTCCAGTGAAACAGCTGAACTATGTTACTGACTATAAGAAAGATGCCTGTTATCTGCATAAAGAGTACTGCTGTTTGCCCTGGCCAAACCAAAATTGCAATTCCAAATAGAAAAAAGAGGATTCCTTGTATCAGGACGATCCACCACTTGTTCCTATTGCACAAATATACTTGTATCTCTGACATTTCAACCTCCAATAGAAATAAATATCGTCTTACTGTAATCCTAAAAGATACCTTTGTAAACGCAAGGTATCTGGATTCAATTTTGCATGGTATACTTACATATACTCTTTAAGGAGGATCATATGAGGTTTTTTGCGGTGAGTATTGCACTCGTTACGATTTTATTCTTACAACCAATTGGACTGTATCCAACCATTCATTCGGTATGCCACAGCATGCTAGAATTTCCTGATTTGAATGGCATTGTTGAGCCAATGGAGTATAAGGCTTCCTATACCAACAAGAATCAAGATTGGTCTTTTCATTACACCATTGTTGACGATATCCTCAAAGGCGGAATCATTGCAAATACTACAGGATGGTGCGCAATAGGACTTGATCCAGAGAGTAAAATGAAAGGAGCCGACATTATTCAAGGATGGATAACTGACGGGGTATCTCATGCAACCGATAGTTATGGGACAAAAGAATTTGGACCCCATCCTTTTGACACAACCTTAGGTGGTACCAATAATATTCAGTATTTTGCTCTTTCGCATCAACAAGAGACCATCCATTTTGAGTTTCGTCGCAAGTTATCGACAGGAGATCTTTTTGACAAAGAGTTTCCAACAGAAGGAGATTTGCGTATTTTATGGGCATATGGATCTTTATCAGACCACTCCTCAATCCATTCTCGGAGAGGTTATAGTATTCTAAGCCAGGTAGAAAAGTCAATTCGTTCTTTTTCTGTCATTGATATGAAAACTGTTCATGAATCACTGTCCTCCTATCAAGTGTTAGATATATCAGATCAATATATGTTTCACCACATCAAAGGTGCAATACATTGCCCTCATGAAGATTTATTAGATATTCTTCCGTCTCTAGATCATACCAAACCAACCGTCGTATATGGTACATCCAAAGAAAATGTTCAAAATTTTACCCACGATTTACTGTACCATGATTTCAGAGAGCCATATATTCTAGATGGCACTTTGAGCGATTGGATTTCGAAAGGATACACAACCGAAAAAGGATCCGCAGAATCAATTGTTCTAAAATTCTATATCGGTCTGAAAGAGTATTTTGTCAACAACAAGAAAATACAAATGGATGTTGAACCTGTTATTCTTGAGGACAGAACTAGTTTGCCCATTGTGTACGTTGCAAAACCTTTGCACGGAAGCATCCAGTGGTTTCCTGAAACCAAGAAGATAACCATTCAAGTAGATTCAATTCACATTGATTGCTGGATTGGTAACCCCATCGCAAAAATAAATGGAGAAGAACAGTGGATTGATGAAAAAAATCATGCTGTTGTACCCGTTATTCTTCCGCCAGGGAGAACATTTGTTCCTGTTCGTTTTGTGGCTGAATCACTTGGTTGTGAGGTTTTTTGGAATGGATCATTGCAAGAAATCACGATTCAGTATTCACTCCAGTAGAAGAATGTAGATATATAGATTACTGTGGTTTTGTTCGAAGCACTTCATCGTATTCTTTTTGCGCAAGCTCCCATTGCTGAATCACTTTTTCCATTTCTTCTTGGGATTCTCGTAATTGTTGAGTCGCATCCATCAATGCTTGAGGATTTTCGTGAATAGTTTTCTCGCAGAGCATTTCTTCTGCTTCCTTCTTTTTTAATTCCCATTTCTCATATTGCATTTCCATATCATACACACGATTTTTGTAAGGCTGAATTTTTTTTCTAAATTCTGATTCCACACGTTTTTGCTCCTTGGTTTTTTTGGGCTTTTCTTCTTTACTTGTTTTTTCAGAGTTTTCAGTGGTATTTAAAGTGGGAGAAGAAGTCATTAGGTCTTTCCTTTTTTGGATATAATAACTGTAATTGCCCATGTAGTTGTGAATTTTTGCATCTTCAATAGCAACAATGCGAGTGGCAATTGTATCTAAAAAGAAACGGTCGTGTGATACAATAACGAGTGTTCCATCATACGCTATTAAAGCTCTTTGGAATATTTCTTTTGTGTATATATCCAAATGGTTCCCTGGTTCATCTAGAATCATCAAATTGTGTGGTTGTAAGAGCATTTTACAAAGAGCAAGCCTTGACTTCTCTCCTCCTGAAAGAACTGAAATTGATTTGTACATATCTTCTTGAGTAAACAAAAAGGCCCCCAGAAGTGTACGTTTTTCAAGATCATTTGCTTTTGTATCAATGGATTGTATCTCTTCCCATACTGTTTTTTGGTAATTCACATTTTGGGCACTTTCTTGTGCATAAAAGCCAACATGAACATTTTTTCCCCATATTACCTCACCAGATGTTGGTTCTTCGGTCTTTGACATCAATCTCGATAACGTCGATTTACCAGCACCATTTTTCCCCACTAGTGCCACCTTTTCTCCTCGTTCAATGGTCAGGTCAATAGAGTCTAACACCATTTGATTGTCATATTTTTTAGTAACAGAAGACAATTCCACAGACTTGAGACCAGATCTTTCACAAGGAGGAAAACGAAGGGATATTCTTTTGGGTGGTGGGTCGATTTGAATTCTTTCTACTTTATCTAGCATCTTAACACGACTTTGTACCGCACTGGCTTTTGTAGCTTGATATCGAAAGCGGTTTATAAAGGCAGTGGTATTCTCAATCCATTCATCCTGCCTTTGTTTCTCTTGGAAGAGTTCTGTCTTCTTCTGTTCAGACTGCTGGATATAAGCATCGTAATTGCCTGGATATTCGGCTATTTTACAATTGGTGAGTTCTGCAATTTTATCAATGCAATGGTTAAGAAACATGCGATCATGAGAAATAGCAATCATTGTCCCTTCATAGGAACGAAGATATTGCTCAAGCCATTCAATACTGGCAATATCAAGGTGATTTGTGGGTTCATCAAGCAGCATAATATCAGGAGAAGTAAACAAGATTTTTGCAAGATGAATACGCATTTTCCAACCACCAGAAAAATCCGTACATTTTTTAAAGCAATCATCTTGAGAAAAACCAAGGCCTGATAATATTTTTTTTACATTGGATTCGAACTCATAGCCGCCAAGCAATTGAAATCGATGAAGTAGGTGTTCATATTTTGTACCAATTGCAGACAGCTTTTTTTCATCTTGGGAATGTTTCTGGAATAAGGCTTCAGCTTCTAGAAACTGAGTCATTAAACTCTCATACCCAGATTCCCTTTTGATATAATCAAAAAGCGTGTCAGAGGATAAAACATCCAACTCTTGTGGTAAAAATCCAATCGTTGGATTCCCTGCAATTTCAATTTTTCCTTGATATCGATCTTCTTGTCCTAAAATACACCTTAACAGGGTTGTTTTCCCAGCTCCATTGACCCCCGTTAAGGCAACTTTTTTCCCATAAGGAATCATCCAGCGTAAGTGATCGAAGATTCTCTTCGAGCCAAATTGTAACGTTAAATCTGTTATTTCAATCATAGTACAGTCTTTCGTAATCTGCGAAGTCCATCTCTAAAAGCCCGAAAACTGGCAGATCGATTTATATCAGGATTCATATATTTTGCTATAGCCTTTGCTGTTCGGATTTTTGGTAACCCTCGTCGAACATATTTGGCTTGTTTTAACTCTTGAAACAAAGCCTCCCATGTTCCTCCTTGTATATTGTCAGGATCGGCATAATCAGAACATCTAGAAAGATGATTGTAGTCAACTTTGGGGTAGGCTTTGTGAATGGCTTCAAGATCACCAAAAAACCAAGCTTCTAATTCTTCGATTGCAATACGTCCTAAAAAATTGTAATGAAGACTTGTAGTCTCAGTAGAAGGTATTAATTTACAATCGGAAGCAATGGAGTCTATTCTGTTTTTTATCATTTCACAATCCTCTTGATCTCGGTCAGTAAGAACAATATATCTCCAATTTTTATGGGGATTTGCTGCATATCCTTTTAGCTGAATTGGGATTTTTTTAAACAAATCGTATTTCCCTTGGTAGGCATGAAATGATAGAGATGTGCCTGGAACAATTCTCGGAACAATAATTTGCAAAGCAGCAACAGCTGACATTTCTTCTGTTAAAATTTCAAAATGCATTTATTCTTCTACATATCCTTCAGACCATAAATGCCCGATCTTTGCTCCATTTTCTACATAGGCTCGTATGGGATCGTTTTGTTTTAGGTTATCACATATAGTAATACCTTCTTCATTTCTCTTGCATGCCCATACTTCGTCTGGATTCATTGCATTAACAAAGAAAGGAGAATGAGTTGAAATTACAATTTGTTTATCTTCAGATGTCTGCCTGCAAAACTCTGTTAAATCATTAATAAAAGATGGATGAATATAGTTTTCTGGTTCTTCCAACCCAATAAAGCTATAGTCATTTGGTTGTAGTAATAAAATGTAGTAGGCCAACATTTTTAAGGTTCCACTGGAGATATATTTTGATCCAATAGGATGGAGAAATCCTTTGTCAGTCATAAAGATTTGATTCACATTTAAAACAGGGTCATGTCGAGATTCAATAGTATCTAAAGAAGGGATGTGATCTTGAAGAAAGGATACTATTTTTTGATAGGTATCAGGCTCATTCTGTTGAATAGAGTATAAAATGTTAGCGATATTATCCCCACTTTGCGATAAAGAATCGTTATTAACGTATAGAGGTGCTTTTCGAAGATTATGAACTTGAAAATCGAATACACGAAGGTGCAACAGAAATCTATAGATAAGTTGGCATGCATGGAAGGGATACAAATTGGCAAAAATGGAAAGAGCTAAAATATCAGTACTAACAAGCTTTTCTTTCTTTTCCTGAAGGGTATTGTTCTCCGTAAATCGAACAACGCCATTCCCTGACTCAAAACACAAAAGTTGTATAGAGGTAGAAAGGTCAGTAATAGTTTCTTTTTTTACATAAGGGATTCCATTGTCCTGGGATATATGTATTGAATATTCTAACGAGTCACATGAGACATCATCGTATAACTCGATAGAAATTGAAAAAGAGTCGGAAGAGTCTTTAGAAAGTAGTTCTAAAATCCCTCCTTTTTCTTTGCATGTTTTTTGGATACCCCCTTGTATACCTTCTGATAAGAATAGTAAGGAATCTAGAATAGTAGACTTCCCGGATCCGTTCTTTCCAAGAAAAACTGTAAAAGGAACAAGGGGTGAAATATGAAATGTTTTTAAAGATCGATAGTTTTCAATATGGATGGATCGTATAAAGGTACTATTCAAGTTCATTTTGGCATCGTTATATTGGTCATTTGTTTCATCGCTTCTTTCAAAGAAATATAAAAAGGAGAGCTATCGATGGGTTTATGGTCTGGGAACAAATTGATTCCGCAAGACACAACTTTTTGATCTGTCGTTTCTATATTTATATGCCACCATAAAGTAGCAACAAGATCAGCTCCATATTCTTTTTCAAGATTCCATATTGTATGTTGCTTCATAACATTAAAGAAAAGAGCCCAATTGGGGTGTTGGATCATTTTTGTTGTTGGTTGTTCGAAGATAGCACCTTTACTAGAACGCTGTATAAATAGAGAATCGTTTTCTTTGTATGCGTGAAAACTGCCTCCTTGTAAACGTTCAATACCAAGTTCAAAAATTCGTACTTCTTTTTGATGCATAGTTCAATTATACCATAAAATGAGTATTTGAAAGGATATAAAAAAAGACCCCCTATTGAAAAGGGGGTCGGAAATAAATAAAAGGGAAGGAAAAAAAGGAGGTGCGAAAATGGAGGGTGAAATCTAAAATAAATAGATTTCTCGGGCTGGCGGCTTCCTACTCTCCCAGTCAGTTTCCCAACAAGTACCATCGGCCTCG